>JAHBVK010000054.1 GCA_019637555.1 Anaerolineae bacterium
GCCGGACGATCTGCGGCTGATTTATGCCCGCCACCTGATGACGTTTGCGTTGGCGATGAAAGATCCTGCTCACACCGATATTATTCCGACAGTCTGCGCCCAGAATCGGGAAGTGGCAGACGCGGTGTTCGCCCAGCTAGAAGCTGCCGCCGCCAAAGCCGATACCTCGCAGGCGGTGTTCGACATCGTAGAGGAATGGTTGCTGCATCCGCCGCTGGGCGTGGATGTGGATCGCTGGCGTCCGCTGCTCGGATTGGCACTGCAAACACGACATGCCGCGCTGATGCAGAGCAACGACACCGCAGGCTTGTTCGAGCTGATGGATCGTCTTGTGGAGTCGTCGGCGCTGCTGGGCATCGAACGCAGCATTGTGCAGATCATCAGCAGCAGCTACCAGAAGGCGTACAACGATGGTCGTTTGGCAAGCAAGATATTCATGCTCGCCATCGCTCACCTGCCAATTGCCGGATTGCAGCGCATCTTCAGCGATCCCAAGTACATGGCGCAACTGCCCGCGCCGCTGACCGAAGCGGTCTCGGCGTTGAATGGTACACTGCGGCAACCGCGCCCCGAAGTGCTGCGGCGTGCTTCTGCCTCGTTCGGGCAGGAGACTCAGCCGCTGATCCTCGGACGCTTGGTGGAGTGGGCGTACAGCGGTCAGCGCTTCGACTTACTGGATACCACCGCGCTGAAAGGCATGATCAACGTCGCGGCTTCAGTGCAAGGGACGCGCTTCGATCCCTTGATCGTCAGTCTGGCGCAAGACCTCAGCCGCCCCGATGTGATCCGCCGTCTGCCCAATGATGCGCCGCCGTACCTGATCGCCATGCAGTTAGCGCGTGGACGTTATCAGGAAGCGGTCAATACACTGCAGTTCTATCAGGACAACCTGTTCAAGGCGACGGAGCAGTGGCAGCTTGCGGAAATCGCGCGGATCGGACTGCGGGAAGCGCCGCTCGGATCGCGCCAACTACTGCCCGTACTGGAAGTGATCAACAACAGCCAGCTACGCACGCTGATCAAGCTGTCGGCGTTCGTCGGCGCATTGGACAGCCAGAAATGGAGCGCGGCGATGGAGCCAGCCATGCGCGGGCTGGCGAACTATTGGGTTAACGATCCACGCCTGATCGCTATGTTGGGCGTCGAGCCGGTGCTGCGTTTGCTACAAGCTACTGCTGCCCGCAAAGATCGCCCTGAAGCGCTGCGCCTCGTTGGTGCTATCGTAGAATTTGCGCTGGCGTTGGGCAGCGAGGCAGAAGGCACGACCATCCCCGAACTGTTCGCGCAGGTCTATGCTATCGCGGGCTGGTCGCCAGAGATGGTCACCGCGATCACTACCTCGATCAGTGTATTCATCCGCCGTGCGCCACTGGACGTAAGCAGCCAGCTCACCGACGAGATGGGTGAGAAGCAGGGGGCGACTCTGACCGCGCCAATGTTCGCCGCGCTGCGTGCCCGTCAGGTGCTCGGTGGTGATAACTTCATCGAGTTCGCGCAGGCGTTGGAGATCACCGCCGAACTGCTGATCGATTTCGCGGCAGTCTACCACGAGTCGCAGGAACCACCGCCACTGTTCAAGCTGCGCCGCAATGTGCAGGGTGCGCCCGGTGGCATGACCGAACAGGAAAAGCGGCAGTTGGGCGAGAATTTCCAACGCCTCGCCGTGCAGATCATGGCGCTGTTTAGCCACCAGCAGACGCGCAATCTGAAGCGATCCCGCCAGGACACCGATCAGATGCGGACGCGCTTGTTCAATGCCAATGCCGCGCCCACGACGGGGCTTGAAGCTCTGTGGTGGCTCGGCGGTTACTTCTCGCAAGGGCAGCAGATCGAATTGAACCTCGTGCGGGAAGCGCAGCCACATCTATTTGGCATCCGGACGTTGAATATCCTCGTGCGCGAAACAGAGATCGCCATCGATACGTTGCGCGGCTTACTCTCTGCCTTCCAAGATCGGGATGATCGCAGTTTGCCGACACCGGAAGTAGAGGCGCAGGCGTGGGCAGCGGAGATTGGTACGGTGTGGGCGATGTTGACCTTGCCGGAGCAGCGTCAGGTGCAGGATCAGATCGGCAGCGACGCACAGTTGTTGATGCGCGTTGTTCAAGCGATTGGTGCGAAAGGCAACGAGAAAGCGCTACAGGACAGCGGTCCCGGACGCCAGCTTTACACTGGCAAGCAGCAGCCCCGCAGCGTGATCGATGTGCTGCGCTGGTTGGCGGGATATTTCTTGAACGCGCACGAGTGAACAAAGAGAAGTGCTTTGAAAAGATGGAGCGGATTCGGTGAGCCTGCCATTAGACCGATGTTCACTATCAGATTCAGCTTACTGAGCCTAACATCTGATCGTCAATTGCTGGCTTGACTGTGCAGTTTTGGCTTGTTACCATTGTCACAGTCGATTGATCTTTTCGTCCAGTTACTCACGAGTCACAAAACAAGAGAGTCTCGCTGATGCAACAAGATACCGCCCTTGCTCCGACGCATGATGCTCATGCGGTTGCAGCACCCGACGCCCATGCAGCGCATGGCGCACACGGCGCGCATGACGAGGCAGCCAGCATTCAGAACCGCAAGTTCGCGGTGTGGCTGTTCCTTTCGTCCGAAACGATGTTATTCATGGTGCTGATCACTGCTTATGTTTTTGTGCGTTTTAATCCGGCACATGCCGCCGAGCACGAAATCCTGAACATCCCGCAGACCAGCTTGAGTTCCTTCTTGCTGCTCGCCAGTAGTTTTCTGGTGGTGCGGGCGTTGGACGCAGTAAAGCGCGATAATCAGGTTAAGTTCCAGCGCAGTCTGTTCCTGACCTTGCTGCTCGGTCTGGGCTTCTTGGGCATGCAGTATCTGGAATACTCGCACATGGGGCATGAGGGCGTAACGCTGAACAGCGGACCTTTCGGCACGACCTTCTTCGCGCTGACGGGCTTTCACGGCTTCCACGTGATCATCGGCGTGATCTGGTTATTCGTCATCTTCAACCAGTCTTTCAGTGGCAAATACAACAGTAAGAATAACATCGGGATCGAGGTGTTCGGTTTGTACTGGCACTTTGTCGATGTGGTCTGGGTATTCATCTTTACGATCGTGTACTTGATAGGACCGCTGCACTAAGCAGTGAGGAGTTTTACCAAATGACTGATGCGACCCAAGAACCACAGCGCACTGCTCTAACGCCCACCGATCCAGCTAAGATCGAACATGCCGAGCACAAAGAAGGCAACGAGGGTATTTATTTCTCGGTCTTCGTGCTGCTGGTGATCCTGACGCTGGCGGAAGTACTGGTGACCTATATTCCGGGTTTGAAGGAACCGTTGCTCATCGGCTTGATGCTGTCGAAGGCGTGGCTGGTGGCGCAGTTCTTCATGCACTTGCGTTATGACAACAAGATTCTGAGCTGGACGTTCGTGATCCCCTTGGTCATGGGCTTCGCGGCGCTGGTGCTGCTGCAACCGCTGATGAAGTAAGCATTGGCTTGCACTAACAGTATCGAGTAAAGCAAAACGGGGTGAAATTGGTTCACCCCGTTTTCTTTTTCCTAAGCGAACGCAATTATGGAGTTGCGGTACGCGTTGGAGCGCGTGTTGGAGCGCGCGTCGGCGTACGCGTTTGCGTTGGCAGCCGTGTATTCGTAGGGCGCACCGTCGGTGTGGAAGTAGGTGCTGGTGCGTTTGCCTTCAAATCAAGGTAGATTCCCGGTGTTTCAGGGAAGTAGAGCACGCAATCTGTGGACAATCGCGGGAAAACGAACGCGAATGTGTCGATGATTGTCTCTCCCTGACTGACATAGCGC
Source organism: Anaerolineae bacterium (assembly GCA_019637555.1). Classification (GTDB taxonomy): domain Bacteria; phylum Chloroflexota; class Anaerolineae; order Aggregatilineales; family UBA2796; genus JAHBVK01. Next base: position 3,794 of record JAHBVK010000054.1, read on the forward strand.
ATGATGAAGATCTCGCTGAACTGCGAACTACCCTCCTGCCTATGCAGATTGGTGTAATTTGACCAACCGGGCTGATTCGAACCTATCGACACCATCACCAGTGAAAATGGGGAAAAGCTCCCTTTCTTCTCCGGTCCGAGGTAAGTGATCTCCAACGTTAAGACGATAAATTGCGAGCGATCACTCTGCGGACGCCAATTGTTGTCCAGCACGTTGGCTGTTTCCACATTAGTCACTTTGATATTCCAATGACTCCCTATCACATTGTCGCCGGGTACAAACGTTACCAGTGGTGTTGCCGTGTTGGTAGGTGTGTCGGTAAACGTGGGCGTAAATGTCGCAGTATTGGTCGGCGTATTAGTTGGAGTATTGGTGGGTGTGTTGGTGGGCGTATCAGTAAATGTTGGTGTGAACGTCGCGGTGTTGGTCGGCGTATCAGTTGGAGTGTTAGTCGGTGTGTTGGTCGGCGTATCAGTAAATGTTGGTGTGAATGTCGCAGTATTAGTCGGTGTAGCGGTAGGAGTTGGTGGTGTACATGAGGTTAGTAAGATGACCGCCAGAATTAGGCTGGCGATGTTCGGAAACAATCCCCTTTTCATTCTGAGTATAACTGCCTTTCTGCGCGCCTCGATAGACGGTGCCACTGTCAGTGGCGGTTGTGGTAGAACTTCACTATTTTTCCAGTGCCTCCTGAACTAATTGAAACGTTGCAATCTATTATATATCAGCTTGTGATTTATCTGTGAGAATTTACTTGGTGGTAAGTACGGAGCAATAAAAAAGGGATACGTAAATTTCGTATCCCTTGAATACTCTGTGTCGCTCGTAAATTCCGGTAGCTACTTACCGCCTAGCGGAACGGATTCAGTTAGCTGCCGAGTAAGCCTTTCAGCCCCTTCGCCAGATCGTCGGCATCGAGTTTGCCGTCTTTGTTGCTATCCGCACCGCCGAGCAGTTCGTTGACGCCCTTGCCGATGTTATCCATCAGACCGCCAGCCGTTTGTTCGGCACTCGCTCTGGCATTACCAACGACTTTGCTCAGATCACCCGCCGCGCTTTGCGCTGTGCCTGCGGCGTCGCCAAGGATACCGCCGAGACTGCCCGTTAAGCTCTCAAGTAAGCCCTGAGCCTTGCCGCCAGCGGCGGAGATGTTGCCCATCAATCCACCAGTCAGCCCACCGATCAATTCCTCAACGATGTCACCATCGCCGTCTTTGTCGATTCCTGCCAGCAGCTTACTGACCTGTCCACCGATGTCGCCGGGAACCTTGTTTTTCAGGAAATCTAGCACCGCGCCAACTACTTTCTTGGCGTCTTCGGCGCTCAACCCGATCTGCGTTGTGAGAGTTTTGATTAGATCGTCTAGCATGATTGTTCTCCTCAGGGAAGAAATGGAACAATCTGAAATTTAACCCTAACGCTGCTAGATGTCATTAGAACATGCTTAATGTCGCACGCGCCATGCCGTCGCGCCCCAGACAATCGCACCTGCCTCGCCGTCCGTCCAGCCGCGTGCGATGTCCGCCGTGCCGTCGATCTTAGTCAGATTGCCGTCTTGCCAGACGTAGACCGCATCCAGAACATAGGCGATCCCCTGCGGGGAGACGGTGATGCGGTGGGCGAAATTCGTCTCCGCCTGAAACTTCAGCGGCTCGACCTTCTGGGCAACCGCTGACGCTGCCGACCACTGCAAACCAGCAACCTGAGCGCCATTCATCTTGGCAGTGACGAAGATGCTGTAGCGATCGGACCCCGGCTCGTACATTTCCGGCGTACCGTTCATAGGTGACGTTTGGGTCGTCTCGGGATCGATTAGCGTCCATGGTTTGCTGAAATAAAGTACGCCGATGTAATCCTTAGCGCCGTCGCGCACCCACATAAAATCGTAGTAGGAGTCTTCCAGCGTAATGATCTGCTTAGGCGTGGCATCAGCGTTGAAGATGTACAGTTCACGCAGCGCACCGGGCGTATTGGGATTCTTGCGCGGGATGTACATGGCGATGCCGCCACTGCCCCACATTGCACGAATAGTACGCACACCTTCATCTTTTTTCAGGATCGGCGCTGGCAGCGGTGCGTAGGTTGTCTGGGCGCTGGCGAGATGGTAAACCGCCAGTTGGTAGCTGATCTCGGTGCCATCGGCGCTCCACAACACTTCAGTCCATGCTAGGGCTTGACCATCGGGCGACCACGTTGGATTAGAGCGCGAGACGGCGCTCTTGACACTACCCGCGAGGGAAATATCGGCTGGTTGCCCTGCAATCGTCTGCTGCTGGCGAGTCACGATGTCTAGCAGAATAATGTCGCTGGGAAAATCGCCATCTTCGGCAGAGAAGCGCTGGCTTCTAATGGCATCGACGGCGGCTTGAGTCCATGAATTGAACGCCACCGTGCGACCATCCGGTGAGAGGACAGGACGACGATGAAAGCCGTACTCCGTTAGGCGTGTGAGAGCTTTACCCTCTACCGACCAACTGTAGAGATCGCCATCTTTGAGCATCAGCAGTGGCGGCGCAACTTGTGCCCGTGCCGCCGTAACGATGCCAGTGGCAGAGAAGTTCAGCAGGAGCAGCAAAGCACAGAGACAGATTAAACAGCGTTTTACTTTCAAGGTCATGGTCATCCAGCCAGTGATAAATCCGTTCGATCCTACACTAACTCCACTAATTTGTAGTGTCCCGTTATAAAACTGACACTTGTAGCCCTTAGGCACTACCTATTTCAATCCAGCCGCCGATACACTGTTACGTGTGATCCTGCTGTGTCCGTAGAATTCTTGTAGGTGAGAAATGTCGATTGTTCCGCCAGTACGCGAACCCCGATGCTCTGAGCCTGACCCCGAACCTCGAATTGCACGTACCAGCTATTTGGGTCGTACATCTCTACGCTTAAGAGCCGCAGATCGGATAACAAATTCATTTCTAATTCATATCTCAGGAAATATTCCGCCGCCTGTACGGGTTCATCGTAGCCGCAGTGACCACGATATACCTCAAGCGCGAGGCGACCCGCGCGGAAATCATCCACGTAGCGGGCGGCATCAGCGGGAGTCATGCGCCCGTAGCAGATGCCGTTGGGCAGAAAAACGCCCGTCGCTGCGAAGCGATGCCCACCAAGGTGCGATGTCGTCCAGACTGTGTGCTGCAAGTCAAGGGTAGCTAGATGGGTGCTGATCGCCTCGTAGACGGGTACACCGAAGCGGGCACAGGCGCGATCCCGCTTGCCGTTGATGCAGATCAGATACAGCGGTTGATCCGTGCGCTGTGCCTCGTACCGCGGATCGCCTGCCGCGATACGTGTCAGATCGAGCGACAACACATCATCGTAGCTGTCGAGGTGAAATTGATACAGAGTCGGCGTTTCGGGGCTGCCGATAGCGACGAAAAAGTGCAGACGCGGATCGGGTTTGGTGCGTTCCTTGCCGGGGCGGATGAGTTGCAGGCGAGAGCGCGGGATCGATTTCAGCGCGGCATTCAGGTGATCTTTCACTGTTTGCGGGATGTCAGCTTCGGCAAGGGCTTCAGCACCGGGTGCTCTGGCGTATTCCAGCGCGAACCAGACATCGACGCGGGTGGCACTGGCATACAGCGGTTCGCCCACCGCCAACGACATCTCGCAGCACATAAAGGTCGGATCAGCGGGATCAGGTAGCGAAAGGGACATTATGGAACTCCAATTGAAGCAGGTCGGGACTGCTGACAGGACGCCGCAAAGGACAGTTAGCAGGACAACCCGAACCTAAACTTAGTGTAATCTATGAGCTGTAACGAAATCAGCAGATAATCGTACCGAAGGAGCAAGCGACCTCCAATGAATGAAGCGGATCAACAAACGGCGAGAGCGCCTTTCGTGGGGACGTGGCACTTAGTGTCACAGCACTCCCACTTTCCTGATGGGCGCATCGAGCCGAGTCGCGGTGAGGGTGCAATCGGGGTGCTGATGTACGACGCCGATGGTAATGTGTCCGTACAGTTGATGCGCACTGACGCCCGCGCCGCTGAATTTACCGATCTGCGGACGGTGGAGACGGCATTCGAAGGCTATCTAGGCTACTTCGGCACGTACGAAGTCGATCAGGTCGCTGGCGTCGTGAATCATCGGGTGCTTGGCGCGTCTTATCCGGCGTTTCGAGGCACGATCCAGCGGCGACAGTTCCGCTTCGAGAGTAACGGCAATTCGCTGATTTTGGAGGCGGCGATACCAGCCGATAAGACGATACGGGTGCTGGTGTGGCGGAAAAACCTCACCCCTAACCCCTCTGCCGCAAGCGGCTAGAGGGGAACGAAGAGCGTAAAGGTACTCCCATCTCTGTTGACGGAGTGGGGCAAGGGTGAGGCAAATCAAGCTAACAAGGAGCAAGCATGACACAACGTATTCATCAGGGCGGACAGGTGCTAAGAGCAGGCGATCCGCTGGAAAAAGCAAAAGCCACGATGATCATGGTTCACGGGCGCGGCGCATCAGCAGATGCCATCATCGGGCTGGCGGACGAACTACCGATTGAGGGTTTCGCCTTCCTCGCGCCGCAAGCGGCTGGTCATACGTGGTATCCCTACCGCTTCATGGAGCCACTGGAATCGAACGAGCCGTATCTTAGCTCGGCGCTCGATACGGTTGGTGAACTGATCAAGGCGGTGGAAGCACAGGGGATCAGTCGGGAGCGGATCATGCTGCTCGGCTTCTCGCAAGGGGCGTGTTTATCCCTAGAGTACGCGGCACGCAATGCCGGACGTTATGGCGGTGTGGTCGCTCTCAGCGGCGGCTTAATTGGTCCTGACGGCACAGCGCGCGATTACGCGGGCAGCTTGGACAATACGCCCGTGTTCCTCGGTTGCAGTGATGTTGATCCGCATATCCCGCTGCAGCGAGTCAAGGACAGTGCGGAGATCATGCGGAAGTTAGGCGGCAATGTCACCGGACGGATCTATCCGCGCATGGGACACACGATTAACGCTGACGAGATCGAATTCGTCAGAGGGATGATGAAGGAAGTAGTGGGTAGTAACGAGTGATGAGTAGTAATGCGGATGGCGAATATGCATCGGAGTGGTAATCGTCTTTGAATTAGGCACTCCGGCACTTTGTTCAGCACTCGCAGCTTTGAATTGGGAGGAAGATCATGAGCATCTTGGGGATTCACCACATCACGATTGTTTCCGCGAACGCACAGCGGACAGTCGATTTCTACACGCGGGTTCTGGGGCTGCGGCTGATCAAGAAAACGGTCAACTTCGATGATCCGGGCAGCTATCACCTGTATTTCGGCAATGAGGCGGGTGCTCCGGGCAGCGTGATCACCTTCTTCGAGTGGCCCGGTGCACCGCAGGGACGTTGGGGCGTCGGCGGCACGCATCATCTGGCGATGGCGGTCAAGGATTACGAGGGTTTGCTGAAGTGGAAACGCCGCCTGATCGATCATGGTTTGCAGGTGGATGGTCCGCTGGATCGGCACTACTTCAAGTCGATCTACTTCCGCGATCCTGATGGCACGATCTTGGAGATCGCCACGATGGGTCCGGGCTGGACGGTGGACGAGGCGCCGGAACTAATCGGTACCACGTTCCAGTTACCACCGACCGAGATGACTCTGTACAACCGCGATGAGGAGCGCATCAAGGCGGAGATCTGGGCGGAACCTGTCAATGAGATCACGCCGGAGATGGCGCTGTCGAATGGCATCCATCACATCACCGCCATTGGATCGGACATCAACCGCACGCAGGAATTCTTCAGCGGTGTGCTCGGAATGCGACGAGTGAAGATGACCTCAAACTTCGATGATCCGAATTCGGCGCACTGGTATTGGGGGACAGGTGAGGGCAAGCCGGGTACGCTGATCACCTACTTCGAGCGCAAGAACGCGCGGCGGGCGCAGATAGGCGCCGGACAGACGCATCACTTTGCGCTGGCGGTTGCCGATGAGGCGGTGCAGCTAGAATGGCGCGAGAGGCTGATCCAAGCGAACTACCGCGTCTCGCCCGTTCTGGATCGGGTGTACTTCAAAAGCATCTACACCAATGATCCTGATGGGCATATCGTGGAATTAGCGACAATGGGACCGGGATTCGCCGTTGATGAGCCTGCCGCCACGATGGGCGCAGAATTGAAACTGCCGCCGTGGTTGGAGCAGTACCGCAAGGACATTGAGGGCGCGATCGCACCGATTGTGACTCCCGAACGGCAGACGATTGGGTGATTTACCTCACCTCGACGCTTCAGCGCCAGATGAGGTACACCCGCCCATAACTGAGGATAAACAAAAAGCGGTGAGTCTGATCAGACTCACCGCTTTTTTGCGTTTCTGCGCAGTGATCCGAAGTTAGGAGGCGTTCAGAGCGAAGGTGACGCGCACCTGCACGCTGACCGTGAACTGCCCCTGACTAATCGAGGCTTCGGCGCTACCACCACCGCCGCCACCACGTCCAGCGTAGTAGACAGGTCCGCTGACGCTGGTGTACTCCTCCATCGCTACCACAGCACCAACCGTGCCACCGACAGCCGCCGCCAACGCTTCAGCGCGGGCGCGGGCATCTGCGACAGCCTTGACGCGGGCATCATCTTCCAGCGTCTTGGTATTGTTCAGGTAGATTTCGATGCCGTTGATCACGTTCGCGCCAGCTTCCACCGCCGCGTTGATCACCTGTCCGACTTTGGTTGCCTGTCCGTTGGTACCCTCATCTAGCACCTGAATACGCAGCAAGATGCTGGCAGTATAAGTGCGTGCCGTCGCGTTAGTACCTTCGGCGGGACCCATCGGCTGGATAGGCTGCGAGTAGATATTGACGCTAGTCGTGGTGATCTGATCTTGTGCCACACCCGCGTCGATGATCGCTTGGGTTACCTTTTCGATCAGGGTATTGGCGTCGTTGAACGCCTGCGCCGCATCCTGACTGACCACCTCAACACCCAAGTTGACGCTTGCCGCATCGGGTGCGCCATTGGACACCCCGATACCCGTTACGGAGACGGTGTTCGGGGTGATAGGATTACCTTGCGCCTCAGCGGGACGTGGTGCGCTAGTGGCGGTGAATGCGAGCGCCGTCACTACTAGCGCTACTGCCCCTATACGGGCGAAAGTCGATTTGAACATGAGCTATTTCCTCCAATTGCTGGTTGCTTCTAAACAGGAACGAAAATGACGCCAATGAGAGTGTCCCTGTTGATCACGTTACACCCTAGAGACTCCTTTGCCTATTCGGAAGTTCCCTGATTTTGATTAAAAAATTCTAAGAACGGTATGATCTAGCGGTCAATCACTGGAACAAAGCTATGACTATGCAAGCAGAATCGAAGATTGTCGAGGCGATCAGCGGCAATCTCTATCAGTCGTATCTCTCCATCGGGCAAACGACGGGTGGTGAGATCGGGCGTGAAGCCGATCTGACGTGGATTTATACGGGACAGCCATTCCTCAACCGCGTGTTTGATGCCCATATTGCTGGCGATGCGGCAGCGCGTATCCGCAGCGTACAGCAGCGTTACGCCAAGTGGCAGGTACCCGTCAGTTGGGTGTGCGATCCCGCCACCGAACCCGCCGATCTCGCAGTGCAGTTACAAGCGCAGGGATTCCAGCACGCCTTCCACAGCTTCGGTATGGCGTTGGAAATGCCAAGCTGGCAGCCGCGCGATCTGCCGCCGATTAGCTACGAGCGCGTGGCGGATGATCAACTGATGCAGGTGTGGGCGAATATCGTCAGTGCGGCGTTCCATGGGTTCTCCAGCCAGATATTGCTGACGATCTTCAGCGGCATCAGCGATCCACGCTGGAGCTACTACCTCGGTTTTGTGCAGGGAAAGCCCGTCACCACCATCTCGCTGCTGACCATAGGCGAAACAGTCGGCGTGTACTGGGTGGGGACCTTACCCGCCGTGCGCGGACAGGGTTTAGCCGCCAGCCTACTTAACGCTGTGCTCAGCCAGGAGATCGATAAAGAGCGGCAGAAGCTGATCATCTTGCACGCGCTGGAGCCAGCTCACAACTTGTATCTGCGCCTAGGTTTCGAGGATTACTGTAGTTACAACATGTACGGGTGGTCGGCGGAACAGCCAAAATAGCGGGAACCTTTGGCATTTATTTAGGTGACTGCTCTTATGCTAACTCAAAGAGGCTGAGTTCAGATGCATTGAGGGAAGCATGAAACCGAAAGCGCTCCTGCAGTTACTTTCAGCGACCATCGCTGAATGGAGCGAAGACAAAGCACCACAGTTAGCGGCGGCACTCTCTTTCTACACTGTATTTTCCTTAGCGCCGCTGCTGCTGATTGTAATCAGCGTAGCGGGTCTGTTGTATGGACAGCAGAACGTACAAACACAGGTGCTCGCCCAGATCCGCGATCTGGTGGGAAATGACGGCGCACAGTTGATCCAAACTATGCTGGAAGGCGCCAGTCAACGCGACGCCGGTATCGTCGCCACCGTGATCGGGCTGGTATCGCTGGCGTTCGGCGCGGCGGGTGCATTCGGGCAGATCAAGACGGCACTGAACACGATCTGGAATGTGCCGCCGAAGCCCGGACCTTCAGGACTTGGCGGGATACTGTTCAACCTGAAAACTCAATTGATCTCGTTCACGATGGTGCTAGGAACGGGTTTCCTGCTTCTGGTATCGCTGGTGATCAGTGCGGTCTTGACTGCCCTGAACGACTATTTTGGTGCCCGTTTGCCCATTCCAGTTGCGGTGTGGCAAGTCATCAATTTCCTCGTTTCCTTCGGCGTGATCACACTGCTGTTCGCCTTGATTTACCGCGTATTGCCTGACATTTACATCGCTTGGAGCGACGTGTGGTTAGGCGCAGCAATCACCGCGCTATTGTTCACCATCGGCAAATTCCTGATCGGACTATATTTGGGGCACAGCAGTGTCGCTTCCAGTTATGGCGCGGCAGGCTCACTAATCATTTTGCTGTTGTGGATCAACTATTCAGCGCAAATCCTGTTTCTCGGTGCCGAGTTCACGCAGGTATATGCCAGTACCTATGGCTCTTTAGCGAAGGCAAAGGCAGCGGCTAATGATCCGAAGGTGGTGGCGCAGCAGTACCGACCGGAGCCTACGGTCAAGCCGCAGGAAAGCAGTCAGCGTCCTTCTGTGCTGGCGCGGGTAAGCAAAATCGCGGTGGCGCTATCGCCTATTGCGCTGATCGGGATGCGGCTGTGGATACAGTGGTCGGAAGCGCGAGATCGGCTAAGCTTACGAGACCGACGCTAACTTAGCGCTTCGCGCAGTTCATCCGGTGTCGGCGCGTAGTTGCCCACCTTGCGGATCACGATTCCGGCGGCAGCGTTAGCGATCAAGGCGGCTTCGACCAGCGGCAACTTAGCGCACAGTGCCAGCGTCATCAGCGCGACCACCGTATCGCCTGCGCCGACGGTATCAAAGACATCTTCGACGGTGGGCGCGGCGACGTGTGTCACCTCACTGCCATGAATGATGCTCATACCCTCCGCGCCGCGCGTGATCATGATATCCCCGCCACCGAGCGCGGCTGAAATTTCCCGTCCAGCGGACTCGAAATCGGCGGCGTCGTGCAACTCGCGGCGCACGTAGCGGGCGGCTTCAGCGGCATTGCACTTAACCAGATCGAAGCCAACATACTTGAGGAACTGCCCCTGTGCATCTGCCACTTTGAGCGCCTGTGACTCCTTGATCGCGGCGACTACGGTAGGTGTCATCAAGCCGCCCAGATAATCAGAGGCGATCACTGCGTTGGCATCGCGGGCAAGTTCACGGATGCGCTGGCAGACCTGCCGTTCGATCTCGGGGCTGATCGGAGAACGATCCAGACGATCCAGCCGGACGACCTGCTGCGGGAAGCGTAAGCCCATCTGCGCCATGATGCGCGTCTTGGTGGTCGTCGGACGCGAGGGATCGCGCACCAAGCCAGCCGGATCGATATGGCCATCCCGCAACTGGTGCAGCAGCAGCGTGCCATTTTCGTCGTCACCAATCACGCCAATCTGCACAGCGTTCGACTCCAACCGTGCCACATTGACGCCCGGATTTGCCGCACCACCGGGGATCAACTCGCGGCGCTCGAAAGTGAGCACGGGGATCGGTGCTTCGCGGCTGAGGCGTTCAGCATTGCCGATCAGGTATTCATCGAGGATCACATCCCCGACGATCAAGACACGCTGTCCTTTCAGCCGATCCACTGCTTGGCGCAGACTGGCAGTCATTACGGTTTGCCCCCTTCAAAGGCACGCGGCGGCTTCGATCCCCGCGTCAGCACAGCGATCACGAACAGCGGCAGGCGCAGCATCCGCCGCCAACGCCACGGCTGGGTGATCAGACGATGCAGCCATTCTACCCCCAACCGCTGCATCCACAGGGGTGCGCGAACTGCCACTCCTGCCACGAAATCGAAGGCACCGCCGACGCCAAGCGCTGCCTTGACGCCCAGACGCGGCAAATTGCGGGCGATCCAGTGATCTTGTTTGCCCTGCCCGAAGGCGACGAACAGCACATCGGCACGACTGTTCTTGATCATGGCAGAGATTTGATCTTCCTGTTCGGCGGAGGCATCACCGGAATAGGTGCCCGCGATCTGTATGTTGGGGTAGCGTTCGCGCCACAGCGCCGCCACACGATCCGCCACACCGGGGGCAGCGCCGAGCAGGAACAGCCGCCAGCCCTCTTGTGCTGCCCGTTCCGCGATCAGCGAGATGCCATCCGATCCCGTGACGCGCTGTGGCAGTGGGTTGCCGAGTCGCTTCGCCGCCCATAACAAGCCAACACCATCCGGTACATTGAGATCGCTGCGCTGGAGGATGTTGAACAGCAGCACGTCGCGCTGTGCTTGCATCACGTATTCCGGATTGACGGTGCAGATCTGGTGCGCGGAGTCAGTATGCATCCAGACAGAGATTTGATCGAGCAGTGCGTCGAAGGTGGTCGAGTCGATCGGGATGCCGAGGACGGGGAGTCTACTTTCGCTCCCGTTATACCCGGAGCTAAAGCTCCGGGCTGAAGCAGTATTTCCACGCGAGTCAGTCGGCACTACTATGTCAGCCCGGAGCTTTAGCTCCGGGTTCTCTGGCGTCAGCACGTCATCCACTCCGACGAGCTTCATGCAGGTGCGTGCTTCGCAGCCGTGCCGTAAGCCGAGGGTATGTCCGGTGTAGTTGCAAGGGCTACAGAGTACCCCACTGCGGATCACCTGTGCGTCGGCGGATCGAGGCTGCCATGCTAAGTGATTGCTTGGACCATAGATCGCGTGGATACGCGTGCCAGCGGCGGCGGCAAGGTGCATCACGCCGGAGTCCGCGCCGTAGAAGTCCGCGCAGCGTTCGAGGATAGCGGTCAGTTGATTGAGCGTAGTTTTGCCCGCGAGATTGATTGCGGGACGCGCCAATTGCGCCGATATTGCGTCAGCGCCATCGTCTTTGCCGCCTACGAGGATGATACGCCGATCTGCGGGCAAGCGGTTGGCAAGAGCAACGAATTTCTCCGCTTCCCAACGCCGCGCGAGGCTGAATCCGCCGCTGCCGGGATGGATGGCGATGTAGTGAGCGCGGGAGTCGGGAAGCTGCTGCGCTGCCCATGTGCGATCCGCCTCGCTGATGCCGACGTGAAGCTTACGATCACCACCTGTCGCGCCGATCAAGGCAGCTACGTCTAGCCAGTAGTCCGCTTGATGCTTGACGCCGAATCCGTGATCGGGTGCGCGATGGGTGAGAAACCAGCCACGACCATTCTCCAAGCCTGCGCGGACTCTAGCGCCAGAAGCAAATGCTAGGAGCGCGTATTTCCATGCACCAATGCGGGTTGTTAGCTGATGGAAGATCAAGATGGTGTCGTAGCCGCGACTCCGGCGCAGCAACCGCAGCAAACCGCCAAGATCAATGCGCGAACGGATCAGGCTGCGCGGTGCGGTGATCACTTCGTCCACTAGCCCGCTGTGATCGAGTATCGGTGCGGCGTGCGGTGAGGTCAGGATGGTGATGTGTGCAGCGGGAAATTGTACGCGCAGTGCCTGTAGTGCTGGCGTAGTCAGGATCAGATCGCCAATATCGGCAAGCTGGATGCACAGAAGGCGCTGATTCAACTCAACGTCCGGCTTTTTCCAGCGTCTGCAAAGTCTGGATCGCGGCACGCTGCCACGTAAACTTCTTCACCTGCTCATTGCCGCGCTGAATCAAGGTGCGGCGCAGCGACTCATCGCTGACAAGGCGGTGCATCCCGTCGGCAATGGCGTTGACATCCAGCGGATCAACGAGGATGGCGGCGTCTCCGGCGAGTTCGGGCAGCGAGGAAGTGTTAGAGCAGAGCACCGGCGAGCCGCAGCGCATCGCTTCCAGCACTGGAAAGCCGAAACCCTCATACAACGAGGGGAAGCAAAAGCCGAGCGATCCCGTGTACAACCCCGCCACATCGTCATCTTCGACATAGCCCGTGAAGTGGATGCGCGGTTTGGCGGATTCGGGCAGCTTGCTGAGTACATCATCGACCAGCCAACCGCGCTTGCCCGCCAGCACCAGATGCAGTGATTCATCGGCACCGCCGCCATTTGCCAGATACTGCGCGAAGGCTTCCGCCAGCCGCACGATGTTCTTGCGCGGTTGCAGCGTCCCCAAGAAGAACAGATAGCGTTCCGGCAAGCGATATTTGCGGCGCACGGCGGCGATCCGTGCGGGTGTAGCGGGCTGTAATGCCTCCACGCCCGGATAGACGACATCGATCTTCTGATCGTCGGTGCCGTACTCGCCCATCAGATCGCGCATGGTGGCGACGGAATCGGTAATCACGCGGGTGGCGCGGCGGGCGCTATAGCGGGTGGTGCGATCCAGATAGGCGCGCTGTGGGCGGGGATGCGCTTCAGGAAAGAAGCGATAGCCGAGATCGTGAACGGTGACCACTGCGCGTCCGGGAAAGTAGAAGGGCAGCGTGTGCGAAGGCACGAAGGTGACGGTTGGACGTTCGCGCCACAGTTCCCGCGCGAAGCCGATGTGCGTCCACAGACGCGGCGTGGTGATCAGCTTGCGCTGCACATTGGGATAGGTGTTAAACAGATTCGGATGCGGCTTGTCACGGAAGTACAAGGTGATACGGTGCGCAGGTCGCAGGTCGATCAGCGCGCGGATCAGTTGCAGCGCATAGTTTTCTGTCCCCGTGCGGGCGGCAACGGTGGTACGGCTGGCATCAATAGCGATATGCATGGCTTAATTATTGGCAATAACGACGGTCAACGTACTCTGCTCCGAAAGGCGGAAGGCAGAAAGATGACCGCAAATACGATTAGCAGCAGGGGCCAGTACTGGGCGACGGCGGTGATCACATCAGCGGTGATGTTGCCTGTGGTGAACATCAGCACCACGACGCCCACAATGATCAGCGCAAGCGCGGGCAGCACAATGCCGCGTTCGCGCACAAACAGCAGCATCAATAGCAGCGCCACACCCACCGCGCAAATGGCAAGGGGCCATGTGGTAGTCAGGTCGAGTGCACCGAGGATGCCCGCTGCTGCCAGCGCCATCCACAACAGCAAGACCATACCGATAAGAAAGACGCCGATCTCGCGTCGTCCGTTGATCAGGAAGCGAAAGAGCAAGCCGAGCGAGAGCGATCCGACTGCCGCCCCCAGCGCCGTCGTGGTGGTGAGTAGTTGACTCTCGGGCGTCAGCAGGTGGATCAAAAAGAGCACACCGAGTCCGATCAGCAGCAGCGCGGGCAGCGCCATGCTGAACTGCGAACGCCGCTGAACGCGGTACTGCATCACCCGCGAGGGACGGGCAATGTCGGCATCGGCGTCGGCATCGTCAGGCTGCGGCACGATCTCGGCGGGTATTTCGCTAACGGCACTGTCTATAGTGTCGGCGCTTTCCGCCAGCAGCGAGGTTGCCCGCAGTTCGGAGATCAGCGTTTCGCTATCGCTGTTATCGAGATTGTCGATGTTGCTGTCGCTATCGGAATCAGTCATGTTCTTTCCATTCGTAGATGGATCGACATTCTAGCAGCAGTATACGGCTTCAACAACGGATCGATGCGCGGGTCACAGGATTCAAACTTTCGGCACCCAAATCGCGATCCCCGCACTGCTTGGATGCAGGGTAGGAAGTGGGCTAGTACACGGTTTTTGGTTTAGGAAAGGTTTGTATGGCAACAATATTGGTTTGAATCCGTCGTGCGCTGTGTAATCTCGCCACGAATTCAGGCATTGATCAGGTCACTCGATACTGACTGCTTCCTATGGGTGGTAGATCAGCATCACCGCGCCCGACTGGAACTGCCGCGAGGTTTTAAGCGTAAGTTCAGTCTTTTGTGGCAAACCCGTGAACAGCGCTGTGCCTGCCCCGAAGACTACCGGATTGACGATGATCTGGAATTCATCGATCAGCTTGTGGTGCATCAAACTGACGCACAGTTGGTTGCTGCCGAAGATGCCAATCGTGCTGCCGGATGAGGTTTTCAACTGCTGCACCGCCGCGATCACGTCGCCACTAAGCACGGTGACGTTATCCCACTCAGGATCGAAAGGCTGATGGCTGGCGACATATTTGGGTGTAGCGTTCATGAAGGCGGCAATTTGGGGAGCCATCTGCTGCGCTTCCGGCGTACGCCAGAACTTCATCATCTCGTAGGTGCGATGTCCGAACAGCAGTCCATCGACCTCGCCGCCAGCGCCAGCCGAAAACGCCTCAAAATCCGATTTGAAACCGGAAATATCGTGCTCCGACGCTTCAAAGAAGCCATCCAAGCTCACATTCATCAGCAAAAAGATTTTACGCATCGATACTCCTCACACTTCAACTTGAAATGGCAATCCAATAAACAATCGAACATATTTTCTAATTAATCAACAAATCCCGCCATAAATGCTGCTTGACAGCAAAATAGTTAAACGCTACACTGTGCAATATGGATAGTTAAGCGCTTAACGAAATATCCTAGTACACAAGATTTTTTTGTAGACAAGCAGAGGCGACCATGCCGACACTCAAAGAAGTAGCACAGCGCGCGAATGTCTCCACCGCTACGGTGTCCAAGGTGCTGTCGAACACTCCTTACGTCAGCGAGGCGACCCGCGAGCGAGTCCTCGAAGCTGTCGAAGAACTTGGCTACATCCCCAATCTGGCTGCCCGCGCGCTCTCCAAAGGACGGACTTACGTCGTCGGCGTGATCTATCCCTATCACTACACCGTATTCAGCGATCCACTACTGCTCGCCGTGATCGAGGGAATCGAATCCGTGTGTACCGAGCGCGGTTACAACATGCTGATCAGCACACCGCGTATTCCGGTCAGCGACGCTGAACCATTTCAACGCCTGATACGCAGCGGCTATCTGGATGGGGCAGTAGTATTTGAGACTTTGCCTAAAGAATTGGTCAGCGCCCCGCTGCACCAGTTTGGCTATCCGTGGGTCGCCATCGGATATCACGCAGCACTAGGACAGAGCAACATCATCCGCCCTGATGACGAGGGTGGCGCCAAATCAATCGCCCGCCACCTGATCTCGCTGGGACATCGGCAGTTCGGGATCATCGGCGTTGATCCCGGTGACCACTCCGCAGCCGAACCGCGCCTAGCAGGCTATCGCGCTGCTTTCGAGGAAGCTGGTTTGGATTTCAATGCGGTGCCGCATGTCTATGGCAATTTCACAGGCAATAGTGGTTATCAGGGCGCACAGGCGCTGCTCAATCTGCAACCGCGTCCGACTGCGCTGCTGTGCATGAATGATCGTATGGCGATTGGTGCGATCCAGTGGGCGCAAGAGGCTGGCTTGCGCATTCCTGATGACTTGAGCGTGGTCGGCTTTGATGACATCTCGGACGCACAGCACTCGCATCCGCCGATGACGACGGTACGCCAACCCGCAGGCGAGATCGGCGCGAAAGCCGCCACCCTGCTCTTCGATCTGATCAGCCAGCAGCACGGCGACAGCCAGCGTTCCAAGCAGCCACAAAATTACCCGCAAGGATCAACACCGATCATTTTTCCAACCGAACTGGTCATCCGCGAATCCAGTGGTCAGGTGAAGTAGAGAGCCTACGGATTGCTCCAAGTAAGCTGAAGGAGGTGATGTGCCGGATAGTAAGCGTAAGTTTGCGATTGCATCGTTGTTGTCAACTTCTATTTAACCCATCGCAAGGTTGTGGGTGTAGCACCGCAGCACACAAAGCAGGAGTCAAAGAAATCGTATGTTTAACTTTAAGCGCACATTACGAATCGTGATGACGCTGGTCGTGGTCGCCGTCATGGTGGCGCCCGCACTCAGCGCCTCCGCACAGGCAGTGGAATTACGCTGGCGTACCCGTCCTGATAATCAGGCTGAAGCCGACGTGTACAAGGGGATCAGCGACGAGATTCAAGCGGATTGGAAAGATGTCAAGCTGACTTACGAGCCGGGCGGCACGGAGACAGCAGGTTATCAGGATACCTTGATCGCTGAGATCGAGGCTGGCACCGCGCCCGATGTCTTCTGGATTCCCGGCACTGACGTTGCTCGCTTTGCCAACGCCGGATTGATCCTGAATCTGGCAGAGGCATCTGCTGCCGACGCCGAGTTCAAGACGGAAGATTTCTACGCCGGACCGATGGCTGCGCTGACGACATCGCTCGATGACAAGCCCGCCCTGTGGGGTCTGCCGCGCGACGTTTCCGCCTTCGCCATCTACTACAACGCTGACCTGTTCGACGAAGCAGGCGTTGACTACCCCGCCGCTGGCTGGACGTGGGATCAATTCTACAAAGCCGCGGAAGCGATCAGCGGTCTTGGTGGCGACATCAAGGGCTTCGGCATGAATGCATGGTGGGCAAACTGGGGCTATTTCGTCAACAGCGCAGGCAGCCGCTTCTTCAGCGATGACAAGAAATCCTGCGGTCTGAACAACGAAAAGACCGTCGAGGGCTTGACCTTCGCCCGCAGCCTGTTCGAGAACAATCTGGCGATCCCGTGGGGTACCGACTCCGAACCGCCGTTCCTCGCTGGTAAGCTGGGCATGTTCCTGAATGGTCGTTGGGCAACCCCCGGCACAATCGCCAATGCCAAGTTCAAGTGGAACGTTGGTCCGCTGCCCAGCGGTCCCGCCGGTTCGGTGAACTGGCTGTTCTGGGGTGCCTATGTGGTCAATGCCAAGACCGCACATCCCGCTGAAGCATGGCAGTTGGTACGTCGTCTGACCAGCGCCGCCATTCAGGGTAAGGTGGCTGCATTGGGCGCGAACCTGCCCAGCCGCACCAGCGCCGAGGCAGTGGAAGCGTTCGAGAAGTCGCTGCCCGACAGCGGCGTCAATAACTCCGTGTTCAGCGACAGTCTGAAAGACCCCAACTTCGTGGTCGCAGAAACACCGCTGTTCTTCGGTGACTGGCCCGCCATCGATCAGGCGTATGGCACGGCTGCCTCTGATGTATTGAACGGCAAGCTGTCTCCGCAGGAATTCGCTGACACGATCTGCGGCAAGGTTGAGCAGTTCTTCACGAAGTAATTCTTACGACCTCACTCCGATCGTCGTAGCATCACTCTAGGGGAGTGGGGCAGCGCTAAAGTGCTTATTCCAGCGATGGGGTAAGCACTTTAGTTATCACCATACTTCCGTTCAGTGGATACGCTCGGTCACGCTCAGATCGGGAGATAGAAATTTATGACTTCTCTTATTGAAGGAAGAAAAGTAAACGCGCCGACAGGTTTGCCTATCGCTATCGTCGCTAACATCCTGTGGAATCTGGCGGTGGCGCTAGGCAGCGTGATCTTAGGGCTGACGATCCTCGGTATGGAAGGCAACTTCTATGAACTGGGGCGACCTGTGCAGATGTTCGCGGGCGCGGTGGCGCTGATCCCCGCGCTGGCGGCAGCGATCAGCATTGTGCTGCTGCTGCAAAAGCATTACAACGGGCGTTACGTGGCGCTGATCATCGACTTCGGCACACTGGCGCTCTCGGTGATCGCGCTGCTGCATCTGTGGGGCGTATTCATCGGTTTTGATGCCATCGCCCGCGCTCTATACGACAACGTGATCTGGCTGCTCGGTGTGCCGCTGGCATATTTTCTGTACTGGATCGCCGGACGTTTGAGTGATGATACGGGCATACGGCGCGTCCTCGAACAGATCGCTCTGCTAATCGGCATGGGATCGTTGATCCTGCTGTTGTTCTTCGGCGGCATCTTGAATGCAGTGGGTTACATCCTCAGCCGCTACAGCGATCCGCTGGTGATCCTGTTCACCGTTGTGCTCATCCTGTCGGCGGCGATGTTCGTAGCGATGCTGCGTTTGGGCAGCTATTTCCACGAAACCCCAACGCAGAGCGAAGCATGGCAAGGCTGGTTGATGCTGTCGCCTAACATCATCGGCTTTCTGTTGTTCTTCGCGGGTCCGCTGCTGCTGTCGTTCTACCTCAGCTTTACCAATGATACGGTCGGCAGAGTCCCGGAGATCATCGGGCTGCGCAATTATGGCGAGATCATTTCGCTGCAGGTGAAAACGCAAACCGATCTGACGCTGAACCCACAGAACGCGCTGGACGGCAATTACGAACTGTTGGCGGACTTCACCATCGGCAGCACACGCTACGTGCTCGGCGCACGGGACAAGTTATTCTGGTACAGCTTGCGCAATACCTTCTTGTACTGTCTGCTATTGCTGCCGCTGAGTGTGCTGCCCGCACTGCTGCTGTCGCTGATCCTGAATTCGCAGCTGCCCGGCATGAAGATCTACCGCGCGGCATACTTTTTACCATCAGTGGCGGCGGTGGTCGGCACGGCACTGATCTGGCGCTGGCTCTACGATCCGGTGATCGGCTTCATCAATTACGGCGTCGGCGGTATCGTGACGTGGCTGAACAGTTCCTTCGGCATGAGCCTCGCTGATCCCAAGATCGAATGGCTGACCAACGAAGGCACGGTGCTGCTGGCGCTGGTGTTAATGGGCGCGTGGCAGGTGATCGGCTTCAACACAGTGCTGTTCCTCGCGGGCTTGCAGCAAGTGCCCAAGATTTTGTATGAGGCGGCTTACGTCGATGGCGCGGGGACGTGGAAGCGATTCCGCTTCGTGACACTGCCGCTGCTGGCACCGACCACCTTTTTCGTGCTGATCACCACGATCATCACGGGGTTGCAGGTGTTCAACGAGCCATATGCCTTGATCTTCCAGCGCCCGATGCCGCTGAATGCGACGACAGCAGTGTATTACCTGTACAATCGCGGCTTTTTCCGCTTCGAGTTCGGCTACGCTTCAGCGGTAGCGTGGCTGTTATTCGCGGTGATCTTCACCGTGACGCTGATCCAATTCCGTGTGCAGCAGCGTAGTGGCTTCGACGCCTATTCGGGAGGGTGAGATCATGAGTGATGTTGTCAAACGTGATGCCGGATGGTATCTGACGCGGTTTTTGCTCTACGCACTGCTGACGGGCTTCGGCTTCCTGATGCTGTTCCCGTTCCTGTACATGCTGTTCACGTCATTCAAACTGTCCACCGATGTATTCCACTACCCGCCGCGCCTGCTGCCCTACAGCCCGATCACGGTGGATTACAACGGCAGCCAAGCGC
This sequence comes from Anaerolineae bacterium, assembly GCA_019637555.1. Classification (GTDB taxonomy): domain Bacteria; phylum Chloroflexota; class Anaerolineae; order Aggregatilineales; family UBA2796; genus JAHBVK01. Next base: position 23,271 of record JAHBVK010000054.1, read on the forward strand.
CAGAATACAGCTTTCAGATCGACGGTCAGGAGCGCAAACTGGTGCCCAATGGCGAGAAAATGCGCTTCGGCTTTTTCACCTCCCGCGAACTGATCAACGCCGACGATCCGCGCAGCAGCGAGATCGTCATCCGCGCGCAGATCGAAGATGAGGTGGACGCCAAAGCGACGGGCGAGAAGGTGATCGTCAACAACGCCAAGGGCGAACCGCAGAGTTTTGACGAATACGAGGTGATCATCAATGGCGAGGCGATGAAGCTGCTGCTGGCGTATCGCGGTTCGCTGGATGTTTTCGTTGATCCCAACGATGCGAGCTTCAAGTATTACGCCGTACTGCGCACGGCTCAGGCTTCGGAAGAAGTCCAGTTTCAGGTGGATAACTACAGCACGGTGTTAGGACGCAATCCCGCTGTACCACTGTCGCTGGATCATTCCTTCGTGAATACGGTAGTGGTGACCACCGGTGTCGTGATCGGGCAGTTGATCACCTCCATCTTCGGCGGCTATGCTTTTTCGCGCGTAAAGTTTCGCGGACGTGACGCACTGTTCGTGGCGTATCTCGGCTCGATCATGATCCCGTTCGTGGTGCTAATCATCCCCATGTACCGCTTGATGGTAGCAATCGGCTGGCAGAATCGGCTGGTCTCGCTGGTGGTGCCGTGGATCTTCACCGCGTATGGCACGTTCTTGATGCGGCAGTTCTTTATGGGCATCCCCAAAGAGCTAGAGGAAGCCGCCCTGATGGACGGCGTGAGTCGCTTCGGCATCCTGTGGCGCATCTTCGTGCCCCTGAGCACGCCTGCTATCGCCACGTTGACGATCTTCTCTTTCCTCTATGCGTGGAATAGCTTCCTATGGCCCCTGCTGATCATCGGGGAGGGCAACGAGGCTAACCATGTACTCACGCTGTCGCTGATCCGGCTGAGTAACGCCTTTAACGATCAGCCGAATCTGGTGCTGACGGGCGCGGCGGTGGCGATCATCCCGCCGATCCTGATCTTCGTTCTGGCGCAGCGCTACTTCATCGAAGGGGTGGCAGCATCGGGCATGAAGTAAGAGCAAGCAACCTGTGCTGTAAGCAGCAACCTCGTCATATAATAGGAGGTTGTTGCTTACAGCGGGCAGGAAGGTAACGATGATCAAGTTCAAGGTGTTCAGCCGTAGTGCAGTAGTATTGTTCGTCATAGTAATGTCGCTGGTGCTTACGCCTGAACGGAAATCGCTGGCGCAAGAACCAGACTGCGCGGCGATTGATCTCAGCGCTTCGATTGCACTGCTGGTGGATGCGCAGACACAGGCGGCAAAGGGCAACACTCAGGATGCCTTGAAACTGATCGCTGACGCACAGGCGCAGTTAGCCGCCATCGCGGAACAGTGTGGCACCGCAGCAAACCCCGAACTAAGCGAGACAGCAGAGTCCGCCAATGGCAGTTTCAGCATCGGCTACCCCGACGGCTGGCAAGTGATTGATGCCAAGTCGCTGATCGGCGGCTCGAATATCCCTGAAAGCGTAGATTATGTGGCAATTGCATCCTCCGAAACGATTCGAGAGAAATTAGGCAATGCTACGCCATTTGATGCCAGCGACGGTTTGCTCCTCGTTCTGACGGGCACGCGCATTGATGTTGCCCGCAGTCTGGGCGTTTTCGGTACGGATCAAAATTACGATGGACTGTCGATGGAGGAACTGCTGGCAGCGTACATCAAAGGCGCATCGCCAAGTGTGAAATTTGGCACCGTGAAAGCAACCATAATCAATGACCAGCCAGCGGCAAGTTCAGCACTACAAGCTGCTAAGCAGACTCAAGTGATTTACGACGGCGTTATGCTGGTCACCACCTTCGGTGAGGATCAGGTGCTGGCGCTGTTCGACTTCAGCGCTGCCGGAAAGACAGCAGATGCTGAAGCGTTGGCGCTGGCGGTAGCGGCATCGCTGCAAGTGCAATGAGGCGGCGTGTCAGGTACACTTAAGGATTGTTCGTCGCGCCGAACTGCCATTACAGGATCGGCGCGACGCAGCAGCATTCATAGTGTTAATTGACAGGAATAGCGCGTCATCTTCATCCTAATCGCGCTGACTGTACCGGAGGCAACGCAGTGACATCGCCGCTAACAGCTACCGCAACGCTGCAAACACAAGAGACTGATACCGGATTGATCCTGATTGCGCCGCATTCGGAGCTGGAGTTCCCGATCTGGCAAGCGGGTTTTCGGCTGCGTCGTGGCGGTGAGTTGATCCTGCAAAGCGCCAGTGGTTGGGGATCGCCCTCCTCGAATTTAAACCTGTGGTCGGTACAGCAGGATCATGCAGTGCTGACCTACAATCGTGGTACGCATGGATTGGGACGCTTAACTGTGGTGGCGCTGGAACACGGCTGGCGCTTCACTTGGGACCAGCCCACGCGGGATGTGATCTCGCTGGCGTCGGGCAAGCACTGGTACGGGCAAGGCGAATTGATCAATCAGTTGTTCCCGCTGGAAGCTGCCAGTGTGTGGGAAGCGCCGTTGATGACGTGGGACAACGGACCTACCGGACTCGGCAATATTCAGGAGGCAGCGTGGATCACTGCCAGCGGCGTGGCGTTGATCGTGGAAGAAGCAGCGGGTACCCTGCAAGTAGGCTTGAACGCCCCGCCCGCCGCGATCCAGCCGCCGCAGTGGGATTTGAATGCGTCGCAGTCATCCGCCAGCGTGCGTCCTCATCCGGCGATGGCTGGCGCTTCCGGCACACTGACACTCTCGGATCGGCGTAATCCCTTAAGTTATATGCTGCTGGTGGCTGAAGATATGGTCAAGGTGCATCAGCGCTTCACCCGCATCATCGGCAAGCCGGAGACGATCCCGCCCGAAGATTTCCTCCGCGAACCGATCTGGACGACGTGGGCGCGCTACAAAACCAAGATCAGTCAGGATGTGGTGCTGCAATTTGCCCACGAAATCCGCAAGAACGGTTATCCCGGCGGCACCATGGAGATCGATGATAAGTGGCAGCAATTCTATGGCGACAGCGTTTTTGACGAAACGCGCTTCCCCGATCCGCAGAAGATGATCGCGGAACTGAACGCCAACCGCTTCAACGTGACTATGTGGGTACATCCGTTCCTCGAGGGCGGATCGCGCAACACGTCGGAGGCGCTGCGACAGAATTTTCTGGTGCGGCGGATGGATGGTCGCCCCTATGACGTTCCGTGGTGGCAGGGACGCGCCTTCCTGCTTGATGTGAGCAATCCGTATGCGCTGGAATGGTGGGGCGAGAAGCTCAAGACACTACAAACCACTTACGGGTTAGCGGGCTTCAAATTCGATGCGGGCGAGGGCAACTATCTGCCCGCTGACGCGCAGTGCTTCCAGCCGATCCAGCGTAATGATTACAGCAGCAAGTGGGTGCAGTTCGCGGCGGTCAACTTCCCTTATTGCGAGGTGCGCAGCGGTTGGCACAGCCAGCGTTACCCGATCCTGTTCCGCCAGTGGGACAAGTTCAGTACGTGGGGCTTGGATAACGGGCTGGCGTCGATCATCACCACGGCACTGGCGCTGGGCATGGCGGGCTATCCCTTCGTGCTGCCCGATATGATCGGCGGCAATGCCTACAACGAAGTCACGGCGGATAAGGAATTGGTCATCCGCTGGACGCAGGCGAGTGCACCGATGCTGGCGATCCAATTTTCGCTCGCGCCGTGGGATTATGATCAGGAGACGGTGGACATCTGCCGTCGTTACGCTCAGTTGCATGTCGATCTGACGGAAGATCGCTTGCGGGCGGCGCGGCAAGCGGTGGAGAAAGGCGCACCCGTTGTTCGCCCGATCCTGTGGGTCGATCCGCACGACATGACGGCGCAAACGGTGGGTGATCAGTTCATGCTCGGTGATACGCTGATGGCGGCTCCGGTGGTGATGAAGGGCGCGGTTAAGCGCGATGTCTATCTGCCTGCTGGCAACTGGCGCGATTACTGGTCAGAGACCCGTTACACTGGCGGTCAGTGGCTGCGCGACTATCCCGCGCCGCTGGATGTGCTGCCGTTGTTCGTGCGGGAGTAGAGGCAACGGTGGTGCGGGGATCGTGTGATCGTGATCACGCGGCGCTCCGGTAGACCGGAGGTTGAAACCTCCGGCTACAACACTCTGGAAACCCACTGAAGTGGGTTAAGAACTATGCCTCACAGTTTAGGCTGTCTCTCGCTCTGATCGTTGCATCTTGTTTCAGCCCGGTGCTTTAGCGCCGGGACTCGGATAAATCCAAACAGCAGTTCACCACTCGATTCACTAATGGCACTCAAGCAGCGAATTCAACTGACAGCACCGCTACGGATCGCGCTCAAGGCGCTGATCGTGTTTGCGGCGATCAACCTGATCTTCGCCGCTGTTGATCCGATCCCCGTGCTAGGCAGGATCAGCGTGTATAACTGGCTGGTGACAGGGCGCACGAGACTGCCCTACGGCGAGAATCCCCAAGAATCGTACAACCTGAGCCTCGATTCGCTGGATGCCATGTTCGCCTCGCATCGGATCAGCGGGACGGCGAAGGCTGCTGATGAGTACCGCGTGCTGCTGATCGGGGATTCGTCGGTGTGGGGCGTACTGCTCGATCCTGACCAGACGCTGGACGCCTATCTGAATGCCGCCAATGTGCAGATCGAGGGCAAGCGGGCGCGCTTCTACAATCTCGGCTATCCGGTGCAGTCGATCAGCAAGGATCGACTGATCTTGGAGTACGCACGGCGCTATCAGCCCGATCTGATCCTGTGGCTGGTGACGCTGGAGTCGTTCGCGCCGGGGCAGCGATCCGCTTCGCAGTTGGTCAAAGCGCAGGAACAGCCGCGATCTTTCTGGGAGAACACGCTGATCGGCAGACGGCGTGAACTGGCAGATTGGTTGCGCTTGCAGCTTTATGGCTTCAACTGGGCGGCGACGGGCATCGATCAGGTGTATCCCAAGTTCTACGAGCCGCGCATGGAGAACTTCAGACCGGATAATTTCCCCGATGGACTGGATGCATGGAAAGGATTCAGCGCGGATCAGCAGTTCGAGCGCAATGATCTCGCCTTCGACGTGCTGCTGAATGCCGCTGATATACCTGTGATCATAGTCAACGAGCCGATGTTCATCAGCGACGGCTTGAACAGCGAGGTGCGTTATAACTTCTTCTATCCGCGCTGGGCATATGATCGCTATCGAGCGATGTTCGCCGCCTTTTGCGACGACAACGCGCTGACCTGCCTCGACTTGTGGAATGCTGTGCCCTCAACCGAGTTCACCGACAGTGCCGTTCATATGACGCCTACCGGATCGCGGCTGCTGGCGGAGCTGCTTGCCATACGGCTGACAGAGAACACCAGCGCCATCGTGAAGCAAAACACGTAGCTCAGATCGACCACGAAATAGCTGTTATCGACCATGCCGTGCGCTAGGAAATTCGCCATGCTGCCCATCGCGCCGATGGTCAACGCTGCCAGTAAGTAGCGCGATTTGTCCTCCGTTCCCTTGCGCCAGTCGCGCAGGGATCGCCAGCCTGTGCGCCAGAACAAGACTTGCTGCGCTGCTAAGATGATCAGCCCACCGATGCCCAGACTGACCCAATAGTCGAGCACCACGTTATGCGGATGCGAGAGATTCGGTTCGCGCCACGCATCAGGCAGGATGTAGCGACTGCGGTAAAGATAAAGGAATTGATCCAGACCTGCGCCCGTGATCGGACGATCTCGCAGCAGGTAGTAGGTACTCGTCCATAGCTGAGTCCGCACAAAGGAGGTCGAGCGAGAGAGGTTGAGCAGCCCCTGAAAGCGCGGCACGAAGCGCGACAGCGGGATGAACGCCAGCAAACCAACAAGAGTCACGCCAAGCACGATCAAACCGATGCGCCGATTCCACAGCAGCGCCACCACGATAACCGAGGCGGGAATGCCCAGCAAAATCGCGCCCGCGCTCTGCGTGAACAGCACCGCCACACCGATCAGCAGTACGATCACTCCGGCTGCAATCCGGCGCAGCGTCGTCGGTGCGATCAGCAGCATCGCCAGCGCAAAGGGGAAGCAGCGACCAAGAAATAGCGCCACATTGTTGGGCGATCCGTAGACGCTGGTGATCCGCCGCGATCCGTTTTCCGCGATCACGATGCCATCCGCGCCCGTGATGAACTGATAGATGCCTAACACGGCGACGATCACGGCGGCAAGCAGCAGCACATCGACCAAGCGCGTCAGTTCGTGATCAGTGAGGCGTAGGCGGCGCAGCAGCAGGAAAAAGAGCAGCGGTTCAAGGATCATGGTGCGCCACTCGCGGATCGCTGGAGCGCGTTGCTCTGCCCACAACAGCGTAAGCGTCGCCAATGCGCCGAAAGCAAGCATCACCAGATCGATGCTGCCGAACTTGGGCGCGGTGGCAGAGTCGGATGGTACTGGGCGGTAAGTGAGCGAACGCAGGATCACGGCACTGATGGTCAGTACGAGGCAGATTTCCACCATCGGGAACGCCCACAGATAAAGCTGCGTCGGTGTTAGGAAAAACGGTGCCCAGAACAGGATCAGTGCTAGCCCGACCACCGGACGGTTGTAGATGATCAGCCACAGGGCAGCGAGCGCGACGAAGGTGAGGATGAACTGCGGCGAGAAGTAAGCCAGTCCAGCGGTTAAGGCGACGGCGATGATCGTGGGTGTCTCGCGGCTGAATAAATCAGGCAGGATGTTGCGAAAGGTGAGCAGCAAACCGAGCAGCGCCAATAGCGAGACGAACAATCCGCCGATCACGTCACTCATGCGCCGCAAATAGGCGATCAGGTCGAGGCGTGCCTGCTGGCGGCTGCTGCGCGGTAGGCGGCGGATCATCGATCCGGCGGTGATCACACCGAGCAGCGCGGCGATGATGCCGACGCTGATCAGCAGATTGAAGCCAGCCACATTCGGTCCCGCGCCACCGATAGCGATCCCTGCCAGTACCCATTGATCGTAGGCGAGGTAGAAGTTCACTTCCGCTTGATGCGCGCCTGCCGCGAGGTCTTTCGCCGCCACGATCAGATCGGTGGAGGGTTGCAGATCGGGCGTCTTGAGCATGATGTAGGCAGCGCCTTTATCCGTTTGCGGCAAGGCATTGGCAGACGCGGCATCAACGCGGGGATAGAGAAACGCCACGTAATCGGCGCGGCGCACTTTGAATGCCAACGACTGCCCGTTGAAGCTGAAGGAGAGTTGATTAGCCGAGCCATCTTCCGGTGGTTCGGGCGCGCCATCCTGATGCTGCACATCCGCGCCGAGTGCGCCGAACTCCCAATCACCCTGATAGTGGAAGCGCGGATCGGTGGGGTGGTGCAAGCCGACGCCCGGTTCTGCGTCAGCCAAGAACGCGCCGTCGTCGAACCAATCGGCGGCGCGGGTCGCTACTTCAAAGCCTTGCAGCGGATCATCGGCAGCCTCCGCCGGATTCCACGCTTGCAAGATCAGTCCACCGACCCACGCCCATTCCGTTGCCGCGCGGGTGTATGCTTCGCGGACGTAACGTTTCTGAGTCGCGGCGTCCACCTGTCCCCAGATCGACGGGCTGCCCGTCCAATCTGGCGGTAGGCTGTTCCAACCGAAATGGCTGCCCCATAATGCCTTCGCGCCATCGCCGTACTTGAGCATCTCCTCGCGCAGTAGGATCAAGCGCGAGAAGTTGAGCACTTCGGGATCAACGGTGCGATCTAGCGGGGAACTATCGAAGCCGTAGGGTTTGCCCGCCACCGCATCGAAGTAATCTTTTGCTCCTGCTTCGTAGAGCGCACGCAGGAACAGTACATCGCTGAGATTATCCGGTCCTTGCTCGGTAGTGGGCGCGAGTCCGGCGGTGATCACCGTCGCCGTCGCGTCGTTGGCGTGGATCGCGGTGTAGGCAGCTTGCAACATCGCTGCGTAATCCGCTGGACGGGGATCGAGTCCGCCCCAGTGGGTGTTCAGATTCGGCTCGTCCCAAACTTGATAGTAGTCGATCTGCTCGCCGTAGCGCTTCGCTAACGCCGCCGCAAATGAGGCGAACTGCGCCATGCTGCTTGGCGGCGCGTACAAGCGATCCGAACCTTCGGCACGCCGCGCCCATGCTGGTGCGGCATCTAGCACGGCGACGATCTTCAGTTTAGGCTGCTGGCTCACTGCCGTCACGATGCGATCATAGGCGCTGAAGTCGAACTCGCCCTGTGTCGGCTCGATCTGTGACCAATCGAAAGTCTGCCGCAGCCAGACGAAGCCAAGTGAGGCGATCTTGGTCAACTGTTCGGCTAATTGGTCGTCGTCAGCATAGCGACGCATCTCGATGTTGACACCCGCCAGCGGCACGCGGTACGGCAGATCGGCATCCGTGGTCGGATCAGACCAGCCGCGCGATTCGACGTAGCGACGATACGCCGCACCCGTCGCGGTGGCGATCCCGCCGATGAGCAGCAGCAAACAGAGCAGCAGACTGAGCAGTGTTTTCATAGCGCGTCGAGATGAGTACCTAATATGCCGATGTGCCAGAGTACCGATACTACAGGCGTGCTAGTGTAACCTGAGTCGGCGTCGGCGGCAGATTTGGTGTGGAGTGGCGTAGGGCGCAGAGCGACGGATCGGTGGGGAACGGGCAGGGGTAGATTCTGTACCGGGTGCTCAACTAGATTAAGGAAATCATGCAGTAACCCCGCCTCGCTGCAACCGCCTCTAGTCGCTTGCAGCTATAGGCGGCTACAGTCCTAAACACATTTCGTAACGCCACATGAAGGGAGTCTCGCGGGGATTTCGTTCGTTTAGCAAGGCAATTCATCGCTGTGACGATCTAACGCGTTCCAAGTCCTGCCTCCAACCGAAAACCTACCGATCTCTCACGTTTGCGTCTGGTTAGCCTATTTCTAATTATTGCCTACCAACTCCCATTTTTCGCCCATTTTCCCCATTAAAAAAATGGCAAAAAATCAGCCTCTTTTTCCGCCCTCAAACACATCGCATCCCTACCGATTCAAACCTTTGAGCGCATTCGCCACCAATAAATACTTGGCGTGCGTCCACAGCAGCGGATTAGCGATCTCGCCGCGAATCTTCACCCAGCCCTCGTAATAGCTAGAGTCGAGCATCGCGTGGTTGCACTGTTCCGGCAAATTGCCCCCGGCATCAGCATGTGCTTCCGCCCATGCCAGCAGTTCGCGCGCCCGATCATAGTCACCTATGTGCGTCTTGTACCACGCCAGCCACAAGCCCAGCAGCACCCACGCCCCGCCGCCGTAGTAGGTATCCTCCAGATGACGATGGACGCCATGCCCCTGCGCCAGCAGTTCGCGCTCGATGCGGGCGACAGTGCGCAGCATCAGGGGATCATCGGGTGCGAGTAAGCCATCGTCGGGCAGTGCCGCCAGCAGCAAGTTCGCGTCCACCATATCGACGCCGACGGACTTCGCCAGCTCACCGGAGGGCGTCAATCCGTTCTTCAGGATAAACTTCATGATCTGCTCACGGCTCTGCGTGAAGTCGAGGCGCGGCAGTAACCTTTCCGCCGCGTTCAGTCCAGCGTAGATCGCCGACAGTGTGCTGATGTGAACCGCGTCGCCGCGTTCCTCCCACGCATCATAGCAGGGGGTGCGCCAGACCGCCGCCAGATAACGTGCGGTACGCTCAATCGCCGCTTCCCAATCGCTCGGCAGGGGATCGATGCGGCATACCTTGACGTACTTCGCCAGCGACCACAACCACAAGCCGGGACCATCTAACTGGAATTCGGGCCAACCCTGCGGTCCCGCCGCCCCTGCATCCTGATAGCGGGCGTTGAGCGTATCTTCCAGCACCAACGCCTCGCCTTTTTGTGCTCGGCTGATGGTGCGTTCCAGCGCTTCCGCACGCTCGTTGATGATCCGCGCGCACCACGCATGGAAGTTCAGCGCACTATCCCACTGCGCCGCCAAGCCGACGGGATGGTGAAAGGGAAAATTGTAACCATCCACCGTCAGCGCGTAGCTGATGAACGCGCCATCGCGGAACCACGAGAACTGGTAATCCGGCATATTCGGACACGCCAGATAACCACCGCCGGACTGTTGATTATCGAGGATCACCTTCTGGCTGTGGTGATGCAAGCTGTCGAGCGTAAGGTAAGGTGAATTGGTCAGGGTTGTCATTAGTCGGCGTACTCCACGACGATCATGCTCCAGTAATCAAGGCGCGGCAGTGTGAACTTGAGCGTGCCATTCTCCACGCTGTAAGCCAGCGCAGTAGCATTCATGGTTGCCTCAGCATCGGGAGAAGCGAACCAGACGCCTTTGACCGTCCGCGTCACAGCGATGCTCACGCTCGTATCGGTTAGTAAGGTCGGCGGTATGGTAGTTGGTGAGTTCCAGTGTGCCGCGTCGATGCCCACGAAGTTGACTAAGCTGAACGTCTCGAAGTTCGCGCCCGTGCGGATGATCGGCACCACGCGATCCTTTGCCCGCAATCCTTTGGTACGCACCTCACCGAGATCAACCTGATCGCGGCGATCCGTCGTGCCCGCGCTGGTGCTGATCGAGAGCACATTCTCGTAGCGCACCAGAAAATCGTAGTAACGGGCGAATACTGCTTGCTGATCCTCGGTAATCGTGCCGAACTGCGGGAAGTAGGCGTGCTGCAGCATCGAAGCGGGTTCGCCTGTCTCCAGATGATGCCCGCCGCTGGCGAGGATCACCGCGTTGCTCAGTTGCCAATTGATCTGGCTGGTCGGCGGGATGTAAGCGGCGATGATCACGGGCTTGCCGTTCCCTAGCTTCTCCGCGTTGGTGACGATGCGATAGAGATCGAGGTAATCATTGTAGGGGGGCCACACTTCGATATAAGTGGCATCTACCTGCGACGGCGCGATCATCTCGATGGGCCAGTTGCCCACGCAGTTGAACAGCGTCACGCCTTCATCGCCGCGTTTCTGCTGCACTACTTCCGCCGTCTGATTGACGAATAGCGGCATCACATCGGCGTAATCGACAGGGTTGCCGTTCACATCAAAGCCGTTCTTCGGTGAGCCATACTGATCGATGTGGATGCCGTCAAATGTGGTGTTATCCAGCACATCGGCAAACTCAGCCATCAAAAGCTGATTCCAGCCCGATCCGGGTGTGGCGTCCATGATCCCGATCAGGTTGCCGCCGAACTCGTAGGGCAGTTTGAGCGCACTGTAAAGCTGCCATTCGGGATGGGCGTTGGCGAATGACCACGACGCACCGTAGATCGCCGTGTAGGGCATCGCGGCAATGTTTAGCTTGTGCGCCAGATCGATCAGGTGACGGACGGTGGTCATCGACTGGGGGCGTCCCAAGCCGTCATCGAAGATGTCCGTTTCGGGCAGCAAATCTTCCCAGCGGTACTGCCAATCGTAGAACTGTAAACCGTTGACGTGATGCCGCAGCAGCCAAGCAATCGTGGCAGCGTCGTTATCGCGGGCAGCGCGGAAATCGCTGAAGAAGCCGTAACGCGGCGCATCCATCCAGTGATTGAGCACATCGAACGCGCCGGATTGCCTCGCCAGTACTTTGCCACCTTCATCCAACACGTTAACGATCAGCCCGTAGCCGCGCGGCGCATCGGGTGGCGGTGTCCACTCCAGTACGGCGCGACCATCGGCAAGTGCAGCGGTCAGCGTGGTGATAGGGGTAGTCAGGTACAGCACCTGCGCTTCTAGCCGCGCACCGCCCGTCACCGTGACCTCAATGTGTACCACCTCGCCCGGACGGTAAAAACTTTTATCTGGCACTACCTGAATAATGGTATCGACAGCGAACACAATACCCCCTTGACCTTGAAGATTAGGACTCAGCAGCACTAGCGCAAACAAAATAACGGCAAATTTTAGGCAGCGACTTTGTAACCTTGTCACCTTCATCCACGCACCGCCCCTGTGGTGATGCCTTGAATGAAATAACGCTGGAAAAAGACGAATAGCAGCACCGTCGGCACCACCGCCGTCAGAGATCCGGCAAAGACCAAGCCCCAATTGGTGGCGTGTGCGCCTCTGAAGTTGGAGATGGCGATAGGCAGTGTGCGCAGACTTTCGTCGGTCAGGAAGTTGAGCGCGAGCACGTACTCATCCCATGCGCCGAGGAAGCTGAACACGGCAACGGTGCTGATGGCGGGCGCGGCAAGCGGCAGCATGATGCGCACGAACACCGTGAATGAGTTCGCGCCGTCAATGATCGCAGATTCTTCCAGTTCGCGCGGTAAACTCTCGAAGAAGGCGCGCAGCAAGAAGGTATGGAATGCCAGTGGTCCCGCGCTGTAAATCAGGATCAGACCGGGCAGACTATTCAATACCCCCAGATTCTTCGCCAGAATGAACTGCGGGATGATCAGCACCACGCCGGGGATCATTAGCATGACCAGCAGCATGGCGTAGAGGGTGCGTTTGCCGCGAAACTCGAAGCGGGCGAAGCTGTACGCCATCATTGATGCCAGTGCCGTGACCAGCAGTGCTGTTGACACGGCGACGAAAGCGCTGTTGAGCAAGGCACGCCCGAAATTACGGCTGGTGAATGCCTGCTGGAAGTTCTCCAGTGTGAAAGTCTCGGGGAAAAGGCGTGGTGGCACTTCCTGTATATAGGACGCACCCTTGAACGCCGTCGCTGCCATGTACAGCAGCGGTGTCGCAGCGATCATGACGCCCACGCACAGCAGCAAGAAGACGAAGATATTGAATAAGCGTTGTTGACTGCGTGAAGTGGCAAGCATGGTTAAAACTCCACTTCTTGGCGGCGACCAAACAATTTGGTTTGCAGCACACTAACCACCACGATCACGATTGCCAGAATGTAACTGAGCGCCGCGCCGTAACCGAACTTGAGGTTGCCAAACGATTGATCGTACATGTAGGTTAGTGCCACCTCGGTGCGGTGCAACGGACCGCCGCCCGTCAGGATCAGCACCGAGAGGAATACTTGAAAACCGCCGATCATCAGCGCCACCACCACGAATAGGATAGTACGGCGGATCAGCGGGAGCGTCAGATAGCGCAGCCGCTGGAACTCGTTCGCGCCGTCAATAGCGCCTGCTTCATACAGTTCCATGGGGATGCTTTGCAGCGCGGCGAGGAAAATCACCATCGCCCAACCGATGCCCTTCCAGATGCCCAAGCTATTGATCGCTATCCACGCGGTATCGCTGGTCGCCATCCACGAGACGGGTTTAGCGATCAAGCCCAAGCGCAGCAGTATGGTGTTGATCAAGCCTGCTTCGCCGGGGGTAAATAAATAGATGAACAGGAAACTGACCACAATCCATGACGTGACCACAGGTAGATAGTAGATGGTGCGGAAGAAGCGCTTACCCACGATCACGCGGTTGACGAGGATCGCCAGCGCCAGCCCACCGACTAACTGCCCGAACACCGTGACTGCCGCATAGCCTGCCGTATTACGCATCGCCAGCCAGAAGGTCTTATCCGCGAATGCCGTCTGATAGTTCGCCAAGCCGACAAAGACGCTCTCCTGACCGGGGATGATCTTCCAGTCGAAGAAGCTGATGTAGAGCTGATAGACCAGCGGATAGACCGACCACAGCAAGTACAGCACCAGTCCCGGTACCAGGAACAGGTAAGGCACATACCAGCGATAATAGGGCTTGCCCCGTTGCAGTTGACTGCGAACAGCAGCAGCGGACGATGGCGGAAAGGCGCGTAATTGGCTAGTCATGGCAAGAATTCTCTTTATAAAGTGGGTGCAATCGGCGGCATCTGCTGGGATGTAAGCAACAGAGACAAAGTGTGCCTCGGATTGGGCGAGTTAGAAACCCGCCCCTACGGTAGAACATTGTAATCGTGGCGCTGTAGGGGTGGGTTTGCAACCCACCCAATCCGAAGATCTGACTCTATTTCTCGGCGGAATCCACCTGAGCTGTGTAGGGGAAGATTATTTACTTTTCCGCTAACAGAGCGTTGATTTCTTCTGCAGCGGCGTCCATCGCTTCCTGTGCCGACATCTCACCGCGCAGCGCCAGTTGTGCCGCATCGCTCAAGACCGTCTCGATCTCGTTGTAGCGTGGGTGTGGCGTGCGTGCCTTAGCGGACTGGAGCTGTTCCAAGAAAACGCCGTAGTAAGGATGATCGGTGAAGTAAGGATTGGTGAGCAAGCCACTCAACACCGTCAACTGACCAACTTTGGACATTTCCAACTGATAGGTTTCGCTCTGCGTGAAGCGTAGGAATTCCAACGCGGCATCAAGGTTGGGCGTATTCGCTGCCACCACGATGTTCTCGCCGCCGACGACGGAGACGTGACCACCATCACCAGCGGGCATCAGTTCGGCACTGATCTTGAAGTCGGGATACTGGCTTTCAGCAGAGGGATACAGCCATGGACCTTCCAGCATCGAGGCAATTGTGCCACCGAAGAAGCCACCCCAATTGTCGATTCCGCTGCCGATGAAGCCGTCGCCAAAGCACTTGCTCTCGATCATGTCGTGCAGGAACTGGATCGCCGCAACAGTCTTCTCGCCGTTCACGTAACCGGTGGAGGTGGTCATCGCCTCATCGGTGATGTCACCGCCGAAGCTCCAGATCCACGGCAGCAGGTTCCAGCCGGAGGTACCGCCATCGCTGAACAGGAAGTTGCCTTCACCCAGCTTGGTCACGGCGTCGCAGCTCGCCTTGATTTCGTCGATAGTGGTAGGCGCTTTGACGCCAGCCTTATCCAGCAGTTCCTGATTGTAGACGAAGACGCGGGTATTGGTATCCAGCGGTAAGCCGTAGTACGCACCGTTGTAAGCATTGGTGGACAGTGGTCCGGGGAATACCTTGTCGGCGAAACTCTGGAAGTCCGACATTTTCTCGCTCAGGTTAGCGATGATGCCCTGCTTGGCGAACTCTGGCGACCAGATGATGTCCAAGCGCACCAGATCGGGACCTTCACCACCAGCGGCGGAGGTCAGCAGCGCCTGACGGAAGCCGTCGTATGGATACGGTACGGACTCGACTTTGATGTTGGGGTGATCCTTCTCGAACAGAGGGATTAGTTCTAGCAGTTTCTGATTTTCTGATGAGACTTCATTGTAAGTGTGCCAGAACTTCAGCGTGATGGTGTCTTGCGCCGAACTGACGGGAATGCGGATCGCCAGCAAGGCGGCAACCAGAACGAGGACGAGAAGAACTTTAGTCTTCATTTTTCAACTCCTGCATAAGAATCGAACAATGTGTAAGCGATGGTCTGGAATAAGGTTTGTTGATGAACGGCGACCCTCCTTATAGATTGAAGCGGTTCAATTTGAACGTAAAAAAACTCAGCGCGGCGAACCAGTTGATTGACGAATTTGCAGTTCTGGTTTCAGCAGTTTGCCGCCAAATGATTCAAGTGACTCATGATTGATGAGCGAGACCAGCAGGTTGAACAATGCGTTGCCGATGTCGTGAATGGGCTGGCTCAAGGTGGTCAGCGGTGGATGGCTGTAGCGTGCCAGCGGAATATCATCGAAGCCGATCACCGAAATATCCTTGCCGACGGTCAAACCGCGTGCCTGAATCGCCCGCATCGCGCCGAATGCCATGCGATCATTGTTGCAGATGATCGCTGTCGGCGGCTGCGCCAGATCGAGGAAGTAATGCGTGCCGAGCTGACCGGATTGTTCGCTGAAGTCTCCTTCATAAACTAGCGAACGCTGGATCGGTAGATTCGCCGCGCTCATGCCGCGCACGAAGCCATCCCAGCGCTGTCGAGTCAGATACTGCTCGTTCGGTGGCGAGAGATAGCCGATGCGCCGATGTCCTAGCTCGACTAGATGCTGGATCGCTGCCTCGATGCCCGCCGCGCCGTCAACATCGATCCAGTTGTCGCCTTCCTGCGGATCGAGCCTCCCAAAGCTGACGAAGGGGAACCCCTGTTCCTGTAAATAGGCGATGCGGGGATCGTTCTGCCGCAGCGCGAACAAGATCAAGCCGTCGATCTGGCGGCTGCTGACAAGGCGCTTATATAGTTCAGTTTCACGGGGACCGACAGGGATCGTCCAGAAGGTCAGACCGATGCTGCTGTCTATTGCCGCTTCAGCGATGCCATCGATCAGGTCGAGCACCATCGGGTCAGTTTCGATGCGGTGGCTGTGCGGGCGCAGTTCGGTGCGGATCATGCCGATGGTATTGGTGCGCTGTGTGCTCAGACTGCGCGCTGCCGCTTTGGGGTGAAAGTTCAGTTCTTCGATTGCCGCCATCACGCGGCGTCGAGTTTCCTCTTTCACTAATGGACTGCCATTGAGGACGTTGGAAACCGTCCCGGTGGAGACATTGGCAAAACGCGCGACGTCGCGGATTGTAGGCATCAAAAAACACCAAAAGAATAATTGAAGCGGTTCAATTTTGCTTCACTTAGTAAAACATAGATCAGTGAATCTTGTCAAGACCCTAACAAACTCCTAACCTTTTAGAACATTTGTTGCATTGTTTCTATAATTGTAGTAATATTAAATACATCAATGCATATTTAACGGTTAGGTGGTGAATGCAACTACCTCTATTTGAAGAACAGGCGAATGCCCGAACGCGACGGGGCACGGCGAAACCAAAGCCGTTGATGCCCGCGCCGCCGCAACCCCGCGTGATCCTCTCTCGCGCTGTCGAAGCCCTCGGTGGCATCGATATGGATGTCTACAGCGTCTTCCCTGAATCACCAGCCAAAGAGCGCATCCTGCCGGAATACAACGGCTTAACTCAAGCATGGCGTGGACGGGTGTGGATGGGCAATGTGCCGGGGCGTTCGCTGGAAAAGTGGATCGATAAGCTGCACGACGAATACGAGAACGGTGGCGTACTTGCGGCGGTGGCGCTGCTGCCCGCGAGATTCAACGCCCACTGGTGGAACAAAATCGCCGCGTATCCGTTTTGTGCGCTGACCACGCGGATCGAGATGACCAAACCTGACGGCAGCACAACCAAGATGACCACGCCAAGCGTCGTGGCGTATTTAGGTCCGCAGCCCTCACGGTTTGCGACGGCGTTCGCTAATCTAGGGGTGATCTACATTCCCTACAACTAAATCACGACGGTTTGTACACGTCGGTGCTCAGATACTTGAGTCCGCTATCGACTTGCAAACAGACGACGGTTGCGCCCGCGCCCAAGCGTGCCGCGACACGGATCGCTCCGACTACGTTCGCCCCCGATGATGTTCCCGCAAAGATGCCTTCTTCACGCGCTAATCGCCGTGCCATCTGTTTTGCTTCATCCGTAGATACCGGCAAAATGTCATTGACCAGATCGGGCTTCCACAAGCCGGGGATAAAGCCTGTGCCGATGCCTTCAATCTTGTGAGAACCCGACGCGCCGCCTGATAGCACCGCCGATTCCGCTGGCTCGACGGCGATCAACTGTACGGTTGGTTTGTGGCGGCGCAGCACCGTGCCGACGCCTTGCAGCGATGCC
>JAHBVK010000055.1 GCA_019637555.1 Anaerolineae bacterium
AAGACAAGTACAAGATCAAGAACGACAGCCGCGTGACCCGCATCGGCAAGATCCTGCGCAAGACCTCGCTGGACGAACTGCCGCAGTTGTTCAACGTGCTGAAGGGCGACATGAGCCTCGTTGGTCCCCGTCCGGCGCTGGCATACGAAGTCGATGTCTACGCTCCACATCACCTGCGTCGTTTGGAAGCCAAGCCCGGTTTCACTGGCTGGTGGCAGGTCAAGGCACGCAGCAGCGTCGATTTCGAGACGATGGTACAACTCGACACGTGGTACGCCGAGAACGCCAACCTGTGGCTCGACCTGAAGATCCTCGTGATGACGCCGCTCTCCGTGATCAAGGGTAAGGGCGCGGCATAACAATTAGCCTTGAGAAAGCACAGCGCCATTGCCGCACGTAAGCGCTGTTGCTTCACCTGTTCGTGCAAAATTTCGCAAAATTCAGACAAATTTCACGTCCACTACACACAGTTATACAGGCACTGTCTGTATAATGCGGTAACGGTGGACGGAATAATCTCCTGCTTCCGTACTCGTAATCATAGACAAGGATGAGTCGATCCATGAGCACTGTTAATATCGGAGTGATCGGGTGTGGTTATTGGGGTCCCAACCTGATCCGCAATATCGCGGAACTCCCGACAGGTAATTTAGTCGCCGTTGCGGATACCCGCGCGGATCGCCTGAAGCACATTAAGACACTGTATCCCTTCGTACAGGTCACCGAGAATTACTCGGATTTATTTTCGATGGGCATTGACGCGGTGATCATCGCCACGCCGCCGCACACTCACTTCGCCATCGCTCAAGATTGCCTCAATCACGGCATCAATGTGCTGGTGGAAAAGCCGCTGACGCTGAACAGCGCTGATGGAGAGGCACTGATCAAGTTGGCAGCGGAGAAGAATCTGGTGCTGATGGTGGGTAACACCTTCGAGTACAACACCGCCGTCGAAATGCTGAAGCAGATCGTGGACTCCGGTGAGTTGGGCGAAGTGTTCTACGTCAACGCCGTGCGTACCAACCTCGGTCTGTTCTCCACCCGTCACAATGTGATGTGGGACCTTGCGCCGCACGACATCTCGATCATGCTGTACCTGCTGGGCAAGGAGCCTACCAGCGTCAGCGCGATGGGACGTTCCTCAATCTATAAGGGCGTCGAAGACCTCGTGTACATGCACATGAACTTCGATAACGACATCGTTGGTCACGTTCATGTAAGCTGGCTAGACCCGCAGAAGGTGCGCCGCATCACCGTGGTCGGCAGCAAGAAAATGGTCGTCTATGATGACATTGAGCCGCTGGAAAAGATCAAGATTTACGACAAGGGTGTTGATGCGCCTCCGTATGCTGATACCTTCGCGCAGTTCCAGTTCAGCTATCGCTACGGCAACGTGGTGATCCCTTACATCAAGTTCACCGAGCCGCTGCGTGTGGAGTGCCAGCACTTCATCGACAGCATCACCAACAAGACGCGCCCCCGCAGTGACGGTGTGGTTGGTCTGCGCATCGTCAAGGTGTTGGAAGCTGGCGAATGGTCGCTGAAGAACCAGAGCCAACTCAAGAACATCGAGCCGACCAGCGTCGAATTGGCTGCGCCTGCCCTGTCCACCGTTAATGGCAACGGCAACGGCAAGCACTAAAGCAAGTCAGTAACGAGTGATGAGTAACGAGTAACGAGTGAATGCAGAATAACTGTATTTGCTCGTTACTGCGGACTCAGAACTGCTCTCAATCTAAATGGCAATGTATCTCAGTCTCAATCGCTCTCTCTATTCTAATTCTAGGAGTATCCATCAGTGAAAGTCCCATTTGTAGACCTGCAAGCCCAACACCAGCCGCTGATGCCCGAAATTATGCAGGCTGTCCAGAATGTGCTGACCAAAGGCAACTTCATCCTCGGTAATGAGGTGAATGAGCTTGAGCAGATGTTCGCGGATTACTGCGGCGTCAAGTATGCCATCGGCATGGATAACGGTCTGGCTGCCGAAGTATTGGCGCTAGAAGCCTATGGCGTTGGTCCCGGCGACGAAGTGATCACGCAGGCGAACACCTTCATCGCTACCGCTGCCGCCGCCACGATGGTCGGTGCCAAGGTAGTGCTGGTCGATTGCGACCCCGACACCTACCAGATCGATCTGGATCAGTTGGAAGCCGCGATCACCCCGCGCACCAAGGCGATCATGCCCGTCCACCTGTACGGTATCCCCGCCGATATGGACCGCATCATGGCGATTGCTAACAAGCACAACTTGCTGGTGATCGAAGATGCCTGCCAAGCGCACGGCGCGTTCTATAAGGGCAAGCGCGTTGGCTCCTTCGGTCACGCGGCGGCGTTCAGCTTCTACCCCGCCAAGAACCTCGGTGCGGCTGGCGACGGCGGTATCGTGGTGACCAACGACGCGCAGATCGCTGAAAAGCTGAAGATCCTGCGTAACTGCGGTTCGCCCAAGAAGTACTATCACACCATGACCCCGCACAACCATCGTCTGGATACGCTGCACGCCGCGATCTTAAAGATTAAGCTGCCGCACCTCGATGACTGGAATGTGACGCGCCGCGCTCGCGCTGCCGAGTACGAAAAGCTGTTCGCGGGCACGCCGATCATCACGCCGAAGTATCAGGCGGAGACGGAACCCGTGTGGCATTTGTACGTCGTACGCGTTGAGAACCGCACGGAACTGCAAGACTACCTGAGCAAGCAGGGCATCGGTACGGGCATCCACTACCCGATCCCCATTCACTTGCAGCCGTTCTATGAGAACCTCGGTTACAAGCAGGGTGCATTCCCCGTCACCGAGTCGTACATGGACAAGATTCTGTCCCTGCCGATGTTCGAGCACATGACGGCGGAACAGGCTGCCTTCGTCGCCGAGCAGACGATCAAGTTTGCCAGCGAAGCAGTGACGGCGTAAGGAAGAAGTGCTGGGTGCTGAGGCAAGAAGGTGCCAAAAGTGCCGAAGTGCCTGAGTGCCAATGTGTAAGTAATAAGTGATGAGTAACGAGTAATGAGTCAAGAGAACGGCTCGGACCGTAGCGTTACTCGTCACTTTTGAATGGCAGATACGGTTAAGTCTGCGAACCACCTGTACAGACGCGCAACATCGGTGCGGTGGGGAAGCTGACAAGCTGGTTGTGTAGATCAGATGGAATTGGGGGCGGGTGACCTGCAAACCCGCTCCTTTGCTGTCCGCTGACCGGGCTGCTGATGTCTGTTACATACGATTACGGGATGGTTATTGTTCGGGCATTGCCGATGGCAGGCGACTGCCGCTATTATTGGAATATCCGCAGGTTGTTGGCAACGCTGAGAACACTGAGGACAGTAGAGCAAAGCGAGGATCGCGGTGGAACTTACAAGATACGTCAAGGTCGTGGTGCGCTGGTGGTGGGTGGTCGCATTGGTCGCTGGCATCGCTGGCGGCGTAGTGGCGCTGACCGGGATTAACCACAAACCAGTTTACACCGCCAACGCCATTTTGAGCGTTGTCCCTGTCGGTACACAAGCAATCGACTACGGCACTTATGTTTATTTCGAGCGCCTAGTCAACACTTATTCCACCATCGCGCGGAGTACCACCGTCACCGCCAAAGCGAAAACCATACTCGGCGTTTCTGAATTACCAAAATATCGCATCGAGACGATTCCACAGACTGAGTTGATGCAGTTCAGTGTAGATGCCAACGATCCAGAATTCGCGCAGAAAGCCTGTAATGTGCTGGCGCAACTGCTGATCGAAGCCAACCAGCAGCGCTTCACCGGCAGCGGCGGTATTCTGGGTGACCTGACCGCGCGGATGAGTTCGCTGCGTACCGATCTGGAAGCGTTGACCAAAGAGAAAACCGCCGCCGAAACTGCGATCCCCCGCGACGATGACAAGATCTCCAATCTGCAGCGCGACATTGACGCCAAGCAGCAGGAATATAACGCGGTACTCTCCAGCTACAATCAGGTGCAGAACAGTATCCTGACGCTTTCCAACGCGTTGCAATTGACTATCGCGGCGGAAGTGCCACAGGAAAGCTCGGATCGTAACCCGATCATCAATATCGCTATTGCGGCGATTGCTGGTGCAATGGCTGGCGTAGCGCTGGCGTTTGTATTGGAAAACACCAATACCAAGCTGTTCAGCACGAAGCAGATCGAGAACGTGACCAACAGCAGCGTGATCGCCAAGATCCCAGTGCTTTCTTCACGCGAGAAGGGCGATGTGTTCCGCAGCAATCAGGTAGCGGCGGAAGCCTTCAGACGCCTGCGTATTCAATTGTTCCCCTCGCTGCACGATACCGGTCATAAGGCATTCCTCGTGACCAGCAGCGTGCCGCAGGAAGGTAAATCTACTACCGCCGCCAACCTCGCCCGCGCTATCGCGCAGGTGGTGGAGCAGTGCGTGGTACTGGTCGATTGCGACCTGCGCCGTCCCCAAGTGCATAAAATCTTTGACATCTCCAACGATGAAGGCTTGACCGACATATTAGCTGGCGAGGTCAGCATTGAGGAAGCCGTCCGCGACACCAATCACTCGCGCTTGAAGGTGATCACCGCAGGTACGGCAATTACCAACCCGACGGAAGTGATCAGCTCACAGCGGATGCTCGATCTGATCGACGAACTGCTGACGGAATACACCACCGTCGTGCTGGATTGCCCGCCCATTCTGGCTGCTACCGATGCAATCGCGTTGGCTCCGCATACATCGGGTATGGTAATGGTGCTGGACATCAACAAGTCGGATGAGAAGTCTCTACGGCTGGCATCCTCGCAGCTTAAGGACGAAGGAATCAATGTGCTCGGCGTGGTGCTAAACCGTACCAAGCTGGATAAGAGCTTCCAGTATTATCGGTATTACTCGAAGCGCAACCGCTAGGGAAGTGCTGAGTGCCGGGTGCTGAGACAGGAAAGTGCTGAGAAGCACGTACCGAAGCACCTGAGTGCCGATAGTGCCGCGAAGGAAGTGCTGAAGTACCTGTACATGTGCTGAGGCGCTGGACGGCTGATATGAATGTGCAGTAAACACCGGACTCAATGTGATAGGACAGCGAGCGTACCCTACTATCCTATTCCGTCCGGTGTTTTTTGTGCCAAATGAAAATAAACCTCTCCGCTGTGAGAGGGCTTTATCAGACTCGTGACACAAGGCAATGGAGCGTACTGATCCATGATCAAGCGTTTATTAGGTTTACTCGCGCCGCTCGGCGTTATTCTGGTGGCGTTAGGCATCCAGCGGCGGCAGACACTGAAGAATGACACCAGTTCCACACCCCTGACGGATGCACAAGGACAGACGCGCAAGCGCCGCCGTGCCTGCTTCATCAGCCAGCGGACTTATCCTGTTGATCAGCGCTTGTATACGGAAATTCTGGCGCTGCAAGAAGCGGGCTACGAAGTGCATATCATCTGCACACGCGATGACCGCCCCGATCCCAGCAAGAACCGCCCTAACTACAGCGTGGAAGATGGCGTGCATATTCACCGCATTCCCTCGATCCCACGTGCACGTGGCAGCAAGATTCGCTACATCCTTGAATATGCCAGCTTCACACTGCCCGCATTCTTGCTGGTGACCTACTTGCACTTCAAACTCGGTTTCCATCTGGTGCACGTCACCAACATGACCGACCTGTTGTTGATCTCGGCGCTGGTTCCCCGCTACACAGGCGCGAAAGTGATCTTCGACATCCGCGAGTGCTCGCCAGAGATGTTCAATGATCGTTTGGGCTTGGCGATGGACGGCACACCGATGAAATTCATCATCGCTATCGAGCAATGGGCGGTGCGCTTCGCTCATGTTACCGTCACCTGCACGGATCAGATGAAAGAAGCGGTAGTCAAGCGCGGTGCCGATCCCGATAAGATCGTGATCATCCTCAACGTCAGTTCGGCACATCACCCGACGCCCGTACTGCCCGATCCGAATGACAACTCGGCAGCCGAGAACCTGCGTATGGTCACGCATGGCACGATCATCAAGCGTTACGGTCATACGCAGTTGATCCAAGCGATGCCGCATTTGCTCAAGGAAATCCCTAACGCCAAGCTGGAAATTCTTGGCAAGGGGGAATATCGCCCCACGCTGGAAAAGTTGGTAGCTGATCTCAAGCTGGACGAGCACGTCAACTTCGCGGGCTTCGTCAAGGATGAGGAATTGGTGGAGCGTCTGCGCCGCAATCACTTCGGCATCGTCTCGCTGGAGCAGAATCCCGAAGCCGATCTGGTGCATACCCACAAGATGTTCGAGTACATCGAACTGGGCATCCCTGTGGTGATCAGCCGCACCGTCGCCGCCCGCGCTTACTTCGAGGAAGACGAGCTGGCGTTCTACGACCCGCACAGCCCCGAAGATCTGGCGCGCGTGATGGTAGAAATGGCACGCGATCCACAGCGGCGATATCAACATGCGGTCAAGGCGTTGAAGCGGATTGAGGGTTATTCGGCTGAGGAGCAGCGACGTATTTACGTCGATTGCGTGGAGAAGCTGGTCGGCTAGTTACGGTCAGCGTCATGGTCACGGCTTTGAGATCACCGCGATGCGCTAATGAGAGTAGAGTAATCGCGTAACGACTATCGGTTCAGAATTGACATTCAGGAGTAATTTAGCACTATGCCAGTCGCAGCAAGCGTTAAGATGGGAGAAGGTGTACGTATCTTCTATCCCGATCTGGTCAATATGTATAACTGCAGCCTCGGTGACCAAACTACTGTTGGTCCGTTCGTGGAAGTTCAGGGCGGCGTGGACATCGGTGCGCGCTGCAAAATCTCCTCCCACAGCTTCATCTGCGAGGGCGTGAGCATCGAGGATGAGGTATTCATCGGTCATGGCGTGATGTTCATCAACGACATCTATCCCCGCGCAACGGGCGAAGATGGTCAGCCGTTGAAAGGTGGTCAGTGGGAGATGGTGCGCACACGCATCGGCAAGCGCGTCTCCATCGGCAGCAACGCCACGATCATGGGAGGAATAACCATCGGAGAAGGCGCACTGATCGGTGCGGGCGCGGTGGTGACCAAAAAC
Organism: Anaerolineae bacterium; assembly: GCA_019637555.1. Classification (GTDB taxonomy): domain Bacteria; phylum Chloroflexota; class Anaerolineae; order Aggregatilineales; family UBA2796; genus JAHBVK01. Next base: position 7,013 of record JAHBVK010000055.1, read on the forward strand.
GTGCCGCCTTTTGCTATAGTCACCGGAAATCCGGGGCGCGTTCGTGGTGATGTGCGCGAACGCCAAACGAAGTGAAATAAGCGGAGATCGCATCAGTATACTGAGGTAAACTCAAGTCTGGTTGGCGAGTCAAAAACTTCGCTAACGCGGGTTGTGAGTCTGAAAGCAGAACAAGGATAGGTGGTTAGGGTTTCGATACCTTGTGCCCATCCATTCCCTTCAGAGGAGCAAACCCGCGTTAGGATTGCGCACAAATTTTTGTTTTCAGGAGGCTAGACAACATGTTCCGTAGAAAGACACTGCTGCTCATCACTGCGATTATGCTTCTCAGCGTGTCGCTGCTCAGTGGCATCGAGGTGCGCCCTGCCCACGCCCAAGCCGGACAAACGATCACCGTTACGGGCATTGGCACGGCATCAGGTCAGCCGGATATCGCGACGGTAGAGATCGGTTATCAAATCCTCAACACGCAGCTTGCCAATGCCTTTAATAACGGCAATACGGCGATGATCAGCATCACGCAGGCGCTGCTGGATCAGGGGATCGCGCAGTCGGATATTCAACTGGTCGCCTACAATGTAACGCCCAATGATCGCGGTCAGGGTGGCGTACCATCGGGCAATTTCATCTATCGCTTCAGTCAGGTGCTGCGGGTAACCATCCGCGACATCTCGAAGGTGAATGAGATCATCACGGCGGCGGTAGCAGCGAATGCCAATATCGTGCAGAACTTTGCCTTCGGCATCGACAAAGTAGACGCGCTGGAGACACAGGCACGCACCGAGGCGATCAAGAATGCACGCGCCCGCGCTGATCAGTTGGCAACGGGCTTAGGTGTGTACGTCAGCGATGCGATCAACATCACCGATAATGTGACCGTGAACAACATCGTGCCGACGGGCAGTGGCAGTCGTGGCGCTGTGGTGCAGTTGCCTGAAGAAGGCACCGCCGTGCCGCTGGCTGGTCAATTCATCGTCACCGTGCAGGTGGGGATCACCTTCACGCTGCGTACCCAGCCCTAACCTTACAGCACACTATCACGCGCATCATATGCGCGAACAGTGGGGCGATGTTAGGTCGCCCCTTTGAGTACTTTAATCCCGTCCGCCCACGCACTACACTGCTTCAAAATTCACAGATTATTCATTGACGGAACTTACATCTCGTTATTTTATGTAGTAGATAGGTAGACGACCTAAATTGAACGAGGTCAATTCTTCTATCAATCGCCATTATCGAGTTAACGTCAAGGTTTAGTGCGCCGTGTAAAGCGGTCACGAGGAAAGCAATATGTACAAACCTGAAGATATGAAGGTGGTCATTCTCGCTGGTGGTTTTGGTACGCGACTCGCGGAAGAAACCGACATCAAGCCAAAGCCAATGGTGGAAATCGGCGGCAGACCGATCCTGTGGCACATCATGATGCATTACGCCCGTTTTGGGTTCAAGAACTTCGTGATCGCGCTTGGTTACAAGGGACACGTGATCAAGAAGTACATCACCGACTTCTGCAATATCTCCAGTGACCTGACGGTGAACCTGCGCAGTGGTAAGGTCTGGCAAGACGCCAATTACAGCATGGACTGGATCGTGGAGTTGGTGGATACGGGTTACGCCACTGAAACCGGTGGTCGCCTGAAGCGCGTTGCCCACCGCCTGCCCAAAGATCGTCCTTTCCTGATGACCTACGGTGACGGCGTTTCCAACGTCAACCTCAGCGATCTGCTGGCGTTCCACACCAATCACGGCAAGCTGGCGACGCTGACGGCTGTTCGTCCGCCCGCGCGTTTCGGACATTTGGAGTTCAATGGTGATCTGGTCAGTAACTTCCGTGAGAAGGCGCAGACCGACGAAGGTTGGATTAACGGCGGATTCTTCATCTGCCAGCCGGAAGTGATCGACTATATTGATAGTGACGATAACAAGTGGGAGCGCGAGCCGCTTGAGCGCATTGCTGCTGAAGAACAACTGATGGCGTACAAGCACGATGGCTTCTGGCAGTGCATGGACGCTCTGCGCGACAAGATGAACCTCGAAAAGATGTGGGAAAGCGGACATGCCCCGTGGAAAACATGGGACGTAGAAGAAACCCGCGTCAACGGGCGCGCCTGATTGGGACAAGGATAGGCGCTGTTAGAGCAATCCGCTGCTTTAAATACTGGCGGCGGGTTGCATGATGGCGCTGTGATCCCGAAATCGTAACAGTCAATCCCCACTGGCGGGGAAATTCGATTATTAACAGTACAATAAGCAAATCCTCATACGGCTATCGCCCTCCCGGTCTATCATCCGAGAGGGCGTCGCGTGAGTCAGAGGAAGATCAAGCCTGTGTTAGCGAGATTCAGAATTCCACTGTTTGACGTGCCTATCTTCAGCCAACTACGCAATATCGCGTTGGTGGTGCTGGTCGGGCTGATCATCGGTGCTGCCAGCAGCGTTCACTTCATCCTCGGCTTTGCCTTGATCATCGGGGTGGTTGCTGCCTACGTCTCGCTGGTGTATCCAATGATCCTCGGTTACGTGCTGATCTTCTGCATCATCACCACGTCCGGTATGCTGCGCGGCGATATTATCCCGATGCTCAAGATCAACGAGGCGATGCTGGCGGTGACCGCTGGCGTGGTCTTTCTGGTGGTCATGATTCGCCGCCCCGCCTACCGCATTTACGATCCGTGGTTGGTGATCGCTACGTTGATATTGATGCTGGGCACGGCAGTCGTGCCACTGGTCGCTTATTACGCACGCGGCTGGAAGTTCGAGGTCAGCGAGATCGTCAGTTTGCTGGCACCTGTGCAATTCGTGATCCTGTTCTGGGTATTTGCCTATTTACCAGAGTCGGATCGGGATCGCCGCAATTTGGTGCAGTTCATGATCGTCTGCGCCTCGATCTTGTCTTTCGTCGGTCTGCTACAAGCGGCAAAGATCGGCGCGGTGCAGAACTTTTTGGTGCGCTGGTATCCCGGCGATCAGACGAATGATGCCGCCGCGTTGGGGCGCGTGACCACGCTGTTTGGTGCGTGGAATGCCACTGGCACGTTCCTGATGATCATCATCCTGCTGTTAGTGTCGTTACAGCCATTGAACCATCCGCGCTGGGCGCGCATCAACATGTATATCGCGCTGGCGCTAGGCGGCGCTACACTGCTGGCAAGCGGTTCATTTGCGGGCATGGGCGGTCTGGCGGCGGGTATCGTGATCGTCAAATACTTTGATCGGCGCGGCATGAAATTTCTGCTACAGCTTTTTGTAGCGCTGATGATCGCCTCGATCATCCTCTCGCCGATCATCATCCAACGATTGAATTACCAGTTCGCGCCTTCCAGCAGCAGCGATGGACTTGTACCGCAAACGTTCTCCTACCGTCTGAAGGTGTGGAGCGAAGTCTATATCCCCATCCTGATGAAAAGCAATCCATGGTTTGGTGTGGTGCCAAACATGAATAACGTATCGTGGGCATGGGCGGAGAGCCAATACGTCTATTTGCTGATGCGTTCGGGGGTAGTCTCGTTGATCGCGCATCTGGTGTGGGTGTGGATGATGTGTGTGTGGCTGTGGCGCAAGATGAAAACCACCATCGGACAAACTCAGATTTTAGCGCTGGTCAGTTTTGCAGTGATGGTATTGCTGTCAGTGATGAGCTTCACCAATGAAGTGTTCACGCTCGGCGGTGTGATCGATTACCTATGGATATTTATCGGCTTAATCGCCAATGCTGGAGTAAACCCGGTCCATGACAGCAACTAACAGCAATTCCAATTCTGCGCCTGCCGTCGCCAACAGCAGCGACTCTAGCAGCCAGAGCAGTTCCCGCCGCGATCTGGTGGCGATTGTGTGGGCGCCGGAAGAAGTACGCACCGAGCTATTTGCTCGCCGCCTGAACGCGACTCTGCATCACATTCATTTTCTGGAGTACAAACGTCCGCTGTATGCGCCGTTCAAGTATCCCATGCAGTGGCTGAAGACATGGCAGATTCTGTTCAAAGAACGTCCGAACTATATTTACATCACCAATCCGCCTGTATTCGCGGCGCTGTGCGTATATCTGTTCTGCGCGATGACTGGCGCAAAGTTCGTGATGGATACGCATCCGCCTTCACTTTATTCCAAGAAGTGGGGGTGGTCACTACCGCTACAGCGCTGGATCGCCAAGCGTGCCCTAATGAACATCACTGATCAGGAGCGTTTTCAGCGCATGTTCGAGGAGTGGGGCGCGAAGTGTATGGTCTTAGAGAAGCCGCCTAAAGACGCGCCTTTCAGCCAGCTCACAGGCGTGGTTGATGCTGGCAAGTTCGAGGTCGCGGTGGTCAATACCTTCGCTGAAGATGAGCCGTTCCAACCGATTCTGGATGCCGCTAACCTGCTGCCAGATGTCGAATTTCACATCACGGGCAATCTGGCGAAGGCAAATGCCGAACAGAAAGCGGCGATGGCAACTGCACCCGCTAACTGCCATTTCACGGGCTATCTATTGGGCGATCAATATTGGAGCTTGCTACATCGTTCGCGGGCGGTGATGGTGCTAACCACCTTCCCCTATTCGCTGCTCGGCGGCGGGCAAGATGCGATGGTATTGAACAAGCCTGCCATCCTCTCCGATCAGCCCGCGCTGACTGACTATTTCAACAAGGGCGCGGTGTTCGTGGAGAACACTGCCGAGGGCATCGCCAAGGGCGTGCAAGAGGTACAGCAGCGCGAACAAGAGTTGATCCGGGGAACACAGCAGTTACTCGAAGATCGACAGCAGAAGTGGGATACCAATTTCCGCAACCTGACCACGTTAGTCGGCGGCTGATACGCTCGACCACGCAACCTGTGCGCGGCGAGTGAGACCGACTAACGGGATATAAAGCAACTCTCTAACTCATACGAATATGGGGGAATACCCGTTGAACATGATGGCAAAACTGAGCAACAAGCTCGGTAACTTTGACTGGAAAATGATGCGCGGTACGACGTTGGTGTCGCTGGCGCTGATGATGGCACGTGTACTCGGACTGCTCTACGGGTTAATCCTGACCCGCGCACTGTCGCAGGCGGATTACGGCTACGTCGAGTACGGATTGTCGCTCGGCGCGATTCTGGCGATGCTGACGCAGCCATTCGGTCAGCATGTGCTGGCGCGGTACATCGGCATGTACGTCAACGATAAGACGAAACTGCAAGAGTACCTCAACACGGCGTGGGTGATTCTGGCTGCTCTGTTCATCGGGACGATGGCACTGGCATTTCCCATCCTTGCCATCTCCGGCAAGCTGGATATTGGCGTCGTCGTAGTTTATCTTGGCACCACCGTGTTCTACGTGTATTACGGCTTGGCGCGTGGTTACCTTTCCAATGAACGCTTGATGATCGCCTTTCTGGGCAGCAATGCTATCCAGTTAGTAGCGACCATTATCGTCTACAAAGTGCTAAACGTTACCGATCCACTGCCCGCGCTGCTGATCTACGGTCTGTCGTATTTGCCGATGCTGTGGATCATGTCGCGGTTTATGCCGCTGCAACTTGGCTTCAAGCTGATCATGCCACGCCGCGACGTGGTGGTCGATTTGCTGCGCTTCTCCGCACCGATCTGGATCGGACACGTTTGCTTCATCGTCTTCGATTCGCTGCCGACGCTGTATCTGGAACGGTTTACGGGTGAGGAAGCAGTCGGCGCTTATGGTTTGGCACGCCGCTTGAGCATGGTATTCATGTTCGTCTCGCAAGCGTTAGCCGCGATCTTGCTGCCACGTACCGCAGGCATGACGGGACGCGCCGAGCAGGGCAAATTGCTGCGCAACTCAACGATTGCTTATTTAGCCACCTCGCTGATTCCCTTGATTGGTTGGATCTTCCTTTATAATCCAGTAGCAGAGTTCGTCAGCGGACCGCAGTACCGACTGGACAGCGCTATTTATATCATGATGGCGCTCGCCACCGTGATCATGGGCGTACAGGGCTTGTACGAAGCGGTGTTGATGGGACGCGGACGTGCTGATCTGGCGATGGGCAGCCGTATCATTGGTACGGTGGTTGCGATTGTCATCGGTCTATGGCTGGTCCCTGCTTACGGGATGGCTGGTGCCGCGATCACTATCTTTATCGGTTCAGCGATCACGCAAGTATTGTTCATGCTGTTCATTGCCACAGGCAAGGCAGATCAGACGAACATCGCGGGTGATGTCGAAGGGGCGCTGGAAAACGCCGAAAGCGTGGTGCTGCGTTAATTAACGGCAGCAAGCAAAGTAATCAAAGCAGACGCGCGAGGAGTGAGGGTTTTGTATCGTCGCTTAGTGATCTTGTTGGTCGTAGTCGTGGTCACCTTGAGCACAGTTGGATCACCGCAGTACAGCGTCGAAGCACAAGCAAACGACTGTCCGCAAGAGATCAAGACAGCTAATCCAAATGCTAGTCCCGCCGCCAGCCGCGTACTCAGCTATTTGTGGGGATTGCAGTTCCGTGACGATAAGCGCGTAGTGGCGGGTCAATTCGGTTCTTACGGCGATGGCGCGGATGTGCCAGCCGCCGAAGCCCGCCTACAAAAAGTATTCGACCAGTCGGGGAAATATCCGGCGATGACGGGCATGGATTACCGTAACTGGGACTCTTTGCACGGCAACAATCTCTCGATCCCCAACAAATTCTTGATCGCCCAGTGGAACAAAGGCAGCCTGATCACGATCAGTTGGCATGCTAACAATCCATGGACGGGTGGACCGTCGACGGATTGGGAATATCCCGCCGGATCGGGGCAAGTGCGCAGCGTCCGCGAACTGACGCAAACGGGCAGTGATGCTAACAAACGCTGGCTGGAAATGCTGGATAACATTGCCAGCGGGCTGGAAGAGCTGCAACAGGCGGGCGTGGTGGCGATCTGGCGTCCGCTGCACGAGATGAACGGCGGTTGGTTCTGGTGGAATTTGCAGTCGCCGGAAGACTACCGCCTGCTGTGGCAGCACATGTACAACTACTTCACGCAGGAAAAAGGTCTCAACAATCTGCTGTGGGGATATTCGCCCAATACCAACAATAACGAGTACAACAAGCGGACAGATTACTTCTATCCGGGTGATGGGTACGTCGATGTGGTGGGCTTGGATAAGTACCGCGAATTAGAGGAAGATCCGCTGGAACTGGACGCGTGGAAGGAATACAGTGATCTGGTCAGCAAATGCAAGCCTATGGGCTTGTTCGAGTTCGGTGCGACGCCCGCTAACTCGCAGGCAGATCGCCCCAAGTACGATTTCCGCAAGCTGATACGCGACATCAAGTCGAAGTATCCCAAGATCGTGTTTTTTCAGGCGTGGGAATGGCACTGGGCGATTGGAGAACATCTCAGCGCACGGCAGCTATTCAGCGATCCGTGGGTGATCGCGCTGGAAGATCTGCCCAACTTCCGCGAAGGCTGATATGCGGTTGAGACTGCCGACGAACGCAGTTTATGCTCAAATAGTAGTGTAGACCAATGGTTTATCCCTCCTCTCTGCAATACCAAGCGTCAGGGGTAACACGCTCCGGCGACGCGCAGAGGGGAGTTTGCGTGTGTAAGAATGGAAGGAGTAATTGGGGGTTGCTATGAAGCAGAAAGTCAAATTGGTCGTCACGATCAGCGTAGGACCACCGGGGAATCGCAACACCTTCGATGACATCATGGACACGGTACGCAGCGTCGTCCATTATGCTGATCCAGATCGCAAGATCATCATTCAGGATAACTCTGCCCCGCTGAGTACGGGCTTGAAGATCAAAGAACTGGTTCCAGAAGTTGAAGTGACCCGCGCACCTCGCAATTTTGGCATTTACGGCGGTCTGTATAAATCCGAATCGTATGCCTTACAGTACGTGTATGAAAACTATGATTTCGACGTACTGCTGCGCATGGACAGCGACGCACTAATGGTTAATCCCGGCATCGCGGATGCGGCGATTCCGGTGATCGCACAACATCCAAATGCTGGCTTGTTGGGTAATTATCTGACAGGTGGCGAGGGCATCGAGTGGCCCCGTGAACAGTTGATGCGGCAAACTAGCGTAGCGGGCTACGTACGTGATCCCAAGCGCTGCGCTATGCTGCGTCAGTTGATCTACAAGGCGCAGAAAAATGGTTGGGAACTGGGGCAACATATCCTTGGTGGCGCTGTAATCATGACGCCAAAGTATATCGAAGGCGTCAATAAGGCGGGCTTGTTACATCGAGATGAGTTACAACGCGCCAAGCTGCAGAACGATCACACTTACAGCTTGCTGGCACGCGCACTGGGCTTGGAACTGGTGGACTTCAACCTGCCCAATGGTCCGATGGCGATCACGTGGCGAGGACTGCCCGCATCGCCGCAGGATTTAGTCGAACGCGGGGCGATGGTCGTCCATGCGACGCGCTTCTGGGGACAAATGGATGAAGCCCAGATTCGCACTTTCTTCCGCGCTAGACGGGAAGCTGTGCTCTCGACGTAAGCCTGACATCCAGTAAGTCGGCAGATCAGCAATACGAGACGAAAAACGCCCTATTCGAATTGAATAGGGCGTTTATTTTGTTTGGTTAAGCGACTTGTGCGGTTCTGATAGGGTTAGTTGACGCGCCAGACCTCAATGCCGCTGAGGTTGGCGATACCGCCACTGGTGGTCACGTTGATCGTGCCGTCAGTGAGGGTGACGTTGAACGGTCCAAGCTTGTCCCACTTACCTGCGACACCCGGCGTATAGGTGGCTACCGTCGTCCCCTCGATCTGGATACTGTAGGTTGCTGGATTCGGATCGCTCCAGTCTTGCCAAACATAGATCGAGATCTGGTATGTGCCGTTGGTGACCGCACTCATGGCGATGTTGTGTGCCCAATGTTGACGTGAGCAGTTAATTACGGTGGTGCGGTTGGCATCGGTGCTTGGCGTCAGCGGAACCCACGGATTGCACAAGACCGATCCATTGGTGGTCAGGTTGGTGGTCGTGCCTGTGTTTGCCAGCCACGAATTGCCATCGACTGTCACTGCCGCCCCACCAAGGTTGACAGCGCGGTAGAAGGTCAGATTGCCAGCGAGCGTCGCCGTCGCCGTCGGCGGGATAGGCGTGTTCGTCGGTGTATTGGTGCGGGTCGCGGTTGGCGGTACCGTTGTGTTGGTTGGCGTCAGCGTTGGACCGTTGGGCGTGTTGGTACGAGTCGCTGTCGCGGTTGCAGTGGCGGGAACCGCAGTATTTGTGCGCGTTGCCGTCGGCGTATTGGTCGCGCCGCCACCACCGCCAGTGCCACTCCAAACCTCAAGTCCGCTGAGATTGCCGATACCGCCGCTGGTAGTCACGTTGATCGTGCCATCAGCGATAGTGACATTGAACGGTCCAAGCTTATCCCACTTACCTGCGGCAGGTCCGGGCTTGTAGTTAGAGACTACCGTCGTGCCCTCGATCTGGATGCTGAAGGTCGCCGGATTCGGATCAGCCCAATCAAGCCAGACATACAGTGAGACCTGATACTGTCCATTGGGCACTGCGCTCATGACGACGTTATGTGCCCAGTGTTGACGTGAGCAACTGATCATGGTGGCGCGGTTAGTATCGGTGGTTGGTGTTACCGGAACCCACGGATTGCACAAAACCGAGCCGTTAGTGGTCAGGTTGGTGGTAGTGCCACTGTTTGCTTCCCAGTTGTTACCATCGATCACCAAGGCGGGTCCACCGAGATTGACCGCACGATAGAAGGTCAGCGTGGGTACCGATGTATTGGTGCTCGTCGCGGTGACTGTCGCGGTGCTGGTAGCTGTTGCTGTAGGCGGAACCACTGTATTGGTAAAGGTAGCTGTCGCCGTTGGTGGAACGGGCGTATTGGTTGCCGTGCTAGTAGAAGTCGCTGTCGGTGGCACGGCAGTTTCCGTCGGCGTATTGGTCTCAGTTGCCGTTGGCGGTACAGGCGTGTTCGTCGGCGTGTTTGTAGAGGTCGGCGTCGATGACGGGATCGGCGTCACTGTCGCCAAGCCTGCCGTTGGATCGAGCACGCAAACCTGTGCGCCAATCTGGATGTGTAGCTTGGCACCACGGAAATCGTAGATCGAGTATTCAGATGCCATCGGGATGGGACCGCTGGCGAAGGTGACCGACCAATTGGCACTGCCATTGGCGGGTAGATTCGCATCGGCAGTGCTCCAACCGTCGTTGGCACTGGTGATGGTGTACGCACCTGAAGTCACGGGTGCTTCTGCTACCGGCTTAATCCAGAATGATTGCGCGGCAGAGCTGAGGCTCATGCTATCGGGATACATCGATCCTGAAACATTCGGACGCCACGCCAGATCAACCTGAGTGACCGTGCCGCTTTGCGGGTTGTCATTCTGGATGGCAAAGCTGAACGTCTGATCGCCAAGGAAGATGTTGGTGACAGCAATCAGCGAGCAGACATTAGTCGGTGTGTTGGTTGGCGTGTTCGTTTCCGTTGGTACGGCGGTGTTAGTCGGCGTGTTGGTCGCTGTCGCCGTCGGCGGTACTGGCGTATTAGTTGGTGTGTCCGTTGCTGTCGCTGTTGGCGGGACTGGTGTGTTAGTTGGCGTGTCCGTTGCGGTAGGCGGAACAGCCGTATTAGTAGGTGTATTGGTTGCCGTAGCGGTAGGCGGAACGGCTGTATTGGTTGGCGTGTTAGTCGCTGTCGCCGTTGGCGGGACAGGCGTATTGGTCGCCGTGTTGGTCCGAGTCGCCGTTGCGGTTGCCGTCGCTGTATTGGTGTTGGTGCTGGTCGCTGTAGCGGTTGCCGTTGGCGTGCTGCCACCAGCGACTACGCGCCAGACTTCCAAGCCACTGAGGTTGGCAGGTCCACCGCTGGTGGTCACGTTGACCGTGCCATCGCTGATGGTGACTGTGAAGGGTCCAAACTTATCCCACTTGCCCGCTGCAGGTCCGGGCGTGTAGCTCGGAACTAGCGTCGTACCTTCGATGGCGATGCTGTAGGCGGTTGGGTTAGGATCTGCCCAGTCTTGCCAGACATAGAGCGAGATTTCGTACTGCCCGTTCGGTACTGCACTCATGACGATGTTGTGTGCCCAATGCTGCCGCGCGCACTGGATCATAGCGGTGCGGTTGGCATCTGTGGTCGGAGTGACACCCTGCCAAGAACTGCACGACGCCGTACCGTTGGTCGTCAGGTTCGTCGTTGTTCCAGTATTGGCTTCCCACGCATTACCGTCGATAGTGGTTGCCGCGCCACCCAGATTGACCGCGCGATAGAACACGGATGTAGATGGCGTAGGAGTATAAGTCGCGGTTGGCGTGTTGCTAGGCGTGAAGGTGGCAGACGCGGTGAACGTCGGCGATGAGGTGAAGGTGCGCGATGGTGTGGGCGAAGGTCCGGGCGTATTGCTTGGTACAGGGGTAAAGGTCGCCTGTGAACCGCAGGTAGGCTCAGAGATCATGCGGGCAAGGATGTTCTGCGTCATGCGGCGGACGCGCGTATCGACGGGCCAGATCCAGTTGCCATCCAGCATGTACTGCCAGTAGTTGGAACTGGCAGCGAAGACCCACGCGCAGCTCGGATGCTGCCAGATGACGGCTTGATGCAGGAAGTTGCCCTCGGAATTGTTGACCGCTGTCTGACTGACGATGGTGACTCCGGCAGGAGTGTAGCCGTTGTTATAGATCCTGTCCCACTCGTAACCGCCGAGTTTGGGGATCGTCGAGCCGTTGCTCAAGCCAGTGCCAGCGTACATCCAGTGGCTGGAGTTCTGCACCGTCCAGTTGAAGTAATCACCGTAGGCAACGAGCGACTCGAACATCACGCCGAGCACCTGATTTTCCGGCTTGTTCACTGGCGGATCGCGGAACAGCACGGTGGTTAGTTCCGGCGTGGCGCTGTTCTTCATCGGGTCGGTGGTGGTGTTGGGATCGTCAGACTCTTTCTTGTAACAGACGATCACGCGATTCGCTGCACCGCTAGCAGAGTTCTCGTAGCGTATTTGCCAGTAGATGTTATTGGAAGTAAAGAAGGCGAGGTGCTTACCCGCATTGCGCATCGCTACCAGGTTGTTGTACATGGGCATGGAGTAGTATTCGTCGTGGAATACACTCATCACCACTTTGCGCCCATTCATCAGGTTCGGGTTGCTGTGTAAATCCTCGCTGGTGGCATAGGTGACGTTGTAGCCATTCTGCTCCAGCCAGTTGACCATGTTGAAGTCGCCGCTGTAGAAGTGTCCCGCGCCGTCATTTTGGTTGTAGGGACGGTCATAGGAAACTTTCTTGGCGCGTCCACCGGGTGAGTTGTACTCGTAGAGGCTCTTGCCGCCCCAGTCGTTGTACGCTTGCCATGTCGAGGTGGCGACCAGATACAGAATATCCGCCTGCTGGCTGTCGTTACGCACGATGAATGGAATGTAGGAGGTGTTGTTGCGTCCGACTGCTTCCAACCACACCAGATAGAAACCGCTGGTCCAGTTGGTGGGAATATTGAGCGTGTAAGCAGCGGGCCAGTTGGCAGCGACCATGCCCAACGAGTCTGGTGCTGGCACCGGATAGTTCGTGCCGGGAAGAACTTGCTGTGCTACCACTTCCGTACCGCCGTTGCCGTTGTACCAGCCCATGCGGTAGATGGTCATCTCATACTGCGAATACTTGGAAGTGATGTGGAAACTGATCTGTCCACCGACGTTGACGCTGGTCTTGTTAGCGTAGCCAGTCACATCACGGCTGTTCGTCCAAGCGCCCTGCATCATGCCACCGCCAGCATCCGACGCGGAGGTAGGCAGCCCCAATTCCTGCGCGTGTTCAAGCTGCTCGGCAATGGTTAGTTCTTTGAAATAGGAATCGAAGCGGGCAGACTTCCATGCCTCCGTGCCGGGTTTCTGGTTTTCCTCAATGATAGGATTGACCGGCAACGCCGAACTGGCGACGGCTGCGCCAGCGTGCTGCATCGCACTATTGCGAAGTAAGAAGGCAGCAATACCCACAAAGATGATGAGAGGAATCAGGTAACGCTTCGACATAGTTCACACTCTTCCAACTTGGCGCAGACATGGCAGCACTAGTTGAAAGGGTAGGCGCAAGGCATTGCTTAAGCCTAACGTAATCCTTACAAGGACGTAAAGATATGTTCAGATTTTGATAATGCGGAGTAGGAAATCTCTAAATTGAGGTTTGCTAGAAGGAGAAGCATTGAGTTTTGGATGTTAGGAGTCCGGGATTGAGTTCCCAAACTCCTAACATCAAAGTGGTGGCTAGATCAACCGCTGCAAGTTAGACCTGTCGCGGAGATGTAGGCAGAGGAGATCACCTGTCTGGAGAAGCCGGGACCATCCCAAGCCACTGAAAGGTTGTCGTTTCCGCCCTGCTCCTTGGCTAAGGCTTCGATGTAGTAGCGCTGCCCTGCTACCAACGTCTTGCTGGCGGACTGCTGTGAGCTGTACTTGGTCCACTGATTAGGATCGGTGTAACCTGTCACGCTAGCGATCAAGACTTTGTTGCTGGGGCTGGAGGTAGTGCTCAACCAAAGTTCCCCGTAGTCATCGCTGGCGATCCAGAAGACGTATGAACCGGAAGTGGGCGGCGTGATGTAGCCACGTATGCGCTGTCCATAGTTATCACCCACGTTGGTTGGTGATTGGAACGAGGTCACCGTCGTGCATTGGTCGGGCGAGTTCGGGAAGGTTGGATCGTTCCTCAGATCGCCCACCTGCATACCGCCGAGGTTGGTCCACACGCCGCGCATCAGTACACCGTTAGCAGGTGTAGAGGTGCGGGTCGGCGTGTAGGTCGCCGTACGGGTCAAGGTGCGGGTTGGTGTCCTCGTTGCCGTCGCAGGAACAGCCGTTGGCGTGCGAGTCGGCGTGAAGGTCTGAGTACGGGTTGGCGTAAACGTCTGTGTACGAGTCGGTGTGAACGTTTGTGTACGGGTTGGCGTGAACGTCTGCGTGCGGGTAGCGGTGCTCGTTGGCACGAACACGTTATTGCAGGTCAGACCCGTCGCTGAGATGTAGGTAGCTGGAATGACTTGCTGCGAGAAGCCGGGACCATCCCAAGCGACTGACAGGTTATCGCTTCCACCCTGTTCCTTCATCAAGGCTTCGATGTAGTAGCGCTGTCCGGCAACCAAACTCTTGCTGGCGGACTGCTGCGAGCTGTACTTGGTCCACTGATTCGGATCGGTGTAACCCGTTACGCTGGCGATCAGTACCTTGTTCGCCGGATTGCTGTCGGTGCTCAACCACAGTTCGCCGTCATCGTCGCTGGCGATCCAGAAGACATACGAACCCGTTGACGGTGCAGTGATGAAGCCACGGATCATTTGTCCATAGTTGTCAGCCACGTTGGTGGGTGCCTGGAACGAGGTTACCGTCGTGCATTGATTCGGTGCGTTCGGGAACCCGGTTGCACTACGCAGGTCGCTGACCGCGATTCCGTTGACGTTCGTCCAGACGGAGCGCAGCAGCACACCATTTGCAGGCGTCGAGGTCCGTGTGGCAGTCGCAGTCGCCGTGGCTGTGGAAGTCCGGGTCGCGGTACTGGTCAACGTACGTGTTGGCGTCGAGGTGATCGTTGAAGTACGCGTTGGCGTCCGTGTGGCGGGCACAGCCGTCACTGTCGGATACCCTGTTGTGGGATCGAGGACGCAGTTCTGCGTTCCGATCTGCAAGGTCAGTATAGTGCCACGGAAGTTGTAAACCGAGTACGCCGCAGACATCGGGTTCGGTCCACCGGAGAAGGTCAACGTCCATGTGGTTGTGCCACCTGCGGGGATGACCGCGTTAGTAGCGTTCCAGCCTGTGCTGCTGGTGGTCGCCACATAGCTGCCCGAAGTAACAGGTGACTCTGCCACGGGCTTGATCCAGAACGGCTGCGCGGCAGCACTCACGCTCATGCGCTCAGGATACATGGATGCGGGAACATTCGGCGTCCATGCCAGATCGGTGCGCGTGATGATCGCCGCGAGGGAGTTATTGTTGGTGATGTTATAACTGAAGGTTTGGTCGCCTAGCGCGCTACCCGTCACCGTGATCAACGAGCAAACGTTGACTTGCGTATTAGTCGCGGTCTGGGTGTTGGTAGCCGTCGCCGTGGCAGGCACCGCTGTATTGGTTGCGCCGCCAGAACCGTCAAGGCGATAGACTTCGATGCCACTCAGATCAACATTGCCGCCACCAGTGGTCACATTGATTGTGCCGTCACTGATGGTGACAGGGAAGGGTCCGAGTTTGTCCCACTTACCCACAGGTCCGGGCGTGTAGCTGCCTACCGATGTACCTTCGAGCTGGAAGTTAATGGTAGGTGGCGCAACGTCATCCCAGTCCAACCAAACGTACAGCCAGACTTGATATTGACCATTGGGCACGGCACTCATGACTAGATCGTGCGCCCAGTGTTGACGGAAGCAGCCGATCATCGCCGCACGATCAGTATCAGTTGTGGGCGTCAGTGGCACCCAAGGATTGCACAGGGCGACACCATTGGTGCTGAGATTCGGCGTTGTTCCAGTGTTGTCTTCAAACTGATTGCCGTCGATGACCAGCGCCGGACCGCCGAGATTCACGGCGCGATAGAACGTACCGGAACCAGCAGGCAGTGTATTGGACGCAGTCGGGCTGATGCCGGGTGGCAGCGTGTTCGACGGTGTGAAGGTTGCGGATGCAGTATAGGTCTTCGTCGGCGTGTTGGTCGGACCCGGTGTGTTGCTGGGCGATGGCGTAAAGGTAGGCATCACCGGGCAGGTCGGTTCGTTGCTCATGCGCGAGAGGATGTTTTGAGTCATCTGGCGGACACGGTTATCAACAGGCCAAATCCAGTTGCCAGTCAGCATATACTGCCAGTAGTTGACACCTGCGTTAAAGACCCACGCGCAGCTTGACGCCTGCCAGATCACCGCTTCGTGGGTGAACTGAATGCCGCTGATAGTGACGACAGAATTCGACAGCTTGGTGATGTTGGCGGGCGTATAGCCGTTGCTAAAGGTCTTATCGAACTCATAGCCACCCAACTTGTCGATCTGGTCACCGTTGTTCAAACCCGTACCAGCGTAGACCCAGTGGTTAGCATTCTGCACCACCCACGGGAAAAACTCGCCATAGCCGATCAGACTATTGAACATCGAGCCGAGAATCTGGTTCTCTGGCTTGTTCACAGGCGGATCGCGGAACAATACGGTGGTTAGTTCCGGCGTAGCACTGTTGTACATCGGGTCGCTGGTGGTAGCAGGATCGTCAGTTTCTTTCTTGTAGCAGACGATCACGCGGTTCGCGACGCCCGTAGAGGAGTTTTCGTAGCGAATCTGCCAGTAGATGTTATTTGATGTGAAGAACGCGAGATGCTTACCCGCATCGCGCATGGCTTTCACATTGTTGAACATCTGCATGGAATAGTATTCGTCGTGATAGACGCTGAGGAAAACCTTGCGTCCGTTCATCAGATTGGGATTAGTGTGCAGGTCTTCGCTGGTGGCATAGGTGACGTTGTAACCCATTTGCTCCAGCCAGCCGATCATGTTGTAATCGCCGCTGTAGAAGTGACCCGCGCCGTCGCCCTGAGCGTAGGGACGATCATAGGAGACTTTCTTGGCACGTCCGCCGATGGAGTTGTACTCATAGAGGCTCTTGCCGCCCCATTCGTTGTACGCCTGCCAAGTCGAGGTTGCCACCACATAAAGCAAATCAGCCTGTTGGCTGTCGTTACGCACAATGAAGGGAATGTAGGTGGTATTGCCCTGACCAACTGCCTGCAACCAGACCAGATAAATGCCACTCACCCAAGTGCTCGGCACATCCAGTGTGTAGGCAACGGGCCAATTCGCGGCGATCATTCCGGTGGCTGGATCAGGTGACGGCACGCCATAGTCTGTGCCGTTCAGCGTTTTCTGCGAGACAACTTCCGTCGCGCCGTTGCCACCGTACCAACCCATGCGGTAGACGGTCATGTTGTACTGCGCGAACTTGGAAGAGATGTGGAACGTGATGGTATTACCAACGTTAACGCTGGTCTTGCTGGCATAACCCGTGACATCACGGGTATTCGTCCATGCGGTTTGCTTGACGCCGCCACCACCAAGATCGGAGGCACTCAGTCCCAACTCCGCTGCGTGCTCTAGACGCTCAGCGATGTTCATCTCTTGGAAGTAATAGTCGAAGTTGGCGGATTTCCATGCCTGTGTACCGGGCTTCTGGTTTTCCGCGATGATCGGATTAACAGGCAGTGTGGCACTGGTAGCCATTGCTGGACTGCTGTGCACAGTGGCGCTGTTCTTGATGATAAAGCCTATCGCAGCAATGATAAGTGCCGGGATAAGGAGGCTAATAAGACGACGTGTCTTCCCCATGATGATGTCCTTGATGGTAACGAGAAACTTGGCGGACATGCGCGAACTAAGTGTAAGTTTTGTACTACTCTTAACGGCGAGTGTACGGAGTTAACGTTACATGATCACAAAATCACGACGCACATAACCTTACAAGGTTTGTCATCGACAAACTTTGCCGGCACTCTGGATAACTGCTTCCGGCGATACTTAATGTGGCTGAACTACGGAGATGGCTACGCCGCCCGCATCAGGTGCGGCAGGTGATTGGGTAGCGCGTCTGAGCCGATCAGCATCTGCTTGATCCTTCAGGTAGGAGTCGAAATTATCCGACTTCCACGCATCCGATCCCGGCTTCTTGTTTTCCTCGACGATAGGATTATTGGTTGCCGGAATGGCGGTGCTGACTTCGCTTGGCGTAGAGGTTACGCGCAGAATGATGACCGCCCCTAAAACAAGGAAAATGAGCAGTACTAGCAAATTAATGGCGCCAATACGCTTGATCCCCGCGATCATGATGGTCATCCTCTCTAACACGCTTGAACGTTGCGCGATACAACACCTGTCCTGTGTGGGCAGGCAGTACCTTTATCTTGAAACACTGTCCTTGCAAGTGGCTAAAGTGGAAACTACAAAAGATCCTAAGCGCGTGAAAGGTGGCTGTTAGGTTTGTTTAGATAGTAAATTTTCCGAAGATGTTGCGCGGATTTTCTGCTTGATGAGGTTTACGACTTTGGGAAGGAATTTATTCGAGCTAGTCCTCAGCGTTTACACACTGAGGACCAGTTGAAGAATGTGCAGGAATATTTCGGAAAAATTCACAGGCAGAAGCGATAGACGATTATCTGTTGGCAGTCACTTGAGGTACAACGCCAAGGGTCTGCTTGAGATGATCTGCCAGTTTGAACGCTAAGGCTACGGCGGTCAACGTGGGATTGGCGTAGCCGCCCGTCGGGAATACCGATGAACCCGCGATGTATAGATTAGTGATGCCATGTACGCGGCAGTCCTCATCGACTACGCTCATGGTCGGATCGACGCCCATGCGCGTGCTGCCCATGTGATGATGCGTGCCGGGATTCTTGTACAGCGCTTCGGGCCATGTGACTTTGCCGAGTCCACTGAGCGCAAACTCCTGCGTGATCAGTTGGCGGGCGCGACGGATACTCTCTTTATCGTCCTCGCGGAAATACCAGTAAATGCGCGGACGCGGTTGCCCGAACGAGTCTTTGGAAGTGCCGAGCGTGACCCGATTTTCGCGGTGCGGCGTTTGCTCGATTTGCCCCATGATCTCGACGGCGTTAAACAACGCTGATTTGTTCGGCAGCGTTGACCAGCCACCTTCCTCCAGATCGTGGTAATAGTACGCCTTGTTCAGACGCTGCTGCGCCAGCGGGATCAGGTGTGATAGTCCGGTAAGCATGGTCGTTGCGTGGCGGGTTAAGCCCTTAGGAATACGCCGCGCTTTTGTTGCTGCTTCCCACAGGACCATAAAGGAATTGTGCGCTGCGGTCATGGTATGCGGACGGCGCGGGTAGAGGATCAGGCTGAAGTTGCGCAACTGCTCACGCCGCATCACTGCCGGACTCAGATGCAGCCTACCTAAGACTGTATAGTTATCCACCTGCCGCGTATCGTAATAGTTGAGGCGATCAAAGATCGTGCGATCCGTGGGAATCCATAAACCCTGTGAGTAAAAGGGGTGATCCATGAAGTAGCGTCCGACCACATCATGTTGATTGCCCAAGCCTTTAGCCTGTTTAGAGCGGGAGAGCAGCAGCAGACGCGCGTTCTCGATGCCACCGCCAGCCACGATCACGACTCTGGCGCTGACACGAAAGTCGTTGCCACCAGTGGAGCGCAGCAGCAAGCCGGTAACGTTGGTGCCGCCGTCATCCGAACTGATCTCTAGCGCTGTGGCATCATGCAGCAGCGTGATATTTTCCGCCTGCTCAAATTCTTCGCGCCTTTCGGTATAAATACCGTAGCCCGTGAATTGATATGCGCCGGATTCGAGCGTGTCGCCTTTGAATTGCAGCGGCTGAAGATCGGGACCAGACCAAGCATCGGCACTGTAGGCATAAGGACCCAGCTTGGCGAACTGGTGCGCCCGCTCGAAGTAAGTGGCGAGACTAGCGCGATCAAAGGGCCAGCCGCTGTGCGGAATCCATTCGCGCGGCTCAAAGTCAATGGAGTCGAGGGGCATATAACGGACACCGGGCTGCTGCGGTCTGGTATCCGCGTTGTTCCAGCGCCACGACGTACCGCCAAACTGACGGCGACGGGTATATTCCGGCTGCTGATAGGGATCGCCGATTAACTCGGCGCGATTCACCGTTTGCAGCAGCTTACTCCGTTCAAAACCGCCACTTTCGACCAGCAGCACCCGCACGCCGCTCCCTTTGAATTCCAGCGCGAGCGCGATCCCGACAGGACCAGCACCGATGATGCAAATATCAGTAGAGATAACTCTACCGGAAACATAACTATTGGCATTCACGATCATGCAAACGTCTCCCGCAATGATGAAGCACTCAGCACCACCAAGTACTCATTGTAGTATGGGTTGCTAGATTAATAAAAAGTGGTGCCATCTCAAAAAACTATTGTTTTATCCGCTTACCAAGGATAAGCGGGAATTGATCAAATCACAGGCGTGTCAGGAGCAGTTCGCGTTCTGCCAATTCAGCAACCTGTGAGGCAATAAATAGAGAAGCCGTGGCAGCAGACGAGGGTACATTCTCCACATGAATCACGGTACCGCTGCGCTGAATGAGCAAATCGTCGGCGTAGGTTCCGTTACGCAGCAGCGCCAGCGCGCGAACGCCGCTTGATCCTGCTTGCAGATCATCCGCCGTGAGTTCCGGTAGATAGCGCTGGAACTGCTTCAAGTGCGCTGTTTTGTTGTAGTCACGGTAAATATCTTGAGCTGCTGCAACCCCGTGCCGCAGCGCCCAACGTTGGAAGCCGGGGAAGCCCGCAGTTTCGCGCATTTCCCGTGGATTCACATCTTTGCGCCCATAGCCCTCCCGCGCGAATGCCAACGCCGCTGCCGGAGCCAAGAGCAGACGACCATCGACATGTGGTACGAAGTGAATGCCGTGAGGCGAGAGATCGGAATCGGGGACGGCATAGACCAGCCCGCGCAGCAGATCGCGTTTTTCAGGGCGCAGCACATAGTAATCAGTGCGGAAGGGCACGATCAGCAGGTCTTGCTGGCGCTGAGGATTAGTCATGTGCACCAGCAGGTCTTCGTGCAAGCCGCCCGCTGTAATCACGTAATCGGCTTGGATTTCAAGTTGCCACTGCGCTTGCGTGTGATCCATGCTGGTGATCAGCACGATGTTGGGAGTGCTAGTGGTCAGGCTATCGACACGCACGTGCGTCACGATTTCGCCGCCTACAGCGATCAGGTCATCGGCGAAAGCGCGTGCGATGCGTGCGTAATCGACGGTGGCAGTGAGCGGCATGTAGATCGCTTTGATGCCCTGCACGTGTGGTTCGATCTCACTGAGGTGTTCCGCGCCGATCATTTCCAAGCCCGGCGCGCCGTTTTCCATGCCGTATTTATAGAGCAGATCGAGCATTGGCAGTTCGTTCTGATGCGCCGCTACGATCACTTTGCCCACGCGTTCGACAGGTAAATCACGCTGACGACAATACTCAACCAGCAAACTGCCGCCAAGCGAAGCTGCCCGCGCTGAGAACGAACCGGGTTTGGTGAAAATACCACTGTGTACTACGCCACTGTTACGCAGCGACTGATGGGTGACAATGCTTGACTCTTTTTCCAGCACCATGACGCGCATTCCGGCGAACTGCTGGGCAAATTCGCGGGCAATCGCCAGTCCGATGATGCCACCGCCCACAACGACGAGATCGGTTTTGGTCACGGATGGGCGCGACATAGCTGTTTATTCCCCTCCTGCCAAGATAAATTGAGCCTGATGCTGTGTGTGAACTGGTGAGATTACAAAATCAGTCAGCACATAATCGACGGCGGACACCGTGAACTTTGACCAGCGCTGCTGCTGCATCGCTGCCACTGCGTCTAAAATAGCCTGCAACTGCGACGGCGCAGCAGCGGTAACGCGCATGATGTTCATATGGATCGGCGCTTTGTTGGCGTGGCTCAAGGGCTGTTCACCAGTACTCTGTAACGCCTGATCTAGACGCTCACGCAGCAGCGCCCAACGTCGATCCAAGGGATAAACTGGAATGAACACCTGATTACCCAAGACACCAACTCCCTTAAGCTGCATCTCGACGGGCGCTTGATCTTGCAAGACAGTGGCAACGACTCGCCTCACTGCTGCAATTCGATCCACTGTGAAAACATCGGGAGTTGGATGACGCTGTGTGCAGCCGAGCAGCGTGATGTGCGTCGATTCCGGCAAATAATAGAACTGCTGCGGCGCGACAGCCATCAAGCCTCGGCGCACTTCCTCAACAGCGATCCGCGCTGCATCGTTTTGCTGATTGACAAAGGCGACGGTAGAAAGACAGTAATCCACAGGGATAGTCGCGCCGTCGCGCATAGCGGCGGCAGTCACATCGCCAGCCAGCCAACGCTGCTGACCTTTGTGCCATAGCTCCGCGAAATAGGTCTCCGCTTCCTGATACGCAGGCGTCATCGGTCTCCGCTTACTTAGGTGGTGATACCTTTGCTTTAGTCGGCTCGAAATCGCGATTAGCGTTCCGGTTTCAACATTATACGGCTGACCTTACAAGCAGCTAACGGTTAACGGCGGCACGTTTGGCAGGTTAGTGACTGTTTGTGTATTCAAATGTTAGCGTAACCGCCAAGGGTGCCGTTACCAGAGTCCGGGCAGCAGGCGGTAACGGGTTCGTTCAGCGAACTCGACATAACCCGGTAACTCGCTGCGCAGCGCATCATCTTCTAGTTTGGTGCGGATGATGAATAGCACGATACCCAGCAGCGCGGGGATAACGGCTGCCCATGTGGTTAGTGCCAGCGGCAAGGCGATAAATTGGAGGATCACACCCATGTAGCCGGGGTGACGCACCAAGCGATAGGGTCCTGTTGCTGTCACCGGTTGAGCGCCATCCGTTTTGATCTGTACCATTGCCTGAAACGACTTGTTGACTGCCATCGCCCACGTCAGCGGCACGAAACTAAGCAGTTGCATGAGAATGCCGATGATGTTAACCACGCCAGAAGCTGCGGATTGATCCGACCAACCGTTGCGGTAGTCCAGACCTGCCACGATAGGCGTGAGGAACAACAGTAGGGAATAGATCGAGAGGATGATCCAATCCCAGCGCTTCGTGCCCAGCATGTCTTTGGTGCGCTTGCCGCGATCGTTTAGCAGTCCGGGATTTTCGATAACGAGGACAGCACTGAGCGCCAACCAGCCGATCAGAGTGGCAGCGCTGTAGACCCATGCCCAATTCCACGAAAAAGTCCCGGCAGCTAAGAACAAGGGCAAGCAGGTGAAGATCGCCGTGAATGTGTGCCGTGCAATGGCGTTGTAGCCATATTTATTCAGAGAGACGTTTTCAGGAGACGTTGAAGTTTCCATCTGATGACTCCTCAGTTGTCTCGCGCTATCACAGTGAGGAAAGTTTCTATGCTAGTGTCTGTGCTAGACCACCCTAAGATATGGGGGAAATCGCGGCTGGTAGATTGCCATTTGAGCACGTAGAATAGGCTGCTTAGTGGTTAATGATGAAGGCGCAACAACGAGATCATGAAACTGCCGATCCCTCATGTGCGCTCGCTACGAGATTTCTACGCTTTCGAGGCGCACGTCAAGAACGCACGGGCGCGGCGCGGGTTGGAAATGCTCCCCGCGTGGTACGAGTTTCCCGCGTTCTACTTCTCCAATCATGGCGTGATTGCCAAGAACGACGATGTGATCCTGTATCCACGTTATACCGATGAACTGGATTACGAGCTGGAAGTCGCTGCGGTGATCGGCAAGGCGGGGATCAACATCAGCGCGGCGGAAGCAGACTCCTACATCGCAGGTTACACGATCATGAATGACTGGTCGGCACGGGACATACAGCGCCGCGAGATGGCGATAGGTTTAGGTCCTGCCAAAGCCAAGGATTTCGCTACCTCGCTCGGTCCGTTTCTGATTACGCCGGATGAGATCGAGGATCGACGCGCGGGCAAGGGCTACGATCTATATATGGTGGCTCGGCGCAACGGCAAGGAACTTTCACGCGGCAACTGGAAGGATATCCACTGGAGCTTCGCGGAGATGATCGCCCGTGCCAGCGAGGATGTGATGCTCTACCCCGGTGACGTGCTAGGATCGGGCACGGTAGGTACAGGCTGCATTCTAGAACTGGGACCCGAAAACGCGGGCGGCTGGCTGCAATCCGGTGACGTGATCGAGTTGGAGGTTGAACGATTCGGCGTGCTGCGCAACGTGATCGGGGAAAAAGTCCGTGAGTGATGAAGCCTCACGAGAACTGAGCGAAATCGTCATTCGTCCTTTCACCACTGGCGATCAAGCTGAAGTGCGGACACTGATCCTTGCGGGGCTAGGCGAACATTGGGGCTGGATCGATGAAACGAAAAACCCCGACGTGGATCACATCTCTGCACATTATGCGGGAGAAACTTTCCTAATCGCGCAGCTTGGAGATCAGGTGGTGGGTACAGGCGCGCTGATCCATGAGCAGGATGGCGCGGCGCGGATCGTGCGGATGTCGGTGGACAAATCACTACGGCGGGCGGGCATTGGATCGCGGATATTGCGGGCGTTGATCGCCGCCGCTAGACAGCGAGGTTATCAGCGGATTGTGTTGGAAACGACAGCGACGTGGGACGATGCTATCGATTTCTATAAGCGGCATGGCTTCCGCGTGATCGGTGTGTGGGATGGTGATATGCACTTTGAACGAGACATTGATCAGGAGGAGGAGGCAGTAATATGAGTGACTTGCCGAGCCAAATTGAGGCAGCATTTACACACTTCCCCGTGCTGACGACAAATCGCTTGATCTTGCGGCAGATTAGGGAGTCGGACGCACCCGCTTTCTTCCAGACCTTCTCCGATCCGGTGGTGATGCAATATTACGGACACGAACCACATCAATCGCTTGCCAACTCCGAGGATTTCGTGCGGCGTATGCAGAGGAATTTTGAGCAGCGAACGAGCTTGCGCTGGGGTGTCACCTTGAAAGATGCCGATGTAGCCATCGGCTCATGCAGTTTTCACCGTTTCGGTGACGGCTACCATCACGTGGAGACGGGTTACGATCTGAATCGTGCATACTGGCATCAAGGGATCATGACCGAAGCGATGACGGCGGTGCTCAACTATGGATTCAACACCCTTGACCTCCACCGCGTCGAGGCAATGATCGATCCGGCGAACAGCAACTCGAAGAACCTGCTGCTCAAGCTCGGTTTTCAGTATGAAGGCACGCTGCGGCAGCGCTACTATTTTCGGGGGCAGTTCGAGGACGATGCGATTTATGGTTTGCTCAAGCACGAGTGGCTGAAGAGCTAATACAACCTTTTAAGGAGACAAATTAACGTTGACTCAGCGTATAACTTTCGGCACCGATGGCATTCGCGGCATTGCGGGTGAGTTCCCGCTAGACGTCGAGTCAGTGAAACAAATCGGGATCGCCATCGGGCAGTGGCTGCGTGAACAACAGGGCATCCGTCAGCGCGTGGTTATGGGCATGGATACCCGCGCCAGCGGAACGTGGATCGCCCGCACGCTTGCCGACGGGATTTTGCCGGAAGGCATTGATGTCTACGTGGTGGATGTGATCACCACGCCGGGCATTTGCTACATCACCCGCACGTATGATTTCGGACT
Organism: Anaerolineae bacterium; assembly: GCA_019637555.1. Classification (GTDB taxonomy): domain Bacteria; phylum Chloroflexota; class Anaerolineae; order Aggregatilineales; family UBA2796; genus JAHBVK01. Next base: position 32,048 of record JAHBVK010000055.1, read on the forward strand.
CGGCATCATGATTAGCGCCAGCCATAATCCGGCGGAACAGAACGGGATCAAACTGTTCGGCGCGGATGGCTTCAAGCTAGATGACGCACAAGAAGAACAGATCGAGGCGCTGGCGAATCATGATAGCTTCTCTCATATCCACGCCGTAGATAAGCGTGGTGAGTTTCACGGGTTCGACGAGGGAAATACGCCTAATCTTCCCCGCGCCTACCGTGATCATCTGGTCGCTGATCTGCCAGCGGATGCACTCGCAGACCTCAAAGTGGTGCTGGATTGCGCTAACGGCGCGGCATACAAGATCGCCTACTTCGTATTCCGCGACCATACTGAACACGCCATCGTCTTGAACGATGAACCCGATGGCGAGAACATCAATGTACGGGCGGGCAGCGAATTCGTGCGGCGGGATCGCCAACCGCTGATCGAGGCGATTCGCGCCAACAACGCCGATCTCGGCATCGCGTTCGATGGCGACGCGGATCGGGTGGTCTTCGTAACGCCGGACGGCATGTTGATCGATGGCGATCACGTACTGGGCATTCTGGCGGTAGAAATGAAGCGGCAAGGCAACCTGTCGGGCGATACCGTCGTCGCCACCGAAATGAGCAACAGCGGTCTAGAAGATTACCTCAAGCGCCACGGCATCACGTTGAGCCGTACCAAAGTGGGGGATCGCTATGTGATGGAACGGATGCGACAGGGTGGATTTTCGCTCGGCGGCGAACAGGCGGGGCACATCATTATCCTCGACGCTGATCACACTTGTGGCGATGGCATTTACGCGGGTTTGCAGGTAGCGGCATTGGTGGCAGCGAATAAGCGCAGCGGCGGGGCATCACTCAGCGAAATGGCGCGGCAGATCGTGCGCTATCCGCAGGTGATCGCTTCCGCGCATCTGCGAGATCGGGTCGATCTCAAGACGCTACCAGCGCTAGAGGAATTACAGCAAGCGGCGTTAGCATCATTCGGCGGCAAAGGACGGATCAATATGCGCTTCAGCGGCACTGAGCCGAATCTGCTGCGCGTGATGGTCGAAGGCAGCGCGGGCACAACGATGCAACAGGTGATCGATCAGGCACTGACCTTGTGCGCGCCAGTGATCAAGGCGACAGATTCAGTAAACCCCAAGATCGATATGGTGGACTGCGTGACGGGCGAAGCGATCAAATTGTAGGAAGCATACGGGGTGGAAGTGATCCACCCCTACGATCAGTTTCTGTCTATCTTTCTGATCAACTATCCGTGCGTTTGACGAGCTGCGGATGGTAGTAGGTGGCTGCCAGCGCCAGTACACCCGCTAAGCCCAATAACCCCGGCGCAAGCAGTGGTGCTGCTCCGCTTAACGCGGTCAACAGTGATTGCAGGAAGGCTACGTTCGGGCGCATCTCGGTCTGGAATTCGTAATTTGCGTGCAGATGGATGACTCCGCCTGCCAGACTGCCCAGAATGACGATCACCATGACCACGCGTAGGATCTGGATGGTATTGCGGTTGGGGCGGCGTAACACCGCTAGTACGCTGACAAACGCCAGCACACATAAGGCGAAAGGTACAAACTGCAACGTCTCCTTAGTATGCTTCGCCAGCCACAGTTCAATCACCGTACCGATGCACATCAGTTCGACAAGGATCAGTAGGAAGCGGCGGTAGCGTTGTTCGATCACGCTGGCGGTGATCGTGGGCTGTACGCTGGAAGTTACGGGCGCAGCGCCTGTACTGGTTGCCTTTTCGGACTTTGTAATCGCGCTCATTGTGCCGCCTCCAAATAGTTCTGTGCGTATTCCACCTGATCAGCGGTGAGCAGCGTGCCGAGTTTGGTCAAGAAGGCATCGTTCGAACCGAAGGGACGGGCGCTGATCAACTGGTTGGCGATGTCTTCGGTGACACCGGGGATTTGCATCAGCGTGGCGGCATCGGAGTCATCGACCTGTACGGGGACGTAGACATACTTCTCCCATGCGGCGACCTGCGTATCATCAACGTACTTGCCGATCTCCTGACGGAACTGGGCGATGCTGACGTAGGGGCGATATTCCATAAACTCGCGCACCATACGGTTGTTCATATCGGGAATGGTCAGGAAGTCGTCGGCGCTGGCAGTATTCAAGTTGAATAAGGTGAACGGCTGCGCTGTCGCGGCAACTTCTGCTGTTGCTTCAAGCGTGGCGCTCATATCCAAGCCGTCGATGTAATACTTAGCATATGCTACCTGATCAGCGGTGAGCAGCGTGCCGAGTTTGGTCAGGAAGGCGTCGTTCGAACCGAAGGGACGAGCGCTGATCAACTGGTTGGCGATGTCTTCGGTGACACCGGGGATTTGCATCAGCGTGGCGGCATCGGAGTCATCGACCTGCACGGGGACGTAAAGGTACTTCTCCCACGCGGCGACCTGCGTGTCATCAACGTACTTGCCGATCTCCTGACGGAACTGGGCGATGCTGACGTAGGGGCGATACTCCATGAACTCGCGCACCATGCGGTTGTTCATGTCAGGGATAGTCAGGAAATCATCGGCGGTTGCGGTATTCAAGTTGAGCAGCGTGAACGTCTGTGCGGTGGCTTCTGCAGTCGCAGCGGGCGTGCTATCTTGCGCCGCACTGATTGACGCAGAGTTCATAGTGATCAGAGCAACTGCGCCGATGAGCAGCAGGCTAAAAAGGGCTAAAAGACGGCGATTCATGGTTGGCTTACCTCTTCTTCAACGAAGACTACAGTGTCAGTTCAAAAACCCTGAGTATCGTAGTACAAGCCGTGAGTTGGGAGGTTATTCGCGCCTCAAATATCCTTAAATCCATCTTAAATCTGCGAGTGCGGCGCGATCCCGCAAATTACTCTCACCGACGCCCGTCTGCGCTATAATGGGCACATACTTAACATCGATTTAGAGGCGAGATGATCCCCGTACAGGTCACGATTCAATATCTGCATGAGGGGCAGAAAGCTACCAAATGGGTGAAACTGTCACTCGATCAGACAGTGACGCAAACTGTCGATAAGCTGGTCAGCGATCTGGCACTGCCCCGGCAGGATTCGCGCGGTGCTCCGATTAGCTATCAGCTTGTGCAGCAGCGACAAGTGTTGGAAGGTAGTCGCACGCTTGGCGAGATCGGCGTGGAGGAAGGCAACATCCTGCAACTGCATGTGCTAGATGCCAACGCGACGGTGGGGATCAACCTAGGGCAAATGTTGGCGGGCAGCTTGCTGGATCGGTTGGGGGGCAAAGGTGGCGGCGAACTGCTGACCATTAGCGCCGTTTTTGCCGATGTCAGCGGGCGAGTCGCCTTTCAACTGAAGCACACGCGGGCGCTGATCGGACGCGCCGATCCTGAGCACGGCTATCCGGCGGATATGCTCGACGGCGATCTGACCGAGGTGGATACGCGGCGCACCGTCTCCCGTCCGCACGCACTGATCGTCTACAGCGATGGCGAATTCACGATCCGCGATCTGTATAGTCAGCACGGTGTCACCATCAACGGCACGCGCCTCTCACCCAACATGGCACATCCTCTGCTGAATGGTGATGTCGTCCGCTTTGGCGAGGTGGAACTGCGCTTCCATCACCAGTAGGAAAGTGCGGAGTGCTGAGAGAAGATGATGCCGAAGTACCGGAAAAGTACCAGAGTGCCTGAAGATAACCGCTAATAATAATGAGGTTTGTGCATGAGCGAAAACTGCGTTTTTTGTAAGATTGTGCGTGGTGACATCCCCTCGACCAAAGTGTACGAGGATGATCTGGCGCTTGCCTTCCGTGACATTACTCCCGCTGCGCCGACGCACGTTCTGATCGTGCCCAAGCAGCACATCAGCAGCCTTGCAGAGATTAGCGATGCCAACGCCGAAGTGTACGCGGGATTATTGAAGATCGCAGCACAGGTCGCCAGAGATGAGGGCATTGCTGAGTCGGGCTACCGCGTGGTCACTAACATCGGTGATGAGGGCGGACAATCGGTGCATCATCTGCACTTCCATCTGCTCGGCGGACGCAAGATGACATGGCCCCCCGGATAATAGATCACCTTTCAACAATTCGAGTCGGTGTGAATGCGGTCATCATCAAAGATGATCGCATTTTGTTGATCGCTTTCGATGACGAGTCGGGATTCCACTACAACTTGCCCGGTGGCGGGGTCGAAGTGGGCGAACCGCTGCATGATGCCGTGCGACGGGAAGCGCGAGAGGAAGCCGCTGCCGAGATCGAGGTTGGACGCTTGCTGCTGGTGTGGGAGTATCTGCCCACTGACGCTAATCCGACGCCTGCGGGCATCCCCTTATCGACGCGCCCGCAGTATCAGCGGCATCGGTTGAATCTGTGTTTCGAGTGTCACCTAAAAGAGGGATCGCAGCCGCGGCTGCCGGATCAGCCGGATGAGGACCAGGTGGGCGTACAGTGGATCGCGCTGGCGGAGTTCGCCGCTGCACCGTTGATCCCGCCCGTGCAAGCGAAGTTATTGGCGGCATTACAGCAGAACGATTACCCCGATCTATTTGTCCATTTGTGAGCCAAAAATGAACCCATTAAAAGCCATTTATTTAATGGAAAAAATGGGTGGAAAATGGGTTATGGTAGGCGACATTTGGAAAACGGTTGGAATGCGACAAACAATCGGCGTTTAGCCCGTGATGGTGGAGAGTTGTTGATGCTGAGTGAAAAGGAAGAAAAGAAGGACGGGTTTGGAAACCCGCCCCTACGAGATGATTGATTTGAGGGTTAATTAGAGCATGATGCCGTCGAGCAGCAGCATGGTCAGTGCACAGGTGATCAATGTGATCAGGGCGCAAAGGACGTTGCGCTGGTTGTGGCTCAGGTTCTTATTCAACGATACCGCTGCACAGACGGCAAAGCCGAAGCCCGCGATCCCGCCCGCGATCCCGCCGCGCAGTGAGCCAAATAGGATGCGCTCGTTTTGCGTCATGGCGCGGAAAGCCTGCGAACCCAGTCCGGCGGTCATGATGTTGAGAAAGGTCATGACGTAGGGGATCAGGAATGCCCACAACCACGTCGGCAGCGCGGGCGTGATGCTACCGTAGCTGCGACCATTGAGCGATAGGCTGTATTGCACTAAGGGGAAGGCGCTGGTACGGATCGACAGTGCGGCGCTGCGACCATTGATCTCGAAGCGATGCGTGCTGCCAAAATCGATTAATTTGCGTGCCTTAAAAATTTCCTCGCCATTTACCTTGATCTTGCGATCACCCATGATCAGACCGTGTTCCAATTCCACCTGATAATTCGCGTTGTCCAGTCTGATCATCCAACTTGCCTGTGGCATCGATGTAGTTCCTCGACATTACAATGTACTTCAGTGACCGTCTCATTATAAATAAAACCTAAATAAACTGGATCGCAGGTTTGTCACGATTGACATACGTTCGCCTGACGCACGAATTTACACGGAGGATGTGTACAGAGTTAAATTGTCGAAAGGCATTATGCTGTCTAGGTAACGCTATAGAATGAGTGCACAATGAAACTACACAGAGTTCCCAAATCAAACTTAGATAGAGTTCACGCGATTGTGCTGCGCTTACTTAGTTTAGTTTGCATATTTTGTACTGGATTATGGATATCGCTTCCCAGTTCAACAGTAGGAGGTCAAGAGCCAGTTCCTACGTCTATTCCTATAGGAACTGTAGTCAAAGATTCTCTAGGAGTTGAAATGGTTTATGTTCCGTCGGGAACTTTTGAATTTGGAGTTACTCAAGAGCAGCTTCAAGCATTCTGCAAAACCGAATTACCCGAAGACAATCTAGAAAAGTGCGTCATTACGTTAGGGGATGACACAGGAGCCAGTGATTTTAGTTTAATCACTATGGCGTCCTACTGGATTGATCGCTATGAAGTCACCATCGAACAGTATCAACCATGTATTGCTGACCGTTCTGGAGCTTGCGACGAAGTTGATTTATCTAGGCATCCAGCGTTAACTGATGATCTTCATAAGCCCCAAATTGGCGTTAGTTGGTATGACGCAATGCGCTTTTGCAACATGAGGGGAGCGCGTTTACCTACAGAAGAAGAATGGGAATACGCTGCCAGTGGTCCTAAGAATCTTAATTTTCCTTGGGGAGATACATTTGTTCAGCAGTATGCTTCTCATACTGGCAAATATCCGCCCAAAGTCACCTATAAAGTCGGTACGATAGCAGGCAATAAGAGTTGGATCGGGGCGTTTGATATGGCGGGGAATGCAGCCGAATGGGTCGATGCAAGATACCTTCCGAGGCGGCTTTCGACAAATTTACCTTTAGCCTCTGCGATGCTCTCTTCATTGGAAACGTCGCGGGTGATACGCGGTGGATCATGGGAAGGTAGAAAATTTACCCTAACAACTTTCTATCGAGAGGCAATTCCGCCTGAAGCGACATTTACATTTATTGGGTTTAGATGTGTACGTTCCAGTGATCCACGCTCCTAGATCAACCGCCGTGAATATTGGTATGGATCACAATGCAAGCAGCATCTGTACTTGCTATAATGTTTATCAATAGCCTACCGTGCGAACCTCGGGGCGGGGTGTAAGTCCCCACCGGCGGTGTGAAGCGGCGAAAGTGTACTCGCTGCCTCAAGCCCGCGACCCGGAAGCTGATGGCGCAACCACGCTGCGAATACTCGTCGCATCAGCGCACAGCCGAAGGTGGATTCGGTAATCGAAAAGAAAAGCCGAAGCCGACAGTAACAGTCTGGATGGGAGAGGGCGCGGAGAACCGTATACACAACCACACTCGGCGCAGCAGCGTCGTGTGATTGCCGTCTTCCCACAGACTCGGCTGGGCGCGGTGATCACCCGAAGTTGGTGTTCCGGGTATTCGTGCTATATCCGTTCTACGTGACTAACCCGAAGACAAGATGCCCTGCCGTTCCACGCTTATCGTAGTGGATACGGGACGGGTCGATTATGACTCAGCAACTACAACCTCAACCTCGATCTCAGTCTCAGTCTCAGTCTGGCGCTCGACCAGCAACGCCGATGCGTGCCACGCTGCGCGATGACGATCTGCCTGCCCGCGTGAGTGCCACCATTGGATCGCACCGCGATCCGCTGCTGTGGCTGCGCCGGATTCTGCCCTTCGCGCTCGGCGGCATCATCCTGATCGTGTGGACAGTGGCGACCAGTGGAGCTAATGGCAGCGGCTTCATGCGGGCGACTCCTGCTGAGGTAGCGCAGGCGTTCGTGAACATGGTCGCGGATGGATCGCTGGCGCGGCACATCGGCACAACGATGTTGGAAATCGCCGTCGGTTACTTCATCGGTGTATCGCTGGCGTTCGTGATCGGCTACGGCGTGTCACGTATCGGCGTGCTGGAGCAGTTGGTGCTGCCATACCTGATCGGCTTGCAGGCGATTCCCATCGTCGCCGTCGCGCCGATCCTGATCACCTACTTGGGTCCCGGCGTGCTGACCAACGCGGTGATCTGTGCGCTGATCGTGTTCTTCCCAATGCTGATCACCACCAACGTCGCCATCCGCAACATCCATCCCGATCACCGCGATCTGATGATCACCTTGAGCGCGAATTGGTGGCAGACCTTCACTAAGCTAGAAGTTCCGGCGGCGCTGCCTGTTTTGTTCGGCGGCTTGAAGGTGAGCACTACGCTGGCAGTAATCGGCGCGGTGGTGGGCGAAGGGGTCAGCGCACAGCAGGGACTCGGCTACTTGGTTTATTACTCCCGCTATGTGTTCAACCAATCAAGCGTGTTGGTGGGCTTAGGCACGTTGATGGCGGTGGCGTATCTGCTGTACTGGCTAGTGCAGCGGATCGAACGCCGCGTGCTGCGCTGGAGTCGTAGCTTCGCGGGAGCGTAGGGTTTACCTCACCCCGGCGCTTCGCGCCACCCCTCTCCGTTTACAGAGAGGGGACTTGGTTGATGACAGCTATTTCCTTTGCGACGGGTGAAATGAGGTAACGCTCAGTTATCCAAACGCAGGTCAATGTTGAAAGTTCAAGTTAGGCAGTTCAGGAGTATCTATCCATGACTCGGCTGTTCAAATTAAGCACTATCGTGATCGTTGTCACCTTGCTACTGGCGGGCGTGCCTACAAACGCGCAAACTGAGGCATTGACTCCGGTGACGTTATTTCTTGGCTACATTCAGAATGTGCAGTTCACGCCGATCTACGTAGCGATGGAGCGCGGTTATTTCAAGGACGCGGGCATCGATCTGACGCTGGAATACAGCTTCAATGAGACTGATGGGATCACGCGGGTTGGTACAAATAATCTGCAATTCGCGTTGGTCAGCGGCGAGCAAACCCTGATCGCGCGGTCACAGCAAGCGCCGCTGGTGTACGTGTTCCGCTGGTATCAGAAATTCCCGATTGGCGTGGTCGTGCCAGCCGATAGCGAGATCGAGACGCCGGATCAACTGAAGGGCAAGATCGTTGGTGTGCCCGGCAAGTTCGGCGCGAGTTACACGGGCTTACAGGCACTGCTTCATGCCGCCGATCTGACGGAAGCTGATCTCAAGGAAGTGAAGGCAATTGGCTTCGATACCGCGCCCATCGTCTGCGCGGGACAGGTGGAGGCGTCG
>JAHBVK010000056.1 GCA_019637555.1 Anaerolineae bacterium
GAGGTACGTTTATGGATCGCAAAACTACGTCTGTTCGATTGAGTGACGATGCCAAGGAACTGATCACGGCATTGTCTAAAAAGCTTGGCGTTGCGCGTGGTGGCATCGTTGAGTTGGCTATCCGCAGATTGGCGCAAGCTGAATATGTGGCGCTGCCTGCTAAGGATGAGTCCACTAAGGCCAAGAAGTAACCTACATCCGGGGGATCGCTATGCCAGCAAAACGAGTTGCACTGTACGCACGGGTTAGCACTGATGTACAAGCCGAAAAGGGGTACAGCCTAGATGCACAAATGGATGCATTGCGGCTGGATGCTGCTACCAATGCACAACAGATCGTAGATGAGTTCCGCGACGATTACACCGGGCGGACTCTCAACCGTCCTGATTGGCAGCGGCTTATGCGTTTGGCGGAAACACGCAAGCTTGACGAGGTGGTTATCTTCAGCGTTGACCGCGCATCACGTACTGCGTTTGATGTTCTTAAACTGATAGCCGACTTGAAGGTTTACGGCGTCTCTGTGCGGTTTCTAGACTTCGAGTATGAGGATAATCCGTTAGGGCGTCTGTTGCTGTACATCAAGGGTTTCACTGCCGAAAGTGAAGCAGATCAGTTCAAGGAACGCAGTAAACGCGGTAAACGTGGGCGCGTTGCAAAAGGTCAACCGCTTCCTAGCATTGCAGTACCCTACGGTTATAAGTACGTTTCACAGCGGCAAGCCGATGGTAAGAAGGGTGGGCAGTGGGAGATATACGAGAGTGAGGCGGCTATTGTCCGGCGCATCTTCAGGATGTACGTGGTGGATCGTCTAGGGACTATCGCCATTGCTAATAAGCTTACTTTGGAGGGAATACCGAACCGATCCAATACCAGCGGTACTGCCAATATGAACCGCCGTATAAGGACAGGTTGGAGTCAGCAGACGGTGCTGGCAATCGTCTCTAATGAGGCTTACACGGGAACGGCGTACTATGGCAAAACACGACGGGAGGGGCGACGTAACCCTGAAACTGGCAAGGAATATACTGCTAAGGTTCAACAGCCCCGTGATCTGTGGCAACCGTTTGCAGTTCCAGCAATTATCGAAAAAGATGTGTTTGAGGCAGCACAGCGACTACGCAAGACCAACAGCAAAGTTGGGCAGCGAAATGTGCCTATCGACTACTGGTTACGTGGGAAGGTTCGTTGTACCTGCTGTGGCTACCTAATGCACGCTTTTACCCGCTGGCGTGATAAGGTGAGAATATATCAATGTCCGGGGCAAACTCGGCACAATACTCCCGATGGATTAGCCCCTACCTGTCGGTTTACTGTATTCGCTGCTGACCTCGAATCTCGCGTGTTAGACGCCATGATCGAACGTCTCTCACATCCGGCTGAAATCATCCGCGAATATTTATCCAGCCACGAGCACCAGCATCTAGAACGTCAACGCATCACCGCTGCGCTGAATCTCCAGCGCAAGGAAGCAGCGGGCTATAAAGCGCTGCTATCTAGGATGCTTGATAATGTACTCGTTACTGACTTCCCTTCGGAGATCATCTCCGACAAAGTAAAGCACACCACGCAGCTATTAAAGGACACAGAGGCGGAAATAGCTGATCTGGAAAAACAGTTAGGAGGTATTGAGGAGATAGGGGAGGTGCCCGATCTTACACAGTTTTTCCGGCAGATCGCGCGGAAACTGCGAACGGGCAATGCTGTAGAGCGTCGTATCATGGCTGATAAGCTAGGTATTGAAGTAGCCTTGAACCGTGATAACGCCGCTAAAACCTATACGGCGACCATCACTTACAAGGTAGATCCCGCCGTACATATCGAACCGCTTACACCTGATGCTGAAATGATTGCTACTGACCGCATAACTGAGCAATCCTTTGCAGCAAAACCGTATAGCGACCCTGATGGTGATTTTGAGACCGACGCATATTCATGTGTCCGTTTTCGTCAAGAAACGACTCCGGCACAGTGATCTGATAGAGCGGCTTGAGCGCGGTGATCTTAGCGAGTGGGATTGTCGGTGGTTTCATCAGGACTCGAAGTGGAACTGACAAGGTAGATTTTCAGCGGAGCAAACATGACCATCTCGCAGCGTGATGTGATGCTTTGCCAGCAGACTACGCACCGCGCACATCGGCAGTCCGACAACGTTAGTGTAGCAACCGTGTAAATGATCGACGGGATGGAAACTGCGACTCTGGATGGCGTAGCTGCCTGCTTTACCCATCGGATCACCAGAAGCAACATAGGCAGCGATCTCTTCATCACTGTAGTCGCGCATATGGACTTCGGTGCTGATCACTTGCGTTTCGATTTCACCGGAGTCGGTATCCAACGCGGTGACGCCGGAATGCACATAATGGACACGCGCCCGAAGCCGCTGAATCATGCGCTCGGCATCGGCAGGGTCCTCCGGTTTGCCGAGGATCTCGCCATTATCAGCAACCGTTGTATCCGCAGTGAGGATCACACCGCGCAGTCCCTGTGACGCTACCGCCTGTGCTTTTTCGCGGCTCAGCCTCAGCACGTATTCAGCGGCAGGTTCGTCCGCATGCGGTGTCTCGTCGATATCGGGACGGGCAGGATCGAAGGTTAGTCCCGCTTCTTTCAGGAGTTGATGTCGCCGTGCTGAGGTGGAACCGAGAATGAGATGTTTCATGTGTTGGTACTAGATTCTAAAACCAAACCCGGAGCGATTGCTCCGGGCTAACTACTCCACAAATGAGATGAGCGAAGACTAGGCTTCGTCCTCATCTTCATCCTCATCATCTTCGTAATCGAAATCGTCATCCTCATCGAGGTCTTCATCGTAGAATTCGTCCTCATCCTCGTCCATCAGCAGGCTGTGCGGATGTCCGTGATCAAGTTCTTCTTCATCCGCCTCGCGGATGCCGACAACTTCTACGCTAAAGTGCAACTTCTGACCTGCCAGCGGATGATTGAAGTCCAGCTTGACCTGATCCTTGCTGATCTCGCGGACAATTGCTTCTTCAAGGAAGCCTTCTTCGTCCGTGACGGCGATGGTCATGCCCAGCGTCAACATCAAGTCCTTGGGCAGGTCGGCGCGATCTACGACTTCCACATATTCGGGATCGTACTCGCCATAGCCATCAGCAGGAGCGACCTCGACCTCTTTCTTATCGCCCACCTTCAAGCCATCAAGTTCATGCTCTAGCCCCGGAACGATATTGTCTGCACCATGCAGATACTCTAGGGGATCGTCTTCGGGCGAGGCATCTACCAGTTCGCCATTGGCAAGGCGAAGCGTATAGGCGATGCTGACAACCATCCCGTCTTTTACTACATCTGTCATACTTGGATCAAAACCTTTCTGCGGGCGTTAGCGCCCTAACCGGGCGATCATAACACAACCGCGTTGCTGATTCTATGATCAGTTCTGCTCAACAGACTATAAACGATTCGTGTTAAAACGACATTACCATGTATTGGCAAATGAAACGGCGGGAACGGCTTTATCACCGGAGCAGCATTAGCGCCTTAACGGTGCGTAATAGTGGGGCTGGCAGACGTTGACAGACCTTGTCGATCTCCGTATACTCGCTCCATTAACGCGCGATGAGGGAGCGTTGCAGTGTGCTGTGCCGTGCGTGCTGCATGGCGGCTGTATCGCGCAGGGGACTCATCTCAGGAGGCAGCGTCATGCAAAGCACCGGCAGCTTCCGGCTGATCGTTCGCCGAGGCCCGCAACCCAACCAAATCTATGAGCTGAACAAAGACATCATCACGTTGGGACGCGACATTACCAACGACATCGTGATTAACGATCCAGAAGTCAGCCGACATCACACTCGCATGACACGAGGTGCGGGTGGTTATACATTAGAAGATTTAGGCTCAACAAACGGTACGTTCATCAATGGACAACGCCTGACGGGAGCGCGTCCGTTATCCAGCGGCGATCTGGTCAGTCTGGGCGAGACAGTGACTCTGGCATATGAATCAACTCTGCCAGCAGGCATGGGCGAAAATGTCGCGCCCACGATCATGAGTTCGATCCCTTCGTCACCAGCGCCAACACCTGCTCCGACAGTGGCACAGCAGTCACCCTATCAGCAGCAGCAGCCATCGAGCATGGCAAGCGGCTATAGTCCAGCGCCAGCACCTACATACCAGCCACAACCACAGGCATCACAGCCGCAGCAGTACGGCAATTCGTACTCGCCGCCACCACCGCCACCGCCGCAGTATCAGTACGCCGATCAGTCCACCATGCCGCCTTCCACCTCCGCAGGACTAAGCCGTTGGTTCTTCCTCGGTTGCGGCTGCTTGATCGTACTGTGCGTCATCGTTACCGTTGTAGCTCTGGTCTATATCGATAGCAATAATCTTTATTGCAGCACACCACTGGTTAGAGATGCGGTCGATTTGATCTTTAATAGCTGCCCATAAACATTTGGTTAAGCGGAACGGACATAAAGAGCTATGGCTCTCACAGAACAGATACAAGAAGGCATCCGTGCCCTACAGGCGGGACAACGCGAAGAAGCACGCGGCTATTTCGCACAGGCAGTCCGCGAAGATCGTCAGAACGAGGATGCGTGGCTGTATTTGGGCTTGACGCTTGACGATCCACAGCGCAAGCGGCAGGCTTATGAGCAGGTATTGAAGCTCAATCCGGCGAATGAGAAGGCACGGCTGCAACTCGCCAAAATGGGCGTGTCCACCAATCCGCCCAAAGTACTCGAGCCAGAGATTAGCGAAGGCAATTCGCTGGTTGAATCGACGGGCGCGTTTAAGATCATGTCCGACGAACCGGAGACCACCGCACCGCCGAAAGCCTCCGGTCCTAACCTGTGGGATCGCTTTAGATCGCTGTTTACCACGCCGATGCGCACGCCCTTCTCCATTGACGGCGCACCACCGATGATTACCATTAGCGGGCTGATGTCCAAGTGGTCACGCATGGGCATGGCTGCGCTTCGTCAACTGCTGACGGGTAAACTGGCGGACATTGACAGTTCCGGTTCGCAGCCGACGACGTGGGATGTGGTAATGCCAATCGCGGCTGCCGCCTTTCTATTCGGCGCGTCGGAATTCATCGGCAAACTGCTGATTGGGATCTTCAACTTGAGCGTGGGCGGCATATTGGTTACACCGATCTTTGCGGCGCTGCTGGCTGCCAGCGCGATTGCCGTGGGCTTGATGGTGGGCGGTTACAGCGGTCAGCTTTATCTGGAGAACCAGAAGTCTAAGGTCGAGCTGCGCAGTTACCTGAGCTATTACGGCAACGCCATCCTCGGCGCTATAACGGCGGAGTCGATATTGCGATTGGTTGGCTATGTGCTTATAGCCATCACGCGTAACGGCGGCATCAGTTTCTTGCTCACCGTACTATCCATTCTGCTTACCTTCTTCGTCGGTTATCTGCTCAAACCGAAATTACAAAGCCATTACGAACTGCCAGAGAACTCCGCGTTGATCGGCACCGTTTTAACAGTTGCTGGCGGATGGATTGTGGGACGTATCTTATTGGTTGTGTTAGGAGCGATATTCCGAATCGGCTAGTTTTGATACTCCTGTGATCAATGGATATGTTACAATACGGCGACTAAGATAAAAATGGTCATAGTCGTTGCTCGCCCCCATCAATTAATCTTCTCCTATAAGGCGACAACAACTCCATATAGCTAAACGGGGCAACGTAGCCAATGAAAAAGAAACGCCCGGAGGCTGACCTTCTGGGACATATCCTCGATCCAATTTTGATCATCAATGGCGATTATCAAATTACTTACGCCAACGATGCCGCTAGCGTTTTATTCCCTGATTCAGTTGGTCAGAGATTACAGGAAATACTGCCCGACGGTGACGGTATTTTCGCTGCTCTGGCGGCTAACATCGATCTGCCACCTGTTGAGTGGCAGAATGGAGATGGATTAATCTTCTCCGTGCGCGTTTCCGCACTCGACACAAGTAGTAGTGCTAACGGCAATGGTGATGGCGCTGCTGATGATGAAACAGGTTTCCTGCTGCTGTTCCGCGATGTGACACGTTATCGCAAACAGCTTCAAGAAATGTCTACGTTCGTCGGTACGTTGGCGCATGATCTGCGTACACCGTTGACCTACATGAGTGGCTTTGCCAGCATGATCCCGATGGTTGGCGATTTGAATGACAAGCAAAAGGGCTTTCAGGAAAAGATCACGACAGGGATCAATCAGCTTGCCGATCTGGTAGAAAAGGTGCTGGACGTCCGTAAGCTGGACGACGAAGGTAACTACCAACTGCACCGAGAACCCGCCGATGTGGTTAAGTTAGTCAGCGATGTAATCAGCACGCACAGTAACGCCGCTGAGAAGAAGACGCTGACCTTGCAGGCGGAAATCGATCCTGATTTGCCGATTCTGAACCTCGATGAGATGATGCTGAAGCGTGCAATCAACAATCTGGTTGATAACGCGGTCAAGTACACGCCGAACAGCGGCAAGATCACCTTGATCGCGGAGATCCACGACAATCATCTGATCCTTGCAGTGCGCGACACGGGCTTAGGGATTTCTGCCGAAAACAAGAAGAAGTTGTTCGGTCAGTTCCAGCGCATTCGGCGCAAAGAGCATATGCAGATCAAGGGAAGCGGCTTGGGCTTGTACATTGTCAAGGCAGTGGCAGTACGTCACGGTGGCGATGCATGGGTGGAAAGCAAGGAGGGGGCAGGCAGCACCTTCTACATCAGCATTCCGCTATCCGGCAGCAATCTGATCAATGCGGCTGAAGGTCACGATGAGGTTCACGGTACAGCGAACGTACACCACGAACAATCAGAGCCGACACAAGAGGTCGAGCCACAGACGGATAATTTGACGTAGGGATCATCGGTGATCGGTGTTCCCGGCAATGAATTGCCGGGCTGAACGAACGAAGTCCCTGCGGGACTCCAGATAATAAATAGCTACGAGGGGTAGAACTTGATTAGTTCTACCCCTCGTTTTTTATGCCATTACACCGGATTCGGGCTGCTTCTCGCCTTTGATGAACGCCATCACGCGACGCCATGCGTCGGCAGAAGCGTCAGCGAAATCGGCTGCGCGGCGATCAAAGAAGCTGTGGGGAGCACCCGCGTAGATTTCGATGTGGTGCGAGACTCCGGCTTTATCTAAGCGATCATCGAGTTCGCGGACAAGGTTTTCGGGGATACCGGGATCGGCACCGCCAAACAAGCCTAAGACAGGATAGATAATGCGCTCGGCATTATCCAGCGCTGTGCCTGAGCCACCGAAATCACGTTTGAAGCCAGCATAGAAGGGGATCACGCCTGCAAACTTGAAATCGGGATTGGTGGCAGTCAGCAGCGCCAGCGTTCCACCCATGCAGAAGCCGATGACGAAGGTGGGACGCTGCGGATCGTATTGCATCCGCAGGTAGTCGAGTGCGGCGTGGACATCAGCGGAGAAGCTGTTCAGCGTCATCTGATCGACGTGGGGCATAAACTCGAAGCCTTCGGCGCGGGAGGACATGCCCGCCGTACGTCCGAAGTAATCGAGCGCCAGCGCCGTCACGCCGATCTCGGCAAAGCGTCGCGCTAGTTCCTTATAGAACTCATGCAAGCCGCGCACATCGGGATAAATGATCACCTGTACTGTTGGCTGCTGCGACTGTTCCGGTACTGCCAAGTAAGCTGAAAACTGATTGCCGTCAGCCGATGCCAGTACGATGTCCTCGGCGTGATACGCCCCCGTTTGTCCCGGCGGTAATGGTGGTTTGGCTTCATCATCATAGCACATAAGAAGTTCTCCCCATGAAGCTGCTGACTGTGAATATATTGAGTGCGATGTGGACTGCATAAGCCACTATAGCCCACAGGATGGGATTTGGCGAGAAGGCTAATCCGGGGATCCGTAGTCAGGGGATACAAAATGAGCCGATGATCGTGTGATCCTCGGCTCATCTGTTGCTTTTTCTAGCAGACTAGTGAACTAGCCAATCGAGGCGGCGAGCTTACCGAGATTGGAACGCACGCTACCATCGATCACGCGGTCACCAGCGCGAATGACCAAACCACCGAGGATGTTGGGATCCACGCGGAAGTTCGGGTTCGACGCACCGATCTGCTGCGCGACGTACTTCTTTTCTTCGTCGTTCAGCGGCATGGCGCTGGTCACCTCGACGTTCGCGCCGAGATTGCTAGCACCTGCGGGAATGCTGGTGAAGAAGTCGTTGATGATCGACTTGGATTTCTTGTCATCCAGCGATTGACCGATCACGCGCTCTGCAGCGGCGATAGCGATCTGGGCGACCTGAGAGCGAACTTCCGAGAGGGAAGCATTGCGCTCCTCTTCGGAGTCCTGACGCGCCTTCACGCGGATTGCCTCAGCTTCGCGGCGGGCTTCTTCCAGCACCACTCTAGCCTGATCCTCAGCGCGGCTACGTCCTTCTTCCACCAAACGCTGCGCGGCGGTGCGCTGTTCGTCGATGTACTTCTGTGCATCACGCTCGGCATTGGCACGAGCCAACTCCGCAGCGCGGGCATCTTCCAAACCTTTAGCGATTTTCTCGCGGCGGGCTTCCAACGCACGAACCAGTGGACGCCACGCCAAGCTCAAGACCCCAAAGACGATCACAAAGTTGATGATCTGAGCGATTAGAAAACCGCCGTTTATACCTAATCTTTCCATTTGACCTCCCTATTGCGGCTTTCCGCCTACACGAAGATCAGGATAAGGGCAACGACGAGGGCGTAGATGGCGATGGCTTCCGCGAACACGATACCGAGGATCATGTTCGTCTGCACCAGACCGGCTGCATCAGGATTACGACCAATCGCCTGCAACGCACCGTTTACCAGCAAACCAATGCCGATACCGGGACCCAACGCGCCGACCATTGCGAGACCAGCACCAATTGCTTTTAAACCTACGTCAGTCATTGTGGATATGTCCTCCTAAGTGAGATCGAGATCGTGTCTTCTGTGAACCAGAGTCTATTAGTGATGTTCTTCGTGCTCATCGTGATGTTCGTCATCACCATGATGTGCAGTGACTGCTTGAGACGCATAGATCAGCGTCAGTGTGCTGAACACGTAAGCCTGAATCGCACCTACGAAGATTTCCAAGAAGTAGAAGACGCCCGGCAGGACGAGTGCTACTAGGAAGGTCATGACGATGAGCAGCACACCACCAGCAAAGATATTGCCGAAAAGTCGGAAGCTCAACGAAACGATACGGGAAATCTCTGAGATGATTTCGACCAGACCGACGATGAAGTCGATTGCTCCCAGCGGTTTCTTGGATATGTTACCCAATGCCGGGATGTTGATGAACTTGAAGAAGTAGGCAGGACCGAGTACCTGCACACCCCACACCTGCACCATAATGACGACGATGAGTGCCAATGCGATGGGGAAGTTTAGGTCGGTTGCCAGAGCGCGGAAGTAGGGGATAACCACGAACAAATCGGGGTTAGCTTCTGCCGCCTTCTTCGATGCAGTGTTCACGGATACAAAGCTGGCAGGAGCGATTGAGGCGTGAGGCGTTTCTTCTGGAGTCGCCTCATCTGAGTGGTCGCCACCTTCAGCAGGTGCGCCTTCCTCAGTAGTGCCGTGATCTTCTCCTGCGCCTTCCACTTCTTCACCACGCGCACGCTTGGCTTCCACCAGCGGCGGGGTGAATTCGGGATGCGCTTCTTCGCAAGCGTGGGTGTTATCAATGGTCGCTTTAGTGCCAGCGCGTCCACCGAGATCGAGGCTATCGACCTTCAGGAAGATGCCCGGTGTGGTGTCATCATGCCCCATGATCGGGAAACCGGGCTGATTCGGCTCGGCGCAGGCGAGTACGCCAACGCTTTCGACACCGGGAATCAGTTTGACCCAGTTAGCGACCAAGAGCATAAGGAAGATCGTGGCAGCGAGTGGGAAGACCTTTTGGACGTGTGGTCCTAGCAGCGTGCGCGCCTGATTGTACAGGAACTCCGCTAACAGTTCGATGAAGTTGGTGAACCCGCGAGGCACGAAGCGATCCGGTGCAACACCAGCCGTGGCGCGAATGACCACGAGGGCGATGGCGAACAGGATCAGATCAACCAAGATCAGCGAAGTGAAGGTATTGGTCAGGTCGTAGCCGAGCCAACCCGGAAACACGTTGCCCGCCAAAACTTCACCGGGCAGCGTAATCACTGGCAGGGGCACGCCGACGCCCGCTTGCGGCAGCCAGAAAAAGGCTGGACCTATACACCCAAAGGCAACCACCAGCACCAAGACGCCGAAAATGAGAAAACCGCGTGTAGTGGTACTCATCCATCGCTCCTCAGTGATAGTAACGGACGATAAAACGGTGCTTTCAAGAACTCCCCTCCTTAGTTTGTTGTTCACCCGACCAACTGCAAGAGGATATTGCAGAAGGGAGGGTTGAT
The DNA here is from genome assembly GCA_019637555.1 of Anaerolineae bacterium. Lineage (GTDB taxonomy): Bacteria > Chloroflexota > Anaerolineae > Aggregatilineales > UBA2796 > JAHBVK01. The sequence continues at coordinate 10,366 of JAHBVK010000056.1, forward strand.
GCTGGCAAGCGATCTGCAAAAGTCGAGCGCGATTGACTAAATTAACCGGAGTTAATCGTCTTTCGCGCTATCGTCAACACCTGTAACGCCGCTGGTCGCGGTGGGTTGTATGTCAGACCGCGGAATTATCCGCGAGATGAAAAGCTGCGTCAATCGCAACACGAGGATCAAGTTAATGGGAATACTGCCAACGATGCAGATAACCGTCGCTATACGCCCCGTATTCAGTGTTCGATCCAGAAACAGCCCTACAAACAAGGCGACGATGGCGAGTACCGCCAACAAACACCCCATTTGCAGCGCCAACCCGACGGAGGCGTAGAGCTTTGATTGTTCCATTTTCAAGTTCGTTTGCGAATTCTGTCACAAATGTATCGGATGCAACACGCTTTGTCAAGATTGCTCAGTCGCGCCATGATACAACTGTACACAACTGTGCCGTAAAGTGAGCTAGAGAACCTTTTATTATGCTTATTTCATAAGTAGAAAGCGGTGCATAAGTTAGCATACGCCAAACGAAATCGCAACGGTCAATCGCTATTTTCCACGTCATATCGCAATTTCATGCCAAAAATCACAGCAAACCTTGAAAGCGCCTTAGAATGACGACGAACAAAATTCTAGTTCACCTTGATCTTGTCTATCGCTGTGTAGCTACATCATGAAACGCCCATTACGCATCATCGTCCTGATCATATTCTTGATCGTCACACTACCGATTGAACTGGAAGTGTTGTTGTACTTGCTCGATCCGTGGGGATTGAAATACTTTGACGATCTAGCGATATTGTGGGAGAACGTGGTCATCGATCCTGATCGCGGATATGTGCTACCAGCAGGGACCTATAAATTTTCGCATTGGACAGCGACGATCAATGAGGGATCGGTACGCGCGGTGCCGGGTAATCAACGCGGTTCGTGCAAGGTGCTGTTCATCGGTGATAGTGTGACGTGGGGACATGGGGTTGATGACGCCGATACGTGGATCAGCCGGATCGCCGAACAGATGCCACAGATCGACGCGATCAACGCTGCGCTGGATGGTTATAACAGCGAGAACGTGCGGCGCGGAATTGCCGGATTCCCGGATGCTAAGGTGATCGTCTATTTTGTGATCGGCAATGATGCTGAGCCAACTTCTGGCTGGGATTATGGATTGCCGCAGCAACCGCATTTGAGCATGATCGAGAAATATATCCGCTATATACAGTTAAACGCGCAGATCAACGCGCCTGCCCCTAAAGCTGAAACGGCGCAGCAAGACCCCAATTACATCCGCTTCAAAAACGATCTGCAAGCACTTGCTGACGATGGGCGAGTGATCTTTTTTGCGCCAAAGGATGTATTTGAAGCGTCTATCGTCTCGCAGTACGACATCCACGAGTTAACCGCTGATCCGAAGAATCCTGATCGTATTTCCGCGGCTGATCCACACCCGAACCCCAACGGACATCGCCGCGTGGCAGCCTTCATCTTACCGTTTGTGCAAAGTGCAGCGGCTAAAGCCTGTCCTCAATAAGCGTTTGTGCAATCTGCCCAAAAATCCACACTGCACAATGCGGACTTTGCCGATTTTGTTCAAGTTGAGGTAGCGCACTTGTTCGGTCTATGTAAAACTTGTACAACTACCGCGTGAGATTTACGCAAGTTAACGATAGACCGATCAAAGGATCTGCCGCTTGGGGACACTATCTGAGCACGCACAACGAATTGTGGCGCTGGCGAATGAACAGGGAGTCGAGCATCTTGACCTGCAATTTACCGATGTGACTGGCATGGTCAAGGCGGTGCAGATTCCTGTTCGGCAGTTAGAAGCATCATTTGCCGAGGGGACATGGTTCGATGGATCGGCGCTGGAAGGTTTTGCCCGCGTTGCTGAATCGGATATGTACCTGCGCCCCGATCCCAACACCTATGCGCTGCTGCCGTGGGAAAGCGACGAACACCGGATTGCGCGGCTAATCTGCGATGTCTATACACCGACTGGAGAGCCATTTGCGGGCGATCCACGCGATGTGCTAAAACGCGCCGTCGCCGCCGCCGAGCAGATGAATTTCCGTTATGTGGTCGCGCCGGAATTGGAATTCTTCCTGTTCCGCGAACCTGTCGATGTGCGCGATCTACAGACCGTAGATCGATTCAGCTATTTTGACGTAAGCGATACAAAATCCCGTTTAATCCGGCGCGAAATTGTAGATGCGCTGGATAAGCTGGGGATCAAAGTCGATTCGGCGCATCATGAGGTCGGCGGCGGTCAGCATGAATTGGACTTCATGCCGCTGGACGCATTAGCAGCAGCAGACGCGGTGTTAACGGCGCGGTTCGCGGTCAAATCCATCGCTGCTGCACATGGTATGTACGCCACCTTCATGCCTAAACCGCTGGCGAAAGTACCCGGATCGGGGATGCACGTTCATCAGTCCTTGATCGACACTTTCAATGACAGCAACGTGTTTGCCGACGCTCACAACGATTACCACTTATCCAATTTGGGACGCTCGTTTATCGCGGGACAGTTGGCACACGCACGCGGTATCTGCGCGGTATTAGCGCCGCTGGTGAACAGTTACAAGCGCCTGATCGCCGGACTGGAAGCGCCCGTTTACGTTGTCTGGGCGCAGTTGAACCGTGCGGCGCTGCTGCGTGTGCCACGAACGCGCGGCGATCAGCCGGAACAAGTGCGCGTGGAACTGCGCTGCGTCGATCCGAGCTGCAATCCTTATCTGGCATTCGCCGTGATGCTGCGGGCGGGGTTAGATGGCGTGGCGCAGTCAATGGAACTGCCGAATCCGGCGGAAGAAGAATTGTATCTGTTCAACAATCGGAGGCGTCTGTTGGCGACTCTGCCTGCTTCCCTGAACGAAGCTCTGGATCATTTGGAGCAGAGTGAACTCGCCAGCGAAGCACTAGGGTTGAACGTATTTGAAAGATTTTTAGAGGCGAAGCGCATTGAGTGGAACGAGTACGTCTTGTCCGTCAGTCCGTGGGAACTCGAACGCTACTTAAAGATTTACTGATCGCCCATCTAATCCTGTCTGTTGAATTTTAGAGTGCAGCGATGGTACAGCAAATGACCGCACAACGCACCCAGACGGTTCGAGACCTCTTACGCAGCGCCTTGCCAATGGGCACCCGCATCGTGGCAGGTGGCAAGGGCTTGAATCGCATCGTGACATGGACATCGGTACTGCACACACGTCCACCTGCATTCCCTTCGCTGGAAGGGCGTGAACTGGCATTACTCAGTATTGATGCATTGCATCTTCTGAGTGACAAGCTGACGCTAGCGGACATCATCAACGATCTGGCACAAGTTGATGTAGCAGCGGTTGGCGTGATTGGCAGCATCGATAACCGTGCGCGATTAGCGGCTGAAGAAAATGCGATCCCGCTGCTTAATTTGCCGCAAGGCACATCACTGCGGCAGGTAGAGCGCGATGTGGTCAAGGTACTGGTTGGTCCACCGCCTTCGCCGGAACTACGCGGGCAGGAAGTCCACGAACAACTGCTGCAACTGAGCACCGAGAACAAAGGTATGGCGGCGCTGGTCGGGGCGATTGCCGATATGACCGGACGCACTGTAGTGGTGCAGGATAAACGCTTCGAGACGGTGGTCGCCGTTGGCGGCATCCATGATCGCGATGATTGGGAGGAGATCGAGGCGCAACTGAGCAACGAGGAAACAATTCCCGCGTTGTTTCGCAACCGTGTTGAGGTGGCACAAATCGCTCCCGAACCCGCGCTGATCGAGATGCCGGAGTTCGCGCTCAAGCGGTTGGTGATTCCCATCGTGGCGAATCGCATGGGACGGGGATTCTTTTCGTTGATCCTCGACACCGAAGTTGTCGATCCGCTGGATGTGCAATTTGCCCGTCACGGCGCGGCGGTCTGTGCGCTGGAGATGGCGAAGGAAAAAGCGATCCGCGAGGCACAGAAAAAGGTACAAGGCGGCTTGCTGGAACGGCTGATCCTCGGTACCGTACCCGTTGATCAGGCACTGCGGCAGTTACAGAGGCTGGGACATAACCCGGTAAATACGCCGTATACCGCCATTGTTGCCAGTTGGGGACATGAAGACAGCCCTTCAGACCGACGCCTAGAAACGATCTTCAATGAACAGGTCAACATTCATCACGGCGACGCGCTGGTGCAGTTATTAGAAGGCAGTGTGGTGGTGTTCTGTGTCACCGAGCCGACCGTTGGCAAAGCGATTCCGCGTTCGCTCAAGCAGTTCGCAGAATCAGTGATGGCACGGGTGAAGTCACAGTATCCCAACGCCAGACTCGCGCTAGGGATCGGACGTCCGGTACTCTCGCTGAATGAATGGCGCACTTCTTACCAAGAGGCACTGGCGACACAGCGGATCGCGCAGCAGTGGCATGTGTATCAACCGTTGTATTTCGCAGATCTCGGTGTTTATCGCTTGCTCTCGCTGCTACTGGAAACGCCAGAGCTACGCAGTTTCTATCGGGAGACATTGGGTGATCTTGCCGATGAGAAGTACGCCAACGACGAATTTATCAGCACGCTGGAGACGTTCTTCGAGGAACACGGCAATCTGAGCCAGACCGCTAATAAGCTGCATGTCCATCGCAATACGCTGCTTTATCGCATGGAACGCATAGAACAGATCGGCGCATTCGATCTGGATAATCCTGAAACGCGACTGGCAGTATTTCTAGCGCTGAAAATACGACGGCTGCTGGCGGAAGTGAATATGCCGCTGCGCTGAGTCACCAGATCAGTAGCGTTCGATCACCCAACGCGAGAGGACGAGATCAGCGGTTCGTCCGGCATGTTCACCAAGTCCAGCAAAGAGTTCGACTAGCGTTTTGACGTCAGCACGTCCCTCGCGCCCGAAGAAGAACCAATTGACCGCCGCTTGCAGCGCCACATCGTTTGTACCGACGTAATTGGTGCTTCGCAGCGTACGGCTGAGCGTTACCGCTGCTGTCCAGTGCCCGATGCCCTTGATCGCGGTTAGGATCGGATAGGCATCTGTTGCCGGGAGATCATCAAGCTGCAGTTTGCCCTCCGCTACGAGTTGCGATACCTCGATCAGTAAGCGAATACGCTTATCGGTTATCTTGAGTGGCTTTAAGTCGGCTAGGGTCGCGCCCGCGATCTGATCCGGTATAGGATGTGCATACCAACGTTCGCCGTTGTGTTCAAGGCTATGACCACCCCATTCCAGCAGCCAACGCTGTGCTTTGAGCGCACCACGCCAAGAAATCTGCTGCTCAATGATGGCGCTAACAAGCGCTTCGTATGCCGTTTGTGATCGCAGCATCGGCAGCGCGATTACAGGTTCGATGGCGGTGTGAAGCGGCGCGTTGGTCCTTGCGTACTCAGAGAAGGTGTGGCGATCATCTACTAATGCCAACACTTTGCCGAGTTCGGCGGTTAATGCGGCGGAGTCAATCTGACCCGTTTGCGTTAAGACAGATGCCCTTAGCAGTGATGAATCGGTTACATGAGTTGCCACTTGAACGAGTGCCAGTTGGTCGCGGACTCTCAGCACGCGGCGATAAGTGTCGCCAACTGCATGATCAAGCACCGTTGTGGGAAATCGCCGCAACATTTGCAGCAGTTTGTCGAAATCGTAGGGTGGTATGGGTTTTAGGATCAGTGATTGCATAGAGCAAATTGTAGCGTCAATGGGCGCGTTTGACGCCGATTGTAGATAACGCTATCTTCTGTGGTGGGAGTGCCTGGATTCCGGTGAGTTCCCCGATCAATAATCGGCGACGGTGCGCATGGCGCGCCGTGGTGGGTTCGACTCCCATGCACTCCCGTCACCTGCGTTCTCATACTTAAGTCGAAGATTATCTAATTGAAATTGACAAGCTCCCCTTGTCTGCTGTATAAACGGGTTGAGCGGCACATTGATTCTCCCACAGCGAAATGACAAGCAGTTATGGCTAACCTGATCGGCAGAACACTCGGACCCTACAAACTCGAAGGATCGCTCGGCAAGGGTGGGATGGCGATGGTTTACCGCGCCTTCCAGACCAAGCTGAATCGCCCGGTAGCGATCAAAGTGATGGCTCCTGAGATCGCCAACGAGCCGGGCTTCGTGGAACGCTTCTCGCGCGAGGCGGAGGTGATCGCCCGTTTGGAGCATCCACATATTTTGCCTGTCATCGATTATGGCGAAGCCGACGGCTTGCATTATCTGGTTATGCGCTTGATGGATGGTGGCTCGCTGGAAGATCGGATGCGTGATCACCAGCTTAGTTATGAAGAGATTGCCCACTATCTGACGCAAACTGCGTCAGCGCTCGATTACGCGCATAAGCGTGGCGTGATCCATCGTGACATGAAGCCGAACAATGTGCTGCTGGATGGGGACAACAACGTTTATCTGACCGATTTCGGCATCGCGCGGTTGGCAGGCAGTGAACGCAAACTAACGGCGACGGGCAGCGTGATGGGAACGCCCGCCTATATGTCGCCAGAGCAAGCGATGGGGCGTCCGGTAGACAGCCGTTCAGACATTTACGCGGTTGGCGTCATGCTCTACGAAATGGTGGCAAATCGGCTGCCCTTCAATGCGGATACTCCCGCCGCGTTGATCTTCCAACACGTCTACGAACAGCCGCGTCCGATCAAGGATTTGCGTCCCGATACGCCCGATAGCATTGTGGCAGTATTGGACCGCGCGATGGCGAAAAGCCCGGACTCTCGGTATCAGACCGCTACTGAAATGGCAGAGGCATTCGCTGACGCGGCGGGGGTACGCAGTACACCCCGCAGTTCGACGCGCGCTGCCTCACAGCCAGTTGACAATGAACGCACGATGGCGGTGCGCCAAACTCCGTCGCAAGTGGAAAAAACGCTCGTTGACTCGGGACGAAGCGGTACAGTTGCTGCTAATGCCGTCACATCAGCGGAGATGCGACCAGAAGCCGGTGCTTCGCTGCCAAATTCAAGCGCTGGCGGAGCTAAACGATCTTCACTACCAATCTTGATCGGGATTTTCGTGGTTGTGCTGCTGTTAGTCGGAGGCGGCGCATTCCTAGCTATCAATAACAAGAACAACAATGATGCGACAGGAACGGCAGTTGCTTTTGCCGCACAACAAGTGGCTACTGGCACTCAACAAGCAATTGAAACTGCTACACAGCAAGCAATCATTGTGTTGTCTTATACACCGACTGCGACGAACACACCGACGCCCACCGCAACCTCAACCTTTACCAATACGCCAGATTTAACGAGCACAGCGTTGATCGCACAGCTTACCGCCCTCGCGCAGACTGCCGCTGCTTTTGATGCTCGACAGACGGCTGCAGCTGAGACGGCAACCAGTTATTACACGGCGACCTTAGAACGTCGGCAAACTGGCACGGCGCAATCTGCCACCTTAGAAGCTTCACGTCAGGCAGCTTTGGCATCTGCCCAAGCCATCGTGAATATGACGGCAAGCGCACCTGTTCCAACCGCGACGTCAACACCTACCGTTCGTCCCTCGCGCACGCCAACGGCTACTCGCACACCCCGTGCCTCGCGCACGCCGACGGGAACAGCAGAAGAAGAACGGCTGGCAGGATTGTTGTCCAATAATCCCAACGTGATCATTCAGACGCTGCGGAATGCGGGCATACTGCCATCCTCCGGTAGAGCACAACAGGTCAACCTCGGCTCGAATGACAGCATCGAGATGACCGGCAGCCCCGATGATGATTTTGTCTTTTATCAATCGCTGCTGACGGAAGCGCCGAGCAACTACACAGACTTTGTGTTCTCAACGACGTTCCGCATGACTGCCTCTGATGGCGGGCTGGAACGCACAGGTTGCGGCTTGCTCTACCACGGATCAGGAAATTCGCAGACGGTGAACTGGGAGCCAGACAACATGGCTGCCTTCTGGCTGCGGCGTAATGGCACGTGGGTACTCAATTTTTACCGTGATCGCAGCTTCAAAGAGAGTGGCATTACGGATAGTGCAGCAGCACTGCGTACCGCTCAAGGCGCTGCCAACCGTCTGACTGTAGTGTATGTGGACGGTATCCTGACCGTTTACGTAAACGGCTCAAAGATTGTGCAGCAGGAAGAAACCAATTTCGACAGTGGCGAGATCGGTTACTTCTTCGTCAAGGGCGCAGCGGGGACTGGCGAGAGTTGTGTCTACAGCAATACCATGTTGTGGAAACTCGGCAGCTAATCCATTAGTCATCGGCTGGGGTGGGGTGGGAAGCAAAGGCGATTATGCAGGAAACAAGACGCATCCAGCACTCCATCAATAGTGGTTATATCTCGATCATCGTCGAAGACTATGAACTGCCCGCCTTCTGGGCACATCCGCAAATGACGCATACATTCCCCGGTTTGGTGGTCGTCCACGACAACTGGGGATTAACTCAACATGTTCGCACCTGCGTGCGACGCCTAGCTGAAACTGGCTTCTATGTAATTGCCCCCGATCTTTATGACGGCAAGACACCTCAATCCGAACAGGAAGCAGAGGTAAAAGCTGCCGAGTTGGGAGAGGCGGGCATCCCTCGTGTATCAGCGGCACTTGGCGTACTCAAGAATCACAATCACTGCAACGGAAAGATTGGAATCATCGGCTGGCAGATGGGCGGCGAATTGGCGCTGAACCTGAGCGTTTATCGTCAGGATTTGCTGGCAGCGGTTATCTTCTACGCACGTCCAGATGACTATTTGTCCATGTTAGCCGCTGAAGAAGCACCGCTGTTGGGTTTTTATGGCGATGGTGATCCGAAGATTTCGCGGGAGATGGTACAGCGGATGGGTGAGGCAGTGGCACAGTCACCGGGCGGTGGGCAAGTTATCCTGTATTCAGGTGTTGGAACTGATTTTTTCAACGATGCACTGCCGACTTACAACGCTGATGCTGCTGCCGATGCTTGGGAGCGTATGATCACGTTCCTTAGCAAGAGGTTGGAACCGCCGCAGCGACGCGGCGTGAAGCCGATATGAGTACGCCCACGATCTGTCAGGTTTTTCAGCTCGGCTTGCTGCCTTACGCTGACGCATGGGCGCTGCAAAAACGACTAGCCGCACAGCGGGCTGCCGACGAGATCCCGGATACCCTGCTATTATTAGAACATCCCCATATCTACACGTTAGGCAGCAGCGGGCACGACGAGAATATTCTGCTTTCTTCCGCTGAACTACGCGAACGCCGTATTGACGTGCAGCGTGTAGATCGCGGTGGCGATGTGACTTATCATGGACAAGGGCAACTCGTTGGCTATCCGATTTTCAAGCTGCCATCACAAGTGGGAAGTTTACACGCTGATGTGATCAGCTATGTTCGCGCTATTGAGCAGACGATCATAGATGCGTTGCAGCATTTTGATATTGAGGGCTGGCAGTATTCTGGATTGACTGGCGTGTGGACTGGCGAAAAGGATGCACCAGCCAAAATCTGCGCGATTGGTGTCAAAGTCACCACCAAGCGAGTCACTCAGCACGGGTTCGCGCTCAACGTGAACACGGATTTGAGCTACTTCGAGGGCATCATCCCTTGCGGTATTCGCGACAAAGCTGTCACCAGTATGCAGGAGTTGCTCGACGCGAGTCTGAACATGACCGCTGTTTCTCAAGTAGTGATCGAGAGTTTTGCCAGCCATTTTGATCGCCGTGTCGTCATGGCTGATCCCACGAGCGTTGCCTGATAGTCTGGTAGGCGGTGCACAAACGTCCTGAGCATTCTAAAGGCTGCTGCTACGCTGATAGTTATCGCTTCAGGAGGAAGAAATACCATGCGTATGACGCGCTATCTGCTTGCCCTCATGCTCATTCTCTGCCTCGCGCTCACCGGATTCCCTACATTTGCTCAATCATCTGATCAGAACGCCGTTTACAGCAATGATGTGTTGGGGATCACTTTCCAGTATCCGACGACATGGGAAGTGCGCGAACAGGCAGAGACGCAAGGCGTCAGTGTAGCTGCTGCTAACGATTGGCAGAGCATTAGTGACGGTGTGCAACCGCTAGGTTTGATCTTTAGTGTGACGTTAACCACGTTTCGCCAGCTTGGGATCGACAATGTGCTAGGTTTTAGCGACCTGCTGGCACGAACTGACAGTAACGCCACCGTTGCCGCGATCCGCATTGGCGAAGCGTCGGGCGTTAGCGCCGAATCGCAGAGTACCGATGCTGATGTGGTTACGCGCACGGTGATGCTGGCAACAGGAGGACGGCGTGCTGCGGTGATACGGGGATTAGCAACTAGCGCGGGCTGGCAAGGTGGAGGAGCGCAGCAGTTCGAGCAAATCCTCAACTCAATCAGCTTTGCGCCGGCGGAGGTCAACGCGGGACTGATGCGCGTGGGGACATCCTTGTGGAGTCTGGCGACGCCTGACCTCACGCAGTTAGCCGATCTGACGATCAGCGCCGATGGCGCAACGCTGTACGCCACCGATGGCAATGGTGGGATCTTCACACTGGGCGCGGCAGGTACGCGCGGAGATGTAATCAAACCGGAGGGTGTCAGCAGCTTCGGTTCCTTAATACTGTTGAGAAATGGGCAGCAATACCTATCTGATCCCGTGAGCGGTGCAATATGGCTGCTCCCTGCCGCAGGCGCGAACGGTGCGCCACGCAAGTATATTGGCGCGAAGGGGAATGTATTTAGTCAGGGATCGCCACGTTACTTCAGTGTCAGATCGGATGGTGGGATTCTGGCGCTGGATGTTTCCGCAGACGGAACAGCCACGCATGTTTTCGTATTCAATCGCGGTGGCACACGAATCGACAGCTACGATGCGGTGGCGATGACTGGTATGATGATCCTCGATCCAGTGTTCGCTGCCGAACCGTCGGGACGTTATTACCTTGCGGGCAGTAATACTAGCGGTATCCTGCGTTTTCGTTCGGATGGCGTTTTGGACCAAGCGGGAATCGGCGCTGACTTATTGGCAAATACCGCACCACTAGCGATGCTGGTAGATCGTTTCGATAATCTGCTGGTTGCTACGGCGGATCGGGGCATCCTCAAGTTCGATCCGGAGGGTAAGATCATCGGTGTGATCGGCGAATCGTATGACCAGTCTGCGCCGCCGAAAGCAGGGCAGCTCGGTCATCCGGTGGCAATGATCATGAATGCAGACGCTAATACGTTGTATGTAGCGGATGCGGGAGCATTTCCTCAAATCGTAGCGTTTGCGCTAGATAACAATCTAGAACTAAATCTGAGTGCGGGGACGCAAGTAGGCACAAAGATCATCTATGGCGAGTCGAAAAGCGCCACGATCAGCAATACCACCTTCGTCTATGAATATGTATTCACGGGCAGACGCAACGATGTAGTTACGATCACGGTACAAGCGGCTGATCCAACGCAGCTTGATACGTTCGTGGAGCTACTCAGTCCGAAAGCCAAACGGCTAGTATTCAGCGATGATGCGGGTATTGCGGGGCTTGCACCCAGCGATTCGCAGATCGCGGAATATACACTGCCTGCTGGCGGTGATTATACGATCCGCGTCACGCGCTTCGGTAGAGAAACGACGGCGCAAACAGGCGCATTCACACTGCACTTAGCGTTGATCGAGGATTAGCAGCCGCATCTTAGCGACGCTCAGAGAAGACGGATGGCGATCTGCCGCGCACACGGAGGATCGGTTGGGTGCCGAACATCTGCCCGAACGCATCCAGCGTGCCAAAGCGCGGCTTCCAGCCAAGTTGAGTACGCGCCGCCGTGTTATCGACTACCAGCGATTCACTCAAATAATCGACGACTTCGCGGTTGAACCCCTTGAGTTCAGGCAAGAGACGATTGAAACGCGCCGCCAGATTGAGCAACAGGCGTGGCAGCGAGAAGGGTGTTCGACGGCTGATCCGCGCAACGCTGCTCCATGAGGCTGCATCATTGGGCGCGACGTTGAACGTTCCGGCGACGTTCGTCTCTAATACGCGGGTGATGAAAGCAGCGGCATCATCTTCGTGCAGCGCTTGGGTCATCGCTCGTCCGCCGTTAGAGAGGACGAACACAGGCTGCGCAGTCATTGCCATCAATGGTGAGAGCAACCGTCCGCGTGGACCAGCCAACGCTGCCAGTCTCATGATAGCGATTTGGGTGTTTGGATAGTGATGCTCCATGTCGCGCAGGAAGTTTTCAACCAATACTTTGTGCTGCCCATATGCCATATTGGGCCACAAACGATGGTCCTCACGCACCTGTGGCGGATTGCCACCACGATAACCGTAAACCGATACACTAGACACGAACAGCGCCTGTTCGACGCCCAATTCCAAGGCAGTCTTGAGCGCAAGCTGCGAACCATCGACGTTGTTAGAGCGCATCTGATCAGGAGACATATTGGCGGGCAGCGAGGTGTGGAATGCGCCGTGAACAAGATGAGTAACGCCATGCTCCGCGAGAATCGCACGCATGAACGAGGATTCACGGACATCTAGTGCATGCGAGATCACACGCCCGTTAGCAGCGACCGGTCTCACATCCAGTGCGATGATCCGTTCGACCCACGACAGCGTTTGCAAATGCTGTATCAGCACTTGCCCTAAATAGCCTGCTGCCCCGGTGATGGCTACGATCTTGCCCAACGCTGCCTCGCTCGTTTTGTTCGATCCTCGGTGACTAAATTCTACAGCAAACCTGCCACGAATTGGTGAAATTCTCAGTCAAATTTCGGAATTGTCTTAACTCTCACGCTCACAGGTCCAGGTGGTGATCAGAGCACAATGAGTATAACCTCAGTCATGATTCGGGATGATCGATGAACACTTGGTCCACGTTTGCAGAAAACGAAAATCACTTCTGATATTGACCGACTTCGGCACAGTTAGATCGCTACGAAGGAAATTACCATCGGCATCATGGTGGACGAGTCGTAAATTCCCCCTATCGAATACGATATAGACAAACTCGCTACCGTCAGGCGACCACAACACTGAACCTGTTAGCAAAGGATTTATGAGTTTTTGCAGCGTACCTGCAGTATTTGCTAGATGAAGCTGTTGTGTTCCCGATCTCCCCATCGCAGTGATTAGCAGGCGATCTCCATCTGGTTGAAGAACAGCATTCCACAACTCAAATTGACTGACACCGATAAACACACTGCTACTGCCTGTCTCAGTATTTACCCAAGCGATCTGCCATTTGCCCTCTACTGTGCCAGCCAAGTACAGCAGATGCGAACGATCATCCCAATACCTAATCGCCATATTGTGCAAGGCAAGATCAACGGTTTTCGTCGTACCATCTGGATTCTTCCATGTCAGCAGTTCACGATCTTGTTGCAACCATGTGAAAGCGATCAATGAAGTCTCTGCGTTGGCAAGCAGGCGCATGATAGGGGTAGAACTCATCTGCTGTGGAAGAATCTGTTCAATATGATCTGCTAGATGAACTCTATTGCTGCCATTACCGTCGAGTACATCAACGTTGAGTGTGGCATCGTCGTTAGCGGTGACGACCACAAGTCCAAATTGTCCGGCAATGGGACTTTCCGGCAAGAATACTTCCTTGCCCCATGTAGTTAGTATCCGCGATTCGATTGGTCTGATATTTCCACTAGCTGGCTCTAACGCAGCGAGTTCGATTCCGGCGTTCAGACGATCCTGAGCGTAATCGGTTTCCCGCAGAAACAACCAATCTTGTCCATCTTGCGACCATCTGCCTGTAAGTGCTTCGAAGCTGATATTCTTGCGATATAGCCCTGTCACTGGCGGATTGAGGAATGCACCACTGGCAGCCAAGATCGTGAAGGTTTCCACATCGTAGCCAGCGCCGAAGCCATTCTGTTTGGTCGAATCAAAGCCGGAAACGGCTAAATACTTGCCATCCGGCGACCACGACAAGCTCTGATTCACGATATTCTCTGGCAACAAGATGGTCGTGGTCGTCGCCCGCGCTACATCGTAGAGATTCAGGGTGTTCACGTCGGTGAGCAGCGCCAATGTCGATCCAGTGAGTGACCATGCAGCGGCGTGTGCCTTCAAGGTGATTGGCGCTGCTACCGGATGCAAGGCTGCTACGTTCCAGACGCGGAAGTTTAAGGTGTTGGTGATCGGATCGAGTGTGTCGTTAGTTAGGAAGTAGCGGTTATCCGCTGACCACGAGTTGATTTCTAGCAGTTCGCGGCTTAGTTCGTCTGTGAGGGTTACTGTGAGCTTTTCGCTGCTGTCAATGTTGAGGCGCGTGAGGAAGTGTTGGTTTGCCTGATCTATCCATGCGAAGGCGATGTTCCGTTCATCCGTTGAAATGTGCAGTAGCGTGCTGCCAAATTGGAACATGCCCACTTGTCCGCCATCGATGCGCATTCCCTGCTGAAGGGTTGTAATTGTAGACTCGTCGGGCGTCCACTTTTCTCTCAGTCGTGCAATTTTCAGATCAGCGATGACGAAGGGAGTATTTGACGCACCACCGCCATAGCCGCTATCGGTAGGCTGAAATAGCAGCGCGTAGTCACTGGAATAGGAGAAGTAGTTGGGCGGTTGGTTCTGCTGCCAGAAAAACTTCCCTGAAGGGGCGTCGATTACGCCGTAGCGTGGAGCAGTGATATTGGTAGTTTCCTGAATGGCGATACACTGTTCACCGTCAAGGGCACGCTGTGCGGCGACAAAACTGCCCGATAGTAAACTGAAAAACACCACACATCCGATCATTACGCGCAGCAACCGCATCGTTGTCCTCCACGCTACAATGGTACAGGAATCGCGGCGAAATTCGTGATTCGTCAGGATTGCGTAACAAATGTAGGAACCTGCATGACCCGATTTTTTAGCCTTGCTCAACGCTTCAGCCTTGCCGCCATTGTGTTCATTGCTGTGATCGCCGCGCCGCGCGAACTGCTGCTAGAAGTCACTGATCAGCCTAATATCCCGCTGGACTTCCGTGCCATTATGATTTCGCGTCCGGATTACCCGCTGTTATTCCTGCTGCTGATCACAGGACTGCGACTAGTTTTTGATTCGACATATCCGGCGAGGATCGGAGCGACGGCACGACTGATCTGGATTCGCTATGGCGGCGTATTCTGGTTGGCGCTGTCGATATGGATGGGCACAAGTTTGTTGTGGGCGGGTCAGCCGATCATGACACGCTATGTGGCACTGCACGCTCTCGCCGCGCTGATCATGGCGCTGATCCTCGCCGATCTGATACGCGCCGAAGGGGATGACTGGCTGCTGTCAGCACTGGTGATCAGCGGCGTGATCCAAACAGTGGTGGCAGTAGCGCAGTCGATCACAGGTGGACCATTGGGCTTGGCTGCGTTAGGCGAAGCACAGCGCTTCACTTACGATCCGGAGAACTTCTACCGTGCCACCGGACTATCACAACACGCGAATTATCTGGGTGGCTATCTAGCGATAGCGATTTTTGCTTGCATACTGCTAAGTTATCGGATTGCGCAGCGGCAGCAGCGCCCGATTCTGCCCGTAGTTGCTGGCATCATCTGTGGTATAGGGCTGACTACCACGCTATCACGCAGCGCGATCCTCGGTTTGGCAGTTGGCTGCTTGCCACTGATCTGGTTGATCCTGCGTCGCGCATCGCCCGCGCTACGGCGATTAATGGTTGTCGGCGGGGTGGCGGCAGTGGTTGGTGGGATTATTCTCGTACTCATTGCTACGCGGGGCGATCTAGCGACGCGGTTCTTTTCTGGTCGTGAATTCTTCTTCGAGGATTCTTGGGCAGAGATCAGCGCTAGCCCATTGATCGGTACTGGGGCGGGGAATTTGATGCTCAACATCGGACCAAAGCGCGGCTACGAAGTCCCCAACCTGCTGCCTGTACACAACGTCTATTTATACGTTTGGGCGGAGTCGGGGTTGGTCGGGCTGGCGTTGTTTGTGGCAGGCTGTGCAGCGATCTTGGCTCGACTTCGGAGCGTGAATCGGCAGGCATTGATCTGGAGTTGTGCCTTCGTTGCTGTCTGCGTCATCATGCTGTTCGATAATTATTGGTGGGGTGTCCACCCATTCCAACTGCTGTTCTTATGGGTGATCGGCATGTGGTGGGGATTGGCAACTTCGCCTACATCTGCCCGAACTCAATAAGCGCCGCGGCGGCGGATCACCGCGAACAATGTGCGCCAGAGGATGATCACATCAAGTAACAACGAATAATTTTGAATATAGTACAAGTCATCCTCGGTATGCAGGTGCATTGGCTTATCGGCGCGTCCGTTTATCTGCCACCAACCCGTCATGCCCTGAGGAATAGCGAAGCGTTTGTGCTGCCACGGCGCATATTTCTCGACCAACCACGGCATTTCGGGGCGTGGTCCCACCAGGCTCATCTCACCACGCAGTACATTGACCAATTGGGGCAGTTCATCAAGGCTGGTGCGGCGTAAGAAGAATCCCACCCGCGTGACACGCGGGTCGTCGGACCGTTTGGGAAGCACATGCCCCGCTGCATCATAACTATTTATAGTGGGTTGTTCCGTTTCGGCATCTTGACGCATAGTGCGGAATTTGAGCATGGTAAACAATCTGCCATTCTCCCCTACGCGCTGCTGCTTAAAGATGATACTGCCCGGCGAGTCTAGACGTACCACGACAGCGATGAGCAGCAAAAGTGGCAGACTCAACAGCAGCAGCAGCGATCCAACCACTAAATCGAAGGCGCGCTTGACCAGCCTTTGATAGCCCGTTAGTGCCGGATCGCGTAAGTTGATCAGTGGTACACCGCCGAAATCCTCAACGGTGGCGCGATAAAGGACGAGATTGAAGTAGTTCGGCGCAACGGAAATTTGCACTGGAAACTTTTGCAGCGAGAGGATTAACGGTTCAAGGCGATCATAGGATTGATACGGCAGCGTGATGATCACATCGTCAATGTGCTGTGATTGCACGATCTGAGGAGCATCAGTAGGTCGTCCGAGGATGTCCGTTTTTGCGGTGAGATCGTCATCCAAGAAACCGATGATATGGTGACCATGTTCCGCCATCAGCGCGGCTATCTGCCGTCCCAGTTCGCCCGAGCCAACCAACAGCACCCGATGTTCCCTCCGCAGCGGGTCGTTACCGGAGAGGCGGAGCACTGCCCGCGCGATTAGCCGCCAGCCGAGCAAAACGATAAGGTTGAGTGCGTAGAAATAGAGGATGAACAAGCGGGAAACATTTCGATAGGAAAAATAAAGCGCACCTGCCAGTACCAATAAGCCAAGTAAACTGGCGGTAACGACGCTTTGAATCTCGCCGAGAAGCGTACGGTTACGATTCGGATCGTAAACAGAGAGCAGTAAGAAGATGCCGAACCAGATTGCTGCCGTCAACATCACTACTTCGAATGGTGTGGAGACTTCAATGGGAATCTCCATACCGTACGGCAGTGCATCACGCAGCATCCGTGCGCCTTCAAGCGTAGCGATGGTGCAGCAGACATCTAGCAGCATTGCCAGTAGTATGTAGCCAATGCGCTGAGGCTGATCGCGCATATCCTTTATCCGATCCGCTCAATCTGCAAACTAATCAGCACTTTTCACGTATTGAGTATAAAGATTTCGCCAGAATCAAGCTAAACTAACGACTATAGCAGCGGTAGCAACGCGTCGATCCGCTTCCCCAGCACCTGAGATATTGAGGAATTATGTCCGAATGGCGGCAGTTACTGGCACGATTAGCCAGCAACGCGGAAGAACGCTTTGACGAATTAGCGCTACGCCTGAGGCAGCGGCTTTCTAATGCCAATGGCGACGACAGCGCCCAGATATTGCCTTATCTTGGTTACGGCACGAAGTCGCTGCTGAAACTGCGTGGGCGCGTGCTGGAAGATTACGGCGTCCGAGAACCGCTGGATAACGACAGCACATGGCGCAATCTAGTCAATATGTACCGCCGCTTGAATACGCGCAAAATCCGTGATGCCCGCGTCCGTCTGAGTATTCCAACACTGCCTGAGGTAACGGCAGAAACACAAACGGACGAGGAAGGGTACTTTGAATTTCAAGTACCGCTTTCACCCGCGTTACAACCACACGGATTGTGGCAGGAAGTGGCATTGGAACTGATTGATCATCCTGATCCGGCAAGTACACGTACTAGCAGTCGCGTGATGATTCCGCCGGAAAACGCGCAAATCGGCGTGATCAGCGACCTCGATGATACGGTGCTCCAGACCGATGTACCGCATCTATTGAAGATGGCGCGGAATACTTTCCTGCAAAATGCCCACACACGACTACCATTTGCAGGCGTTGCGGAGTTTTATCGAGCGCTCCAACATGGTACTGGTACACAAGCGATTAATCCGCTGTTTTATGTCTCCAACAGCATCTGGAACTTATACGATTTGTTCGTTGATTTCTTTGAACTACGCAGCATTCCTATGGGTGCGTTTTTGCTGCTGGATCTGGAATTGAGCGAGGCGTATTTCAATAACTTACGCTTGGGTACGCACAAAACGGAGACGATCCACGATTTGCTGGCGCTGTATCCTTCGCTGCCCTTCATCCTGATCGGGGACAGTGGCGAAAACGACCCAAACATTTATCTTAAGGCAGCACTAGATTTCCCCGGGCGGGTTGCGGCGATTTATATCCGTGATGTCATCGGCTCGGCGGGAGATCGCAGCATCGAGGAAATGATCAGACAGGCGAGTGAAGTCGGCACAGAAATGTTGCTGGTAGCAGACAGCTTGAGTGCGGCGGAACACGCAGAATCACGCGGATACATTAAAGCGGACTCACTGCCTAGTGTGCGTAGAGGAATGATACAAGACAACCGTCCGGCTCAAACGGATATGCTGCTGGATGATCAAGAGGCTGGCTAAGGTGGGAGGACAGTGACGAGCGACGTAGTTGATTCTCGCCCGTCACGAAGTTTTGCTAGTAGTCGCTGTTCTGACGGCGTGAGGAGCCAAGCAGAATAAATACGTAGTACGCAATGGTCAAGACTGCTTGTGCGGCACCAGCCACATATGTCAGCGCGGCGGCAGAGAGCATATCTTTGGCGGCTGCATACTCCTCGCGACTGGTCACGATCTGATTATCATTGAGCATTCGCAGCGCTCGTGAACTGGCGTCGAACTCCACGGGCAGCGTGATTAGCGAGAAGATCGCACCAGCGCTAAACATCAGAATGCCGATCCAAGCGATTGATGGAATCTGTGCTAGCAGACCTCCGAAGAACACTAGATAGCCAAACTGCGAACCGATCTGCACAATGGGCACAATACCGGAACGTACTTTCATCCACAAGTAGCCATCTCGATCCTGTTCTGCGTGTCCGATCTCGTGTGCTGCCACTGCCATCGACGCTACGCTCGGCTGCTGGGCAATATCGGGCGACAGACGCAGGATATTGGACTGCGGATCATAATGATCACTCAGGCGACCCGGTACCGTTTCCACACTGACATTCTGTAGATTCTCCGATGGCAGCAATAACCGAGCAACGTCCGCGCCCGTCATGTTCCTGCTGTTGCGAACTTGCGAATATTTGGCATACGCTCCTTGCACGCGTGATTGCGCGTACCACGCTAACAACAGCGCGGGCGCAAGAAACAGCAGGTACATCGGATCGAAGAAGAATCCATTCCCACCTACTGGCATCTTAACCTCCGTTACAGTAAATCTAAGAGATACTACGTTGCATTGATCTGAGGGTTGCTCATATAAGCTCAGATATTTGTTAGAATATCACTGTAGCGGCTAAAGAATCCCTAACTTCTTCTAAAAGAACAATAGGTTCATGACTCTCCTCTACATCGCCTTCGGCTGGATTGTTGGACTATACATAGCTGCTGCCGCACCTGTAACACAATCGTTGTGGGTATCTGTTGTTGTGATCGGTGCGGCGGTAGCCATTTTCTTCCGTCGCGAAACCACACTGCGCCTTGCCGGATTGGTAGTGTTGGTCGGTGGCTTGGCACTGTGGCGAAGTACTGCTGCACAAATGGCGATTACTCCCTCTCATGTTGCTCACTACAATGACGCTGGCTATGCAGATGTGATCGGTATGGTATCCGCCGCTCCGGATGTCAGCGATAATGCGATCCGTTTACGCGTCAGCGTCGAACGCTATCGACGTTACGAGGTGCAGGAGTTAGTTACCGGGGATGTGCTGGTATATGCAGATCGACAGGGCGACTTCCGCTACGGGGATTGGGTACGCATTAGCGGCTCACTAGATACCCCAACAGTATTTGACACCTTCTCGTGGCGGGATTATCTGGCGCGGCAGGGTATCTATACTGTCATCTTCAGGGCAAAAGTTGAGGTACTGGATCGGGATCGCGGCAATCCGATCACCGCTGCGCTGTTGAGTATTCGCGACCAAGCGCGCGAGGTTATTTACAAAGTGCTGCCCAGTCCATCGTCGGATTTTATGGCAGGTATCCTATTAGGCGATGACAGCGGGTTTGCGCCCGAAGTGAGCGAGAGTTTCCGCAAAACTGGCACATCGCATCTGCTGGCGATCTCCGGTGCGAATATGGTCGTTGTGATCGGTTTGCTACACGCGATTTTCTCCCGACTGATCAAGAAACCACGTGCTGTCGTGGTCGTAAGTATTACCGGAATCGTACTTTATACGATTTTCGTGGGTGCAAGCGCAAGCGTCGTCCGCGCGGCGATCATGTCGTCGCTTGGCTTGATCGCGCAGCGCGTGGGCAGACGCAGTGACGCGCTGACCTCGTTAGCCGCTACATTTATGCTGCTGACGATAATTAATCCGAACTCAGCATTCGATCTGGGTCTGATCTTCAGCACGGCAGCTACACTTGGGCTGTTATTGTACCTGCCTCCGCTGCAAAAGTGGACTGAAGCGCTGCTGCATCGCCTATTTCACGCTGAAACTGCACAGAAGATAGCTTCGGTGCTAGCAGATGTGATCTTGATCGGTCTGGCGGCGCAGATCATCGTCCTGCCACTGATGATCTTTTTCTTTCAGGAATTCTCGCTGGTTAGCTTTCCCGTCAATATCCTTGTCGCACCTGTGCAAGCGCCAATCATGATCCTCGGTATTGTGATGATGTTTCTCGGCATGATCTGGCTGCCACTTGGTCAGATCGTGGCTTGGCTGGTGCAACTGCCACTCATCTACATGCTAAGTGTGATCCGCAGCGCGGCAGCAACTTCCGGCACATTGATCTTCAATCTGAGTCCGTCGATACTAGTGGGCTACTATGCCTTCGCGCTGGGCATCCCTTATGTGGCGTCAATGCCGCCGGGGCAACGTCAGGTGTGGTGGAAAACTCTACGCAGTACGTTCAGTTTCTCGCTGCTAACGATCGTGGGGCTAGGCGTAGCCACGCTACTGTGGATCGTGGTGTTATCTCGTCCCGATGGTAAGCTGCACGTTAATTTCCTTGATGTTGGCGAAGGCATTGCCGTGAGAAAAGGTTTTGTAAGGACATGGGCTTAATACATGCCTACAATTATACCATCTCTAACGCACAGACGGGTGCGTCCAAAGATGTAGAGTAGCTCCCGATTGATTTGCGCGGGCGATTGTGCCCAAAACTCATTGAGTCCGGCACGGTATTTCTCGGCAAAACGCGCTCTATCCCGCGTAAGCTGTTCGCGTTCTGCCGCAGTAGTGCTGTCTTTCTTGGTTCTGCGTAGTTCCTTTAGCTGCCTCCTTACCTTTTCTAGTTCTGCATCATAGAGATACGCTAGTTCTGCATCCTCAGCGCGAGAACGGATCAGGTTACGCATCATCGTCTCTTGCTTTTCGATATCCTGATCTAATTGGGCGTCGTCTACCACTGGATCAACTGCCTCGTCGGCAAATGCACCATGCTCGATGATCACCTGTAAGATCGGCGCAATGAAGGCGCGAATGTCGCGCTGATTAATGCTTTTTGTTTGACTGCACATCCCGCGCGCCGGGCTGAATTGCCATTTAGTCGGGCAGCGAAAGACTTTTGCTCTGCCGTGAGCGTTAAGCGATACACCACATTGATCACAGCGCAGTAGTCCACTAAATAGGATACTGTGGCGCGGATTGCGGCGCTTGCCCCTTAATAGCTCAAAACGCCGTCTTAGCTCGGCTTTCACATCTTCAGTGTGTATCGCGGGTGTAATCCAGTCTTGCCATACTGGTTCGTGTGTGTTGTACCAGACCGTCACGCCTTCCGGTGGCTCTATATGGGGATCGAATACCCAAGCACCCGATTTATCGACGAAGTGTTGCGCGGAATGTCCCCACCAATATGGATTAATCACTTCATCATGCCCAAAGTAAAAGGGATAGCGATACCCCTTGTTGGGATTGATGATCCCGTAACGGCGCTCCAATTCGATGCCCATTGTTTTCCAGCCAACGCCATCCATGATTAGCTCAGCAATGGCAGTGAACAGCGGGCGTTTCGTTTCATCTACGACTAGGCGTATGTCCTTCGCTGTTTTCGGGTCTCTCATGATGCGATGGCTGAATGGTGGCTTACCGGATGGCAAACCGCGCTGTAGACGGCGCAAGATGCCCATTTTGTAGCGATTACGCAGCTCGTCTATTTCAGCAGCAGCCTTGTAACCATTGAAGGCGGTCCAGTTCCGTGAGGAAACAAAACCGCCTTCGTAGAGCGAGTAGATACGAGCGCCGATCATCATCGTTTCTTCAACTACCCGCGCATGTAGGGATTGCGTTCTACCGAAGCGATTCCCATCACGGCAGATCAGCACATCAAAGCCTTTACACTGCCATAGTTCCATCAGCCGATCAAAGGCATCAATGCCCTGTTCCCGCATATCCGCCGCGCATTTCTCAAGGCTCGTATACCAGCGAGAATGACCCGGCACTTTCAACACGGCGACGATCTGCCAGCCATTGCGCTCACAGACCGCGCGGGCGTCCGCTTCCTGTGTGGGCAATGAGTCTTTATCCTCATCAGCTTGCGCCTTAGAGGATACCGCCGCCCAAATGACGGCGCGTAATGGCTGGCTACTGGTCATATCTAGGCAACCTCACTCCATTCACCGCGATTCAGCCCCTTAGCGATGATCTCCACTGCCGTAAAGCAAGCGTGCAAATCGTCGGTGCTATCCGGCAGGAATACCGCTGCCTTGATGAGATCATTGACGATAGACCACGCGGCGCTGAAATGTTCAGCCATCGTCTCACTATCCCACGTCGGTACACCGAACACGCGCCCATCCTCAACGCCCCACTTATTGAATTTTGGTTGATCGTCGGCAGGCTCCGCCGCTGGTTCCGGTTCCGGCGCTGCCGTGCTACCGTTGCCACCCGCGTTTTCTTTCACGCGCCAATCCATCACTTCAGCAAACGAGTTGAGTTGATCAGCGGTCAGATCATCGAACATCCCCATGATGCGCCGTGCTGCCGTCTGATGCGCCGTGCTGTCATCTTTCGGCGCTGGTGTCACCATATCCAGCAGGGTATCAGGCGCGTAGTTACGGAACTTGATACGCTCACAGACGATCATGTAGCGCCCTTGCTTGAAGTCGCCAACGATGCGTAGCACCTTCTGACCACCGAAAGTGGTGTCAGGACGTTGATCGCGGGGGATAGCTAACCATGCGGTGATCGTGATCTGGTTTGTTTGAGTAGCCATGATAAAATAATCCTTGTCTTAGTGTTCTTGCGGATACTGGACTGCTGCGCCGGGTTGGCTTGAAACTCCCCGGCGCGGTGCTTCGTAGGCAAAGCCTACACGCTAAGCAACAGCGCCCGTCGCAATTGACGTCGCTGTGAATAAATAACCCTCTGCCTCAATCAGTACATCATGAAGTGCACCTGCCGCAATCTGCATGGCATCGGCGCGACCATACTCCTTTGCGGTTGTATCCCAAACATGGTGAAGACGTTGGAGATGGGCTTGCTGCCGGATTTCTTCTGCACGTTCGTTGAGTGCTTGGATCACGTCGGCAATCTCAGATAGTGAAGGGTTGAGCGATAGAAATGCTGTGATAAACTGTTGTACGTGGTTCATCGGGTTATCTCCGGTGACTACATCGCCCCGGTGAGTGGTACGAACACTCATTGGGGCAATTTCATTTACACCAGAGATTGTACCATTAATCTGGTACAATTGTCTAGTATCAAAATTATCGCCGTTTCATCTTCGGATTGTGATCTTCTTGCTTCCAACGTCGCGCCTCACTAGGCGTCACTAACCAGACACCGCCGATCTTGTCGGCACGCAATTTCTTTAGGCGTGCAGCACGTGCAAGTGTACTGGCGTCTACTTCGATTAAGCGTGCGGCTTCTGGCAGGCTGATCAGTTTTTCGGCGTCCATAATTCCCCTTCTTGTATATGGGAATTGTACCTGACAAGACTCACAACAGTCAATCGCTTTCCTGAAGTCTGTCTACGGATGCGGGTACAGTTCGATGCTATGCAGTGTGTACGCCGTTGCCTCCTCTCTGCTGTCCGGTCCTATCACCGCCCTTACCATGTGTACTTCAGCCAAGCTGCCTGCGAACTTCGTCGCGCCGAACTCGAAGTCGATAAAGTCGGTTGTGGGCGCACGCAGGATGGCATCGCGGTTAAGTTGCACCGAAGGACCACCGCGCCGGACGATCTGTATGACAACATCCACGTCGTGACTGTGCGTCATGCCGTAGACGCGGATACCGAAGAAGCGAGAGAAGTCGATAGTTTCCCGCGCTAATCCGGTCAGGTCGTATTCCAGCGCCAGCCGATTCTCGACGCCAGCATCGGCAGCGACGGTCAGCCGATTGGTGTGCAGCGTCACCGATGCGCCGACGTTCTCCGACTTCATCGACGAGCCGCTGAATGTGAGTACCCTCCTTCCTACGACAGATCGCGCGCCCATTGGCGAGTCGATCTCCAATGCCCCAGTGACGGTGTAATCCTGTCCCTGGACTAGCTGTAACCTCCCTGTTGTTGGACTTACCCCTGTAAAGTCGTCGATCAACCATCCGCTGCTCATATGTGTACCCCTTCCATGGGCAGCATACATGCTTCGCAGGGATTATCGTAGCATCAGAGTGGGAGTCGAGGGTACAGAGAGGCGATGTTCAGCAAAGAAATAGTGATCTAGGAATATGAGTCTATAATATATTGTGGTCAACCAGAAGGGAGTTACTGATGCTTATCGATGACTTTTGTTGCAACTCTCATGAACAGCCCGAGGATCCTTGCAAAGAAGAATATGTGTATCATTATGGACTTTGTCAAAAGGACGGTGTGGGTGATACTTGGAAGAAGCAGGATTGCGTTAATTCTGACCTCAAGATTCCCACACGGGCTGTCAATTTCAGGCTTAGGTATGGTTCGCACCTTAAGTATCCTAATCAGCACGCAACCCTTGAAATTGGCACCATGACCAGTAATGATCCGCATCCTGACCGTGGGGATGATCGCACATGCGGGCTAGTTGTCGGATGTGGCTACGGGCTACTCTATATGCTCGATATCGTCTACGATGTAGCCAATGCAAATCCCGACTACATGGACTTTAGTGGAGATAGCCAATTCCTCTTGGAGTATGAAACTGTTAGTCTTGATATTGAATGTAGTGTGTTTTGCTACTGCCCCGCAGTGAGCCCCCGCCAATATGTGGCATTTGCCCCAACAGGCGCTCATCCGTCAATCGTCCCCAGACAACCTTATGTAAGACAATTACGATTTGCGGACTTTCAAACTGGCGACCCGGGCGATCCCCTATTTTTTGGAGGTGCCGGCTCTCCAAGTTCACGTGTACAACGCTTGACCATTGAAATCTTCCACAACTACGGTGGTGGAGACTTCAAGCTAAGTAGTGTACGTTCTGCGCGCTGATCTGGGCGTTGGATCGTCTTGGCAAGGAAAAGTTAGTGGATGAAATTCGCTCTCGCTGCTCAATGCACCTCGTAGGCAGCGAGAGTGTTTCGTGTTGGTGACGGTAGCCTTGGATATGAAATTGAGACTTCAGTGAACAGCGCAAGCATGGTTGGCGAATCTGCTTCATGAGGTCGGAGTCACGATAACCCTACTGTTGACGGTGAAACGACATATTTGTAGTGCTTATGTACAAGGTTAGAAGCTGCCTATTTGTCAGGCTTATACACATTCAAAAATTGCTGGGAAAGATCTTGAGTACTTTCAAGCAATCTATGTATTCGCTCTGCTAGGGCACTGGTATTGGTATCATCAGTACAGGCAATTATCCCAGCATGATTAGAGTTAAGGATATGCAGCTTTTTGAAATCATAGCGATCAAATGTTAAAACGGCGCGTTGTTGCTCAGTAGCGTATGCCAAAACGTCGGCATCCGGAATTGAGAGGTTTGCTCTGCCGCTATCTAAAGATGTAACGATGTCATGACCGAACTTGCGAAGCTCGACTACAACCGGCAATGCGAAGTTCTCATTGGAATATAGACGCGCCATACCTTATGCGTTCTCGTTGTCCTCTATCTGCTGATCAATTTCCTCCCTATTATGTTCATAATATGCTCGAGCATTTACAAGGTCTTGGGTACGTAAAGTTGGATAGGATGCCAATAAATCCTCGTCAGTTTTTCCGATTCTCATTGCTTGAATAAGTAACCATACGGGAATTCGAGTTCTGACAATGATCGGCTTGCCGCCAATTACGCCAGGTATGCGCACTATACCGGAAACCTCGTGCGGAATCTTAGTTTGCACAATAGTGCGGATTTCATCCCAGTAGTCCAGATAGCAATGTTCCATGGCGTTATTTGCATTGGTTATTGTGGCATCTGGAAAGCGATACGTTGATGCTGAAATGGCACCAAAGAGAACAAACGATCCCACCGCGATATTACGCAATTTGGGTCTTCCAATGGATGCAGTTCCCGGTGCTGCGATTTCAGCTTTTGCATCACCTAAGTCATCGGTTGACGCTCCAGCTGTAATCTCTTCGCTGAGAAAATCTGAATTTAACGGCAACATAGAAATAACCTGTCTTACTCAAAAATATGTAATCGTTCAGGCACAATTGCCCATCGAAAAGCGTTATAGATTGTCGAATGAAACTTATCACATATTTCTATGAGCGCTTCAACGCTGAGTACGCGTTCGCCTTCCTGAAAATGATCAAAGTCTAGGACGAAGGATGGCTGCGGATCTTCTTCCTCTTGTATCACTCCACTAATTAATGAAAATTTGCCGCCCTGATGATCGGTCATTAAACGTGTCAATCCAACATATTCGGTAATCTCCGTTAGCCGATATGTGGTAGTTAATTCTGGACGGATGAACTCCATTACAGAAGCAAATTCCTCGGACTGTGTATTTTCAGTAGTTAAAGTATTGACATACCGTAGCCCGATACGGTTAAGAACACTCAATTTATATATATCAAAAACAGACTGTGCCGCTAAGCGAAAATCTGATGCAAATGAAGTCCAGCCAGAATATTGTGTAGTCGTAATAGCAAAGAAATTTGCGCTAATACTCACTGAACTTGCTCTATGTTCATCGAAAAAGCGATACACACTAGGCATTTTTCCCGTACTCGTTGAAGCTTGGATACCTCGATCTAACTGTATCGGGTGTTCGATTTCAAGAATTGGAAAACGGGAGAATATGCGATCTTGAAATTCTGACGGCACATTAACTTGAAGTTGTAAGATCAGTGGAAATCGTACTTGGCAAACCACTTCCGAAAGAGGTGGATTACGCAGCGGCACATGATCAAAGGAAGGAAACTGTAGTGGCATCAAACTATCTTTCCACTGCGTATTGAATATGTGTTTGTTTAG
Source organism: Anaerolineae bacterium (assembly GCA_019637555.1). GTDB lineage: Bacteria > Chloroflexota > Anaerolineae > Aggregatilineales > UBA2796 > JAHBVK01. The sequence continues at coordinate 37,947 of JAHBVK010000056.1, forward strand.
GTTATCACAATCATAAGACGTCTGTCCAGCATAGACCGTTTGAATCTTCACACGCTGGTCCACCGACTTCGTATGCGCGCGATTGTTACCGTCTTTCCCACTCATACCATCAGAAATAAAGTGTTCAGCCTCTATATTGTTCGGTTTTTACCCGCTGGCAATCGCTATCTAGCATCTGCCGACGTCACTGATCTGCTTTGACGGTTGCTGGATATTTGCCCTATTACGTAACAGCAACACCGCACGATCATCTGCAAGCAAGCGTTCACTACACCACACGATCTCCTAGTGGCATTGAAGAGTGAATTCTGCGGGATCTCACAGTTGCCCGGTACATTGCAGAAGACTAATAGTTGTAAGATTGAGCTTAGGGTATACTATAAAATTGTATATCATTATGGGAGGCAAAGATGATCAAGCGTATAACTGTTATCATTACTATCTTCGCATTTTTCATCATTGTGTCTGACGCACATCGCGTTAGTTCTCAGGGTAATCCGCCAGGCTCATATCAGACGTCGTGTAAAGACATTTCAGTATTAACCAATATTAATCTGCCAACCTTGATTGCAACTTGCCTTAATCGGGCAGGAAAGAACATTGCAAGCTTGTTACTCCACTATCCCGACTGCATTGATGACATCAGCAATTTTGATGGACAGCTTGTTTGTACGAGATCTTCATATCCAAAAGGTTCCTATCAGCGCACTTGCACGGCGATAAATTTCTTCGGCGGCAATGGTAGATTGTCGGCAGTATGTCGTACACGCGGGGCTGGAGGTTCATGGATCTACACCGAACTTGAAGAATACGCCTATTGTCTATGGTCAATATCGAATCTTGATGGTCAATTAGCTTGTGTTCATCCACCAACAGAAATAAAGGTAGTAAACCAAGGTATTCAATGGGTAATTTCCGGCTATGGATTTGCAAAAGATGAGCACATTCAGATCGAGTTTCATTCATTCAAAGTCATAGCTTATTGGAACAATAACCTCCCAAATGTGCATGTCCACTATTATAAATATCCGGTTGAAACTGTCGCCGATCAAACTGGTCAGTTGAAGGGTCTGAAATATGCTCGACCCGAAGCGTGCGTTGATACCAACGACCCTAAAGCAATTTATGCGGATGTATCCTATGCGGTTACAGCATACGATTACTGGTACAAACAACAAATAAGCAACATTGTTTGGGTAACCTGCTACATAAAAGTTGGCTAGCACAGACAAGCCTATAGCCGCAATTTTGGAAGCAAACCTGTTGTTAATCTCACCCTTCTCTGACGCCACGTACACATCAAGCACGTCAAGGCAGGGAGAGGCGAATTAGAGACCTGCGACATGAAATTGCAGCGGCGCTAAGAACAGGTCGCTGAGTCAATGTTGAAGCTTGCGTGCAGAAAGCCGTGTCATGTTTCGCAGGAGATGCTGGCTAGCACCTGCTAGCTAGTAAAAACTGAACAATCTAGGGCTGGACACGCTTCCTTGCAAAGGTTGCATAACTGACGGAAATTACGGGCAACTCTATGATGCGAACCAACCGTCGCTGTGAGTGCAATTATTGCAGTTATTGCAAAATTCTCCTTCGCATACACAGATAGCGTACAGTGTAATTTGAGGTAGCTATGCCAAACATCACCATTGAATGGTCCAACGTGATAAATTTCCTGATATTTCTTGCTACTGCAGGTACCATTTGGTTTTCCCGTAGGGAACGGAAGGCTATTCAGCGCGGCATTGTTTATGAAAAGCAGATCGAAATTCTGCTCGAGTTAAGCAAACACGTCAACAAAATTGATTTGGAGGTTAATAGTTTCTGCTTTCGAACTGCAAATGTTTCGCCAGAAGACATGGGTAAATTGTCGACCGATTGGAGACATGAAATAGGTGACACACTTAGCACCTTTCACACCTTCTTGACAGATGTCAGTATATTATTGCCAACTGAATTCGTTGACTTAGTCGAAGCACTCAGAAATGTTTTGGTACAAATATTTGTGGGGGAATACAAGAATCCAGGCACAGCGAAAGACCACAAAGCTGACTTAGATAAGGCTTCGCTAGCACTTAAAAACGCAATAAGAGAGTATGCAAATGTTGCAGGCTTTTATAAGGAAATACGTGCCATTATAGGCGCGAAAGATCCAGACAGTGAGATCTCTGACGTTGTAAAAATTGTTGGCTTTGTTCTCTAAGTTCTCTAAAGTGGCTATTTGCTGTAGTGAATAAGTGCCAAACCTATGCACCGATGCACTAGTCTCGCGTGTCGCAATGATAGGAGGTAGCAGATAGATGTAACCGTATTTATGCAGGGTCACACATTACCGCTTCGTTCTCATCACCTCGACCATTACTACTGCTGGATCGATCACTTTCTCCGCCAGCGACGCGATGATCTGCTCCTCGC
>JAHBVK010000057.1 GCA_019637555.1 Anaerolineae bacterium
TGTGACGATCAAGCGCACGCGGCTGCTCGGATCGTTGACGGCATTGAGCAACATATTCAGGATGTGCAGCCGTTCGTCTTCGTTCTCCAGCAGCGTGAACACTTCCTCGAACTGGTCGATCACCAGCAGCAGTTCACATTTGGGATCAATAGGCAGACAGCGATCCACGATCTTCAGCAGCGCCTTCGGATCAGTGCGTAAGTCTTTCAGCGTCTCGGCATCAATCGGGTTGACGGCAATGCGCGTCAGTGCCGCTTCCAGTTCGTCTAGCGGGCGCGGACCGGGGATCATCTCGACCACGAACCAGCGATTCGAATTAGGCAGGATGTCGCGTCGCAGCGCTGGCAGCAAACCCGCCCGCACCACGCTCGACTTACCCGATCCGCTGGGACCGACAACGGCGAGGAAGCGAGCGAAACTGTCTTGCTCCTTCAGCCGGTTGGCAAGCTGCTCGGTGAGCGCCTCGCGTCCGTAGAAATCGTCGGCATCGGTTTGTTGGAACGCGCGCAACCCCTTAAACGGATTGACCACCGTACCGCCGAGATCGATCTCTGCCGTACCTTCATCGAAGTCCGGCAAATCTAAGATGATCATGTCCAGTTGCGAACTATCCAGCGGACCTGTTTTCCTGCCGATGCGCGTAGCTTCACGGAAGGCGCGCGCCAGCGCCAGCGCATCAGGATAACGCTCGGCGGGGTCTTTGGCGGTTGCCTTCTGGATCAGCGCGTTGACGCCCAAAACGATGCGATCATTAGTGCCCGCCAATTCGACGGCTGGCAGTGCCTCGTTCAGTTGAAAGCTGACGATCTCCGCAAAGGTGGACGAATTCGGCAGTGGTGCGCTGCCTGTCAGCATCTCGTAGATCATGATGCCCATCGCGTACAGGTCAGCTTGCGCCGAAACTTGCGAACCGCGAATCTGCTCCGGCGAAAGGTAGGCGGGCGATCCGGTGACCGCTTCGCCTTCGATGGTTTCGCCAACACTCAAACTCTTGGCGATGCCGAAATCAGCGAGGTAAGCGTTGCCGTCCTCATCGAGTAGGATGTTATCGGGCTTCAGATCGCGGTGGACGACGCCGCTGCGGTGCGCCGCCGCCAGCGCCGAGCAAATCTGATCCACCAAGCGCGCCACCCGTTCGAGATCCCACGCGCCGCGGTTCAGCGACTCGCGCAGGCTGCCCCCGCGCAAGAAGCGCATCACCAGATAGGCACCGCTAGGTTCGCGCCAGTAATCGTACAGCGGCACGATGTGGATGTGCTCCAGCTTCGCCACCAACTGCGCCTCGAACTCGAAGCGGCGGATGAACTCCGGTTGGTTGGCGAATGCTGGTAGGATCACCTTGATCGCCACCTCGCGCCCGACCATCGGCTGATACGCCTTGTAGACCATGCCGAAGCTGCCCGCGCCCAATTCCTCGCGGATTTCGTAGCCCTTGATCGTCTGTCCGAGCAGCGATGTCGCCGTCGTTTCGTGCGTGGATGTTGTGTCGATTGCCATAATTAAAAGTCCAACTTATCCAGAATGCTTGCACCACGTTGCCGACGCTTCAGCCGCCAGCTTAAGAGACTCTTGTCATATTGCGAACGCGCTTTAATCACGCAGAACACACCGATCACCGCCGCGACCAAGCCGATCAACAGATAGGCGGCAGCGTAGTTCGCGCCCAGCAGATAGGGTCCTAAGGTCACCACGATCAGCGCGAGGATGCAGCCGAGCACCGATCCCAGCCCGATCATGCCGTTGTCCATATACAGCGCTACCCGTCCGCGCCGTTCTTCGGGAACCATTGCCAGCAGCGACTTCTGCGCCGATTCGTCTACGGTGTCGCGCGGCAGTCGGTTCAAGACCATGCCTAGCACGCCCGTGATGAAGCCCGGAAATGCCAGCATCGCCGCTAATCCGGTGGTCACCGCGACGGGCATGATCAGAAAGACGTTTTTGAGGGTCATCTTCTCGATCAGGCGGCTGGTCAGCACTGACTGGATCAGGAACGCCAGCAGTGCCACCCCCAAGCGGTAGGCACTGTAGAACTGTGCGAAGCCGACGCCATCGGGATACTGTTGGCTGGACACCACCATGAAGTGAAACTCGATGATGATGTGGCAGATGATCAGTGCGGCGATAGAGTAAGACAGGAAGCGGTACAGCGGTACATCCTTGATAAACTCCTGCGCTTCGTTGAGCCGCTTCTGCAGCGGTTCCACCTTCTGCACCGTCTGCCTGATCTTGACGCCGCGCAACCGCAGCCGCACGACCACGAAGGCGAGGACGTACAACAGTGCGATGAAGGTGGTCAGTTCCACGCTGGAGGATTGTAGTTGTTTGAGCAGCGCCGGAGAGACACCCGCGATGATAATGCCGATGATCTTGCCGATGAAGCCAATGCTGGCGAACAGCGGGAACAGCCGCTTCGCCTGCGCCATATCCACCGTGTCGTTTGCCAGCACCCAGAAGACCAGCGGGAAGAATAGCCACTGCTGATCCGAGACGATGTAGATTAATGAGTAGGTGAGCCAGCCGGGGAAATTCGCCGCGAACATCAGGCGCAGCCCCAGATAGATACCCGCGAAGCCCAAACAGACGATGCCGATCAGCGTGACGCGGTTGAAGCGATCCACGATCAGCGATTGGAATGCCGCCACCAGCGCGATCAGGGTGTAGTTAACGATCCACACCAGTAGAAGCTGGTTCGTGCCGACCTCACTGAGGAAGCCGCTGACCGCCACCACACCCGAAATCTGCTGCGCCATCGCATTGACCAGCAGTAGAAAACCCAGCGTCAGCGTCAGCCCGATCTCGGCGGGGTAAACACGCAGTAACCTCGTGACGAGGGCATCTTTCATGACTGATTTATCCACTTGTAGTTACGACTGCCTCAATGTTGCGGACTCAGATGCAGTAAAAAGTCATCATACCGCGAGTGGCGAGTGGGTGAGATCACGGTGCTGTAGCAATTGGGGAGGATACAGTATGGCGTCGTGTAGGGGTGGGTTTCTAACCCACCCGCATATTGATGGCGTTACTTCCGTCCGCGTGCCGCCCACGCGCGGGCGACCAACGGGATCGAGCCGTCGGCGGCGGTTGGCAGCGTAGCGCGGAGGGCAAAGGATGGTCTACTGTTGGGCAGGTTGGGAAACCTGCCCCTACCAAACGGCTATTGACGATAAGGCGTCATGTAGGGGTGGGTTACTAACCCACCCGCATATTTGGTGCGTTACTTCCGTCCGCGTGCTGCCCATGCGCGGGCGATCAGCGAGATCGAGCCATCGGCAGCGGTTGGCAGGGTAGCACGGAGGCGATCACGGAGAGCGATCCGCTGTGCTTCGGTCAGCGTTTGCAGATAGCTCGGTGCCGATCCTTGTGCGCCGAGGAAGGGCTGCCAGTAATCATCGAAGTCTTTGAAGTGGGTGGCAATATCTATCGGCGTGGTGCTGACTTCCGTGAGTCCAATGCTCTCAAATAAGCTGGTCAGCGCGTTGGGATGGCAGATCGGGAAGCGCGAACCTTCGTCTAAGCTGGAGTTAGCCGGATCAAGCGCGCTGGCGGCATCCCAGAAGTAGCGCATGAACTCCATCTTGTCGGCATAATCCCAGACGTAGACAGCAACGATGCCATCCGCTGCCACGGCGCGCTTCATTTCACTGATGACGCGATCATGCTGCGGCACGAAGTTGAGCACCAGACCGGAGACGGCAACATCGAAGGTGTTGTCCTCGACGGGCAAGGATTGGGCGTCAGCGACCTCGAAGCGGACGCGAGCATCGCTCAGTTGCTGCCGCGCAAAGCCGACAAATCCCTCGGAGCGATCCACACCGATGACTTGCGCGGGTTGGCGGGTCTGTAGGATCGTCTGGCTAAGTGCGCCTGTGCCGCTGCCGACATCCAGCCAGCGTTTGCCCGCTGGTATGTCCAGCCATTCGAGGAACTGCCGCGCGATTTGCCGACTCCAGCGCCCCACATATGCCTCGTAAGGTGCGCCACTTGCCCAGCGATCCACTGGCTGCGATGAGGGAGTGTTCGTACTCATCACCGAACTCCTGATCAACCATCGTCGCCTCTCACTATAGGTGGATTTGAATTGCGGCGCGAATCGAGCAGTGAGTCCGCCTGCATTAACAGGCAGGTATCAGGCAAAACAGGGAAACCCGCTTGATTTCCGTTGGAAACTGGTTTGTAGTCGAAGCAGCAGGAGGCAGTCTAACTGGTAGACTACAGCTTTCAATGGTTCTGTTGCGAGGATCAACTGTTTCCTAGCCATCATCCAACACTACCCTTACCTAAAACCTGTTACGGCTCCTGTTATTCCAGCTAATATCAGGCGCTGGAAACAGAGTTGGTGTGCTAATAGATTCCCCTCTCCTATTGTGTACCCGCAATGGAGAGGGGGTAGGGGTGAGGCTAAGGCTACTTCAGCAGTTCCTTCGCCCGTTCCAGCCGGATGTTCCCCTCGGCGATCATCTGCTCAACGATCCGCATCACCTGATCGCCAGTCGCGCCAGCGGCGATGGCAAGCTGGCGGGCGTGTAAGCTCATGTGACCGCGCTGAATCCCTTCCGTCGCCAGCGCACGGATCGCAGCGAAGTTCTGCGCCAAGCCGACTGCCGCCAGTACACCAGCTAATTCCTGCGCGCTGGCGACGCCGAGTATCTTCATGGCGATCTTAGCGGCTGGATGCACGCGCGTCGCACCACCAACTGTCCCTACCGCAAGCGGAATCTCGATCTTGCCGCGCAGGTTACCCTGCTCATCCTGCCGCCATTCGGTCATGCTCGTGTATATTCCAGATCGGGCAGCGTAGGCATGGGCGCCTGCTTCCAATGCCCGCCAATCGTTGCCCGTTGCGATGCACACCGCGTCGATGCCGTTCATCACGCCCTTGTTGTGCGTCGCCGCGCGGTAGGGATCAGTTTCCGCGAAGGCGCTTGCTTCCACGATTGCCTTGATCACCTCATCAGCGGAGAGCGAGTCGGTGGCGAGTTCCTTGGCGGGGATCACGCACGATGCCCACGCTTTGCGCCGATCCGTCAGGTTGCTGAGGATGCGTAAATTGATCCGTCCGCCCGTTGCCTCCGCGATCAGTGGCGCGATCCGTTCGCAGGCGGTGTTGATCGCATTCGCACCCATCGCGTCGCGGCAGTCGTACAGCAGATGCACCACTAGCATCGCGCCAACGGGTGACTCGGTGAAGGGTCGTAGCTCGATGCCGCGTGCGCCACCACCGCGCTTGACGATGCTAGAAGTTGGATCATTCGCTTCGTGCAGCAGCTTCTCACGGATGTCCCAGACGCGCCCAGCCGCCGCATAGACGTTATCGACATCCAGAACCTGAATCTGCCCGATCATCACCGGATCGTCTGTGCCAACCGTGAATCCGCCACCAGCACGCGCCAACTTGGCGGCAAAGCTGCACGCCGCCACCACACTTGGCTCCTCGATCACCATCGGGATCAAGTAATCGGTGTTGTTGATCAAGAAGTTGGTGGCGATGCCGAACGGCAGCGCGTAGATGCCCACCACGTTCTCGATCATCTGATCGGCTTGCGCGGCGGAAAGCCCGCTGACGCCAAGCAGTGCCGCTTGCTCCTGCGATTCCAGTCCCGCCCACTGCGCCAGCAGCGCCATCCGTTCGGGCAGCGACTTCTTGTAGAAGCCGGAGATCGCGGAACTACGGCGATTATTAAGGTTCGGGTTAGTGTTCAGTTGGGTCATCGTGATTTACAATTCGTGCTATGAAATCCGCCGATGATGTTAACGCGAAAGAGACTTCCATGCCGAGCCAACTCAACCCTCCGAGCCATCTCAGCCGTTGGTTTGAGCGTAAACCGTTGATCCTCGGTCATCGCGGGGCAAGCCACGACGCGCCCGAAAACACCCTTGCCGCCTTTGAACTTGCCCGGCAGATGGGCGCGGATGGCGTGGAACTGGACACCTCCTTATCGCGTGATGGCGTGCCCGTAGTGATCCACGACCTGACGCTGGATAAGACGACGGATGGTCACGGTGCGGTAGCCGAATACACCCTGCCGATGCTGAAGATGCTGGATGCAGGCAGTTCCTTTGATGCCAGTTTCGCGGGTGAGCGCATCCCCACGCTGGATGAGGCGATGGAAGCGATTGGCAAGGAGTTGTTCGTTAACATCGAATTGAAGTCGCGCAGTTGGTACACTGATGGCTTGGAGCTAGCCGCGCTCAAGGTGATCCGTCGTCACAACGCCGCGGATCGGGTGATCGTCTCGTCGTTCAATCCAATGACGCTGCGGCGCTTCCGGCGAATGGCGGAGGACATCGCCATCGGCTACTTATATTCTCCTGACGAGCCAGTCTATTTGCGCTATGGCTGGTTTATGGCAGGCGTGCAGCACGAGGCGAGGCATCCTTATCACGGGCTGGTCAACGAGGAATTCATGGCGTGGGCGCGATCTCACCAGTATCGCGTCAACGTTTGGACGGTGGACGATCCGGCGCGGATCGCGGAACTGACGGCACTCGGCGTCGATGCGATCATTACCAACCGCCCCGATGTAGCGCTGCAAGCTGTGGGTCGGACTGAAGTGGCACGATAACCGCTACGATTTTTTGTGTTCCGACAAGTAGCGGCTGATCATGTCGCTGAACTGATCCATATCAGCGGCGCGGCGTTGCAGCGTGACAATCGCTTTAGGATGCGACTCCACGAACTGCTCTGTGGCTAACACCGCCGCCATCTGCTTAACGCTTTTAGCGAAGCCATTGAGATAGAACTGCATCCACTTGATCACCTCTTCGGGCGCGAGATCAGGCGGGATCACCGGATCGGGAAGATTGCTCATTAGCCCTTACGCTCCAACCATTTCACGTACTGCTTGCATGATCTCGATCCCATTCGGCAGCTTCTCCAGCCACAATGTAGCTACATTTAGCACAAAATCCGGTAACGCAGAGGTGCGGTAGTTCCCCTGCTCATCTGTTTTCTGCGGGATATACACACCCTGCTCGTTCAGCCGATAAAACCGCGTCTCATCGCGCAGCGGATCGATGATCCAGTATTCGGAAACTTTGCCGCGCTCATATTCGCTGAACTTTTGCCCGTGATCAATATCAATGCTGCCGGGAGAGACGATCTCGATGCAAATATCAGCGGGACCTTCAAGAAAAGTATCGTGTAATCGCTGAAAACTCGCGTTGCTGATGAACATCAGATCTGGTTCACGGGTAACGTTTATGTCACTCAACTTGATTTGAAAGGGTTTACCTACGATCAGCCCAACATCACGAAAGCTGAAATAAGTCATGAACAGATAACGCAGATAACTCACCATCAGTTCATGACGAAGATGAATCGGTGACATCTTGATGGCTGTTCCTTTGACGTATTCGTAACCCTTATCCGCGTAGTGCTCGTGATATTCCTGCCAAGTCAGGTTAGGTATTTCTTTCGCCGCATCATTAACGAGAGTTTGTAGTGTCGCCATGCTTACACTCCCTGCGCTTCACGCACCTTACGAACGCGCTCAACGGCTTCCGGTAAGATGCTCAGTACATAGTCAATATCGGCATCGGATGTGCCGCGCCCAACGGTCAGCCGCAGACTTCCCAGCGCCAGCGACGGCGAACAACCCATGCTCAACAGCACATCCGATGGTTCGGGATTGCCCGTGTTGCACGCCGATCCGCTGCTAGCGGCGACGCCGTTAAGATCGAGGTGCATCAGCAATGCGTTGGCATCGATCCCATCGATCACGAAACTAGCGTGATTAGGCAGCCGTCGATCTGGTTCCGCGCCGCTCAACTTCGCGCCGGGGACTGTCGCCAGCACGCCCGCTATCAGCCGATCCCGCAGGTGGCGGTAATGCGTCACGCGATCTTGAAGATCGGCATATGCCAGCTCCAGCGCCTTCGCCATGCCCACGATCAGAGGTACGTTGTGCGTGCCCGCCCGCCGATCCGCTTCCTGTCCGCCACCTGTCTGCGCTGGCAGCAGCGCTAAGCCATCGCGGATGTACAGCAAGCCGACACCCTTCGGTCCGTAGAATTTGTGCGCCGTCAGCGACAGCATATCCACGCCCAACTGCTTGACATCGAGTGAGAGCTGCCCCGCCGCCTGCACTGCATCGGTGTGGAATAGCGCACCGGCTGAATGAGTAGTTTGCGCCAGCGCGGGAATCGGCTGGATGGTGCCGACTTCGTTATTGGCGTAGAGGATGCTTACTAACGTATTGTTATCCGCGCCGTCGCCCAATGAGGTCTTCAGCGTTTCCGGTAAGATCGTGCCGTCGGAAGTGACTTCCAGCCATGTCAGCCGCGTATCCATCGTGCGCTCAAGCTGCGCCGCCGTATGGCTAATGGCGTGGTGCTCGGCGTGATCGGTCAGTAGATGGGCGCGTTTGCCGTTTAGCTTTGCCTCTGTCGCCACCGAGCGCAGCGCCATGTTATCGCTTTCTGTGCCGCAGCTCGTGAATACGATCTCTTTGCGTTCACAATTGAGGATGCCCGCAATCGTCTGCCGCGCATTCTCGACAGCTTTTTCTGCCTTGCGCCCGAAAGAATGTGTGGACGAGGGATTACCGTAAACGTCACTGAAGAATGGCATCATTGCATCAACTACGCGGGGATCAGTGGGCGTGGTGGCGGCGTGGTCGAGGTAAATAGACTTACGCATGGCAGCCTCATTTGTATCATCGAACAATCAGGATTCTACCCGATTGACGGCGCTAACTAAAGCGCCAAATTTACCGTTGACGGTCTCCGCTGCCTATGTTAGGATTCTTGTTGCTACCCGGGGTCGCCAAGTGGTCTAAGGCAATCGACTGTAACTCGATCATTCGAAGGTTCAAATCCCTCCCCCGGGACACTAAAAACGCTCCATCACTGGAGCGTTTTTGTTTGTATCGAATTTCAGACACCTCAACGTCAGACCATTCGCCGCACATAGCAATATACGTTGATTACTAAACGGGCTAAAACATAAAATACCGCAGCGCTACTGTTTCAGCCCGGAGCTTTAGCTCCGGGAATATCCGCAGATTACCTCACTCCGCCACACTTTCCCGCTGCCCGATCTTCTCCTGTACCAGTGGCGCGATCTCCTCCCACTCGATGCTGGTCTGTCGTCCGTTATCGAACTCTTGCAGCATCCACTGATAGAGTCCCTGCAACTCCGCATCATCTTTAGCGATCTCGATCCCCAAATGCTGCCGGATCAAGAAGATCAGTCCGGCGATGCCGCTGTCTTTGGTCAGTGACACTTCCAGCGGACGTCCCAACAACTGTGGCACATTGAACGGCGCGTACATCCACCAGAACTTATTCAAGCCATCAGCATGAACGCCCGCACGGGTACGATGCGCGTCGCGCCCGTACAGCGGATACTTCGGCGGCAGCGCCTGATCCATCTCGGCGTAGAGATCGACCAGCGCATTTAGGGCAGTGAAATCGGGCTGTTGATCGCGGAAGTAGCCCATGCCGATCAGATGCAGCAAGATCGCTTCCAGCGGCGCGTTGCCCGTGCGTTCGCCTTTGCCCAGCGTCGTGCCGTTGATCACCGCGCAACCTTCGCGTACAGCGGCAAGGCAGTTCGCCACCACCAACCACGTATCGTTGTGCGGATGAAATTCCAGATCGTCAGCCTGCAAGCCCATCTGCTTCAGCGTGCGGAAAATGCGCGGAATGCTGCGCGGCAGCGCCACATCATCATACGGCAGTCCGAGTCCCATCGTGTCGCAAACGCGAAACTTCGGACGCAGATCAGCGCCGTAGGAAGCCGCCATCTCCTGCACCGCTTCGATGAACGGCTGCATGAACTGCATCGGCGCGCGGGTGGCATCTTCGAGGTGCAGGCGCGGTCTGATGCCCGACTCCAGCGTGATCTGTACCGCTTCCAGATAGGTCTGCGCCGCCTGATTTCTACCACCGGGCTTGAACTTGTGGAAGGTGTGATAGTCAGATGCCGAGGCTAACATGCCCGTTTCGCGCACGCCCAGACTGCGGATCAACTGTACGTCTTTGGCGCTGGCTCGAATCCACGTCGTTGGTTCGATAGGCGCACCATTGCGATAGCGATCCAACGCGCCTTCCAGCGCCGCGCGATCTGAGGGTCGGTAGACGAAAAACTCCGCCTGCCGGATCGCGCCGGATGTTCCGGTGAAACGACACAGGATGTCATAGATCGTCAGGCTTTGCTCAACAGTTAACGGCAAGCCGCCTTGCTGACCATCGCGGTGCGTCGTCTCCGTCGTCCATGCGGACGCGGGCAGTGCGGCGGGGCGATCCGTCCACACGTAATTGGGAAAAGCATCGCGCGGAAAGCTCTCCAGAAAATAGTCCGGTGCTTCCGGTTCAGGGATTTGTTTCACGTTACTAACTCCTCTATTGCGATGATCCCATCATAAGAGGTAGATTTATATTGTCAATATTGATTGAAAAATCAATATATCTAATGAGGACTACATGAAACGATCACGCTATTTAACGGCGAAAGAAGCCGCCGACCTGTTGGGGATCAGCGCGACGACGCTCTACGCTTACGTTAGTCGCGGCTTGATCCGTTCCGAGGCGACCACGGATGACAGCCGCGTGCGTCGCTACAACGCCGAAGACGTTCAGAAACTGAAAGCGCGCAAAGATCAGCGCAAGAATCCGGCGAAAGCGGTGCAGGAATCGCTGCATTGGGGCGCTCCGATTCTCGAATCGGGATTGACGCTGATCACCGACGAGGCGCTGTACTATCGTGGTCAGGAGGCGCGGGAACTGGCACTCCACCGATCCGTCGAGGAAGTGGCAGCCCTATTGTGGACTGGCGAGTTGGAGCAGGCGGATCGCTTGTTCGGCACGGCAGCGCCAATCGCGGAAGCAGTAGCGCTGCTGCGCGTGATCGAGGGAACGCCGGGCAGTCTGTCGCTGATGCAGCGCGTGCAGATGGCGCTGACGCTGGCGGGCGAACGCGATCTCGCCGCCTTCGACTTGAACGCCGACAAAGTGGCATTGACTGGCGCACGTATCCTACGCTTGATGGCAACCGTAACGGCGGGACGCGCCTCTACCTCCAGTCAGATCGTTGATGTTCTGTGCGACGGTTGGCGGATCAACGATCCGGCAGCACGGCAATTGATCAGTGCGGCGTTGATCCTGTGCGCGGATCACGAACTGAACGTCTCGTCATTCACCGCACGGGTCGTGGCATCAGCACGAACGCAACCGTATCTGGTGGTGCTGGCAGGATTAGCGGCGCTACAAGGCTTACAGCACGGCGGCAGCACAGAACGCGCCGAGTCCTTGCTGCGCGACTGCAAGAATCCGCAGCATGCTGATCAGTTGGTGGTGGAACGCTTGCGGCGCGGGGAACGGATCGCGGGCTTCGGGCATCAGCTCTATCCCGATGGCGATCCGCGTGCTGCTGTGCTGTTAAACCTGATCGCGGAATTGGCGGAGAGTTCGGAACTATGGTCGATTGCCAGCACGATCATCGCGCGGCTGCAAGAATCGGTGGATCAGAAGCCGAACATTGATTTCGCGCTTGGCGTGCTGGTTAACGCGCTCAACTTGCCCTACGGATCGGCGCTGGCGTTGTTCGCGGTGGGGCGGACAATCGGCTGGATCGGCCATGCCATCGAGCAGTACGAACAGGGACAAATGATCCGCCCACGCGCCAAATACACAGGCGTGATCGTGGAGTGAAACGATGTCCACCGGACGCTAAAAGGCTTGTCCGGCGTTCTTTTTTCTACTTGCCACCGACACAGGGGGTTCAAAACCCCCTGCTACAAGGCGTTGGAAACCCTCTAAAGAGGGTTCATCAGAGTTCATTTCTGCTTTTAACCCACTTTAGTGGGTTTACCAAGTGTTGTAGCCGGAGGTTTCAACCTCCGGTCTACCCAACCGCTGCCAACTGCTACCTCTACCGCGCAGGCTCGTAGATCAGCGCCACGACGCCAGAACTGAACGCCTGCGCCTTCGCCAGATTGAAGGTCGCCTTCATGCCGTCATCAAAGAATCGCTTGCCTTCGCCCAGCACCACCGGGTAGACCAGCAAGCGTAACGAATCCACCAAGCCGTTCTGGATCAACGTTTGCGCCAGCATGGTGCTGCCATGAACCGTGATGTTGGTTCCCTCTTGCTGCTTCAGCTTAGCGATCTCATCCAGAAAGTTATCCTTGATCAGCACCGAATTGTTCCATTCCGCCTTCTCCAGCGTCTTGGAGACGACGTACTTGCGAACGTTGTTGAAGTAGGGCGCACCTTGATCCGTGCTCTTGGGCCATGCCGCCGCGAAGCCTTCATAGGTGACGCGCCCCAACAACATGGCATCGCTGTTGGAGGTCTCTTCGCCCTTAAAATTGGCGATCTCGTCATTCCAGTACTTGAAAGTCCACATCGGGGCTTCGATGACGCCATCCAGAGACATGAATTCGGTAACAACTAGCTTACGCATGATCTGCTCCTCTGTTCGTATTGTGCCTAGAGTTGTGCTTGGTAGGTGTTGTTGTTCGCGTTGTATAGCAGAATCATAGCTTAGTTGAGCGCTAGCGTATTGGAAAAAAACGCAAATTATTCAATCTCGTTTGCGACGGCGATCTGTGTGATCTGCGTGGGGGTTCTGCCGATAAATCGTTTGAGGGAGTTGGTCAGATGTGCCTGATCAAAATAGCCGAGCGTGTAAACGGTATCTAGGATCGGCGTGCCTTGCGCCAACAACGAGGCAGCACTGCGCGCCCGTTCGATCTGCTGGATCGTCTTGTGCGTCAGTCCAGTGGCTTGTAGGAAGCGGTATTGCAGTGTGCGGATCGACATATCGGGCGGGCAGCCCTGTATCGTCGCCTCAACCGCCGGATCGTGCACCAGTATCCCCTGACGGATCAACCTGCTGACGAATACATCGACATTATCAATGGTGGGTATTTCCCAAACCGAGCCATTCAGCCAGAACGAATTGCGCGAGGCTTCCGGCAGCAGCGCATCCTGCCGATCTAAAAGGGCTTTCACGGGCAAATGTGGCATGAAGGTGCCCAATTTGAAGCTGATGCCGAAGAATTCAGCGTCGGCGGGATAATCGGCTTGTGTGGCTCTGGTTTCCGGTCCCCGCGCGGCGATCCGCGTCTTGCCCTCGAAATTCGAGATCGCCAGTTCCCAATTGCTGGCTGCTTCTGACGTGAAGCTGCCAGCGCGTTCGCTGCGGGCATACCAGATCATGTTGAGGTAAGGCGAGAGCGTCGGACTCGCACCGAGCACTAATTCCATGCACACTCCACGAAGATCAGCAAGATTATTGAGTGCGTCAATTTTAGCACATTAGTGCGATTGCTGATGAGCTTGGGAGTTTCCATCATTCCCACGCGCAGTGGTCATCGCTAAATCATAGGGACGAACCACTGCACTTTGCGCGTAAGATTTAATTGTGATCGATCAAAGGATGTTCGAGAGGATGCCTCGATGATTAAGGTGATCAACAAAATGCGTCTCTTGATCGTTATGCTGCTTTCCTTGATCATGCTTGCTCCCACGCCCGCATTTGCCCAATCGCGTTATGGCTTCGCCTTCTGGCGCAACGGGGAAGCTGGCACAAAACCTGAAATCATCATCATCGATCCTGCCCAGAATAATCAAGTAATTGAATCACTCCCCTTTCCGTCCCCCGATGGATGGGGACTCATGAATATCTACGACAGCCTTGTGCTTAAAGGAGATTGGCTTGCCGCATTCTTGTTAGCTCCTGACAAATCACACTTAATGGTGCAAGTCTGGAATATCAGAACGGGCGAAACGCGGCAGTTAGCCAGCGGACAGATCACGATGGGCACACACTACATCGAGTGGTCACCCGACGGTAACTATCTGGCGATGAACATTATCGACAGCAAGGTAGATGTAGATTTGTGGCTCTACTCTATCGCTGATGACAAGCTGCTCAACCTGACTAACGACGATTTCAATCAGCATGACATTGCGTGGACAGCCGATTCAAAAAAGGTGATGACCTTCGTTGCGCCGTGTGAGCTTAATACATCGTGTGCGGCTCGATTAGTAATAATTGATGCAGCTACAGGGAGCCTTCTACATTCAGTCAATCTGAACGAATTACCTTTTCTAGGTAATGATGCCTGTAGTCCTGCTCTGTCGCCCGATGAGCAGTTGGTGATCTTTACTTCAAATTGCGGTGGCATGGGTGGGGCTGCCTATGATTTTTCCAGAGAAGTGTATATATGGGAGCTTGAGACTGGCACTCTGAAGCGGCTTACCAACTACTATTCAGGCGTGGTCAGAAAGCTATTCGGGGCATGGTACAACTACGAATGGATCGACTCTCATACCGTGCTGCTTGCTGCTGACTATCAAATCTCTGGGCAATTCAGGAAACACGAACTGTCAATCTTAGACTTAGAAACCAACTCGCGCAGCACACTCTCCACCGATGCTGGCTATGGCTCTTTGCTCTCTCCCAACAAAGCTCGTATCGCGCTCAATACCTATTTCAGCGATCCCGATGAGTTTTCGGCAACTGCGGCGCAAGTGCGTCTTAGCTCCCTTGCAATGAATGGCAATGATATCAGTTTAGGTAATGACGGCGAATCGCTTCGATTCGGCATCATCTGTGATGCTCAGTGGTCACCGGACGGAACTGCAATTGCTTATCATTGGATTGATCAACATCACTGTTTGCTCCGCGATTTCAAAGTTACTTTTGTTGACCAAACTGGCAGCATGATCAGCGAATTTTCCGGCGCAGCAGACCCGTCATTATGGATTATGCCTATCGGCTGGGTACAACTAACTTAGGGAGTAAATTCATGTTATCTCTCGTTAACAGATGGAAAGTTGAGATTATCTGCGCTGTTTTAGGATTGATCCTAATGGCGCTCGTTACTCCACAAACTACGTTCGCGCAATCACAACAGTCGCGCTACGGCTACGCCTACTTCTATATCTCAGACTATGGATTATCTCCTGAATACGTTGCTATCGATCCCGCCGTGCCAGCCACACCATACGAACAGCATCCCTTCCCGCTACCTTCCGGCTGGAATGCCTCTATCTTAAGCTTACCTCCTTTCTCCAGTCCCAAAGGAACATGGGTGACCAGCTATCTGCTCTCGGACGACAAGAGCAAGTTGATGCTGTATCTGTACAATCCCGTCTCTCAGGAAACGCGGCAAATCATAGAAGGCTATGTCAGGACTCGCGGAGGGTTGCTGGCATGGTCACCTGATGAAGGCTATTTGGCGATGATCTTTGGCAAGGATGGTGGTGCACTCGACCTATTTGTTTATTCCATTGCCGATGGCATAGTGATCAACCTAACCCAAGATGACTTTGAGCAATATGACATTAGCTGGTCAGCCGATTCAACGCAGATCGCTACCTTCACTGTACCTTGCGGCATTAATCAAGTGTGTTCCGCTCACCTAGAGGTCTACGATCTGGCTGCTCGGAAACGACTCCACGTCAAAGATTTATTTGCCTTACCCATCATGGGCGGTGCCGCCTGTTCCGTGCAGTTCTCTCCAAATATGCGCTATCTCAGCTTCGTCTCCAATTGCGGCAGTATGGGCATTGCCGCCTTCGATTTCGCCCGCGAGGTGATGATTTGGGATACGCAAACTGGCGAACTACACCAGATTACTGATTTCTTCAATCAAGAAGGAGCTAAACCATTCTTCGCCGCCTACTATACACATCATTGGTTCGATGACGACACGCTGCTCGTCGGCGTCGATTACCAGATGCAAGGACCGCCGCAAAAGCGACAGCTATTCCTCTATCATCGATCCACCGAAGTTATTGAAGTTATCTCTGCTGATTTCGGCGGTGGCATGATTGTGGATAGTTCGGCGAAACAATTCGCCTTGGGGACTTACCCGGTGCTAGACAACTTCGACCAAGCACATTTTCCTGATAGTACAACCTTTGTTTTTGGCGCACTAGAAAAGTCAAACTTCACACAGGGAAATTTTGCCGCCAAAATCGCTCCAACCGCCCGCACGTTGCCATTTGGCTGCCAGTATCAGTGGTCACCAGATTCGACCATGTTGGCGATCACGATTGACGAAGTTGGCAACTGCTACGCCACATTATCTAGTATTCTTTTCACAGATGAGTCAGGAAATACAATAAGCGAGTACACGCTTCCAGCCTTCAAAACGCCGGAAAGCTTCCTCATGCCCATCGGTTGGGTGCAATTCGCGGACTAATCCTTGAGCGTGCCTCGCCCAATTCAGATCGCCGCCTTACGCCTGCACGAATCACCCTCTCCCGCTTGCGGGATGAGGGCAGGGGGTGAGGGTCTTCGTTTCTTTCCCCTAACCTCTCTGCGAAACGCCACTAACAATCCACCAACAAAGAGCCTGAAAGCGCCCTGTATTCCCTGCGAACTTCAGGCACCTTTTGACCGCCACTACCGCCCCGGCGCGGGCTTGAACTCCACCTTGCCGCCATTCGGCAGCTTGGCGATCAGCTTAACCATCGCACGGCTGACGTACAATCCCGCACGGTTACGCGCTCGGCGGTACAGCGACAGCTTGTCCTTGCCACTAATGGCGCGGGCGACTTCCCATTCCTTGTGGAACCACATCTGCACCCATCGGTAAAACCACGTATTGTACTTGCCGCGCTGGAACAGCAACTTGTTCTCCGCCGTGAACGCCCAATCATCGCCGTCGTGCATGATCCGATCCCGCACCTGCTGGTAGAACTCCGTCCCCGGCAGCGGATAAGCAATCGTAGTGCTGAAGCTGTCCGGCTGCGTATCGGTGAGCAGCTTCACCGACTGCCGCAGATCGTCCATCTCCTCGCCCGGATAGCCCACCATCATGAAGTAATAAATGTGGATGCCCACTTCGCGGCAGGCTTCGGCGGCGCGGTAAATCTGATCGACCTTGCTGCCCTTCTTCATCGCGTTGAGCACCTTCTGCGATCCACTCTCCGCGCCGAAGTAAATCTTCTTGCAGCCGATCTCCTTGAGTGCAGTCAGCATCGGCACATCCACCAGATTGACGCGGCTCAGGCACTCGAAGGGGATCGCGGCATCGCGCTCGATCACCGCCTCGTGCCAATCGAACACCCACTTGCGATCCACGCCCGTAATATCGTCTACCACCCGAATCTGATCGGGGTTATACAGCTCCTTGAGCAGTCGCATCTCCTCCGCCGAATTCTCCGCTGAACGGGATCGGTAGGAGCGCCCGAAGATGCCCTTCTGACACCACGTACAAGCATAGGGGCAGCCGCGCGTATTGATGATGCTCAGGCTCCAGTAGCCATGCGCCTTCGTCCAATTCTGGCGGTAGGCTTCCACATCGATCAGATCACGGGCGGGGAAGGGGATCGAGTCCATGTCGTCAATCGGTGGGCGGCGCAGCGTCGATTCGACCTCGCCATGCTCGTTGAGGAAGCGCAGTCCCTTGATCTGCTTGATGCTCATTAGGTCAGCGCCATTGCGTCCCGTCAGGTGGTTCATCAGTTCGATGATGGTGACTTCGCCTTCGTCCCAGACCACAATATCGACCACGCGCTGACCTTTGGCGTTGGTGTGCCGCAGATACGCTTCCGGCTTGCCTGTGGGATCGGGACCGCCGAAGATCACCGTCGCGCCGTGCCGTTTGGCGATCTCCGCCAACTTGAGCGCATTGTTGCGGGTCGTGATCAGCGCCGTCAAGCCGACGATCTTGGGTTTGTACTGCTGCATGGCGCGTTCAAAGCTGTCGTAATCCGGCTCAAACGTGCCATCGAACATCGCCACCGAGTAATCGTTCTGGCGCAGCACCGAGGCAAGGTAAAGCAAGCCCAGTGGGAAATACGGCGTCATCAGCTTTTGTTCTACGGGGTCTTTGCTGATGAACAGCGGATTCGCCAGCATGATGTCAGGGCGATCTGTGGTGGTGGAACGAACCGTCATAAGCTCTGCACCTCTACGTCGTCAATCAATACTGGTTAGCACTAGAAATTAGCGTTCTCGCCTTGCAAAAACTTTCTCAAGCCTGCCGCTAGTTTTTGTAGTTGTTCTTCGGCTGGCGCTACACCCAAGATCAACGATTTGAGCGCGCCGTTTTCTTCTACTCTGACCACAAGCTGCCGATTCCTGCCATTGGACTCCACCGCAACCTCATGGATATCGGCGAATTTATAGGCGGCGCTGCGCTTGCGTCCGAATACAGCGGATTGCGTGTGCGTCAGTTGCGCCGTCGGTCGATCAAACACCCATGTGCTTTCTGCGTTGATGAAGAGCAGCATGAAGATCGCCAGTACAATCGGGAATATCGAGATCGCCAACTGGACCAGATCGATCCCGACTCTCACCGAAAAGAATAAACTACCCAAGCCCACGATCAGAAAGCCGACACCTGCGATCAGATAGAAGTTGCGGCGGTTCGATGAAATGATTGCTTGCTTGCTGCGAGTTGTTGAAGGTTCGGTTGACATTAACTGCTCAGTCCCCATCCAAACCAAACGCCGCCAGCCGCGCTCGATAGCGATCCAGGATCGGCGCACCATGATCGTTGAAGTGACCTTTGGCGCGTTCCCCGTCGATCTGGGCGCTGGAGCTAGGCTGCTGCACTTGGGCGGCGAATTTGCGCTGCTTTCGCTGGAATTCCCACGCTTCCAGTATATCGCCAATCGGGAAGCCGAGCAGCAGTTCAGTTGCCCGCTGCATCACCTGATCTCTACCTTGCGGCTTGGAGTCGGATTCGTGATAGAACGGTGCGTTGGCATTGGGTAGCAGCGGGTTCATCCAGTCATTGGCGTTACGCATCTGTGCATAGAGTTCCATGCCCGCCAGCGGGATCATCTGCGCGATCTCGTGCGCCATGAACAGATCGCGCTTGCTCTGCACCAACGCCGACTCGGAAAGCACGTAATTGGGGCATAATTCCACGCCGCGCAGCCGCGCCAACCGTACGATGATCACTACCAGCAGCCGCGTCAGCCAGACTCGCTTCGGCGCGGTGACGATTAGATAGTCGATGTCGTCGTGATCGCTCGCCGCGTTACGCATCGCCAGCGCTCCCGTGATCGCCACCATACGCACGAAAGGCAGTCGTGCCAGCAAGCCACCATACTCAAGTGCCTTAAGCCATAATTCGGCAGATGCTTGATCACGCTGGCGTCTGATCTCGGCATCAGGTTCACAGCCACGCAGCACATAATAGCCATCAACACAGTTGATGTGCTGTTGCAATAACGGTGATTCGACCAGCGCGAATTGGACATCAGCGGGTGCAGCGGACTGCCCGATCAGGAAGTGATGAATCTCCCGATCCGTTAGCGGGAAGTGAAAGACATCGGCATAGATGAGTGTGCGAAGGATGGCATGTTCAAGCGGCGTAACGTTGGCTGCGGAATCCGACATGTGCATCGCTTTCGTTCACTAGCGTAGCGACAGGCATTGCATGATCCTATTCAGTATTTCGTTTTACGCCAATGAATCGGATTGGTGCGGTACTAGATTCCCTAGTTATCGACTGCTGGTTGCAGCCTAAAGCTGAAATGTAGTGAAATCGGCGACTTCTCCATGAGTGCTACG
The DNA here is from genome assembly GCA_019637555.1 of Anaerolineae bacterium. Classification (GTDB taxonomy): domain Bacteria; phylum Chloroflexota; class Anaerolineae; order Aggregatilineales; family UBA2796; genus JAHBVK01. The sequence continues at coordinate 19,490 of JAHBVK010000057.1, forward strand.
AGCTGATCTTCCGAATAGATGTCCAGCAAAGTGTAGAACATCTGCTGCGAACGGTAGCCATCCGCAGAAGCGGTAACAGTGACTCGTTCACAGATAAAGGCGTGGATTGATGTACCTTTAGTAGTGAAACTGCCATCTGATTGCGTCTCAACGGAGACGACGTTTTCTCGTCCGTTGTATAGATAAGCTTCATTATTGATGCGAACAGTCGCGCCGCTAATACCCTCGACAACACCGCTGATTTCGACCTGCGTTCCCGGACAATCGTTGGGTAAAAATTGAAAACCAGTTCTACTCAAAGCAATCCAGAAAATTCCAACGATAACTAGTAGCGTGACAAGCCCTACCGCACCTACAGCGAAAATCAGTTTGATGATTTTCCGTGCAGTCATCTTAGATTTCCTCTGATAACAATCTCACCTTCAGCTTAGTTCCCACCGGAATATCGGTCATACCATCCGGCACGATCATCAGTCCATCGGCGTAGACCATCGAGGAGAGCGCACCGGAACTTTGCGTACCCGTGCTGTAGGCGATCAACCTGTCATCCTGCCGTTCTAACCTCACCCGCATATAAGTCCGGCGACCATCACTGGTCATCGGTTCGGCGAGTTCTGCCTCCACCGTCGGCGCGTGATCAGTGCGTCCCATCAACTTGAGGATCGCAGGTCTAGCAAAGACATCAAATGTCACCATCGCGCTGACCGGATTCCCCGGCAACCCGAAATAAGGGACGCCGCCTACATTGCCGAAGGCTAAGGGCTTACCCGGACGCAAATTGATCTTCCAGAAACCGAGCGTACCCATTGACTCGATCACACTGCGTACCACATCGAATGCGCCAACTGATACACCCGCTGTACTAAGGATGACATGCGCGCCCCACGATAATGCCTGCTCCAATTTGTCGCGCACATCGGCTTCAGTGTCGCGGGCGATGCCGAGATAGTTGGGGATCGCGCCGATCTGCTGGCACAGCGCCGAGATTGTGTAGCCGTTGGAGTCACGGATTTTGCCCGGTTCCAACGGCTGATCAGCGGTCAGTAGTTCGTCGCCCGTTGAGAGGATCGCCACCTTCGCCCGCTGGATCACCTGCACTTCGGTTTGCCCCAAGCCCACGATCACGCCAAGATCAGCCGCGCGGATCACCCGCCGCTTGTGCAGCACGATCTGACCGACTCGAATGTCTTCCCCAATGGGGCGCACATAATCGCCTACCTTCGCGGTTCTCAGAATGCCAATATGCTTGCGCAAGGTGGCGGCGCGATTCTCAGTGCGGAAGCCGTTCCCTTCATCGGTCTCCTCAACAGGGATCACCGCATCTGCACCGGGAGGCATCATCGCACCAGTCATGATCCGCGCTGCTTGTCCCTCGTAGACGCTGAACTGCGGCGCGACTCCCGCTGGAATATCACCGACGACGGCAAGCGAGACGGGCACATCTTTGCCCGCTTTCGCCACATCCGCCGCACGCACGGCGTAACCATCCATGCTGCTGTTCGGGAAGGGCGGCAAATCCTCCACTGCGATCACGTCTTGCGCCAGCACCCGCCCTAATGCTTCCGCGACGGGAATTGTCTCGGCTGGCAGCGTGGCAAATGTCTCCAGAATCTTCGACAGCGCCTCATCAACAGAAAGCATGGAATGTAACCTCATCGTGATCCAGTGATAACTATCATTATAGTGGATGAACAGCGGTACAAACCGTCGCCGCTACTACATCTCCATAATTTCTCCGCATCTTTTCGACAGACTTTCCACAGCCATTTTCTAAAGTGGATTGGTGCTGACAGAATTCATCATTTGACTGGGGAACGAGCTATGAAGCTAAGACTAAAGCATGTCCTCGCCCTGCTACTAGTATTGACGGTGGCAACGGGCAGTGGACTATTTTCGGGTGTGGTCACGGTGCGTGCTGATGGTGTCACCGTACTGGCGCGGACTCGCACTAATGTCCGCAGTGGTCCGGCGACTACTTATTCGATTATCGGGCACCTGTCGCAGGGTGATGTGATGACTGTGACGGGTCGCTCTAGCATCAGCAATGATTGGCTGCGGATTGACTTCAACGGTTCGGAAGGCTGGGTAGCCGCCTCCGTCGTCACCGTCAGCGGCGATCCGACCACCATACCCATCGTAGAGCCTTCCGCTGCCGTTGCTACATCGGGCAACACTGGCGTCACCGCCACTATTTACGGCGAGAACAGCATCCGCAGCGGTCCGGCAACTGGCTATTCGATCATCGCCACTATTCCCGAAGATACCAGCGCCACTTATGACATCACGGGCATTCTGGAGTTCGCGCCGCCGCTAGAATGCACCAATAATCGGATCGTTGATGTGACTAACAGTGGTTATCAATCGAGTGTGTGGCTGCGCCTAAACGCTGGCGGGCAAGACGGCTGGATTCCTTACACCAGCGTGACCGTCAGCGGCGCGTTATGCTCCATTTCGGAAGTATCATTCACTGCTGCTGAAGCCACAACAACATTAGGCGATGGCACTTATGTCAAGATCACTCGCAGCGTGAATCTGCGTGCCACCAGTTGGGCGCAGTCCGAAGTGCTGGCGGTGATCCCGTCAGGCACGATCATTCAGGCGGAAGCGAAGAATAGCGCCGGCAACCGTATCCGTGTTACCTATCAGGGGCAAATCGGTTGGCTTTCGCTCAACTATGTGTCAGTAGTGCAGGGGCGAATCGGTAATCTAGACGTGGCGGAGTAAACAATATCAACGTCACGATGTCGTGACAGCTTCGTAGGGGTGGGGGCGTGCCTCACCCCTTCTTCTTTAGCCGTTATTGTTCCAATACCCACTTAACCACCGCATACAACTCCTCTGTTTTGAGGCGTGTACTGAAATCTTGTGGCATTACCCCTGCCGGATAGCCTTCCACAATGTAAGCATTCGGATTAATGATCGATTCCAGCACGTAAGCTTCGGCGCTGTAGCCGGGACGCCGATTCGCCGCGCGATCTTTGAGTCCGACGAACGATGGCGCAACGCCGTTATCCGAGAGGTGGCAGCCCGCACAGCCATACGACTGCACAATGGACGCTCCGAGCAGATCATTGGCGGATTGGACAATGGTGGCGAATTCGGGCGCAGGTGTGGGTGTGTAGTTGGATGGATGCGGTGTTTGCGTCAGGCGTAGATTGGGAATGCCCGCCAGTGCGCCCACTGATCCAATGACAGAGAGCGCCACGATCAGCAGCGCGAAGAGAATGACGTAAGCGGAGGAGCGAGGGAAGTTCATAGGGATCAGATCGTTTGTATTGGTGACCCGGAGCGGAAGCTCCGGGCTGAAATGGTAAAGCAATGGAGTTGATTAGTTTAACGCAGTGGCAGCTTCAAAACCTGATCGAGGATCAGCAGCAGGAACAGCAGCGCTAGATAGAAAGTGCTGAATTTGTACGTGCGACGTGCTTGCTGGCTCGTCTTTTGCTGCAACAAACGCACGCACTCCGCCAGTAAGCCACCACCGAGCAGCAGTGCACCGATCAAATAAAGCCCATTCGCCATCCGCAGCAGCACAGGCAGCAGTGACAAAACCACCAGTTGGATCGAGTACAGCAGGATTTGTGTGCGTGCCGCATCTTCACCACGGGCGACGGGCATCATCGGTACATTGGCGCGGGCATAATCACTGTTAACCAGCAGCGCCAGCGCCCAACTGTGCGGCGGAGTCCAATAGAACACGATGGCAAACAAGATGAACGCCTGCGGTGCTAATGAGCCGGTGACCGCTGCCCAACCAACCAGCACGGGGATCGCACCTGCGCCGCCACCGATCAGGATGTTGAGCACGGTGTTGCGCTTGAGGATCATGGTGTAGCCGACTACATAGTACACTGCACCGAACAACGCCAGAAACGCTGCCAGCGGATTGACCATGGTGATCAGGATCAACATTGACCACGCGATCAGCGCCAAGCCGAAGATCAGCGCGTTACGTGGCGAGACGCGGTTCGAGGGGATCGGACGACGGCGCGTGCGCGTCATCTGACCATCCAGATCGCGGTCATACCATTGGTTTAGCGCACTTGCGCCCGCAGCAGCCAACGCTCCGCCGAAGATCGTACCGATCAGCGTAGAAAACAGCAGCGGTGTACCCTGAGCCGCCACCACCATCGCCGTTACTGTGGTAAAGACCAGCAGTAAGACGATGCGCAGCTTGGTTAGCTCTAGGTAGTCCCGGATGCCGCTGCGGTAGGCTTGAGGTTGCCCGCCTTCATCAGCGCGGGAGATTCTTGTACTTGTAGCCATGCAATTGCACTCGCAATGATAAGCGCCGACCAAGTGGCAGCGGCGAAGGTGACATGCAGGGCACGGAAAGCGGTCAATAGCTCTCGCTGATGCACCAGCACCACCAACGCGCCGAGCGCCGCTTGCAGCAGATACATGCCGAAAGCGATCAGCACCGGACGACGCAACAGACGATTTACATTCCCACGCAGTTGCCAAAGGATGAGTATAAGTAATATTCCCAGCCCACCGACGACTAATCGGTGCATCATGTTGAGCAGTTGCAGTGGTCCCTGAGCAACGGGCCAGACCTCGCCGCCGCAGAGGGGCCAACCGACACAGGCTTTGGCGGCGAGATTACCAGCGACAGCAGCCCCGACCATTGCCACCAAAAAGGTGAGGATCACCGTGACGAACAACTCCACCGGAGGCAGCAGAACTTTAGCTTCATCGAGCTTGCGCTTGATCTCATCGCCATACTTCAGATTTGCCCATGCCACCAGAAACGCCGCCAGCAGGATCATGGCGTTGCCAAGATGCAGCAGCACACTAACCCACTGATTGCTGAGTTTGACCGTGATCGCGCCGAGTCCGCTCTGCACAAAGTAGAGGATGAACGCCGCAATCGAAGGATAAAAGACAGACCGTTCATCGCGGAAACGCTGCCACGCCCGAACCGCCACCAGCAGCGCGTAAACGCCAACCAGTAAGGCGAAGATGCGGTGTCCCATCTCAATGATTTCTTCCGGGGTGCGCAGTTCAGGTATCAAGCGTCCGTTGCAATCGGGCCAGTAAGTGCCGCAGCCCATGCCCGACTCGGTGACTCGTGTGATCGCCCCGACAGTGATCATCAAAAAAGTGAGCACCGCCGCGATTGCCAGAAGTCGCGCAAATTTAGAACGTATATCAGCTTGCATGATGATTCGATGAACCGAACTAAGCGAACTACCCTAACGTGCGAACGCACCTGTTGCGATTGCCACTCCAAGCGCGATGGCGATGATCACCACGATCAGTACGCCAATGGTAATAGCTGGATTGGTGGCAAGCGCAGCACCGATGCTGTTCGGCTGCGAGGCATTTAGTGAAAATGCTAGACCGTTATCAGGCGTTTGATGCGCCTTCGTCACCTGACGATTGAGCAGCCAGAAAATGACCGCTAAGGTCGCACCGAAACCGACTACCGATCCGAGGGCGACTGCCGCGAAGATGAAGAAGGCTACTGCCTTGCCAGAAGTTACGTCAGCAACGTTGGCTTCGGGGTTATCAGTCTGGGACTTGATGCCAAGCGGCAAGCCTCCTGTAGAGGCGTTCTGATTGATCATTATCGACAAAAATCCGCCCGCGATGAGGACAAGGGCGATCAGTAGCGCGCATCCGAGTTGCCGCACGGCTGCTTCTCCTAGCGGTGAACAAATCCCCAGCGCATCTTCATCTGCGGTTGCAAAATACGATAGCGCGGAGGCAAAGGGTCTATGGATGGGGTGATTGTAATTCTTCTCACAACTCAACGCAATAGAACGAATTGGTGACTCGTAAAGTAGAATTCGAGACTGCCCTCACCCCTAGCCCCTCTCCCGCAAGGAGAGGGGAAGCCGGATTTAGGGTGCGGGAGTTATGAGGAGCATAGACAATCATGAGTCATAAACTCGATCATATTGTCATCGGTGTGGCGGATCTCGACCGCGCCATGCAGCAGTACCGCGATCTTGGTTTCACGGTGGTCTACGGCGGTAAACACGCGGCAGGGAATACTCACAACGCACTGATCTGCTTACAGGATGGCACTTACATCGAACTGTTAGCGCCGACAGGTGATCTGCCCGCGTCCGGTGCGCTGAACTTTGGCGGTTTGCTCGATCGCGGTCAGGGGTTGATTGGTTTTGCGCTGCGCTCCGACGATCTGGAAGTAGAGGCGGAACGAATGCGCCAGCAAGGGATCGCCATCGGTGAAATAATCACTGGCGGACGTACCCGCGCCGATGGTAAGCGGCTGGAATGGAAGATCGGACGGGTAGGGGATAGTTACGCACCATTCTACATCGAAGATGTGACGCCACGGGAACTGCGCGTCTCCAATGATCCTGCGGTCACCACTCAAGCAAACGGGATCTCGGGGATCGAGCGCGTGGATATGGACAGCGGAACGGTCTACGTGCAATCTGATAAAGCGCTGATGATTGAGGTTGTGGAGGGCGAAAAACCTGTGCGCTTTGTAGTGATGTAAGGCAAAGCGGCGGATGACGGTCAAGCACAAGGCTGGTAGCTGGACTATAGTGATGCCATAAGCGTACTGGCAGCGTTTAGATGATTAATGTAGATGAGAGAACCGCTGAATTTGAAGTAGGGAGGATGTGATGAAGCGAATTATCCTGCTATTGTGCTGTCTCTGCGTCAGCGTCATTGCGCCTGTGACCAACGCCCATGCGGCGTCTGCTTACCGCGTGGCGTTCGTGGCGGACAATGATATTCTGAGCGTGCGCTCCGGTCCCGGTGTGGAATTTGATGAAGTCGGGCAACTGCCCTATAACGCTAGCGACGTAGCGGTAACAGGGGCGGCACAATCCGCCAGCGATGGAGGAACGTGGGTACCAGTTCAGTGGAATGCGATCAGCGGTTGGGTGAACCGCTACTTTCTGACCGAGCAAGTAGACGGTGAACAATTCTGCGGCGATCTTTACGCCTATTCGCAGGTTTTCAATCTGCTCTCAGCGGTACGCGGGCGCGTTGGCGAAGCGTTCGGCATGATGACCGGATCATCGCGCGGCTTGCTGCTGCGACGTCATCGCTGGAACACGGAAGTACGTCTCATGCCAGCGGAAGTGACGCAGATGTTCAGCGACGCCACCGTGCGCGATTGGGGTGTTGGGCAGGGCAGTGGCGAACCGATCAGAGGGACGTTCGCGGAGGTCATGCTGCCGCTGTTGGATCGGGATATGCTGAGCGCCAGCCGGATCGCTTGTAATGTGCTGTTAGGCGGCGGCACAACCGGATTGTTGACGCTGCCAGCGGAATATCAGCAGTTGAATTTCATCAGCGTCTACCGTCCGGGGGTGTCGGGTGACGAACTCAACTGGGGATCGTGGGCGATTGGCATTGAATATTGGGACGGCATTCCAGTGATCGCCTTCCTCGTACATTACGAGTGGGAAATTTGAGCTACGATCTGATGAAGCGACAGTAGACGAACTTTTGCTCCGTTTCAAACGGAGTGTGGTGCGTCTCGTCCACAGCTTCCAGCAATTTGAAGGCGCTGCCGAGCTGATCGCTCAAGCTTTCGGCGGAGTAGCGCATGACTTCTAGATTGCTGCAATGAGTCGGACCATCGACGGCGAAAGTGGCAATGATCGCTTGCCCATCCGGTTTTAGGGCATGGCGCAACGTCGCTAGATAGGCTTGTCGCTGTTCAGGTTGTTTCAGGAAGTGAAACACAGCGCGGTCATGCCACAGTCCAAAACTATTTGCTGGAAGGTCAACCTGCGTAACATCCGCCTCAAGCCAGTTGATTAGCACTGCGCGATCAGCAAGCCGCTGCTGCGTGATTTGCTGTGCTTTGTGTGAAATATCAAGTATCGTGAGGTTCGTATATCCGGCATCCAGCAAGCTATCCACCAGCACCGACGCCCCCGCGCCAACGTCAATGATCGAAGTATCAGGATCGATTCCTGCATTACGGATCAAGGTCATGGATAGCTGTGGATATTGTTGATACCAGCTAACTTGGTCCGTAGCTTTGGTATTGTAGATACTTTCCCAGTGTAGTTTGCTATCCATGTTAACCTCGCCGTGAGATAGACAGCACCAAATATCTTAGCAATCTATCGCTATTCGCAGATGCACCATACCCTTCAGATCGTAACATAAACCAGCCGACCTTCTGCTTAAAGCGGCGATTTTTGTGAGATGAAGATCGGGTAGGGATCGGGTGCCGCCATTCAATGCGCCCTTGAAGGTCTGTCGCTTATGTGGTACGATGCCGCCACTTTTTATGTTGAGACAGACAGGTTTGAGGTCATCATGGCAGTTTGCGCCAATTGCGGGAAGAAAGCTCAATCCGGCAATGCAGTTAGCTTCTCCAAGCGCCACACCAAGCGCAAGTTCAATCCCAACTTGCAGCGGATCAAGGTCTTGGAAGGCGAGAAGGTTGTCCGTAAGGTTTACTGCGCCAAATGCATTAAGGCGTTGTCTAAAACCGCTGGTGACTAGTCACCGCCGGTCTGAGACCCTGTGCATAAGCACATCGTAATGAACACACCGCGATGATCAGAGGGCGCATTTCCGCCCTCTGGTGCTTTGTTTAATATCCTAAATTGATTTGTGAATCCGCCCAATCAGCAACTTTTGGGCGGATTTTTATTGGGTTGTAAGTTCTTAACGTTAGGATAGTGGATAGGTGGAGACAGCACACGATTAAGACTTACATCTACGCAGTGTGCTATACTATCGACCTGAAAGTCAGGGCGAGGTCGTTGTGGCAACTCTAGTTGGACGGCGCATCGGGCGTTACATACTCACCGATATTCTGGAGAGTGGTAGCGGCTTTTCGATTTACCGTGCGCGGCAAGTCGGTAGTCGTCATGGAGTTGCTGTTCACGTCATCGAGATCAAGCTGGCAGATGCGAACGCCAAGCTGCCCGATGATTGGTGGACACGCTTCGAGCAAGTGATGCGCGCGGTCACTAAACTCACTCACCAGCATATCGTCAAACTGATCAACTTCGGCGCGGAAGATAATTTCATCTTCACAGTGATGCCGATCCTCAGTGGGCGCACCTTAGAGGATGTCCTGAGCAAGGGCGCAATCAAACCACTACGCGCCAGCCGCTTTCTCGATCAAATTGCCAACGGTCTGGATTTCGCGCACCGTCGAGGAGTGCTGCACGGTAACCTCTCCGCCTCCAAAGTGCTGCTGGACTCCGAAGCGAATGCCCTGCTTGCTGATTTCGGTATCGCGGGGCTGATCTACGACCTAACTGTCCCTGATCAAGTGCCGGGGGCGATCAACCTCAGTTATCTAGCGCCCGAACAATGGCGCGGCGAACCCCCTACCCCGTCCAGCGACATTTATGCACTCGGTGTGCTGCTGTTCGAGATGCTCACGGGGCAACTGCCATTCTCAGGCGAGACGCCACAAGCACTGATGACGCAGCACCGCTCGATGCCACCACCATCGCTGCATCTGCTGCAAGGTGATCTTCCGGAAAGCCTAGATGCGGTTATTTTCAAGGCGCTGGATAAGCATCCGGGCAATCGCTTTCCGACGGCTGAGTCGTTGGTGCAGGCGTATCATGATGCTCTGAATGGTGTATGGGTTCCCTATCCCACAGTTGAGGCAAGTGTTGCCGAGATCAAGGAGGCAGAGACTCGCGCGGATGACGCAGCGAAACTCGGCGCACGCTTACCCGTTGATCGTCACAGCGGTGGCACATGGCTGCTAGGTGTCGGCGTGTTGACGCTGCTGGCAGCAACTGGAATGGCAGCATATGCATCCGGCAATAACGTGATCGGGAATCCGATGAAACCGGATCGCTCGCTCACGCCGTCGTTGATCCAGACCGTGTTGATCAATCCATTTCTGCTGACACCGACGCATCTAGTGAGCACGGTAGATTCCCGTCAGCAAGCGACCAATACACCGACAGCGACGGATACACCTACCGAAACGCCTACCTTCACACCGACGCAGACGTTGACCGAAACGGCGACAGCGACAGAGACGATCACTAACACGCCGACGGAAACACCAACTAACACACCAACTGACACTCCCACGAATACGCCGACAGAAACGCCGACGCTGACGAATACCCCATCCTTCACGCCAACGCAGACGCTCACTGAAACGGCAAGTTCGACACCTTCCGATACTCCAACCTTCACACCAACGCGCACACCGACGATCCCTAAGACGGCAACGCCGACACGTACCGCTACCTTCACCCCGACGGATACGAATACGCCGCTGGTGCCGATCATCCCGACGAATACAGCGGTGCCACCAAGCGCGACGCCAACTCAGGTGCCGACGAACACGCCGCAACCGACATCAACGGTGACGCCACGCCCACCGACCGCGACGCCGATCCCGACGGATACAGCGATCCCGCCGACGGTGACTAACACGCCGCGCACGCCGACTCTGACGCCGATCCCAACGGATACTGAAGTCCCTGCGACGGCGACCAACACACCGCGTACACCGACGCTGACGCCGATCCCAACGGATACTGAAGTCCCTGCGACGGCGACCAACACACCGCGCACACCGACGCTAACACCGATCCCGACGGATACTGAAGTCCCTGCGACGGCGACCAACACACCGCGTACTCCGACGCTGACACCGATCCCGACGGATACTGAAGTCCCCGCGACGACAACGCCAACGCCGCGCACACCAACAGCCACTCCTATTCCGACGGATACGCCAGTTCCAGCAACTAATACGCCAATACCCGCGACGGCTACTCCTGTGCCGCCAACCGATACGCCAGTAGTGCCGACTGCCACCTCCACCTCCACCTCGACAGTGGTAGTGCCAAGCAATACTCCGATCCCGCAGACTGATACGGCAGTGCCTGCTACGGACACGCCCACCAGCACACCGACGGATACGGCAGTAATACCAACGTCGACAAATACCGACATTCCCGATACCGTTACGCCGACTAGTACAGCAACACTCAGTATCGTCGCCTCGAACACACCGATCCCGCCGACGGATACCGACGTGCCAGCAACGAATACGGCGGTGGTGCCGACAGCGACGGATACCGACATTCCCGATACCGCTACGCCGACTAGCACAGCAACACTCAGTATTGTCGCCTCGAACACACCGATCCCGACAGACACTGATGTACCAGCGACTAATACCGCGATCCCGCCAACAGATACGGCGGTGGTGCCGACGGCGACGGATACCGACATTCCCGATACCGCCACGCCGACTAGCACGCGCACGTTAGCGCCAACAGCGACGGATACTGAGATTCCAACTGAGACGCCAGAGCCGCCGACGGCAACAGCTACCGACACTTCCAAGCCTCCGACTGATACGCCAACGTTTACAGCAACGTGGACACACGTTCCGCCGACCGATACGCCCGTGCCGCCGACCAGCACACCAACGAGCAGTGCCACACCAATCCCGCCAACGGTAACGCCAACTGCTACTCTGACGAATACGCCCGTACCGCCGACGTTAACTCCAACGTTGACGCCAATACCACCGACAGACACGCCAGAACCTACCGATACGCCAGAGCCTACAGATACTCTGATCCCGACGAATACGCCGATCCCGCCGACGGACACACCGCTGCCGACTGATACGCCTGTACCACCAACGGACACGCCGATCCCGACGAATACACCCGTGCCGCCGACCGATACGCCAATCCCAAGCGATACACCCGTGCCGCTACCAACGGACACGCCGGACTCGCCAACGGACACGCCGATCCCCACGATTGAGGGCAATGCGGCGATGTCCAATGATCTCAATGCGATTCAAGGTCGGTCGGTTGCAACAACCTACATTCCAACGGCTGAAACGATGGACGCCGTCGTAGCGATGGTCGATTCGGAAGCAGAGGCAGACGCGCTGACGGAAACGCAATTGGCTGTCGCTCAAGGTGTGTGGGCAAGGTTCAGAGCACGACTGCGCAGGTTTTACTCCATCTAGTTGAATGGAGTGAGGACAACTAAGATCGAGTTATGATGCCGCCACCATGGTGGCATTTTTCGTTGGTGTTCGCTGGTCGCTGGCGGTAACTGGCGTTTAACAGAGTAGTTTCGGATGGCACACATCTATAGCATTTTTATTGCCCATTGCTCAACTGAATGGTGTAGAATGTGCTATATCAATCAAGCGACAACATTCCCTCATCACCAATCTGGTGTAGTAACAACAACAGCAATACAGAGTGGACAGTAACTCGAATGAGTGAGCACAGTTACGAAAAATACTTTCAGGGTGTGAATGAAGGCTACGTCCTCGATCTGTATGATCGCTATAAGCAGAATCCAGCGTCGGTGGATGCTACCACCCGCGCTGTATTCGAGCGTTGGACGCCGCCACAAGCATTGGCGACCTCAACCAACGGCGCGTCGGCAGCAGCAGCGTCGGGGATCGCACCGCAGAGCATTCAGAAGGCGGTAGGTGCAGCTAACTACGCGCAGGCGATTCGTGAATACGGGCATCTCACCGCACAGCTAGATCCGTTAGGTAGTCAACCGATTGGCGATCCCAGTCTGAATATGGAAGCGCACGGCTTGACAGCGGACGATCTGAAGCAGTTGCCCGCCAGCGTGATCGGTGGACCAATCGCGGAGACGGCGCAAAATGCGCTAGATGCCGTGACCTCACTGCGGAAAGTCTATTCCTCGCGGATCGGCTATGACTACGATCACATCCGCGAACCGGAAGAACGTGAATGGCTGCGCCAAGCCGCCGAAGCACGTACCTACAGCACCGCCCGCATGCCGCTGGACGGCGAAAAACTGCTGGAACGCCTGACGCAGGTGGAGATGTTCGAGCAGTTTATCCACCGCATTTTCCCCGGCAAGCACCGCTTCTCCATCGAAGGGTTGGACATCATGGTGCCCGTGCTCGATGTGATCATCGAGAAGGCGGGCGCAATCGGGATGCGTTCGATCATTCTTGGCATGGCGCATCGTGGACGCTTGAATGTGTTAGCTCACATCCTCAACAAACCCTACACACAGATGTTGGCGGAGTTCAAAGACCCCGTTTCCACGCGCCGTTTCCGCGACGATCTCGGCTGGACGGGCGATGTGAAGTATCACAGCGGCGCGATGAAGGTGCTGCGCGACGGCGTGGCGACGGATGTGATGGTATCGCTTGCCCCGAATCCGAGCCACCTCGAAGCCGTTAATCCGGTGGTGGAAGGGATGGCACGTGCCGTTGGCGTCAGTGTCGATCAGCCCGGTGAACCGGAATTCGATGCCCGCGCTAGCCTGCCGATCCTGATCCACGGCGATGCCGCATTCCCCGGTCAGGGTATCGTGGCGGAGACACTCAACCTCTCACGCCTGAACGGCTACTGGACGGGCGGCACGATCCACATCATCGCCAACAACCAGCTTGGCTACACTACCGAACCACGCGACAGCCGCAGTTCGATCTACGCCAGCGACCTAGCGAAGGGCTTCAAAATTCCTATCGTCCACGTCAATGCCGATGACCCCGAAGCCTGCATCGAAGTGGCGCGGCTGGCATCTGCGTATTTGGAGAAATTCCAGAAAGACTTCCTGATCGACCTGATCGGTTATCGGCGTTACGGACACAACGAAGGCGACGAACCTGCCTTCACGCAGCCGGTGATGTACAAAACGATCCAGCAGCACCGTACCGCGCGGAAGATCTGGGCGGATACGCTGGTCGAGCGCCAGCAGATCGATCCTGCTGAGCCAGATGAACTGGTCAAGCGCACGATGGATGAACTGCAAGCGGTATTGACCGACTTGAATCCGGAGACTCAACTACGCGAACCGCTGCCGCTCATCCCGGCGAAAGGCACAGCGAAGCGCACCGATACCTCGCTGCCGCTAGAGACCCTACGCGAGATCAACAGCGCCCTACTCAACGCCGCACCGGAGGGATTTAACTTTCATCCCAAGCTGGTCAAGGCACGGCAGCGGCGTATGGATAGCGTAGGCGACCCCGACGCGAGGACGATTGATTGGGCGACGGCGGAAGAACTGGCATTCGCTACCATCCTCGCGGATGGCATCCCGATCCGGCTGACGGGGCAGGACGTGGAGCGCGGCACCTTCAACCAGCGTCATGCGGTCTTTCACGATCCCGAATCGAACGCGCCGTTCATCCCCTTGCAGAGCTTCAAACAAGCGAAGGCATCCTTCGAGATCCGCAACAGTCCGCTGTCGGAAAACGCGGCACTCGGTTTTGAGTATGGCTACAACGTTCAAGCGCCGGATCGCCTGGTGCTGTGGGAAGCGCAGTACGGCGATTTCGTCAACGGCGCACACACGATCCTCGATGAGTTCATCACCTCGGCGCGTGCCAAATGGGGGCAGACTCCTTCGCTGGTGCTGCTGCTGCCCCACGGTTATGAAGGCGCGGGACCAGATCACTCCAGCGCTCGCCTTGAGCGTTTCTTGCAAGGTGCGGCGGAGACCAATATGCGCGTGGCTTACCCAACGACGGCGGCACAATGCTACCATCTGTTGAGGCGGCAGGCGCTGCTGCTCCAGAGCGATCCGCTACCACTAATCGTAATGACACCTAAGAGTTTGCTCCGTAACGAGCTAGTCATGTCGCCGCTGCGCGATCTGGCGGAAGGACACTGGCAACCGGTGATCGATGATCAACGTGCTCGCAAGAACCCGTCGGAGATCACCACACTGGTGCTGTGCAGTGGCAAGATATACGTGGATATGGTCAGCAGTAAGTTCCGCGATGAGCACACCGATGTTGCCATCACCCGCGTGGAGCAGTTGTACCCGTTCCCGTGGGATGAAGTGAATGCCGTTTTCAATGGCTATCCCAACGTCAACGAGGTGGTGTGGGTACAAGAGGAGCCGGAAAACATGGGCGCATGGGAGTTCGTGCGACCGCTGATTCAGGAAATCCTCGGTGATCAGATGACGCTGCGCTACGTGGGACGCGCCCGTAGTTCTAGCCCTGCCGAGGGTTCGGCATCGTGGCACGCGGCGAACCAGAAGGCGCTGATCAAACGTGCATTCGGGCGCGAACTGGATACCGATATTCGCGAAGTTGTGGACATCATTCGGGAGAAGTAACCCCTCACCCCTGCCATGCTCCTAACACAGTGGGGAGTTATCAAGGTGAGTAAGCGGGTTTTGTAATCATGCGGTGGGAGTGAGAGAAACAGATATGGCGATTGAAATCAAAGTGCCCGATCTTGGCGAGTCGGTGGTGGAAGCAACCGTCGGACGCTGGCTGAAAAATGAAGGCGACGCGGTTAAAGTGGGCGAAGCGCTGGTCGAGCTGGAGACAGATAAGGTCAACCTCGAAGTGGGGGCGGAACGGGCAGGTGTCCTCTCGAAGATCGCGCAGCAACAAGGCGCTGACGTGAAGATCGGGGACGTGCTCGGCGTGATCGAGGAAGGGGACGCCGAAGCGACGATAACCGTGCGTGCCGTCGATGGCGCAAAAGCCGCCAGCACCACCGCCAACGCGGTGGCGACACCAGCTACGCCAGCAGCAGCAGCACCGCAACCAGCAGCGGAATCAGTCGCCGCTACCCCCGTTGCCAAGCGGATGGCAGAGGCGCATGAGGTCGATCTCAAGCAGGTGCCAGCGGCTGGATCGCGAGTGACCAAGAACGATGTAGAGAAATACGTCGAGTCGCACAAGGACAACTCCAAAGATGCTCAAAAGCGGATGACGCAGCCGATCAATGCACCAGTCGCACCGATCCCTACGGTGAGCACGCCGCCCGCTGCGTCGCCCTTCGAGCAGCCGTCCACGCGGCGAGATGAGCGCGTCAAGATGTCGCGCCGCCGCCGCACCATCGCGCAGCGGTTGGTGGAAGCACAGCACACCGCTGCCATGCTGACCACTTTCAACGAAGTGGACATGAGTGCGATCCAGAGCTTCCGCAGCAAGTACAAAGATACCTTCAAAGAAAAGCACAACGTCAATCTGGGCATGATGTCGTTCTTTGTCAAAGCGGTGGTGGGCGCATTGAAGCAGTTCCCGCGCCTGAACGCCGAAATTCAAGGCGACGACATGATCCTCAAGCATTACTACGATATTGGCATTGCGGTTGGCGCGGAGGAAGGCTTGGTTGTGCCGGTGCTGCGCGACGCGGATCGGATGACCTTCGCGGAGATCGAGGCGACGATCAAGCGCTTCGCCACGCAAGCGAATGATGGCACGCTGTCACTGGAAGATCTGCGTGGCGGTACGTTCACGATCACCAACGGCGGCATCTTCGGATCGATGCTCAGTACGCCGATCCTCAACGCGCCGCAGGTGGGCATCTTGGGGATGCACAAGATCGAGCAGCGCCCCGTCGTGGTCGATAACCAGATCGTAATCCGCCCGATGATGTATGTGGCGTTGAGCTACGATCACCGTATCGTTGACGGCAGCGAGTCGGTCCGCTTCCTCGTGCGCGTCAAAGAACTGCTGGAAGACCTGAATCAGTTGATGCTAGAAGGGTAAGTCCTCTATCAACATCCATCCCCTTCCTAACGCGCAGTTTCAAGCTGCACGGAAGGGGATATTTTGCCATTATTTGAATGGCGAAAATGGGCGGAAAATGGAATTTAGTAGACGATAATTGGAAAGCGGTTAGGTGCGAACAAATAATCAATGTTTAGCGCACACTGAGAGCGTTATTCATTAGTTGTAGGCTCGTGAACTTAGTTGATGAAATAATCGGAATACAGTTATGGTTATTGAAGTGAGTAGTGGCGAAAGCCTGCCCATTGCTCACCCTCTATTGTGCCATCTCCACGTCGTCGGCAGCGTCTAGCTTGCTGTTCTGCGGTGAACCGGGAGGATGATGAATAAGGACCCAGATCAATTTCGAGAACGGATGAATCAGGAGTAATACCAGTTTGGGTTGCACTAATCCAAACGAGCCGATCTCGGAAACTCACTACTGTAACCGGATAAGCTGGATAAATCATACATGGGGAACCAAGCTCGATTAATAGACTTTTGAAAGACACAGTGCCGGGTCGAATAAACAGGTCTATCTCGAAAATACCCTCGTCGCCGGAGAAGGTAATAAGGCGTTCTACAGGACCAGTTGCTGCTTGTGCACCATTATACAGAGTGTTGATCTCGAACCCCGATGTATTTTTAAGAATTTCTAGAGCTTGCTCCCACGTCGTGGAATTCAAAGTAATGCCTCTATAGCAAGGCATATCGTCACAAATAGCTAGTTCGGGGAGCGCAGCTACGCGCGGCTGTGAATGTCCGAATCGAATTACAGCGATGCACAGCAGCAGCAGGACTAGGTAACTAAGTGAAGCAACCATCATAAGCCATTTCATATGGTAAGGATACCAAGCCTTAATCGCTAATTGGAGTATTGAGTAAACAGCCTAAAGAAAATCAGGGTTGCCCTCAGTTCTGATACCAATTGAGCAAGTTGACAAGCGGATCGAGCACTGCCATTGCTGCTTTAGGGCTTTTCTGGTGTATACTCGCTGTAAATTGGCATGAAAATAGAGATTTTTATTGATCAATGCCGCTGTACTCTCCCAACCGCATAATAAAACTGCCCGCTGACGTCAACCCCTGACGTTTTTAGCCGTGAGGCGCTTTATGCCACCCCTCGATTTCGACGCTGCCCGCAATCGTATGGTGCGAGATCAACTGGAAGCCCGCAATATCAGCGATCCTGCTGTCTTGCGTGCGATGAGAACAGTTCCGCGACATCAATTCGTCCCCACCGAAATGCAACAATACGCCTACAACGACAGTGCGCTGCCGATTGGTCTGGAACAGACCATCAGCCAGCCGTACATTGTTGCTTATATGCTGGAACAATTGGCATTCACGGGCAGTGAGGATGTGCTGGAGATCGGCACCGGATCAGGGTATCTGACCGCGCTGTTATGTGAGCTGGCAGGTCACGTGATCAGTGTGGAACGTCATCAGCAGTTAGCTGAACGCGCCGGACAGCATCTGGACAAATTGAACTGCAGCAATGTAGAGATACTGGTCGGTGATGGCAGTCAGGGTTTACCCGATATGGCTCCATTTGATGTGATCGTCGTCTCCGCCGCCGCGCCATCGATCCCGCGCGTGCTGATGACGCAGCTATCCGATCAGGGACGGATGATCCTGCCCGTTGGCGATCAGGATCGGCAGTATCTGGAGAAAGTCGTACGGGCGGGCAGTTCGTGGCATGTGGAACAACTGATGCAAGTAGTCTTCGTGCCGTTGCTGGGCAAACATGGCTTCATCGAGCAGCCGCAGAAACATAAACACAAGCGCCGAGCCTGATCTAGTCTATACGTATAAGGACGCCTAGCAGATGCTGGCGTTCCGAATAAATCCCAATTTCAGGGATATTAATTGTCCCCTCCCCTAACGTGATGTATCCTTGCTAAATGAGTCGGCAAGCGTGTTAACGCTTCAGCGCTACAGCAAGGATACAAGCACAGCATGTCGCGTTCCCGCATTGTTTTTTTTGTCATCATCCTCGTTGCCGTCGGGGTGATCATCGCCTCGCAAGTGGTACGGCAGCTACCCGCCGCGCCAACCGCTACGCCGCAGCCAAGCACCGAAGTCCGCATTACCGTTAACCCGCTGGCGTTCGATTGGGTCAACGCTCAGGTTAGTGCCTTCAACGCGCAGAACACCACGATTCAAGGGCGTCCGGTACGCATCCGCGTAGAAAGCCGCGATGGTGTGGACATCTGGAGTGGACGCGCCACGCCGGGGACAGGTTGGCTAGCAGAAGCAACCTTCGCCGTGACCTTTGCGCAAGAAAATGCGCTGAACCTGCGCGTGGTATCACCATCAATCGCCAAGACACTGCTAATCTGGGGTGGCTTTGATCGCACGCTGGACAGCGGTGCGAACTGGAATGCCTTGCAGCCCGTGATCGTCAATGGGGCGCGTACCGCATTCACCTTCCCGCCGACTAGCACAGCGGGGATTGCAGTGCTGCTGGTAGCGGCGGCAGATTACAGCGGTTCGGCACAGGTTTCTGACGATACGCTGCGCGATGAAGCCTTCCGCGCGTGGCTGCGTCCGGTGATCGAGTCGGTGCAGAGTTTCACCTCGCTTGGTGGTCAGCCTGCGGCAGCGATTGCCACCCGCGGACGTTCGCTGGGTGACTTTTCCCTGCTGCCAGAAAGCACGTGGCTGGTCAACAAGGTGAGTGAGCGGCAAAATCTGAAATACGCCTATCCGAATTATTCCGTGTACTTCGATATGCCGTTCGTAGTGCAGCAGAACGCGCCAGATTTCGAGATCGCGGCGGTAGAGTCGTTCGTGCGGTTTCTGGAAGGCAGTGATGCGCAAAAAGCT
>JAHBVK010000058.1 GCA_019637555.1 Anaerolineae bacterium
GTCTACGTGCCTGCGGGCTGCTTCCTGATGGGTAGTCCGGAGAGCGATCAGGATGCCAAGGAGAATGAGAAACCGCAGCATAATGTCTGTCTTACGCACGCCTACTGGATCGGTAAGTATGAAGTGACCAATGAGGAGTATCAGCAGTTTGTGGATGCTGGTGGCTATAGCAATCGGGACTATTGGTCGGAAGCTGGTTGGGCGTGGAAGGCAGGACGCATGGCTCCGATCATCTATCCAGAGCAAGCCAGCGATCCCATGCAGCCACGGGTGGGTATTACGTGGTATGAGGCGGAAGCATTCGCCAAGTGGGCGGGCGGACGCTTGCCGACGGAAGCAGAATGGGAATATGCCGCACGCGGTCCACAGGCACGGCTCTATCCGTGGGGCAGCCAATACCGGATCGGGGTGGCGAACATCAACGAAAGCAGTGTGGGCGGGGCATATCTGGATAGGTCTACTACCGTAGGTAGTTATCCCGGTGGTGTGAGCTGGGTGGGTGCTCACGACATGGCGGGTAATGTTTGGGAGTGGTGCGCGGATTCGTACGATGAACATTACTACAGTCAACAGATTCGCGATGATCCTGTAGGTGCGGAGAGCGGCGACGAACATTCCTTACGCGGCGGATCGTGGATCAGTTCCCCTGCTGGCGTCCGTGCCGCAGTCCGTTCGCGCGGTCTGCCAGATTATCAGTTCCGCTATAACGGGATGCGGATCGTGGTGCCTGTGGAGTGAGTCGGTAAGTTGGTGAGAGGGCAGGTTTCCAAACCCAAAGGCATCAAGCTAAGGGGGTTAGCCGTCAACGCCGGGAGCTAAAGCAACCCGGCTACACCATCTGACAAGTAAAAGACGGCTAAAGCCGCCTCTGGTTTTGATAACGTTCATCCGTCGGCGTTGGCAGCGGTTACGAACCCACGTCAGTTAGCGCAAGCCGACTTCAGTCGGGTTTAGGGGTATTCCCCTGTAGCCGGAGCGCTTTAGCCTCCGGTGTCCGAGCCGTCCCACCGCCAAACGGCTTAGCCTAATGCCTATGGGTTACAAACCTGCCCCTACAGGAACGGATGACTAGATCAGCGACGTTGTAGGGGTGGGTTTCTAAACCCACCCTCTTTTGACCAGCGATCATTACGCCATGAATCGTGGTAGGTAGAAGCTGAGATAATGCAGCGATCCGCCATCGTCCGCGCTCAAGATTGCCTCCGGCGCATCGGCACGGGCGAGGATCACGTCGTACTGGCGCAGCGCCACATCACCGGACTCGGCATTCAGCTTGCCCGCGCCATCGGTGACGTAGAGGAACAAATCCTCGTCCTCACGCGGATTGACCAGCGCCGTCGATCCGGTGGGATCGATCACAGTGGCGGTCAGCCGACCTCTGACGTGCGACTCCATTGGTGATCCGCCGCCGATCAACTGATAGGTGGTGGCATCCCCGATCCGTGCGGAGGGCAAGCCGCCCTTGCCGATCTGCTGGTAGTGCGGTTCTAGACCGCGATATTTAGGATCAGCGATGAACCAGATTTGGATCACCCGCGCCAGTTCGCCCGTGTTGTTCAGTTCCTGATGCTCGATCCAATCGCCGGAGAACATGCGCTGTAACTCGCCCGCGCCGATGTCGCCCTTGCCACCCGTCGTATCCTCATGCGAGAGCACACCTTCCAGCACCCACGTATAAATCTCCACGCCGCGATGTGGATGCCATGTAAAGCCGTTGTAAGGCGCGATCTGCGTCATGTGCGCGGTCAGCATCCCGCTGAGGCGCTGCAAGGGACTCCAGCCACCCACCGCGAAATGCGAGTGCAGCCAGTGGATTGGGTGCGTGATCGGGAACGACTCCGCTGGAAAGTGTTGCAGGGAGTCGGAACTGACGAAATTGGGCTGAATCGTGGACTCAAATAACGTGCCAGTGCGTAACATTAGATGGTTCTCGCTAAAAGTTACTCTGTGATCAGTTTACTTATAGACGCGCGTGCGTGTCGATTCTTTCGTTTACCTCACCCCGTCGCTGGGCGACACCCCTCCGCGCGCAGAGAGGGGAAGCTAGAGGCTACCAATGTTCAGCAGTGCCGGATTATTTGTTGATCGCTGTTCTCGGCGCTAAAGCACCGGGCTGAAACAAGGGCTAACCTCTGTTCAGCGTTTTAGCGCCGTTTACGGTGCTTCGTGCTTATAGCCGGATGCTTTAGCGTCCGGTGTGCGTTGAGCCACCATCCATACCGATCCTATTAACGCTGTTGACGGGGGCGAGGCAAACCAAATTCCAACCGATTTCTACCCATTTCCCCTGTTATTGCCTGATACCTGCCTGTTAATGCAGGCTGCCGCCTTATGAATTTCAGGTTCCTTACGCTTCCTTGCACTCGCCTATTTTCTGCACACGTAAGTTTTGTGGTGCTACAATCCCCACTAAGTAGTCCATAGTTCAACAGTCAATTGAGCAGCGTAGAGCGTACATGTCCCTAACTGATGTCCTAGAGCGCATTGAGTATTGTCGTCGTCCCCTCAGCCAACCGTACAGCATTCCGGGTTTGTGGATCGACAGCAAAACCACATCCGCCGCACAGGTTGATCCCTACAGCTTCTATCAGCGCAAGATCAGCGACATTCTCCATGTCGAGCCGCAGCCCCTGATCGAGGGATCGGGTGGTGGCGAGTGGACGCGCTATGCGGTGATCTACAACCTGTTCCCACGCGTCACGGCGGCATGGGATCACGATAACGACGGTTATCTGAGCCAGCAAGCAAGCGTCGATGGCTGGCGCGATACAGGCACGCTGCTCAAGTGCATCGCGCTGCTGCCGTACATCCGCAACATGGGCTTCAACACGATCCATCTGCTGCCCGTGATGAGCGTGGGACAAGACGGCAAGAAAGGCACACTCGGATCGCCTTACTCGACGCGTAATCTCTACCACATTGATCCGAATCTGGATGAACCCGCGCTCGGTCTGACCGCGCCGCAGTTGTTGAACGCCTTCGTAGAGGGCGCTCACCGTTTGGGAATGCGCGTGACCACCGAGTTTGTACTGCGGATCGCCGCCCGCGATGCCGACTGGGTCAAGGAACATCCCGACTGGTTCTACTGGATTCGCGCCGATATTCCAGATCGCGTGGCTGGTAGCAGTGTCAGCAAGACGCTGAACAGTTTCGGTCCGCCGCATCTGTCGCCGGAAGCGGTAGGACAGATCAAGCACAAGATCGGCGCGGGCGACTATGACGATCTGCCCGCACCATCGGAGCACTATCAAGCGATGTTCACGCCGCCGCCCGCGCCGCATCAGGTGTATATGGAGGACGGGCGCTACTTCGGCACGCTGGATGATGGCACCAAGGTGCGCGTGCCCGGTGCGTTCTCCGATTGGCACTTCGAGGATAGCCAACCGCTGTGGTCGGATGCGACTTACTTCCGCCTGTACACGCATCCTGACTTCAACTACATGGCGTACAATACGCTGCGCATCTATGACAACCGACTGACCGAGCCAGAGTACGTCAACGAACCGTTGTGGCAGTCGCTAGTCGGCGTGATCCCGCATTATCAGCACGAGTACAACATCGACGGTGTACTTATCGACATGGGACACGCGCTGCCGATCACCTTGAAGCAGCGGATGGTGGCGACGGCGCGGGCGATCAATCCCGATTTCGCTTTCTGGGATGAAAACTTCAGCATTTCGGATGTCAGCCGACGCGAAGGCTATAACGCGGTGATGGGCTGGTGGATGTTAGGCGCACATCACGGTGACGATCTGCGTAATCTGCTGCGACAACTGGCGCATCAGCCGTTCCCTGTGCATTTCTTCGCCGCGCCGGAGAATCACAACACGCCGCGCGCAGCATCACGGCTCGGCGGCACGATCTACTCTCATTATGCACTGGCGATGGCGATGGGGACGCCGGGGCTGCCGTTCATCCTCAGCGGCTTCGAGTTGGGCGAAACGCAGCCGATGAACACAGGCATGGGCTTCAACCGCGAGGAACTGGATAAGTATCCGGCGGATAAACTGCCGCTGTTCAGTCAGTGGAGCTTCAACTGGACGCGCCCCGATAATCTGGTCAAGTCGGTGACGGTGGCGCTGGGCATCCGCAAGCGCTACGACTGGCTGTTCACCGATCCCGATCCGGCGACGTTCATGATCGGTTACTCGGATAATCCGGCAATCGTGGTCTTTTCGCGGCGCAAAGACGATGCGTGGATCACCTTCATCGGCAATGCCGATCCGACGCGGGAACAGCGTGGTCGCGCGGTGCTGAACGTGCGGACCGGTCGCGTGCCGGGCTTGTGGGGAACTGGTGCGGAGAAGATGGAACTGCGGCGGGAAGTGATCTCGAACGTGACGCTTTCGCCCGCCTACGTGCTGATCATTGACGGCGGCGAGGTGGTGCGGTTGTAGCTCACTCAGTTTCGTCGAATTGTTCTAAAGCCTGTAGGAAATCTAGGCAGTTAAGGATGCGCGTTTGCTTATAGTTATTTAGGGAAAGCAAATCTTTGTCTTCTGTCACAATGTAGCTCGCTTCAGCTTCAGCCGATAATAGGAGAAATATATCGTCTTTGGGATCACGAGAGATGGCTTGATCAGTAGTTATCGTCACTTCGATAACATTGGTAAAGGCAGCAATAATAGTCCTCATCGTATCATCGGTAAGTTGATTAAATTTCGCCCTTAACTCTGGACGGCTCAACACATCTTCGATTTCGGCGATGGTTTCTGGGGATGCAAGCAAATCGTAATTGGAACGGAGATCGAAGAACAATCGCGCAGGTAGTGAGCGCCGATTGATAGCAGCACGCAACACGACTTGAGTATCAAAGATCGCTTTTGGCTTTTCGCTCACGTCGAACCTCTGCAATGGCGGCGTCAATGCTTTCGTCGATTTCCGCATCGGTCATCGTGGCGGCTTCAGCGTGTAGAGGTTTGAGTGCTGTGTCTAGGCGTGCAATATTTTCCTCCGGCACTATCCACCATAATTGTCGGCGGCGCGCCTCCAGATGACGATATAGTTCATCCAGTTCTTGCGGCGATAACTCGTCAACCGCTGATTTCAAGGCTTGCATATCAGCCATCACACACTCTCCTAACTTCCCTCATGCTGCATTATACAGCATTCGCTGGCTGCTTCTCCCGATCCTTGGGCACTTCTAAGCCTTGACTGGATCGCGCGGTCATGGCGGCAGCGACGGTCACCAGTACGATGCCCAAGATTTCCTGCGGATCCAGTGCTTCCTGCAAAAACAGCCAGCCGATCAGTGTGGCAGCGACTGGTTCCATCGCCAAGATCATGCCGAATACGCGCGGCTGCAACTGCTTGCTTGCCTGAAATTCCAGCCCGAACGGGATCGCGGAGGAGAGCAGTGCCACCAAGATCGCCAAGCCGATCAGCGCGGGACTGGGAATGATCTTGAGCGCACCGGGCAGCCCCACAAATGCCGCCACCACCGCCGCGATGCACATCGACAGCGCCAGCGAGGCATTGCCATTCACCGAAGTGCTGACTCGCGGCGTGACCACAATATAGGCACCCCACGCTACCGCGGTCAGTACGGCAAGCAGCACGCCCGTCAGATTGAGATCGGTGTTGACAAAGGGTGAGAGCAGCAGCACGCCAACGCCTGCCAATGCCACCCACAGCAGATCGCTGGCGCGGCGCGATCCGAACACGGCGACGGTCAGCGGTCCGGCGAAGGCGATGGCGACGGTGATGCCTAGCGGAATGTACTGGATCGCCGCGTAAAAGAGCAGCATGTTCGCCGCAATGATGATCCCGTACAGCAGCATCAACAGCAGTGTGTGCCGCGAATAACCCCGCAGCGGTGGACGCCACAACAGCACGAAGATCAAGCCGCCGAAGAAGGTGCGTAGAAAGACAGTGCCTGCTGGTCCGGTGGTTTCAAATAACTGCTTGGCGAGTGCCGCGCCAAGTTGTACGGAGATGATCGCCATGATCACCAGCAGCCACGGCGGGATCAGACCGAGCAGCGTTGCTAACGCAGATTTCTTGTTCTGCGTGGAGGGAGAGGTGTTGGTCATTCAGGAATCCGTGAAGTGAAAGAAATGATTGAACGTGGAACCTTAGCGCCTAGAAACTCCAAAGAGCCTACCTTAGCTATCGTCGCAATGCAAAAGTGATTTTATTTAAGATCCGCCGAACCACTATAGACAAAAAACCAAAAGGTAATATAATATAATCTTAGATTATCAACTGCCCTACGGCACGGAGTATATATATGGGGAATGGTCACAGATTCTCCACCCCGTTAGCCGCCGTTGAAAAATGGAGAGAATATGCCGGGAGCCATTGACAGTCAGCAGTGGAACAAACGCAAAGAAGCTCTTGATAATATCCTCACTTTGCTAGCTGAAAGGACAGCCCCAAATGCAAATGACTTTGCTGGGAGAGCTGATCTCCACGAAGTTGTTTTGGCACTGCAACCTTTTGCCAAGGCACATTTTGACTTCTTTATTACTGGTTTTACGCCAGATGATGCCAACAAAACGCCGCTTCTAATTAACACTATATATCCTCCAGAACACGTACTGCGAGCGGTAGAAACGCGCATTGCTGTTGATACTCGGGTTATCGAACAGATCATCGGGCAGCGCACGATCTATACAGCAGATACGGAGGGTGGAAGGATTCTCAAAAAGGCGGATCTGATCGCAAGGGAAGTACTGTCTCTGCTATTTCCACGATCAGATTCAACAGATGAAAAAGACAGAGCATTAACCGTCCTCTCCTACTTTGAGCGTGTTTCTGTGATCCGTGTGGTTCCGTATGCCAACGTGGCGCTCATTGGTATCCCTTATAGCACAATGAAGGTGCCACAAGACTTCTTAGCGATTTGCCACGAAGCTGGTCATTATGCGTACTGGAATAAATTAAATCGAACAGAACGAAACGGGCATCATGATGCTGCGTTCGGAAAAGATGAATCGACGGACAAACCTAGGCGACCATGGTTGGATAATTGGGTCGAGGAACTGTTTGCTGATGTTTTTGGCGCGTATGTTGGCGGAGCAGCAATGGCGCTAGATTGGCAAGACATCCAAGCACTAACCGCACCTACGGAATTACTCAAGGATGATGGCGATCATCCAATGCCTTTCGTACGACCCGAAATTTATCTTCATGTGATGGAAAAACAAGGTTTCCCATCAGGGATCATTAGTGCTTTGCGTACTCGTTGGGATAAGTACATGACGGAGAAGGGGGCAACTCTAACTCCGGCGCAGCCACTGGATTTGAAGAAGGAATCAAGACCAATTGCTCCTGAACCTCTTGAGGATTCTACGCCATCAACTGAGGCACAACCCACTTCAGCCGCTGCTCAACAGAGCGCAAGGGTCGCACCTCCGGCAGTGACCAAAACTGAGGCACTGACACAGATCAAAGCCTTCATTGATTCACTAGACGAACACTTTAAGGTAAGTGATTCACTTATCCAGCCGTTGTGGACTACAAAAGACACTACACCCATTCCAGCAGCAGGTGAAGATGATAGTCGATTCCAGCCAATCTATGAGGTGTTTGAGGATTTCATAGCGGACAACTTCAATCCAGATGCAGAAGTCGTGAAACCAGCCTCTGATGTGATCGTAGGTAGGGATTGGGAGAAATGGGTTCAAGACATTGAAAAAACTGTAAAGGGTACTAGGACAAACCATTGGTTTGACGTCTTTGTCGCAGAAGGATGGACGTCCGAAGGACCTTATGGTCAGCCACCATATTTCCCCTAGCCAATTGCTTAGGATGATGGTTGCTCAAATTTAGATAAATAGTTGCGTACTATCTCTGCACGCGCTGGTAGTTCGAGTGCCTCGAAAAGTTCCAGCGCGTGCTTTCCGGCTTGAAACGCCAATTCGATATCTGAAGAAAAATCTGCAAAAACCATCTGTACTTGTAGAGCATTCGCCAGCATTTTACGATCACCAGCTTGTGTCAAGAGATCGATGGATTGTTTCAAATCGCTCAACCCTAGCGACAAATTTTCTGGAGCCATATCGCGCATAAAGCCCCTAATCTGAGCGCGAAGGTAAAATATGATACTGCGCTCGGCATAAGCATTAGCTTGGATATTCCACTGTAGGGCTTGCTCACATTCGACCAATGCTTGTTCGAATAATCTTTGTTGTATGGCAAAATGAGAGCGCAAAATATAACCGCGCATGATGCCCACCCTTTTTCTCTGCTCATTAGTAACCAATTCATAATTCTCAATTACCTGTTCAGCGATTTGCCCTGCTCGCTCAATGTCAGCTGGAGCACGAGTAATTAAGTAGCGCTCACACCAGTAGTACAGGATTTCTCCCATACCATCATGATCGTTCAGGCTTTGCTTAACCTCAAAAGCCTGTACGAAGGCTTCTTCTGCCTCATCATAATTCTCCATCTCTACGGCACTCCGTCCGAGATAGAGCAGGCAGGTTGCTACACCGTTCGCGTAGACTGGCTCCTCTTGTTCGCGAAACAGATCCTGATACAGATCACGGCTGATCAATAGATGCCCCCGTGCTTCGTCGTAATCGCTCTGCTCGATGCACGCCTGCCCCAACTGCTGAATGAAACGCGCACGCAGATCGGGACGCTGCATCTGCCCGGCAGCCTGACCAGCCAGCGTCAAACCGCGCCGCGCATCGGTGTAGCGCCCCATTAAGAACCACGACTCCGTCGCGGCTTCGACCAGCGCCACGCAGCGCTCCCATTGTTCTAGCGCGTAGGTTTCCTCAATGAGCGCACGTAGACTCGCCCAGTCGTCAGGGTGAATCGCGGACTCAGCGCTCAACTCACTGATCAGCTTGATGAAGTAGCCGACGATGGGTTCAAGAATCGCCACTCGCTGCCCCGACTCTGCTAGTCGTGCGCGGGCGTAATCGGAGAGCAAGGCGTGAAGGCGGAAGCGCCGATCCTCGCGGTTGATCAGCGACAGCCAGACCAACTTATTGATCACCTGCCGTGTAGCGAACGGACTGCTGTGGATCAGGCTGGCGGCAGCTTCCAGCGAGAAGGATCGGGCGGCGAACAAGCCGAGCGCCGCAAATAGATCACGTTCACCCTCGTTGAGCAGCTTCCAACTGCGATCAAACACAGTCTGCACGCTCATCGTGCCGAACTCCAACGCCTGAGATTTATTCACTTCCGCGCTGAACTCGCGCACAAAATCGCTCAAACTGGTGGTTGAATCCGCCAGCACCAGATGCCCCGCGATCTTGATTGCTAACGGCAAATGCTCCAGTAAGCGGCATAAATCAGCGGCGGCGCTCAGTTCCGGCTCGATGCGCGGTGGCGGCAGCGTCCGGCGCAAGATATCCAAGCCACTTTCAGGCGGCAGCAGAGGCACGCTGGTGACATCCGGTTGCAGCGACTCATAGGAGCGCGGGCGAGCGGTGATGATCAGCACATGGTCTATGACCGCCGAGAGCAGCGCGTCTAGCTGTGCTTCCGATTGCAGATCGTCGAGGATCAGCAGCAGTCGCTTGCCTGCCGTCTGCGTGCGTAACAGATTGGCGAGCACTTTATCGCTCTGCACCGAACTGAGATTCTGCCCAAATGCCTGTCCCCACTCCTGCAAGACCTCGCTGGTGCTGCGGTTGAGCAGATCAGCCCAGAGCACGCCATCAAGGAAGTGTCCGCGCAGTTCGTGTCCGAGATGGATCGCCAGCGTGGTTTTGCCGATCCCGCCCATGCCGCTGAGGCAAAACGTGGAACCGGATGGTGCAGCGGCGATCTTCGCCACTAGTTCCGCGATCAGCGTGCCGCGCCCCAAGCAGGGATAGCGCGTCAGCGGCGGGACGAGAAAGGGCGCGTTCTGAGTGTTCAGATACTCACACTGAAATTGATCGAGCAGCGCGGGCGTAGCGCCGTGCTCGCGTATCTCTGCGGCTAATTGCGTGAACGCCGGATCGGGCGGCTCCCCGCTTTGCTCCAGCGCCGTCGCGTACTTAGTGTAGTGATCATAGGCGGCGTGGCGGCGACCTTCCAGCGCGGTGATCAGCATCAGCAGGCGGTAGGCATCCTCAGCGTGGGGATCGAGTTCCAGCCAGCGGTTAACCAGTTCCCGACCGCGATCATA
This sequence comes from Anaerolineae bacterium, assembly GCA_019637555.1. Lineage (GTDB taxonomy): Bacteria > Chloroflexota > Anaerolineae > Aggregatilineales > UBA2796 > JAHBVK01. The sequence goes on from JAHBVK010000058.1 coordinate 10,073, forward strand.
CTGCCGCTGACGCGCGTAATAGACACCCAGCGACCTGAGCGCAGCGGAGATTTTTGCTAGCAGCGAGTCCTGTTTGGTGGTGATCCAGCTTTCGATCTCGAAGCTGATGTTATTCAGCCGCAGCGTTTCCAGAAAATTGCCGCGATAAAGCTGCACCGCCACCAGCAGATCATCGAGCGTACCTTTTTTCAGCAGTCCAGTAAGCAGTTGCACATCGACTTCGTAGGGCAGATCGGTATTGAAGCCGGCGGTCTGATCATCAAGCAGCAGGTAGGGCTTCAAGCCGCTCACTTGATTCAGGTTCTTCCATTCGGTGCGGAAGTTAGCGCCGGGATCGGATTTACGATCCGCGGGGGAAGTCTCCCAGTCGTCAAGCTGATCGAGCTTTGCTGCCCACAACCGCGCAGAAAGCGACTCGCGCGGGATCGGTCTGCCCATCAGGATCAGATAGGCGAGGATGGTATAGGCTTTGGCAGACTTGAGTGTTTCGATCAGCTTGCCGTCGATGTAAAGCTCCGGCTTGCCTAGTAGATGGAGGCGCAGCATTGGTCGAATCCCTTGGTGCCAGAAAGATTGTCCGACGTAGGTGTTTTGTTTGCCGCCCGACTCGCACTAATCCGTTAACCGTTTTCAGTTTGTAGACGCTGCCGTTAGCCCTGTTCTGCCCTGCCATAGGCGACTAACTTAGAACTTTGTTCACAATGCACAATGCACATTCGCCAAATTCACGCTGGGTTCACGTTGAATTCACGCCGCCAGAATATGCTTACGGGTAACTCAAACTCATTGATCCGGCAGTCTATTGTAAACAACTTATTTGAATTCTTAACAAAACAATTTGTTTGTTTTCCTGCCGATCAACAAGCTAGGAAGGAGGAGTAGTCAGCAGTGAGCAGCAGCTCCTTAGTGTTAGCGCCATCGCCGTCTCAACGCAGCAATTCGACATCCGCCACTTCAGTTCATAACACAACCGACAGAGACATCAACTTAAGGAAGCCGTCATGTCCAAAATACTGTCATCAAGCAGCTACTCTTACACTCAGGGAAAGCGCATCCGTTTTGTGCGCCGCACTGATTTACTGGCGATAAGTTTCCACCCATCAGCTTCTGCCGACACGATTCAGGAATTCGAGCGTGCCAACCGCGCGGTGATCCAGCCGAGCAGCATGTTTCAGGAAGTTCAAGGCAGCCATCTGCGGATTTACCGCCTAGCGCCCATCGAGGGGTTGAAATCGGCAGAGCTGGCACGGGTTCTGCGCGAGCAAAAGGAAGTGATCAAGGTCAGTGATGTCTACGTATATGTGAATCCACAGGGTCATGGACTGGTGCTGATCGATGATCTGGTGGCGAAGGTGGATATTGCACCACGCCAACTCATCCTGCCTTACCCGACCAGAGAAGTTTACCCTTGCTAGCTGCCAGTGATGCACACCAAGTAAGTGTTCGCGTCATCGGTTGAAAGTGCCGCCGTATGGGTCGCAGTCCCGCTGCGGCATTTTCCGTCAGCAGGCGCACTTCGTATTGCGATTCACAGGCTCGCCGTTGACTTTGAAAATACGGCGTGTTAAGATTTTGCTTCGCCAACCAAACAAGTTGGCAATTATTGTCGCACGTCCATACTTAGATCGCACAACGATAACTGAAAGGTCAGGGTAGCTCTTATCAGCGCTGGAGATTACAGGGTAAACGAACAAATTCGCGGGATCAGCCAAGTTCGTCTGATCGTGCCGACTAAAGACGGCAAGGACGAGAACATAGGCGTCGTATCGCTGCGAGAGGCGCTCGGCATGGCGTCGGATCGCGGGCTTGATCTGGTGGAAGTTGCACCAAATGCCAATCCACCTGTCTGCCGGATCATGGACTTCAGCAAGTTCCTGTACGAGCGATCCAAGAAAGAGCGCGAAGCCCGCAAAGCGCAGAAGGTAATCGAAGTCAAAGAGATCCAATTGCAACTCAAGACTTCGGAGTACCATGCAGGGTTTAAGATCAATAATGCGCGCAAATGGCTGAATGACGGCATGAAAGTCAAGGTACGCATTCAGTTTCACGGACGCGAGATCGACTACCGTGACATCGCCCGCGACCAGATGGATAAGGTCGTGGAGAAGTTGCAAGATGTCGGCATCGTGGAATCGCCGCCCAAAATGGACGGACGCGCGATGATCATGGTACTGGCTCCGGCTAGTATGGCGAAGGAACTGGCAAAAGAGAAAGAACAGGCACGGGAAGCCCGTGAGGTACGTGAACCGCGTGAGCGCAGGGATCGTAACCCGCAGTAAACCCGTCCAACCTGTAGCTGTCCGTAAAAATTATCTGAGTCGTAGCACCGCCTGAGGCAAGTCAAGCGGTGCAATCTTGTAAGTTTAGGGAGTGTCCAAGTGGGCAAGAAGTATAAGCTGAAAACGCACAAGGCAACTGCCAAGCGTTTCAAGATGACTGGCTCCGGCAAGATCGTGCGTACGAAGGGTGGCAAGAGCCATCTGCGTCGCCGCACGCCGCGCGCCACCAAGCGCATGTTCACCAAGATGCTGGAAGTGACCACGCCAGGTGAAAAGCGCCGTATCCGCCGCCTCGCGCCGTACATGCGTCGCTACAAGGCAAATCCGCCCGCTGGATGAGCGTGGCAGGGAAAGCAAGTGCTAAAGTGCTACGAGTGCTGTGGCGCTGAACAGCAACTGCTATTTGAAGAAAAAGAACTCGTACTCGTGAGGAGAATCGGATAAATGTCACGCACGAAGGGCGGTTTTGTTACCCGCCGTCAACATAAGAAAGTCCTCAAGCTGACCAAAGGTCATTGGGGTTCGCGGCACCGTCTTTTCCGCCGCGCCAACGAATCGATGCTGCACGCGCTGTGGTATTCGTTCATTGGTCGCAAGCAGCGTACCCGCAACCTGCGTTCGCTGTGGATCGCCCGCATCAACGCCGCCGCACGTATGCACGACATCAGCTACAGCCGCTTGATCGCCGCGCTGAAGGTCGCCAACATTCAACTGGATCGCAAGAGTCTGGCTGATCTGGCAGTCCACGATCCGCAGTCGTTCGCGGCAGTGGTCAGCGTCGCCAAGCAAGCAGCCAGCTAACGACCACACTATGCGACCAGCGATCAGCACAGTTTGCGTAATAATAAGGGCGGGATCAACCCGCCTTTATTGTTGTCAGGTGCGTGATGCGAATACCCTCTCGATCTCGCCTCGCCGTAAGTTTACTACTGCTGGTCACGCTGTTGATTAGTTTCAGCAGTGGCGCTCAGAGTCGGGGACAATCTCCTCTCCAACTCAATCCTATCGCTAATTTCGGACGTGCTGAACTTAACGGCACGGTGGCGTGGCGTCCCGATGGTCGTCTGTTGGCGGTCAGCGGCGAGGCGGGCGTATGGTTGTACAGCGATCAACTGGAGGAACGTGGACAACTAACCGATGAGGCTGGCTATGGGCTGGCGTGGACGCCTGATGGCAAGAAGTTAGTCGTCGGCGGTGCTAAAAGTCAGATCACCGTTTGGGATGTTGAGCGCCGCGCACAACTGCTGGCAGTACGCTTGCCACGCTATGAATTTTCCGTTTTTGATGTGTTGATGAGTCCCGATGGTCGAAGATTTGCCTTTGGCGGTGGGTCTGAGTTTCGTATTTGGGAGGTTATTAGCGGACGGTTGTTAGCGGTGATCCCTATTCCAGATGATACGGTTAGCAGTCCAATTTGGAGTCCTGATGGTAAATATCTAGCCTTCCGCACCACTTCCAGCGTGGAAATCTATGATGCAGAAGGCGTACAAGTTCAGCAATCTTTGGACGCAGGTGAAGGATTAAGAATCGCTTGGAGTCCCGACAGCAGCAGAGTAGCAACGGTAAACTCCAAAGAAAGTTCTGATCGCAATGTCGCCACGCGCATTTGGGATGTGCGAACGGGAAAGCTATTGCTGGCGATCCAAACTGGATTGGGAAGCACACTGAGTTGGAGTCCTGACGGCAAGTATCTGGCGACTGGCAGTGATAGTCGTTATTATGCCTCTAATGTATCGCCGGACCGAGTAATCTATCGCGTTGTTGTGTGGGATACTGCGACGGGCGAAGAAGTGTCCAGCGTATGGCGTCAACTTCCCATCAGATCGGTGGCGTGGCGTCCTGATGGCAAACAGATGGCGATCCTAAGTGCGGAAAATAATGTCGTTATCGCGCCATTTCCACATGGCGAGTTAATTACTAACCGAGCATTCGAGCAATTCACTAGCAGTTTCAATGCGTTGGCATGGAGTCCTGACGGACGCAATATCGTTAGTGGCGGCGAAGATGGTAGTATCCGCGTTTGGGATGTGGCAACTGGCAAAGTGGATTGGGTGCGCTTCGACGCTGATCCACCGACGCAGGTGGTGAGTTGGAGTCCCGACGGAAGTCGGATAGCGAGTGGTGGGCGAGGATTTCGTACTATTATTCGTGATAGCAGTAATGGAGATAATGCTGTTGTATTTACGCATTGGCAGATTGCTCTAGGATTTGGTGAGATGGGGGTACGGGCACTAAGCTGGAACCAGCAAAATACGCTAGCTAGTGGCGCGACGGATGGACGTATCCTGATTTATGAGCGAAACATCTCCTCGTCGCCAACGTTAGTCTTCGGCGATAGCGAGGACGCAATCTATGCGTTGTCGTGGTTCCCAGATAATCGAAGGCTGTTAAGCGTCAGTGAGAATTTGGATTTGTGGAATGTACCGACAGCAACAAAACTAGCGTCATGGCGCTGCGGTGATGGCTCGCAGTTACAAGGTGCAGTCAGTCCTGATGGCAAGGTTATCGTGGGCGGCAGAGCGCCTTGTGTATGGGATGTTGTTACTAGACAATTGATCCGCCGTTTGGAAGTGGCTGACGGCGAAACGATAAGCCGTTTCGTCTGGCATCCGAACAGCCGCTGGATTACCTCATACTCTTACGAGACTTCAGTGAACGCGATCCCCAAACTGCGAGTCTGGGATGTGCAGACTGGCGACATTTTGCTCGAAATACCAGCGCCCAGTATGTTCTTTGAGTGGAGTCCTGATGGCACGACGTTGGCGATTGCTGGTCATGGGATCACACTCTGGCGGTTATCGCAGTGAGTTATACTCCTCGTCATGACTGATTTCACTCCTCTCCGCGAGATCGCGGGGGACAAACTGAAGCTCAATGAACCTCTGCATCGCTACACGGTGGCGCGGCTCGGTGGACCCGCCGATGCGCTGGTGATCGCGGATAGCGTTGATGTGCTGGAACGGACGGCGCGGCTGGCGTGGGATCACGGCTGGCAAACGCGTATCCTCGGCGGCGGGGCAAACGTGCTGATCGGAGATCGCGGATTTCGCGGGCTGATCATCATCAATAACGCCAAAGCGGTAAAAGTGCATGACGACGGGCGGGTGATCTGCGAGTCGGGCGCGGGCATGATCCGGCTGGCGCATCTGTGCATGGATCGGGGTTTGGCGGGGGCGGAGTGGATGGTCAGCGTGCCGGGGACGGTTGGCGGCGGTGTGGTCAACAACGCGGGCGCACACGGCGGCGAGATGTCCGGCAGCCTGACCAGCGCGGAGATCGCCTTCAAGGATCGCCCCACCGAAACGTGGACACGCGATCAGATGCAGTATCGCTACCGCGAGTCGGCGCTGAAGCATAATCCGCAGCCGCTAGTGGTCTTGCGGGCTGAACTGCAATTCCAAACGGGCGCTGATCCGGCACAGTTACACGCTAAAGCAGACGAGTTCGTGGCGCATCGCAAGCGCACGCAGCCACCGGGCGCAAGTCTGGGCAGCATGTTCAAGAATCCGGCTGGCGATTACTCTGGACGGTTGATCGAAGCAGCGGGCTTGAAAGGCACACAGCACGGCGGCGTGATCATCTCCCCGCTGCATGGCAACTTCTTCGTCAATACGGGCACAGGCACAGCAGCGGATTATCTGGCACTGATCCGGCTGGCGCAAGAGACGGTAAAAGCGAAGTTTGGCGTTGAGCTAGAACTAGAAGTCGAGTTGATGGGGGAATTCGCGTGAATCAGCTATCACCTAGTTTGCGGGATCGTGTGCTGGCGCAACTGCGAGTAACGCCCGCTGATCCGAGTGTCGAGCTGCTGGATCGCTTGCTGACGGCATATACCAGCACTGTGCCGTGGGAAAGTGCCTCGCGAATTGCTAAGAAGGCACGCACGCCCAATGCCGCTGATCGTCCGCGCTTTCCCGATGAATTCTGGCACGATGCGCTGACCGCTGGCACAGGCGGCACCTGCTACGAGAGCAACTACGCCTTCATCAGCTTGCTGACCAATCTCGGCTACGACGCTTATCTGACCGTCAACGACATGAACGAGACGATTGGTTGTCATACCGCCATCGTAGTGCGGATCGGTGCGGAGCGCTGGCTGGTGGATGCAGGGTTCCCGTTGTACGCAGCGATCCGCTTGGAGGAGGGAATGGAGTCACAGCGCGAATCGCCGTTTAGCCTCTACACGGTGCGCCCCGAACCGGAGCAGCGCTACAGCATCTGGCGCGCTCCTCATCCCGCGCCCTATATGTTCACGTTGATCGATAAGGCGATCCCTGAAGCGGACTATCGCGCCGTGACTGAACGCGATTACGGTGAACTGGGCTTGTTCCTAGATCGGGTGGTGATCAACAAGATCATCGACGGGCAAAGCTGGCGCTTCAACAGCAAAGAGTCGCTGCACAGCCTACAACGCTTCGAGGATGGCGTGCGCTACGATCATCCCTTCGAGGAGCCGACGGCGCAGAAATTGAGCGCCCATTTCGGTGTCGCGGAGGAGGTTTTGCAGAAGGCATTGGACGCCCTTAACCTCAACGGATCGCAGCAATCATGAATTCCGCGACCACTATCCGCATAAAGCTGGTGATCCTCGCAACGCTGATCGGCTTCATTGGATATTGTTCGGCGCAGCTCCTGATCCCCGAACTTGAGGTGATCTTTACTCCGGCGTTGAACATCACCTATTTCCTAGAGTCGATGCGACGGTTGATCACGTTCGGATCGATCCTTTTCTTCGCGGCGCTGGTGATGGTGGCGACGTTGGTGCAATTACGTCGCCATATGATTGAGCAGGAAGCGGAGACGCAGATTAGCCGCCAGCGCCGGATGGTGATAGCGTGGGGGATCGGTGTGCTGCTGGTAGCAGTGCCGATCATCAGCCTGACCGTCTATGTTGATCCGCGCGGCTTGTATGAGTCGAAGCATCTGGGCACTTACAGTAATCCATCGCGGCGCTTCAAAACGTGGAACTATCCACTGCTGGAACATACACCGCAGATCGTGATCTTTGGTTCTTCGCGCGCTTTTTCGGTATCCCCTGAACATATACGGCAAGTGTTGGGCGTTTCTGCATTCAATGTTGCCATCGAAAGCGGCAAACTAAACGATTTCGTGGTGCAGGCGCGGTTGATTCTGGAGGATGCCGATCACCGCTTGCCAGAAGTGCTGATGATCGAGGTGACCGATGGCTTCATCGACAACTTCACTTACACGCAGATGGTGGCACCGTTACGCTGGCTGCGCTATCTGCCGACGGATCAGGCAGTGCACGCGCTTCAGGAACGCTTGAACGCGCTGATTAACCGCCAGAGTTTTGCCGAGGCGCTGATGATGGCACGGCTGTATCTGCAAACGGGACGCGGGCTGAACGGCTGGCAGTTCAAGGCAGATGGCGAGGGCTTCATCGACTGGACACCGAATGATGGTTTAGTGCTGCAAGCGGCGCGAGACGCAATCCCAATACGGATCGAATGTCCGCAGATGAATCCCGGCGGGATCGTCGCCTTCAACGCGCTGGCGGAGCTGGCGGCACAGCAAGGCAGCAGTATCGTCTTTTACATCCCGCCGCCGCACCCGATTATTTACGCGGCGAACATCGACAATAATGAAAATTTCGAGCGCTGTGCCACGCCGTTCCGCGATTTCGTCAGCGCGAACTTGCCGAAATACGACAACATGTTCTTGCTGGATTTCCGCAAGCTGGAAAGCATTGGCGGCGTCGATACGGCGCTGGGCTACTACGACGGCGTGCATATGACCAGCTACAACAACAATCTGTTGATCGATGCGGCGGCGGACACACTGCGCGAAGCGCTGCGCATCTCGGTGGAGAAGCGGCAGCAATTGGGGCTGAGCGCTACTGATCCTGCTGCCGAGTCTGCCGCGCAGACCAGATAAATAATCGGATACGTTCATGACCATCCTCAATAGTGTTTTTCTACTGCTATGCCTGCCTATCGGTTTCGCGGTGTACTGGCTGCTGCTACGATCCGCACGTGCCAAGCTGCTGTTTCTAGGTCTGGCAAGCTACGGCTTTTACGCGCTCTCCGGCTGGACGCTGGCACTACTCCTGCTGGCGCTATCGCTGGTCACCTTGCTGTTAGCGCAGCGGCGATCCTTGATCTGGCTGGCGGTGCTGGCAAATCTGGGAGTGCTGATCTTCTTCAAGTACTGGGACTTCGGGCTGTCTGCGATCCCGTCGTTGAACGCGCTGCGTTTAGTGATCCCGTTGGGAGTCTCTTTTTACGTGTTCAAGCACATTGGTTACTTGCTAGACGTGCGTAATGGGCGCACGACGGCGACGCGGGACGCACTGGCATTCGTCACCTTTTCGGCGTTCCTGCCGCAGATCAGCGCGGGACCGATCAGCAGTTTTCAGGATACAGGGACGCAGCTTGCCAATCTGCCTACCAACTTAGCAGCAGATCAGGCAAGACGCGGGGCGATCCATCTGAGCGTGGGGCTGGCGAAGAAGCTGCTAATCGCAGATACGCTGGGCATCAGTCTGACGGCGATCACAGGCAGCGGTGAGCTAGCACACGGCGGTCTGCTGCTGTCGTGGTTCACCGTGGTGCTGTTCGCACTGCAACTATACTTCGATTTCTCCGGTTACAGCGACATCGCGCTGGGGCTTGCGTATCTATTCGGCGTCAGGCTGCCGCCCAATTTCAATAATCCTTATCTGGCGCGGACACCGAGCGAGTTCTGGCAGCGCTGGCATATTTCGCTGTCGCAGTGGGTACGCAGCTATCTGTTCATGCCGCTGAGTCGATTTTTGCTGCGGCGCCTGGGCATGGCGCGGAGTCGGCTGGCGCAGTACATCAGCAATTTCGTGACGATGGCGGTGATGGGCTTGTGGCATGGCGCGACAGCGCCCTTCCTGCTATGGGGATTGTGGCACGGTTTGCTGCTGAACATCTACGCCACCATCGGGATCACCGTGCGCGTACCGCGAGTTTTGCTGTTGGTTGGTGTGCTGATCGGTTGGGCGCTGTTCATGAGTCCCGATCTGGCGTTCGCGGGCGCGTTGTTGGGCGGGATGGCGGGCGTCAATGGCATCGGCACGGCGGTGTTCTTGCGGCTGTTCGATCCCTTCCTGCTCACCGTCATGCTGCTCGCCGCGTTCATCGCCTTTTCGGGATTCAGTGAAGGCGAAGATATTCAAGCGGTGCGCTTCCCGCTGTACGCATTTCTGCTCGGCTGCTTGCTGATCCTGAGTCTGCTGCACTTAGGGGATGTCAAGCCGTTCGCTTACGTGCAGTTCTAGCAGCGAACGCTACAGTCTAATCTACTTCTTCTCTTGACTCTGACGCTACGTAAGAGTTGAGAATGACTCCACCAAACTAGACCTTTTGTTTTGGAGGAGTTCCGATGAAGTACGCGCGTTTACTGATAATCACGCTGACGGCGATCCTGCTCGTTTTTCCGCTGCCCGTCCACGCCGCTGATAAGAGCGGACTATTCACCCTATTCCAATCCGATCCGGTGATCTCACATAGCAAGCACTACCGCGATTGGGATGACCGTTACACTGATCCGGGCGCGGTGCTGTATCACGATGGCATGTTCCACATGTTCCGCAACGGATTCCGCAATTGGCCCGCCGAGGTACAGATCGGTTATCTGACCTCGCCGGATGGCTTGACGTGGACGGAAGCACAGGAGGAACCGGTGCTGACCAGCGCCGAAGTTCCCTACGCGGGCTTGGCGGCGTTGGCGTCCAGCGCTTTGGTGGAAGCGGATGGCACATGGGTGCTCTACTTCTATACATGGGAAGCACGCAACAACAACGCGGGCAATAAGATCGGGCGGGCGACGGCAGCATCGCCGCTTGGTCCGTGGAAAGTGGATGCTGAACCTGTGCTAGTGCCGGATAAGGCAGGCAGTTGGGACGATCTGCAGGTGAACGCGCCGCGCGTGCTGACCACTGATGATGGTTACGTGATGTACTTCGCGGGAGCGCGCAAAGGCGATAACAGCAATTTGGGGTCGGGCATCGGCATGGCGACTTCCACGGATGGCATCCATTGGCAGAAGTACAACGATCCCGCCACCACGGATGTCTCCTTCGCGGAGAGCGATCCGGTGCTGCAATCGAATGATCCGACGCGCTTCTGGCATCAGCCGAATGTGCAGCATACGCCCGATGGTTGGGTGCTGGTTTACCGCTCGGCATCGGTGACGCCGCTGCAAGGTGGTCCCAAGATGGCGCTGGAGTATGCGGTCAGCGAGGATGGCATTCACTTCAAAAGCGGTAGTCAGAATCCGCTGTGGCGCTACGACAAAATCCCCAACTCCAATGGCTTCTGGTATACCGCGCTGGTCTATCATGATGGCACATACTACCTGTACGTGGAGGGCGGACGATTCAGCGTGACCGATATTTATGTGGGCACGTTTGAGGGGAGTTTGGAGTAGTTACCTTGTACCCGGCGCTAAGGCAGATAGTTAAATTAGTGCGGCATACCGGTTACGCCACTAGACCCTCACCCCAACCCCTCTCCCGCAGGCGGGAGAAGGGCAACAACGGACTCCCCCTCTAGCCGCTTGCGGGAGAGGGGGTTGGGGGGTGAGGGGTGAGGGCTGGCTTTACCGTACTATTTCGTTAATGACCATTAGCTCCGGGAACAGGGATCTGCGCCGTGATCGGGAACTGCACTTCGGTGATGTGTTCGTCGGGATGGTTGCGACGCAGATAAATCTCTCGCACGGGCGCAATCACGCTGCTGTGGTGCTGCTCGATCCAGCGCATCAGGGAATTGTGAGCGACGCTGCGGTGAAAATCGGAGCCGTGATGCAGGGCGCTAGCGACCACCTCACAGGCGGGGATAATGTTCGGAGTGAGAGTAATTGAGTCGCTGATCTTTATTGCTTGCAGCGCCCAGTGATCGACGGCGAAGACGACTTCGATATGCACCGGCTCGACGCGGACGTGACGATAGGCGCGATGATCCAGATACAGGCAGGCGATCTGCGTGACGGCACGATGCAGCCCTTTAGCTTGCAGCGCGTCGTAGATCGACTTAAACACCTCCGCGATTGTCCGGCTGCCGTCGATCTCGATCACTGTGGATAGCGCTTCGAGTGCGGGCACGGACTTGAGGATCACATCGTAGACGGGTGGCGAGTCAGCGGCAGCTAGCGCTGCCAAGCGCAGTTCCATCTCTTCGAGGCGTGCCTGATCTTGCTTGATGCGCTGGCGTAGTTCCTGCTGTTTGCGCTGCAATAGGTCGCGCAGTGTTTCGTCAGGCGACGATTCCTTCAGCAGCAGGGCGATCTCTTCCAGCGTGAAGCCCAAATCCTTGAGCGCCACGATGCGGTTCAGCGGCAGTAGTTGATCCACGCTGTAGTAGCGATAACCGGAGTCAGGATCGACGTGCGCGGGGCGCAGTAGCCCGATCTCGTCGTAGTAGTGCAGCAGCCGGATCGAGACGTTTGCCAGCCGCGCGAACTCGCTGATCTTGTGCATCGATCAGCTCGATCCGAATAACTTACGCAGGCGCTGGAAGAAGCCATCTGATTCCTTCGCTGGCACCGGAACGTAGCGGAAGTTCAGATGATTCAGTTCAGCGGGCGGTGGCGTCAGCGGATTTTGCCAGTAGACCGGACGCAGAAAATCCGCGCATTGAGTCTGCGGGCAGCGGTAGTGCAGCGCGTAATCCCATTCATCACGCACGTTGCTTGATGCCGCCGAGTTCGCAGACCAGAACAGTTGGAAGATGTCGGCATTGTCGATTGCCGTCGCCAGTGCCGCCTGCCAATTCTGCCCGCTGCGGATCGACTCCGTATCCACAAAGACATCGTTGCCGAGTGCCATCTGCGCCGCGCGGTAGGAGTCCACGATCTCACGATCACGGCGCGAGTAGGAGACGAAAATTTTCTGATACAGCTTGGCGCTGCTGTTTACCAGCTTCGCCGCCGCCAGCGGATTCAGGATCACGGTCATGGTGAAGTCGATATGCGCGATCTCGATCACGCCGACGCTGATGGCGATGCGTCCAGTCACGGCGCTGCTCTGCAAGGCTGCTTTAGGCGTGAAGTCGAAGTTGAAGCGCGTCCAAGTGCCGCCCCACGTTTTGGTCAGCGAGGGCGGATCGAAGACTAGATCGCTGCACTCCGGCGTGATCGTGATCGGTGTGTTGGCGGCGAGGCGGGCGGATCGGTTGGCAACGGTGCGTGGCGGAACACTGCCGCCGAGTTCCTGCGCGAATTTCCGGGCGTCCGCTTCGATGGTGCTGACCAGTTCCGCCAGATGCGCGTAGACGATCAGCGCGTAACGGGAGATCGCCGCCCCGATGCGAGAGGGGTAGTAAGCGCTGAAGTGTACCTCTCCAGCTTCGGTAGCCGCTGTCGGCGCTGGCTTTTGCCTGTCAGCGGGAACGACGCGCGGCTTATCCATCTCGCCGCCGCGAGGTGGTTGTGGCTGCGGTGCTGGTGGAGGTGGTTGTGAGATCGGTTGTGCGGGCGGCAACGGCGTGGGCACGGGTTCCGGTTCGGCGGTTTCCGACGGTGCCGCTTCTTCTCGCACCATCTCCGGCGGTTCAGCAAAGCCTAAGCCCTTGAGCAGATCAGCAAACTGCGCGTAAGTGTCTGCTGTCTGCTGTGCCGTCAAATCGGGGATCGGGCTGGCATCCTTCTTTTTATCCGACTCGTCATCTAGATTCAGATCGACGTTCTCGGTCAGACGCTGGAGCAGCGCTGTCACCGCCGGATCATCAGGCAGCGAGCCGACGAAACGGATCAATGCTTGCAACGGCGCACGCAGCGACTCCTCAAGCTGATCGATGTCTGCTTGCAACCACGAAGGAATCCCCAACTCTTGCGCTGCCCAGTCCGCCGCCTGCCGCCACAGATCGCTGAGGCGCTCGGAGCGGTAGATCAGGTCTGGAAGATCAAAGTGTTCAGATGCCATTGCCGCCAGTCCTTTACGCTGTCTTGCCATAATAATATGCAGGAACGGCAGATACGGCTATTTTGACTCGACTAGTCCTTGTCAGGTGAACAATCTTGCACTATGCTGATTAACGTTGTGCAATACGGGGATTTGGAAATGGCAGTTCGTAAATCAAATGCAGTCACCATGCCCGCTACCGAAGTGCGGCGTAATTTCGGCAGTGTCCTGAAGCGCGTTTTCAGTGGCAATGAACATATTGAGATCGAGAAGGATGGTTTGCCCGTCGCTGTGATCCTTTCCAAGCAAGAGTATGAGGCGTTAGCAGGTAAATCTGACTCAAAAGCGGCGATGACCGACCAGCAATTTGCTGACATGTTGAGACCTTTTGGCGAAGAAATTCAGCGGCGCGGCATCTCCGAAGAAGACCTTGATCAGATGGTTGAGGCAGCTCGTCAAAAGCGTTTTGAGGCAACACATGGTGACAAACGTCACAAGTAAACTGCGGGTGATGGTCGATGCCAACATTTTAGTAGCGGGTATCGGCTGGCCCCGCTTTCCTTTTGCCCTTTTGCGACATGCACAAAAGGGAGATTTTATGCTGGTAATGACCGATGAAATCATCAGCGAAGCGCAAGACGCGGTAAACCGAATTATCCCAGAACGCAGTCAGACCCTCAGTGACTATCTTGAGAGCACAGAAGTCGAAATGGTATCGTCTCCTAAACAAGATGAACTAGAGCAACATACCAACCTTGTCCGCGATACTAAAGATATCCACGTTGCTCTCGCTGCTATCAACGCGAAGGTTGACTATCTGGTGACACAGGACAAAGACCTAACCGATCCGACGAACACAACCCTGCACGAGCAGATAAGATCATCCTCCCCGCCAAATTTCTGCGTGAGCAAATGAGCTGGACGAGCGAAGCGTTAGAGGCGATCCGCACGCGCACATGGGATCAACTGTAGTTTTCCTCTCTTTTTGGCAAGCTCTGGCGATTGAGATAAACTGAACAAAGTCTAAGTCATTAGCCTTGTGACCCCATTCGCAATCGTACTCGCAGGACGGAATTCGACAACATGTCGGCTGAACTTGTTCTTTTCATCGTGGTGGCTGCCGTCGCCATTTTCTCGGCAGCGTTCATGCTGGTTAGCCGCAATGCCGTTCACAGCGCGCTGCTTCTGGTTTTGAACTTCCTATGCGTCGCTTTCTTCTACCTGATGCTGAATGCTCCCTTCTTGGCGGCAATCCAGATCACGGTTTATGCAGGCGCGATCATGGTCTTGTTCATGTTCGTGATCATGCTGCTGGGGGCGGAAAAACTCGGCGGAACGGGCGGACGCTACTCGTGGATGTCGCCGGCTGCTGTCGGGTTGACCACGCTGATCCTGATCATCGCCTTCCTTGCAGTGACACGCAGCAGCATCGGTGCCTTGACGCCGCAGCCCAAGTCGCCGGAAGTGGGCTTTGTCCACGCCGTCGCCGGAGTCTCTGACGTCGATATTTATCTCGATGAGATGTTGGTGGCGAAAGATGTCAAGTACGGCGAACCCGTCGATCTGACCACTGTAAGCGCCGGAGAATATACGGTGCTGGCATTCCCTTCCTGCACGGAAGCTGATGCCGCTAACTGCGCCGATCCACTTGAATCGGGTGCAGCGCCACTGTTCGCTTCTCCGCTGACACTAGAGCCAGAGACGCACACTGAAGTGGTGATCGCAGGCACGCCGCAAACTGGCTTGCAAGTCGTCGCTGTTCCTCTCGACCTGAGCGAAGTGGCGGATGACAATCAGCTCCGTCTGCTGTTTGTCAACGTACTGCCCGGCGATCCGGTGACCATTCAGGAACTCGATCCGGCGAAACCAAGTGAACCCCTAAACCTCGCTAGCGATCTCGGTTTTGGAGCGATTACTGATCCCGTAACGGTGGAGCGCGGCACCTATAACCTCGCCTTTCAGCGCGGCAGCTCCCGTTTGCTGACGTTGCGCGAACTTCCACTGCGC
Organism: Anaerolineae bacterium; assembly: GCA_019637555.1. Taxonomy (GTDB): domain Bacteria; phylum Chloroflexota; class Anaerolineae; order Aggregatilineales; family UBA2796; genus JAHBVK01. The sequence goes on from JAHBVK010000058.1 coordinate 25,247, forward strand.
GGCAAGACACTGGAATTGATCGTGCTTGCTCCTGAAGCTGTCGAGACGACGAGCGGTACAGAACTGCGCGCTCGCAGCATCCGCTTTGAAGACCCGCCACTGCGCACGGCGGAAGCATTCGGCAGCCCACAGGCAATCGGCTTATCGATGCTGTCCACGTTCATGCTGCCCTTCGAATTGGTGTCGCTGCTGCTGTTAGCGGCGATGGTCGGCGCGATCATCCTGACCCGCGAAGAAGTGATCAAACGTTCACGCGAGCGTATCGTGGTCAGTCCAGCGATCCGCAAGATGAACAAGGCGCTGAGCGGTGCTGTGATCCCCGGCGCTGCCCGACGTGAGAGCGATACATCAGGTGCGGCTGGCGCGGAATCGTCAGCAGACTAAACACTAACGCTTACGGAGCGATTGAAAACATGTCAGCGATTACCGTCCCGGTTGAATATTTCGTGGTATTGAGCGCTGTGTTGTTCATCATGGGCGTGCTCGGCGTGCTGGTACGCCGCAACGCCATCATGATCTTCATGTCCGTCGAACTGATGCTGAACTCCGCTAATCTGGCGCTGGTGGCATTCGCCCGCCAGTGGGCGGACGTGGGGGGACATCTGATGGTGTTCTTCGTGATCACTGTCGCGGCGGCGGAAGTGGCAGTAGGTCTGGCGCTGATCGTAGCGATCTTCCGCACCAAGAAGACCACGAACGTCGATGAACTGAACGTACTACAAGGCTAATTTAGTTAACTAGCTAAAACTAACGGAAGGCTGCTAAGGAACGCGCAAATGGAACAGATGGCAAATTATGCCTCACTCGTCCCGCTGGTGGTGATCATCCCCTTTGCCGGGATGCTGTTTAACTTGTTTGTGGGACGGTACATGAGCGAACGCATGATCGGCGCGGTAGCGTCGATTGCGTCCGGGTTAGCCTTCGTCGTCGCGCTGGTGATGACCATTGCCATGTCGCAACCCGGCGCTGAACCCGTCATCGTCAATTTCCCGCTGCTTGGCTCATGGATACAAATCCCCTCTGCTGGCATCGACATCAACTGGCAGCAGCGCGTGGATACCCTCAGCCTGACGATGATGCTGGTGGTCACTGGCGTCGGGACGTTGATCCACATTTACGCAGTCGGTTACATGTCAGGTGACTCGCGCTTCCAGCGCTTCATGGTTTACCTGAACATGTTCCTCGCCTTCATGTTGATCCTCGTAACTGGCAACAGCTTCCTGGTCATGTTCGTCGGCTGGGAAGGCGTGGGTCTAGCGTCGTTCTTGCTGATCGGTTTCTGGTTCGATAAGAAGAAGGGCGTCGGCTGGCAGAACAGTGATGCGGCGCGTAAGGCGTTCATCGTCAACCGCGTGGGCGACTTCGGCATCATGACCGCCATCTTCTTGATCTTCTGGACGTTCGGCACGCTGGATTATTACAAACCCGGCGAAGTCGCAGTGATCCACGCTGGTGGTCATGGCGAAAGCGGCGAAGTTCAGAGTGGTGACGAACACAGCACTGATAGTGAACACAGTGAAACTGCGCCCGCTGAAGGTGAACATTCCGAAGAAGCAACACCCGAAGCGCACTCCGCGATCACGCCCGCCAGCTTCGTAGAGCCGATCACTGAAGCGCAGAAGAGCGAAGGTGAAGGCACTACCGACCTCGGCGTGTTCGGGCAGACGGCAAAGTGGCTGGAAGAAGGCGGACACATCGTCAAGTTCGGCAGCGTAGAAGTCCCCTTCGAGACGATGCTGACGATCATCGCGCTGTTCCTGTTGCTCGGCGCGACAGGTAAATCGGCACAAATCCCGTTGTTTGTCTGGCTGCCAGACGCGATGGCTGGTCCGACGCCCGTTTCCGCGTTGATCCACGCCGCGACGATGGTGACTGCAGGTATCTACCTGATCACCCGCTGCAATGTGATCTACTCCAATGCACCAGTCGCCGCTGCCATCGTGACCATCATCGGTAGTGTTACCGCGCTGATGGCGGGTTTCGTCGCCGTTGGTCAGTGGGACATCAAGAAAGTGCTGGCATATTCAACAGTCAGTCAGCTTGGTTTCATGATCGCGGCGGTCGGGCTGGGCGGTTATGCGGCGGGCATGTTCCATCTGGTGACTCACGCTTTCTTCAAGGCGTGCTTGTTCCTCGGTTCCGGCTCGGTGATCCATGCGATGGAGCACGGACATCATCATGCGGCTCACGCACATGGTCACGGTGACGAAGAACACGGTCACGGTCACGAGGAAGAAGCGGAGTTCGATCCACAGGATATGCGTAACATGGGTGGTCTGGCAAAACGGATGCCGATTACCTATTGGACGTACCTGTTAGCGACACTGGCGCTGGCTGGCATTTTCCCGCTGGCTGGTTTCTGGTCGAAGGACGAAATCCTCGGACGTGCCTTCACCGTTGGTTTCGAGCAGGGCAAGATCGAAGGTTACATCGCCCTGCTGCTGCTATTGGCTGCCGCCGGTTTGACCGCTTTCTACATGTGGCGGCAGATCAAGCTGGTTTTCCACGGCACGCCGCGCACCGAAGCGGCTATCCATGCGCCTGAGAATCCTCCGGTCATGACGTGGCCTCTGATCATTCTGGCGGTGCTCTCGGTGGTCGGCGGTCTGCTGAACTTGCCGGAAGCACTCGCCTCCACGCGCCTGCCCGTTGATCGCTTGACGCTGTGGCTGGAAGAAAGTGTGCAGTTCGCCGCGCCGGGTATCTTCTACCTCGGTCTGGCACTGCTGGCGCTGACTATCGCCGTCGTCGCTATCCTCGTAGCGGATCGCATGTACGGCACAAGACCGCTGACGGCGAAAGGTCGGGATCGTTTGCAAGCAAATCCCTCGACCCGTTCCTTCTTCCGTCTGGCAAACGCCAAACTGTATTGGGATGAGTTTTACTTCGCTACTATCGTTTATCCCTTCCAGCGCGCCTCCAAATTCCTTGCGAATAAGGTGGACTGGGAGCTGTGGCACGACAAATTCCACAACAACGTGATCCGCGACAACTTCAATCGCTTCTCGCAGTTCCTTGCCAATCCGGTGGATCGCGGCGCCATTGACGCTGGCTTCCTCGGCATCGGCAAGCTGATCAGTGCGGCGGGTGCGCGGTTGCGGACGATCCAGACAGGCTATGTGCGCACCTATGCGTTCACCATGCTGGTAGGTGTGTTGATCATCATCATTCTGATCCTGCTCCCGCTGTTCCGGGCGGGTCAATAACGGTTACAGGGGGTTTTGTTACCGATGGAGTCCATACAGAACAATTTCTGGGTGACGGCGGTACTGTTTACGCCGCTGGTAGGCATGGTCTTAACGCTGGCGTTCACGCGCGGGCGTGACCAGCAGATCAAATGGTGGGCGCTAGGCACGACCATCGTGACCTTTGTGCTGGCGACCATCCTCCTGTTCCAGTTCAACCCGGAGGAAAGTGGTTTGCAGTTCGTCCACTTTCAAGAGTGGTTTAGCTTTGGCAGCATCAATATCAACTATTACGTTGGTGTTGATGGCTTGAGCATCTGGCTGCTGTACCTGACCGCGTTCATCATGCCGTTGGCGGTGCTGTTCTCGCTCGGTCATGTCAAGGAGCGTTTACGGCTGTATTACAGCTTCTTGCTGCTGATCGAGTTCGCCATGATGGGCGTGTTCGTGGCGCAAGATTTGTTCCTGTTCTACATCTTCTGGGAAGTCAGCCTTGTGCCGATGTATTTCTTGGTCGGCATCTGGGGTTCCGAGCAGCGCATCTACGCCGCTGTCAAGTTCTTCCTGTACACGATGGCTGGATCGATCCTGATGCTGCTGGCGATCTTGTGGATGGGCGTCAACTTCCAGACCTTCAACGTCACCGAGATCACGCGGCGCGTTTGGGAATCCGCTAATACTGCCAGCAGTATCTATCCTAACTATGCGACGGAAGTGCTGCTGTTCCTCGGTTTCTTCATCGCCTTCGCCATCAAAGTACCGATCTTCCCCTTCCACTCGTGGCTGCCTGATGCTCACGTGCAAGCGCCAACGGCTGGTTCGGTCATTCTGGCAGGCGTGATGCTAAAGCTCGGCACTTACGGTTTGATCCGTTTCTGCCTCGGCTTCTTCCCGCAGGCGTCGGTCAACCTCGCCCCCGCAATCGGAATTCTGGCGGTGATCGGCATCATCTACGGCGCGTGGGTCAGCTACGCGCAAACGGATGTTAAGAAGTTGGTCGCTTACAGCTCGATCAGCCATCTGGGTTTTGTAGTGCTGGGCATTTTCGCCCTCAACTCCAGCGGTCTGAGTGGCGCGACACTGCAAATGGTCAATCACGGCATCAGCACGGGCGGCTTGTTCTTGCTCGTCGGTATGCTTTACGAACGTCTGCACACCAAAGCGATTGACGCTTTCGGTGGCGTCTGGAAACTGATGCCTGTGTTCAGCGGTCTGGCGCTGGTGATCACTTTCTCCAGCATGGGCTTGCCCGGTTTGAACGGCTTCGTCGGTGAGTTCACCATCTTGCTCAGTTCCTTCGGATCATCAACCATCGGTGTGATCTTGACGGCACTGGCGACGACGGGTGTGATCCTCGCGGCGGTATATCTGCTGTATATGTGGAACAAAGTGTTCATGGGCGAGCCGAAGGTGGCACTGGAAGCCGAGGCGCACGAAGTACACGATGCACACGGCGATCATGGTGAGCACGCTGAGGCGCACGAAAGCCACGAAGAAGCGCCTGAAGCACACGATGCACATGGACACGCGCATGGCGGCAACCCTTACAAGCCGCTGGCATGGAACGAACTGGCGGCGCTGGTGATTGTGGTGATCGCCGCGATCCTGATCGGCATCGCGCCGCGTCCGTTCTTCCGCAACATGGATGCCTCGTCCGCCGAATACGCGGGACAAGTACAACGCTATCTGCCCGCGCAGACGCAATCGACGGCACAGAAGTGATTCGGAGGCGAATTACAGCATGAATCTCTCCGATCTCAATTACGCAGCCGCGCTACCAGCGCTGTCATTGGCGCTGGGCGCAACGGTGCTGCTGTTCTTGGATGTGTTCATCCCCAAGAACCGCAAGGACATCACCGCGTGGCTAGCGATTATCGGCGTGGTCGTCTCTGCGATCCTGACTCTGTCGGATTTCGGCAAGAGTGACAGCGCCTTCAATGGAATGTACGTTCAAGATAGCTTTACGGCGCTGGTCAACCTGACGGCGTTGATCACGGCATTCTTGAGCATTCTGGCGGCATATAGCTATCTGAAGCGCACCAATACCGAACGCGGCGAATACTATCCGCTGCTGCTGTTTAGCACGGCTGGCGCGATGTTCATGGGTTCCAGTGGCGATCTGGTGATGGTCTTCGTGGCGCTGGAACTGCTGTCGATCCCGCTGTACGTGCTGGCTGGTTTCCGCCGCCCCGACCCGAAGTCGGAAGAAAGCGCCATGAAGTATTTCTTGCTCGGCGCGTTCGCCACTGGCTTTCTGGTCTACGGCATTGCGCTGATGTATGGCGCGACGGGCACTACCAATCTGCACGACATCTTCGCCAAAGTATCGGCGGGTGAGCTGACTTCCAGCTTCCTGCTGCTGTTAGGTTCCGGTCTGCTGCTGGTCGGTCTGGGGTTCAAAGTGGCGGCAGTGCCGTTCCACATGTGGACACCGGATGTGTATCAGGGCGCACCGACACCTGTGACCGCGTTCATGAGCGTGGCGGCGAAAGTTGGCGGCTTCGCGGCGCTGCTGCGCGTGCTGACCATCGCTGTGCCGTCACTGGTTGTCACCGGATTGCAGTCGCAGCCGGGGCAGACGGTGGTGTTGCACGCCGCATGGCAAGACGCGGTTGCAGTGATGGCTGGTTTAACGGTGATCCTCGGTAATTTCGTGGCTATTCAGCAGCGCGATATCAAGCGCTTGCTGGCGTATTCCTCCATCGCGCAGGGCGGTTACATCCTGATGGCGGTGGCGGCGGCGGGATCGTTCGTGATCTCGTGGGATGCTACGGGTAACCAGACCGTCTCCTTCCAGATCGCGCAGAGTGCCTTGCAAGGCGCGGTGATTTACCTGATGGCGTATGCCTTCACCAATATCGGCGCATTCACTGTCGCCATTGCGGTGGAAAAGGACGATGGTACGGGCACGCTGCTGGACGATTTCTCTGGCTTGGGCAAGTCGCGTCCACTGCTGGCGTTGGGCATGAGCATCTTCATGCTCAGTCTGACGGGCATCCCGCTGACGGGTGGCTTCACGGGCAAGTGGTTCGTGTTCTACTCGGCGGTCAGCGGACAGATGACGGTGCTGGCGCTGCTCGGCGTGCTGACCAGCGTGATCTCGGCGTACTACTATCTGCGTGTGATCGTCAAGATGTGGTTCGAGACGGGCGAAGCGGATGCCAAGGATTTCTCCTTCGCGTTACGCAGCGCGGTGGTGATCTGCGTGGTTGGCGTGTTGATCCTCGGCACGGTGCCGTTCCTGATCAACGCGGCGCAATCGGTCACAGCGGTGGCGCTACGCTGAGTGTAGTTCGGTGCGAGGTTAAGTGAGATCGAGGCGGGGATGGCTGACAGGCTATCCCCGCTTTTTGTTTGTGGTATGATCGAAGGCGATGCTAAATGGGCGATGCTGCAATGGTAACAATTCACCACATCAATTTGATCATCTCTGATCCTCAGATTCGCAACGGGCAGCCGTGTATCGCGGGTACAGGCGTGCGCGTCGCTGATGTGGTCATCGTGATGAAGTATCACCGCCAGAACGCAGATGAAATCGCAGCGTGGTTCGATGTGCCATTAGCAGGGGTTCATGCTGCGCTTGCTTATTATTATGAGCACCAGTCTGAGCTTGATGAAGCGATCCGCCAGCAGCTTGAGAAAGCGCACAGGCTGAAAGAACAGCACTTGGCGAATGGCAACAATCAAATTCTTCCTTGATGAAAACATGCCAGTTGCTGTTGCAGAACAACTACGACGGCGGGGTATAGCGGCAATCACAGTTACCGAATTAGGCTTGAAAGGTGAAAGTGATCTTGCCCACCTTAAACGCGCCGAAGAAAGTGGCTTTGTATTCTGTACCCATGACGCAGATTTACTTGATTTGGCAGGACAAGGTGTTACCCATGCTGGCATCATCTTCGGACAGCAGGAGTTACACGGCATTGGCGATTGGGTGGAATTTTTAGTATTGGTAAACGCTGTCCTGACCGCTGAGGAAATGATCGACAAGATTGAGTTTATTTAACCCTTTGCCGCACCGTTCATAGCTGCACAGTTTCGATTTATTTCAAGCGGGGTTGCGAACAAGCTATCCGCTTTTTGTTTGTGGTATGAGGAGCGAAAGCGATAACTTCCAGATCACAAGGCTCAACACATGGATTTAACCTTTACGAGTGAACAGGCACCATTGATGAAAGATGAGCATGGCATCGTCTTTGTTGCCAACACGCGCGTGCCTCTCGATTCGATTGTGTATACCTTCCGTGAAGGATTGACCGCTGAAGAAATCGTCCATGAGTTTTCGACGCTGAAGTTAGCCGATGTTTATGCTGTGATCACGTACTATCTTCAACGCCGCGAAGAAGTGGATGCGTATATTAGCGAAAGAGAACGGCATCGCGCCGAACTGCGTAAAGAGGTGGAAACGCGCTTCAACCCTGAAGGGTTGAGGGCGAGATTGTTGGCACGATAGCAAAAGAAATCGTAGAAAATTAATGATATAGTGCCGTTCGTCGCCAGCGAATAACTGGATATAGCTCTATGTTAATCCAAACGATTGTGTCTCCGCTCCGTGAAAATGAGGATGGTGTTATCTATGTCGGGAAAACAAGAGTACCCATCGATACCGTTGTATATGCGTATCGTCGCGGAAAAACGCCTGAGCAAATAGTCAATAGCTACCCCACGCTTGCCCTTGCCGATGTGTATGCGACACTCGCTTTTTATCTTCAGAATCATCAAGAAGTAGACGCTTACATTACTCGCCAAGAGGCAGAATCAGACGCAATGCGGAAGGAAATCGAGAAGCGATTCCCGCAAGAAGGATTACGAGAAAAATTGCTCGAACGGCTTAAGAATAAAGAGAATTCTCAAGGCAATGACTAGCGGGGATGGCTGACAAGTTATCCCCGCTTTTTGTACTACAATAACCTTAAGCAGATCACTTGAGGCTAGATCACACTATGGACAGCAGCAAAATCATGTTGGGGATGTTGATCAGAGCTGTACTCGGAGGTCTGCTTTTTGGCGCAGTAATGGGCTTCGTCGCGGGCATCCCAGTTTTCATCATTGGTGCTGGCTTTGGTTTTTTTGTTGGCGCACTCAATGGTCTAGTCATTGGCGTCTTCGCCGGATTGATCTGCGGGGTTGTGACGATACTGCTGTTCAATCGTGATTTTAACGTCGCCATCTACAGAAGCATCATGGCAGTGATTTGCATTGCTATCTCGTTGCTATGCACATTCTGGCGTGTCAGTTCCATTTTTAGCTACAACGAAAGAAACAATGTCACGCCGACAACCCTATCTCAGTTTTATTTTGGAGCGATCTACGTCGGGACAGCTTTGATCGCCTTACTGAACAGTCAATATTTAGCGGGCTGGTATCTACGAAAGCGGCGCAACGCTGTGACGCCCAATCTTGCGCCGAGCAAGCCTGAGACCGTGAACTTGATGACCCGCAAGCGGGGATAACTGATCTGCCTCCCCGCTTGTGAGATACAGCTTACAAATTCAAACTGGTGATCGCATCTCTGACGATGCCTGCGCTGCGACTGAGGGCGTTCTGCTCATCGGTGGGCAGATGCAGCGGCAACGTCTCCAGCACGCCTGATCCGCCGACCAAGCGCGGCAGCGAGACGGTGACATCCTTGATGCCCGCGACATCGGGATGCGGCGTGCAGACGGTCAGGATGGTGCGCTGATCACCGAGGATCGACTCGACAATGCGGGCGAGGGCGCTGCCGATGCCGTAATAAGTCGCGCCTTTGCCGTTGATGATGTGATAAGCAGCACGGCGCACGCGCTCATCAATCTGCTGACGAGTGGCATCATCCAGCGTGATATTGCGTAGGCGGCAGAATTCGTCTAGCGGCGCTCCGCCGACAGTCACCTGACTCCATGTCAGCACTTCCGAATCGCCATGTTCGCCCAATACGTAGGCATGAACGTGTGGTGCATCAACGCCCACATGACGCCCCAACAAGGCGCGGAATCGTGCGGTATCCAGCGTCGTGCCTGATCCAAGTACGCGCGTGGAAGGAACGCCATGTTCAGCGGCGAAATGCGCGGCAAGATGGGTCATCACGTCAACGGGATTGGTGGCGATCACCAGCACCGCGTCAGGCGCATTTTTGAGGACCTGCGGGATCACCTGGCGGAATACTTCGTTATTACGTTGCAGCAGTTGCAAGCGCGTCTCGCCCGGTTTCTGGTTGACGCCCGCCGCGATGATCACTACACGACATCCGTTCAGCGCCGTGTAGTCGCCCGCGATCACATCCAGCGGATTGGCGAAGGGGACGGCGTGGAAGATGTCATCCGCTTCCGCCTGTGATCGATCCATGTTGAGATCGACCAGCACCACTGCCCGCCCGATCCCACGCATGACGATGGCGTATGCTGCCGTCGCGCCGACCAATCCGCTGCCCACGACCCCGATCTTCATCTGTTGCTCCTTTGATGAGTAGCATGTGACTAAGTAAAAGCGCCGTTTCGGAGGGTTTACCTCACCCCGGCGCTGAGTGACCATCATTCCAATGATGTTATCCGAAACTCAGGTTAACGGATGGTTGTCCCGATTTTTGTTATGAATGTCCCAGTACCGGATGCGGCTGATAGAGTTCTTCCAGCGCCGTGATCTCTGCTTGATCCAGCTTGATCTCCAGCGCGGCGAGTGCTTCGTCAAGCTGATACTGCTTACTCGCGCCGATGATCGGAGCGCTGATGTGTGATTTGGTCAGCATCCACGCCAAGGCGATCTGCGCTGGTTTGACGCCGCGCTTGCTAGCGATCTCGGTCACGCGATCTACGATCTGGAAGTCGGTGGGCTGGTAGTACATGCTGTGCGCAAAGGCATCGGTGCGGGCGCGGATCGTATCATCCTCGTTTTTAGCGGTGCTGCGATTACCTGCCAAGAAACCACGCGCTAGCGGACTCCACGGGATCAGTCCGATGCCCTGATCGATGCACAGCGGGATCATCTCGCGTTCTTCTTCGCGGTAGACCAGATTGTAGTGGTTCTGCATAGTCACGAATTTCGCCCAGCCGTGCGCTTCGGAGACGTGCAGTGACTTGGCGAACTGCCACGCCCACATGCTCGACGCACCGATATACAGCGCCTTGCCCGCCCGCACCACATCGTTGAGGGCTTCCATCGTCTCCTCAATGGGCGTCTCGCTGTCAAAGCGGTGAATCTGATACAGATCGACGTAATCCGTGCCCAGCCGCTTGAGCGAGGCGTCAATGCTCGCCATGATGTGCTTGCGCGACAGACCGCGATTGTTCACATCATCGCCCATCGCGTTATAGACTTTGGTGGCGATGACCACTTCATCGCGCTTGGCGAAGTCTTTGAGCGCCCGTCCGGTGATCTCCTCGCTGACGCCAATCGAGTAGACATCAGCCGTGTCGAAGAAGTTGATCCCCGCCTCCACCGCGTTCTTGATCAATGGACGTGAGTCATCTTCTTCCAGTACCCATTCGCGCCATTTTTTCGAGCCGTAGGTCATCATGCCGAGGCAGATGCGCGAGACTTTCATGCCAGTAGTGCCTAAGCGAACGTATTGCACGACGAACTCCTTAGGAAAGTAGTAACGAGTAATGAAGGCAGAAAGTTTAGCCGGAGCAAATGCTCCGGACTAAATTGCGCTTGATGTTGTCGAGAAAAGGAGAGGGGAAGTTAGCTTTCGATGATCTCGACGCTGTTCAGCTTATCGCCGGGTTTGGGATCGCGCTGCGGATCGCGTTCACGGATGGACATCAGCACCTTGAGGCTATCGGCATCCGCGACTTTGCCGAAGACGGCGTGCTTGCCGTTCAGATGCGGGGTCGCGCCGTGTGTGATGAAGAACTGGCTGCCGTTGGTGTTGCGACCAGCATTCGCCATGCTGAAGACACCGGGACCATCGTGAGGGATACGAAGGGCGCTGTCTTCATCGTTCCACTTGTAGCCGGGACCGCCTGTGCCGCGACCATCAGGATCGCCACCCTGCGCCATGAAGCCGTTGATCACGCGGTGGAAGGTGGTGCCGTCGTAGAAACCATCCTTCGCCAGAAAGACGAAATTGTTCACCGTGACGGGTGCACGATCTGCGAACAGGTCGATCTTGATGTCACCCTTCTCGGTGTGCATGATCGCCTGATACTTCTTCTTGGGATCGATCACCATCTCAGGCGGCTTGCTATAACTCTTTGCCATTATCAGTTACTCCTCCAGATGCGAAACAGGGGAAATTATAACCTAGTCCACTGGCTTGTGCCGAGCTAGTTGGTTAACGTTCGCTCAGGGCGTAATCTCGCCCGAAGTGCCAGCGTTTGTGGGGTGTAGTTCGCTTCGATCTGCTGTTGGATGCGTTCGACGGCTGCGTCTGCTTGCTGCACATAAGCGTCAACATCGGCACGATGGGTGAGGTAGTAGGCGAAGATCGCGTAAACATCCTCTAACTTCAGCGTGGAGTAGCTATCCACGATGTCTTCCGCCGATTCGCCGCGCTGGAAGGCACGGATCACGATTTCAAGCAGCACTTTGCTGTCGCCAACGCGGATTTTCCCGTG
>JAHBVK010000059.1 GCA_019637555.1 Anaerolineae bacterium
TTCCACGCCCAACCAGCTTCCGACCAATAGTCCCGATTGCTATAGCCACCAGCATCCACAAACTGCTGATACTCCTCATTGGTCACTTCATACTTACCGATTCAGTAGGCGTGCGTAAGACAGACATTATGCTGTGGTTTCTCGTTCTCCTTGGCATCCTGATCGCTCTCCGGACTACCCATCAGGAAGCAGCCCGCAGGCACGTAAACGTAAGCGATGCCGTTGATCATGCGTTCAGCACCACGGTCAAGAGTCGGCGTTAAGGTGGCGGTTGGCGTCCACGTAAAAGTGGGCGTGCTAGTCAGTGTAAAGGTAGGCGTAGCGGTATGAAAGGGCATGAACGTAGCAGTAACTGTTGGCGTTTTGCTGAACGAAGCAACCGCAATGGCGGTGTCCGTAACTGCAACAATCGCTTCGGCGCTCAACTGAAAATCAGGGGTGAAGGTCAGCGTTATTGTTGGCGTATCGGTATAAGCGTCGAGCGTTTCCTGCGCGTTGGCGGTACGGGTAGCGAAGATTTGCGCCGCGAGATCATTCGGATCAGGCGCGGTAGGCGTGATCGTTGCCGTCGCGGTGGACGTGGGCGCGGTAGTGCTGCTCGGTGTAATCGCGGCGGCGATCTGAGTCTGTGCGCTAAATGTCTCCGTGAGGGCAGCATTCACGCGCGGATTTTCGGTTGGAGTCGATGACGGCGGAAATACGCGATTCGCCAGCAGCAGACCGATCACCACGATGGCGATCACGCTCAGGATCGCCGCGATTCGCCCGCGTGTAAGTCCTATCCGCGGCGGTGGCGCTGTGCTAGGAGTCGCTGGTTGAGCAGCGTTATGCGCTGGTGTTGACTGCGTGGAGAAAGGCTTGAGTTGGCTGACAAGCTGCTGATACGCGGCGTCAAAACGCTGTTGGCTGAAGTCCACGCGCTGGCGGCGTCTGATCTGAAAGTGAATATCTTCTTCCTGCACCGGACGGTGTACAACGGGGATGATCGGCTTGCGATTGTCGAAGAAGTCCTGCCATTCTGTCTCGACGTTTGGGGATGCCAGTGACTCCGGCGAGAAGATCAGGATCATCACCTGACACAAGCGCAAGCCCTCTTGGATCGCGTTGCTCCAATTCGCGCCCGCCGGAATATCATCAACATCCAGCCAGATTTCCGCGCCATCCTGTTCGAGACGCGCGGCAAGTTGTCGCGCGAAGGCTTCGTCTGTGCGGCTGTAACTGATGAAAATGCGTAATGACGCTTCGCTGCTCACCGATCACTCTCCGGCAGCAAAATGTAATCAGGCTATTCTACGCTAAGGACAGTGGACACACAAAAGGGAGAGGCTATGCCATGTCAAACAGATCGCGCACAGCGATTTGCGAGTCAGGCAGTACTGTTGAACTGAAGGTTTCGCCCGGTTCATAGATGCCTTGCAAGGCGTATTTACCATCGATCAGCGTGAATACTTCTACAAGCTGTGCCATCGGATCGACGATCCAGTATTCGCGCACGCCGTATTTTTCGTAGAGTTGGTATTTGGTCTTTCTATCGCGCCGGATCGATCCATCTGACAGCACTTCAATGATCAGATCGGGCGCACCACGAAAGTATTTGCCGTTGTCCGAAAGAATACAGAGAGTGTTTTCCTTAGCAATCCAGAATATGTCTGGCTGTGGGGTATTTTCCTCGTCGAACTCCACGTCCATCGGCGCAACGTAAGTTGTGCCTTGTACATTCCACTTCTCAAGGACGATAACGGACTTCACTACGACGCGCTGATGAGTAGCAATGGGGGAAGGACTCACGATCACCTCTCCGTCGATGAGTTCCGTAGGCGTTAGAGTTTCGGGTAGCTGCCGAAATTCTTGCGCGGTTACTTTGGTTCGTGGAGCATCCATCACTTTACCTCACCTCAACCATGCTTCGTATTATAGCGTAGGCTGCTGAAACCAAAATGCGCTTCGGTGATCACGCTCTAACCCACCTCAAACGAATCGCCTGAATCGCGCCCTGTTATCCCTGCGGATTTCTGGCAGCATTTTTCAGCCCCGATCCTAACCACGCCGATTCTGAGTCCGCCTCCCGCCCACCAGCGCCCCGATTCCGCAGCCGACCAGCAGCGCGAACATCGGGTGATACGGTGCGCGGAATCGCGCCTCCCCGAACAGCAGCGCGACGGTGATCGCGGTAGGCAGCAGCAGCGTAAACATGATCCACAGCACGCGTAGTCGCCGTTGCAGCAGGAGCATCAAGACGCCTTGCAAGCTCAGGATCAATAGCAGAATGTAGAAGATCGGCTGCGCGGCGGTCAGGCGCGGATCGAGCAGTGGGCGCGGATACCACGCGGGTTGCAGCAGCCAGCGCGCGATCCGCTGCCCCATCAGGCGGGGAATCTCGCTCAGGTGTGCCCGAATGTTCTCCAGCGCGATTGCCGTCCACTGCGCCTCGCGTTGCAGGTAAGGCAAGTCCTTGTACGGCGCACCTTCGGGCAGTTCCGGCGGATACAACCACAGCGCGGCGACATCGGGATTGCTGAAGGTGTACTGATTGTAAGTGCCCAGCAGCAGTTGTCCCGTTTGTGGTGCCAGCGGTGATGGGATGCCGATCACCTGTGCATTCCGCAGCGTCCACGGCAGCAGCACCAGCACAATCACGATACTGGCGATCAGCAGCCAACGCCGATTTTGCAGCACGAACGACAGCAGCAGCGTGATCCCGTTGCTGCGTACCAGCGCCATTAGCCCGATCACCGCGCCGAGCAGCGCACTATTCCGCAGCGTGGATCGGCGCAGCATCAGCCACAGCGTCAGTGTCATCAGCGTGGTGTACAGCGTCTCATTGAGCAGTGTCTGATCTTGCACGATGAGAAACGGATCGAGGCAGACCACCAGCGCAGCGATCAAGCCGATGGGCGCACGGCGGCGCATCCCCCGCTCGATCTCGCGTCCAGCACGGAAGGTCAGCGCGACGGTCAGCGTGCCTAATAGCGCCAGCAGCCACGCACCGATCCGCGTGCTGACGCCGCCAATGGCATACGCTCCCGCCAGCAGATACGACCACGCGGGCTGGCGACCATACGCGAAGCCATCCACCTGTATGTAGCCCGTACCATTCAGTAGATTCGCCGCGATGGTGTGGTAATCCTTGTGATCGTCCTGCAAGGCAGCGTTGGTGTAACTGCCCGCCCCTGCGATCCGCACCCCGAAAGCGAGGATCAAGATCAGGATCAATGTCAAATTGAAGCGATGATTCGGCTGTGCGGCAGTGACGGTCACGGCATTTGCTCACTGGTGGAAGGATAAACCTGCCATCAGTATAGCGATTGTAGCAGTCACGCTATCTCTTAATCCTGATCTCACGCTCAGGCGAAGAACTGCCGTAAGGCTTCGGCAACGGGCGCAGGCTGCCCGCGCCGATCTGTATTCCACGCCGCTGAGTGATCGAGTCCGGGCAATTCGATGCGCGTGGCGTGGGGCAGCGTTTGCTCAAGCGCGGTTAGTGCAGCCTTCAGATATGCCGGACTCTTGCTGCCGCCGAGCAGCAGTACTTCGGTGTTGAGCGCGGCGAAGCGATCCAGATTGCCGCTGTTCTCGGTGATCACCTGAAAGTCGTAGCGCACCATTGGCGCTAGCGCTCGCATCGTGGCGTAATCGCCCGCACCAGCTTTGTCTTCTTGCGCCAGCATCGCCTTGGTGAAGCGTTCCATCAGCCAGCGCGGTAGAAAGTTGAACATCTGTGGACCTAGCTGCGATGCTTGCATGGCGGTGATCAGCGCGGCGGCGACTTTGCCCTCCGCCATCTCCTGCGCATAGCGCCGCACACCGTCAAGCGGCAGATCGCTGCGGTTGACGAACAACGGCGGCTCAAAAATCGCCAGCTTGCGGATCATGGGCAGCGTGCGGGCAGCTTCCAGACTGATGATCGCGCCGGAACTCAGACCAAAAACGTGATGACTCTCCGTTTTAGTCAGCAGCGCCTCTAAATCCTCGATCTCTTTTTGCGTGCTGTAGTCCTCGCCCACCGCACTACTTAAGCCGCGCCCACGCCGATCCGGCGTGTAGACGGTGAACGATTCCGCCAGCAGTTCGGCAAGCTGTAGAAAATTGTGCGCCGTCCCCATCGTGCCTTGCACCAGCACGATTCCCGGTCCTTGCCCGAACTGGCGATAGCCGATGCTGGTGCCGTCTTTGGAAGTGACGGTAGCTGTCTTGTAGGTTGGTGCGCTAATCGTTGCTAACGCAGCAGTATTGATCGCCATCAGGTTTGATCCTCCGGTGTCGTGAACGTTTGCAGCCAACTCTGATCCCACGCTAGTTTTCCGCTGTGGAGATCAGCGCAGACCGAGCGCACCCACTTCAGTTCGGTGTCCAAGAGCAGGCGCATGTATTCCGCTTCGAGCAGGAATAGGCGGGGCAGATCGCCGCCAGCCGATTCTACTTCCTGATCGATGTGCGCGATCTGCTCGACGAGGCGGGATTCACGCAGTTCCAGTTGCGCCAGCGCCTCCGCAACAGGCAGCAGCGGCAATAGCGAGATCGCCGCCGGAAATTCGGGAAATTCCTGTGCGGGCGTAGAGAGCATCTCGCGCAGCCATGCGACGGCGGTTTGATGTCCCTTTTCGGTCAGTTTGTAGACGGTACGTTCGGGAAAGCCCTCTTGCCGTTCTGTCTCACTCGATTCGATCAGATCGGCTTGCAGCAGTTGGTTGATCGTCTGGTACAGACTCGCCCGCTGCTGCACGTTGATGACCTGATCCTTGCCACGATCTTTGATCAGCCGCTGCATTCGATAGGGGTGCATCGGCGCTTCGTGGAGCAGACTCAAGACTGCTAGTGCTAGTGGTGATCGTTGAAATTTTCTTGCCATAGTTATTATATTACTAGAAATAATATAACTATGTCAAGAGGGAGGGGAAAAGTGCTGAGTGCAGAGGAAGAAAGGACAACGGGACTGAAGTACCAGAGTAGGGGAAGCGCCTGAAAATCAGCTATCGCCGGACGCTAAAGCAATCCGGCTACACTTTAATACAAGCAAAAGACGGCTGAAGCCGCCTTTCGTGGTGATAATTTTTGTAGGTAACGAACTCACGTTGTTCTGCGGAGCCGACTTTAGTCGGGTTTAGGGGCATTGATCTGTAGCCGGAGTGCTTTAAGGCTTGTCTGGAGTTTTCAAGTGCTGGCGCGAGAGTGAGTAGACCGGAGGTTGAAAACCTCCGGCTACAACACTTGGTAAACCCACTGAAGTGGGTTAGGAGCAAAACGCGATCTTTGGGGCACCCTCTTTAGAGGGTTTCTAGAGTGTTGTAGCAGGGGTTTTGAACCTCATGCGTCTGCGGCAAGCAGATAAATAAACTCCGGACAAGCCTTTTAGCCTCCGGCGTTTGATAGTAAAAGCTTCCTAAGCGCTGGCTATTTCAGCAAGTACGGTTCCCAGTCGCAAGCCTGTACCTGACCGTTGAAGGTGGCGGCGGCACGCTGACTCTTGAAGTTGAAGTAGCAGTACATCAGCGCCTTGACTACTGGTAGGGCGTTAGCGGAACCTTCCTTACCGTTGTAAATGAAGCCGATGATAGCGACTTCGGCTTTGGTGGGATCATCAGCGACGTAAGGACCATAGCCGAAATACCATGCATGGGCGGGCCACTGTCCCTGAATGCACAACCCTTTCGGCAGCGCCACCTCGTCACAGTATTCCGCCGTGCCTGTCTTGCCCGCGACAGGCTGGAATTCCAACGCCGCCGTGCGTGCCGTGCCACCTTCGATGGTCACCGCCTCGTACATGCCTTCCTGCACGTAGCGGAAATCGACGGGATTGATGAACGGCGGTTGGTAGTTCTGATATTCCTGTTGTCCCATGCGATCAGGATTGCACATGGGATAGGGCGCACCATCGAAAACGTAGGCGTAAGGCACGTTGACCCGATAGCTGATCTCCAGCGGTGTTTGCAGCGCCACAGGCTGATCGGTGGGTCCTTGCGGCGGCTGCGATGTCATCTGGAATTTGGCGCTGTAGTTCTTCTTGAAATCCTCGGTACATTCGGGCAGCGTCGAATCGTAGAGCGCGTTCTGCGGGTCTTTGTAGGGACTGGTCGGTTCGCAGACGCAGGCAAGGCTGCGCTCCCGCTGCAAATAGAGGTCTTCGCGCATGTTCAGCCAGACTGGAGAGCCATCGGTAGGTAGCGACAGGGTGCGGTTGATGCGCGGCGGGAAGCGTTCCAATTCGTTGCCCTGTGCATCGACCCAACTGTGCAGAATCGTTGGCTGGTAGAGGATGCCGCCGTTCGCTACCGTCGCTGAGGAGACCAGCAGTTGCAGCGGCGTCACATTCATGTAGCCCTGACCGAAGGTGGCATTGTAAGTATCGCCCGTTGACCAGCTTTCGCCGTAATTGCGGCGCTTCCACGTCGGATCAGGGACGCGCCCGCTGACTTCGCCGGGGAGTTCGATGCCCAGATCGACGCCGATGTTATATGCCGTCGAATAACGCATCAGGTTCTGGGGACCCAAGCCCCCCTCTCGCAGCGACTGCGGCGATACTGCCGGATTGCCACCACCAACCTGATAGAAGTAAACGTCACAACTCCACGCCACCGCACGGATAATATCAACTGCGCCGTGACCTGAACGCAGCCAGCACACGAAGTCTTGCGCGGTCTGCGTATCGTTGGCGGCGAAGCTGTTCTGCACGGTCAGGATGCCCGCATCGTTGAGGCGTGTTTCGGGCAGGATCACGCCTTCGTTGAGTACC
Organism: Anaerolineae bacterium; assembly: GCA_019637555.1. Classification (GTDB taxonomy): domain Bacteria; phylum Chloroflexota; class Anaerolineae; order Aggregatilineales; family UBA2796; genus JAHBVK01. The sequence continues at coordinate 6,731 of JAHBVK010000059.1, forward strand.
GCCGTCGCTGAGACGAGCTTCCACACCGAACCGGGCGGATAGATCGACTGGATACCGTGATTTTGCAGCGGCGTGAACGGTTCGGCGGCGATACGCAGATAGTAATCGCCATCAATACCACGGGCGAAACGTCCGTTGTCGTAAGTCGGTAAGCTGACCATCGCCAGAATTTCGCCGTTCTGCGGATTCATGGCGATGACCACACCGGATCGGGTGACTTCCGCTTGCGCCGCCGTGTTCATTGCGTTGATCTGCGCCTGCAAAATATCCTGCGCTGCTTTTTGCAGGTCGAGATCGATGGTCAGTTCGATGTTCTTGCCGGGGACTGGTTCACGGCGCTCCACGACGCGGATCGGCTGACCTGCCACGTCCACGATCTGCGTGGTCAAGCCGCGCACACCCGCCAGATCAGTTTCCAGATACGACTCGACGCCCGCATAGCCAACGCGCTCGAAGGCGGGGTTATAGCCCTGTTCGCGCAGAATATCCGCTTCCGCCTGACCGATAGGTCCGAGATAACCGATGAGCTGCGTGGTGTAAGAACCCGTCGGATACTGGCGTACCGCCACCGCATCGACGCGGACACCGGGTAGGGTACGCTTGTTCTCAAGGATGGTCTGGGCGATCTCCGGCTTCACGTCGGTGGCGACGGTGACGGGCTGATAGGGACGCACACCCGCCTGATCGCGTACCTGCTCCTCCAAGCTGCGGATGGTGAACTTGCCCGCTGCGTTCGCTGCTGCGCGGGTGGCTGGCACATCGATCAGCGCGGCGAGTTGGTTGAGTACTGTCAGCGTGTCCGAGGTCATCGGGTTGGCGGTGGGATCGCCGGGGAGTTCGGCGGGCACAATGGAGATGTTAAAAGCCGCGGCGTTCAGCGCTAGCGCCCGCCCGTAGCGATCATAGATCGCGCCGCGAGGGGCAGGCAGCGGGACGTTTTGCACCGCGTTTTCGACTGCTTGCGCGTTGAATTCGTCGTAATGTACCGTTTGTAATTCGTACAGGCGCATGATCAATACAGCGAAGGTGAGCAGCATCACCACCGTGATAAAGACTAGTCGAGCGCCCTGAAAAGGTTGTAATCTTCCACGCATAACAGTACACCTCGAAACTTAACGCCACATGGTGATGCTAGTTTGCTGATTCAGAAACCAGCGGCACGATTTCAATTTTTGAACTGAACCGTCGCATATCGTCAACATTATGCGTCACCAGAATGTCGATTTTGTTCACTAACATTGTGGCAATGATATTAGCATCATGAATCTGCTTACCGCCTACAGGAATCTCTTGAATGAGCGACAATAATTGTGCAACTACTTCAGGGCTATCGTTCGCAATGTGGAATGTTTTTTTCAGACGTTCGACATTGCTCACAACATCTTCGACTTTTAATGTGTAAGAAAAGTTTTGAGGACGGGTCATCTGCACCAGATATTCTCTAATTACTTGGTTGCTTATCCATAGTGAAATACGACGCTTTCGGAGACTCTTTAGCAGATTGTCTGCTTCACTATGAAGTGGCATTGTATCGACAGTTGCTCGCAATATGATGTTAGTGTCGATAAATGCTCTATTCATCGTCATACCAATCTTCACGACGTAATGAAAATTTATCAGTTATTGGCACGGAAATTTTCAAATCTTCAAATAATGATTCCCATGCTTCATCCGATAATTCTTCTTCTGTTCTACGCATTTCTAGGTGCTCTGCTAACCGCACTTGGTCTTCAGGCGAAAGCTGATCGGCGAGTTGGACGACCTGCTCGTAGGTAATGTCAGTCATAGAAATCACCTCAACTGAGTAGTTCTCTATTCACCCACGCGACGCGGACGAGAGAATTCATATATCCTGCCCAAAATGCGGTACAACGGCAAGATCAGGATCAGATTATAGAGCGCACTTGGCAGTGTAACCTGAGTAATGCTGTAGACGATGGGGACGCCGCTTCCGGTAATGCGTAAGAGGACGATGAGAATTCCGTGATAGACAAACGTGCCAGCGATGATCACCAGTGGTGGGAAGATGAAATTGTTGCGCCCCACCTTGCCGAAGATCAGGCTGGCGGCGAAACTGACCAGCACCAGCGCCATCGCGGTTAATCCGGTGGGTGTGCCGTCCAGCAGATCGAGCATGATCCCGCCTGCTATCGCCCAGTAAACGCCTTCCTCAAAGCCGCCGAGCAGAGTCCACGAGAGAACGAGCAGCAGCACCAGATCAGGACCCGCCTCGCCGATACGGATCTCTGGTACGAGGCTTGCCTGCAAGACGGCGGCGATCAGCATCACAGGAATGGCGAGGTAGCGCACGGATCACGCCCCGATCTGGTAGGGGGCGAGAGTGAGACGGTGAGAGCGATCTAGTGTCGTCGCGCTAGTAACCGGAGGTTCAAAACCTCCGGCTACAAAACCCTGTAAACCCACTGAAGTGGGTTGAGGCATTGATTGGTGGTGAATGAATAGTGATGGTGAAACAACCCTCACCCCAACCCCTCTCCCGCAGGCGGGAGAAGGGCTAATTCCTACTCCCCCTCTAACCGCTGGCGGGAGAGGGCGTTGGGGGGTGAGGGTCAATCGGTGAAGCCAAAATCGTTTCCACGCTAACGTTGGTATCATGACAGCAGCGCACACGGCTGATCTCACTATTGGGCGGGCGCAGCGCCGGGAACAGGCGTCGGTGTGGCGAAGCCGGAGGTATCGACGGGCGTGAAGCTGGTGACCACCAGCACCACTTCGAGGCGGTTGAAATCGACAAGGCTGCGAACTTGCGCCTCTTTGAATAACTGCGAGTCATCAATACGCACGTTGGTGATTTGCCCGACGAGGATGCCGCGCGGGAAGTTGCCACCGATGCCGGACGTGACCACCGAGTCGCGCTCCTGAATGTTATCGGCAAGCTGCACGTAGCGCAGGATCAAGCCACCGCTGGGCGTGCCGTTGACCGTACCGATTGCCCGCGTGGTCTGTGATCGCCCGTTGACGAAGCTGTTCACGTCGGTGATCAACTGCACCTGTGCGCTGGTCGCCGTCACTTGATAGACGCGCCCGACCAAGCCAAGCGCTGCCACGACGGGCATCCCGACTTGAATGCCGTCGCGCGTACCGACATTGATCGTGATCGTGCGTAATAGTCCCGTCGTGTTGAAGCCGATCACCGACGCCGCCACCAGCGTTTGATCGGGATTCGCCTGCTTATAGCTGAGAAGCTCAACTAAGCGTTCGTAGTCGGCTTCCTTCTCGCGCAGATCGACGATCTCTTGCTGGAACTGCACCAGCGCCCGTTCCAGATCAGCGTTGCGTGCCTGCAAATCCTGTAGATCAGCGATGTTGTTGACGAAATCAGTGATCCGCCGCACACCGCCGTTAACGACCTGTTGCAGCACATTCAGCGGCACACTCGCTACGCTCTCGACGGGCGCGAGGAGGCCGATCAGGCTGACTGCCATCAGCGCGAGGCAGAAGAACATGGCAATGGCGAAGATGACGAGGCGGCTAGGTCCTGAGTTCATAGGGCTAAGTCAAAGTGCTACGAGTGCTAGGTGCTAAGTAATGAGTGATGAGTAATGAGTGATGAGTATCGGAAGTATTGGCGAATGTTTGAGAGCATGGCTGGCGAAAATCACCAGAGGTTGAAACCTCTGGCTACAAAACCGGATAAACCCACTGAAGTGGGTTAGGACATGCAAATAGTTCAATTTCTTAACCCTCTTTAGAGGGTTTACAGAATGTGGTAGCCGGAGGTTTTCAACCTCCGGTGTGCAGCGAACAGGAGAGGGCAGACGAGATGGCGTCATAGCGCTAGTGCTGGGTGCTCCCGCGTTCGAGACCGGCGAGGAGGCTGCGCAGATTGTCGTAGTCTTCGAGAATGCGACCCGCACCGCGTGCCACGCAAGTCATGGCGTCCTCTGCTACCCAGACGCGAATCTTGATCTCGTCGGCGATGCGTTCCGCCAGACCTTTAAGCTGACTGCCACCGCCCGCCATGCACAGACCGGATTCCATCAGGTCGGCGATCAGTTCGGGGGGAGTCTCGTCTAAGGCGTCGCGGATCGTATCCACAATGATGCCCACAGAACCAGAGAGGGCTTCACGGAGTTCGATGGAGCTGACTTCTACCGCACGCGGCAGACCCGTGATCAGATCGCGTCCACGCATCATGTAGGTACGTTCTTCGGGCAGCGGATAGGCTGATCCCGCTTCTAATTTTGCTTTTTCCGCGCTGCGTTCACCGATCAGCAGATTGTGCTTGTTGCGCATGTATTGGATGATGTCCTCATCCATCTCGTCGCCAGCCACGCGGATAGATCGGCTGATCACGATGCCGCCCAGCGAAAACACGGCGACTTCTGTTGTACCGCCGCCGATGTCCACGATCATGCTGCCGCGCGTCTCCTGGATCGGCAAGCCCGCGCCGATGGCTGCCGCGACAGGCTCCTCGATCAGGAATGCCTCTCGCGCTCCGGCGCTGATGGTGGCATCGTAGACGGCGCGTTTCTCCACTTCGGTGACGCCGCTAGGGATACCGACGACCACGCGCGGGCGGGGAATCGGAACCCAACTTTGTTCGTGTGCTTTGGTGATGAAGTAGTGCAGCATCCCCTCGGTGATCTCGAACTCGGAGATCACGCCGTCGCGCAGGGGACGGACTACCAGAATATGTGATGGCGCTTTGCCACCCATCTCCTTAGCTTCCTGACCATAGGTGATCGGGCGGCGCGTTTTCTTCTCCACAGCAGCATAGGATGGCTCATTGATGACGATGCCCTTACCGCGCACGCTCACCAACGTATTCGCTGTACCCAAGTCGATGCCGATGTCGAGCGAAAACAAGCCGAGGAGCCAGTCGAGTGGACTTACCAAGCTAACAATCTCCTGAACCGCAAGTACGTGATAACGACGAACTTATAAAAACCGATAAAAGACGATCCCGCCGATTATAGCCAGCGGAATTATTATGGTCTAGGGGAGGCTTTAGGGGTTGCTGTGCGATTCAGCTACGCGCGGCTACCGTCTTAAGGCAGCCGCGCTGAGATAAGAAGTATTCAGTTAGGCGAGATCGTTCAAATCGAATCCTTAGAAACGACGTCGCGGTGTGCGGCGGGTGGTCTGCGAGATCACGTAAATGATCAAGGCGATGATCGCACCGAGGGTGAAGTTAATATTCGGGTCGCCCATCGTAGTGCCAAGCATATCAGTGAGGATACCGCCAATCACAACAGCCGCGAACAGCGTGATCAAAGAGCCAACTATTCCGTACACGGTAAACTGTGTCCCATTACATTACGTGTTCACACTAAGGCAGAGACGGGTCTTGATCACTCAGGACAGCGATCCCGTCAGGTGATTAGTGTCTATCTATAGAATACGTTCGGGACGCTCAAAAGACCCTAAATAGCACCTGAGCACACCTAAAGATCAGCCCTGCGCTCCCGATGATCACACTCTCGGCTGACAGGACACGCGGAAGAAAACGGCACATGGCAACGTCCATAGAATCAGACTCGTAAAAAAGCTGTAGTTGAGGAGTAAAAACGACGGATGAAGGTAGAGATTTGGTCGGATATTGCCTGCCCGTGGTGCTACATCGGAAGACGCCGTTTCGAGGCGGCGCTGCGGCAGTTCGAACACCGCGATCAGGTGACGGTGACATGGCGCAGCTTCGAACTTGATCCAAATGCGGCGCGGGAATATCCGGGGTCGATCAATGATATGCTGGTGGAGCGCAAAGGCTGGCAGCGTTCACGCGTCGAGGCGATGCACGATCACATCACCGAACTGGCGGCGGCGGAAGGCTTAGAATACAACTTTGATCGGATGCGCGTCGGTAATTCCTTCGACGCCCACCGCCTGATCCATCTGGCGGCGCATCATGGGCTGCAAAGCGAGATGAAGGAACGCATCCAGCGGGCGTATTTCACCGAGGGGCAATCCTTCGGGAATGTGGACGCGCTGGTGCAGCTTGCCAGTGACGTTGGACTCGATGCTGCTGAGGCGCGGCGGGTGCTGGAAGGCAACGACTATGCAGCCGAGGTGCGTGGCGATGAGCGTCGCGCTCAGATGCTAGGAATCACGGGCGTGCCCTTCTTCGTCTTTGACGAGAAGTTCGCGGTTTCCGGTGCACAGCCGAGCGAGCTGTTCGAGGAAGCATTGGCGCGTACATGGGCGGATTCGCATCCGCTGGTAGCGCTGGTGGACGAAAGCGTTAACGCGTATCAGGATGCTGGCGTTTGCACTGACGAAAGCTGCGCGATTTAAGTCTGCGCGGCGTGCTGCGGTGCAGAATCGAAGCGGGAGATGTAACTTACATCCCCCGCTTTTATTTTCCATTGTAGTGCTTACTGCGCGGCAGCTTGCGCCAATCCGCGTTTGGCTACGTATTGTTCCAGCATCTGGCGGAAAACGTGCATTTCAGGCAGCGGTTTATGGATCAGCGCGTCGGCTTGTGCGGTGGCGATGAACTGGCGTTCTTCTTCATCGCTCAACAGGTAGGCAGTAGTCAGCACGATTGCCATATTGCCGAGCTGTTTACTCTTGCGAAGTCGTGCACCCACATCGGGTCCGGCGACACCGGGTAAGCGAATGTCGATGATCGCCAGCGAGGGCATTTCGCCGGAGATGTGCCCCTTATCTACGGCTTCGATCCACGAGACAGCTTCGGAGCCATCGGGGAAGGCAACACCATCGACTCCCCAAATATCAAACATCGCTACAATAAAGTCGTATAGATCAGTCTCGTCCTCAACGACCATCCAGGTAGTCAACGCTGACCCCTTTGGCTACCATTAGCCAGCTTATGAGATGAGTACAAATAATTGGTACGCTGGTGAAGTCTAACACGAAACGAACGCATCGTCTACGCATTTCATACAGTATCTATACAGACTTGATATTTATTTAATATTCAGGTCAACGCTCAAGGGATGAGAGATTTTAGTGAGACCGTTAGCCATGAAATTTGCCCTGATCGTGAAGTGCACCACGCCTCCGCACGCCATCATTATAGAACGCGCCTGAGCAATCCGATGGTTAAGGATCGACGGAACGGGTAGTCTGTCCTCATTGCCCATCAGGACTGGTGCGCAACTGAGAGTCAGCGGTGTTCGCATCGGTTCCTTGCGTCTCCGGTTGTGGCGAAACAGGCGCGGAAGGGACATCGTAACGACCTTCAAGTTCATTGATCACGCTGTTCTTCCACAGCGGAATGCCGGTGATGAAGGCGGCGCGTCCGATCATGTGGGCGGCGACGGGCGCGGTCAGAAACAAAAAGGCGATGATCGCCAGCGTTCTGGTGGTGATCGCCAGCGTATTGAAGTGCAGGGCAACCGCCAGCAAGATGCAGCCCACCCCTAACGTTGCCGCTTTGGTATTGGATGACATGCGCGTAAACAAATCAGGGAGCCGTAATAGTCCGATACTTCCCAGCAGAACAAAGGCAGAGCCGATGAACAACAGCGCCGCCACAAGCAGGGTCTGCATGTCAACCATTCCTCTCTACGTAACGGGCGAACGCAATGGTGCCGAGGAAGGAAATGAGGGCTAGGACAATCGCCACATCCAGATAAATTGATTGATCAGTAGCTATCGAGTACACGGCGATGATCCCGATGCCCAGCGTGGCGATGAAGTCGAACGCAACGACGCGATCAGGAACACTCGGTCCGCGTACGAGGCGGATGAAGGCAAAGCCTAGCGACAAGCTCAACATCAGCGCCACCAGCGTCAAAACTACAGTCATTGGAACAACTCCAGCACGCGCCGTTCAAACCCCTGTTTGATGCTGCGCTTTACTTCTTCCACGTCATCAATGTACATGGCATGAATATAGATAAAGCGGCGATCCTCCGAGATATCCAGCGTTAAGGTGCCGGGCGTCAGGGTGATCAGATTGGCGAGCAAGGTGATTTGCGCTGCCGTCTTCAGGTCGAGTGGTACGGCGATGACACCCGGCTTGGCTCGCTGAGTTGGTGTCATTACGTCGTAAGCAACGCGCAGATTCGCTTTTACCAGTTCCCAGAGGAAGAACAGGACGAAGCCGACAACGATCTTTGCTCTGGCGAAATAGGTAGTTGGAATTTGCAGCGGACGGGCGAGGAAGGCGAGCAGGGCATAACTGATCAGGAAGCCGATCAGCAAATTGGAACCCGTGATCTCACCCAGCAGCGCCGTCCATGCGAGTGCCAGCAAGACGTTCAGTAGAAACATATCAGAAAGGGTTCCTCAACACTGCTTCAATATAAGCGGCTGGATTCAAGAGTTGTTCAGCGGCGCGAGATGTAAGCTGGAAGATCGGTTCAGCCGACAGACCAATCAGCACGGTGATCCCCGCCAGCATCGCCACCGGGATGAGGTAGAGCAGCAGCGGGTGGCGCGCTAGTACGGCTGGCTGAGCTGGGGCAGCCTGCGCAGTTTCGCCCGCTGATGGCGGCTTTGGTTTCCAGAATGCCTCTGCCCATATTTTGGTCATGGAATACACCGTCAAGATGCTGACGACCAGCGCCACCACCACAATCACATAATCTGCCACCTCCAAGCCCGCGCGAACCAGAATCATCTTTGCCCAAAAGCCTGAGAGGGGTGGGATGCCCGCCAGCGAAAACGCCGAGATGAGGAAGAAAATGGCAACCAGAAAGTGATCGCGGTACAAGCCGCCCAGTTTTTTCAGCTCGTATGTACCCTGTAAGCGATGGGCAATTCCACTGATCAGGAATAGGTTCGTCTTCACGATAATGTGATGGATGATATAAAACACCGAGCCTGTCAGCGCCAACGGCGTGAAAAGCCCTAAGCCCATGATCATGTATCCGATCTGGCTGATGATGTGAAACGACAATATGCGGCGAAACTCGTTCTGGGCAACCGCGCCAAGTACACCCGTAACCATTGTTAAGCCAGCGATCACGAGGATCAGCGTATGGGTGAAATCTGTATTGTGTATGAACAGCAATGTGAAAACGCGGATCAGCGCATAGACGCCAACCTTCGTCAGCAAGCCCGCGAAAAGCGCGGAAACCGCGACAGGTGGCGTGTGGTAGGAAGCGGGCAGCCAGAAAAACAGCGGAAACACCGCCGCTTTGATGCCAAATGCCACCAAAAAGAGCATCGACAGGGCAGTGATGATCATCGGCTGGTCGAAGGTTCTCAACTGTCGCGCTAGGTCTGCCATATTAAGCGTTCCCGCAATGGCATAGAGGATGCCGATAGCGGCGAGGAATAACGCCGATGAAATCAGGTTAAGCGTCACATACTTGATGGCACCTTCGATCTGCGCTCTTTCCCCGCCCAATGCCAGCAGCACAAACGAAGCGATCAGCATGACCTCGAACCAGACGTAGAGGTTGAACAGGTCACCGGTCAGGAAGGCACCGCATACGCCCATCAGCAGAATCTGAAACAGCGCGTGAAAGCCGAATGCTTCCCGCTGTCCATCGATACTGGCAAGTGAGTAGATGGCAACCGCCAAGCCCACAATAGCCGTTAGCAGTACCATGATGGCGCTAAAGAGATCAGCCACGAAGGTGATCCCGAATGGTGCGCTCCAATTGCCGATCTGCACCACCTGAATGCCATCTTCCCAGACCTGCCAGAGCAGGACTAGCGTCGTGATCAACAGCAGAACCCCACCGGTGATGCTGAGGTAGCGTTGTAGGCGCGGACGTTTCCAGGCAAGCAAGCAGCTAATCGCCGTCAGCAGCGGCAGCAGCAGTGGTAAGACGACGAGCTGATTCACTGTGCCTGCTCCTTTAGCATGTCCACCGCATCCGCAGCAGATTCATCGGTGATAGCGGTTACATCGGTGGACTTCAGTTGATCCAGATCGTCTGTTCCGGTGAGGCGGTAAACGCGCTTAAAGAGGACGATAGTAAATGCCTGCACACCGAAACCAATAACGATTGCCGTCAGGATCAGTGCTTGCGGCACCGGATCAGCCATATTGTTGAGGGTGGCAGCAGCATCGCCCACAATTGGCGGCTGCCCGCGTTGAACACCGCCAACGGTGAAGATCAGCAAATTGGCGGCGTGTCCTAGCAAGACCAAACCAAAAATGATCTTGACCATGCTGCGGCGCAGGATCATATAGAATCCGGCGGCGTACAACCCGCCAATAACAAAAGCTAGGAATACACTCATGGGCTTGCTTCGCCTTCCGCCAGCTCGAAAATGATCATCAGAGTCACGCCGATGACCAGCAGATAGACACCGACATCAAACAATACAGGCGTGCCGGGCTTTTCCAGAACCGGCACTTGCAGCGTGCTCCAAACTCCGGTCATGAAGGGCAAACCACCGAGGATGGGGATAATGCCGCTGATGGTGGCAAGCAGTAAGCCAACGCTAATAAGCTGGATCGGCTGGATGCGCAGTATCCGCCGCGCGGTGGACGGGTGATAAGCAATCGCCAGCAGCGCAAAACCAGAAGCAGCCACCAGACCACCGACAAAGCCACCACCGGGGCTGTTGTGTCCTCTGAGCAGCAGGATCAGGGAGAACAGCAGTAACAGAGGCAGCAAATAGCGTGCCGCCGTAGATAGAATCAGGGAGTTTTTCTTCATCATAAGGTTGTCCCTTTCCCCTCCTCAACCTGTGCGTCCTGCTGCTTGGTTTGTTTCGCCGCGTGCGGCTTGCCATTGGTCAGCCGCAGCAAGGTATAAACGCCGATTGCCGCCACTGCCAGTACGGTGATTTCCCCCAAGGTATCCACGCCGCGAAAATCGACGAGAATGACGTTGACGACATTGTGCCCTTTTGCCAGAGGCAGACTATTCTCAAGAAAGAAAGGCGCTAAACGCGACTCTGCTGGATGTGCCAGTGCCGTAAGTGTGAACAGCGTCATCAAGCCGCCAGCTAGCAGCGCCATGAACGCATCGCGCAGGTGCCAGCGACGATTCGTCAAGGTAGCGAAGCGCGGCAAACGGTAGAGGACGAGTACGAAAAGTATGACCGATAGTGTCTCTATGGTGAACTGCGTCATCGCCAGATCGGGCGCACTGAATAAGACGTACAACAGCGAAATGCTGTAACCGACGACACCCAATGCGGCAACCGCTGCCAGCCGTGAGCGCGCCTGTGTCGCTACCGCTGTCGCCGCCAGTATTAACAGCCCCAACCCGACCTCGTAGAAGCGCACATCCGACCAGTCATCAGGGAGAGTTAGCTGTGTGCCGCGCAGCAAACTGTAGCCCGCCAACAGCGTGGTCGTGGCGAGAATAACCATCAGGTAGATGCGTAGATAGCCGTTCTGGAGTAGGCGCGTTTGTGTACTTGCCAACCAGTTCATGCCGTCAATCAGCCATTCGTACCATTTAGCGGGACCCCACTGGTAGAGCGGCTCAAGGCGTTGGAACAGCAGCCGTAGTCGGGGCAACAGCAGATAGAAGCCTGCTCCCAGCGCGAGCGTAGCAGCGCTGGCGATCAGAATGGGTGTGACGCCGTGCCATAAGGCGAGTTCGACCTCCACAGGTTTGCCCAAGGCTGCTGTTGCCGCCGAAGCAACCAGTGGATTTGCCAGCACTGACGGTACGACGGCGACGATCACGCCCAGCAGCGAAAGCAGCGTGGGTCCCAACCACAAACTGAGGGGGGCGCCGTGCGGCTGGTGCGGAAATTCTTTAAGCTTGCCCATGAAGGGTTTGAAAAAGAGTATTCCAGCAATGGCGACCAGCAGCACGTTCGACACGAACGTGAGCGCCAACAGCAGCGTACTGCTGTTACTGCCTTCCAGCAGCGTCTCATATGTCAGTTCTTTGCTGATGAAGCCGATCAGCGGCGGGAAGCCCGCCATCGACAGCGCGGCTAATCCGGCTGCCAGTGCCGTTAGAGGCAAAATGCGCCGCAGTCCGCCAAGGCGATCAACGTCGCGCGTGCCCGTTTCGTGATCGATGATGCCTGCCACCAAGAACAGCGTACCCTTGTACAGCGCGTGAGTCAGTACGAACAGCATCGCGGCTTCAAATGCCAGTTTGGAACCGACGCCGATCAGCAGCACTAGCAGCCCCAGTGAACTAACGGTGGAGTAGGCAAGGATGCGCTTGAGATCGGTCTGCTGCCACGCCAGATAAGCGCCCATGACCATCGTCACTGCGCCGACCACCGTCAGGCTAACTTGCCACAATGCCGTCGCTCCCAAGATCGGAGAGAGGCGGGCAAGCAAATAAATGCCCACCTTGACCATGGTTGCCGAATGCAGGTAGGCACTTACAGGAGTGGGCGCAGCCATTGCTCCCGGCAGCCAGAAATGGAACGGAAACTGTGCGGATTTGGTGAACGCGCCCAGCAGAATCAAGATCACGAGAGGAGCGTAGAGCACACTGCCTTGAATCGCTTCGCGCTGCGCTAACAGATCGCCTAGTTCAAAAGAACCGCCCACGATGCCCAGCAAGAGTAATCCTGCCAGCAGTGCCAGCCCACCACCGCCAGTGACGAGCAATGCTTGCAGTGCTGCCTTCCGCGATTTTTCCTGTTCGTGGTCGAAGCCGATCAGCAGGTAAGAGGCGAAGCTGGTCAGTTCCCAGAAAATGAACAAGGTCAGGATATTATCGGCTAACACCAAGCCTAACATCGACGCCATGAACATCAGCAGGTAGCCATAGAAACGGCCCAACAGCGGATGGTCGCCAAGATAGCCGCCCGCGTAAATAATGATCAGTGCGCCTACACCGCTGACTAACAGTGCAAAGAGCAGACTCAACCCATCGAGCGCGAAGGATAGATTGATCCCTAAGCTAGGTACCCACGTATAAGAAACGGAGAGACGCTCTTGCTCTGCAACAGACGGTATAAATTGACCGAAGTAAATGGTCAACGCCAGCGGCAGCAGCGCTAATAACCAGCGGCTCCATTTAGGTTGAACGCGCACCAGCAATCCGGCAAGCAGCGCCACAGCATAGCCAGCGAGAACTGCCATCAACATAGACTTGATCCGTCCTTCCACACTGGCAACTGTAAATCAGGGCAGGACGCGCCAACGATCACGCTGCCAGCCGTTGCCCCCGCGATCGGATCGGGGTAGGCAGCAGCACAGCCTGCATCTTTAGTTGTGACCTGCTCGATTTTCACTGCTGCGCTCCTTCGATATGGGCATGGCATCTGGTGTTGAAGTAGAACTGCACTAGAGTTACTCCACACAGAGGTAACATCAGTTCAGTACCGTTAACTAGAAAGTCGGGAACCGCAATAAGGACAGTTGATGAACGTGAGAGCGAGTGCGAGAGCTAAACCGAGACTGAGACAGCTAGAGTAGTAACGCTGCGGCATTGTAGCGGGTTATATTCAAAACTGTAAATATGGCGCGGAGCGATTTTGCAAGTTTTTTACAAGTGGATTGCGCAGGCGGCACACGCCGATCAACACGACGATCGGCTGATTGTAGATTCGCGCCGCACTAGCCTGCTAACGGTGTATAATCCGAAATACTAGATGCAGCCAACTGACTCAATACAACGTGGATGCTCACTGAATTAGTCACCGCGCGATCCGCGATTTGCCGTGATCTGCGTCGAAGTTGGGGGTGTGATGTCTGACCAGTATGCGCCGCCAATGCGCTTCGTGGATGCTCGTCAGCGCCCCAAACCCGCTACCTTCCTGCACTCTCCGGCATCCACTTCCTTTGTCGGACGCACACACGAAATCGCGCAGATTCAGCACCACTTGGATGATCCAACCTGTCATCTACTGACGTTGGTGGGACCCGGTGGTATGGGCAAGACACGATTAGCGCAGGAGGTCGCCGCTTCCTGCCTTGATATTTACGCTAACGGCGTCTACTTCATCCCGCTTCAGCCGCTAACCTCACCAGAGTTGATCGTCACGACGCTGGCGGAATCACTCAATATTCAGTTTGATTCCAGCGCCGAACCTGCAGAACAATTGCTTGGCTACTTGCAGAATCTTTCCGCTTTACTGGTACTGGATAACTTTGAGCATCTGCTCGGCGGCGTCGCCCTGCTGAGTCAGATCATCGCGCGTGCACCCTCGATCAAACTGTTAGTGACCTCGCGGGAACGCCTCAGCCTGCGTGACGAATGGGTCTTTGATGTTGGAGGACTAACCTTTCCGGGCGATGAACATACTCAAAACATCGAGCTGTACAGCGCCGTGCAGTTGTTCGTCCAGAACGCTCACCGCGTGCGATCCGATTTTTCGCTGGCGGCGGAAAGCGCGGCGGTGATCCGCCTTTGTGCGCTGCTCGAAGGGATGCCGCTGGCAGTCGAACTAGCCTCTTCATGGGTACGGACCCTCTCCTGCGCCGATATTCTGAAGCAACTCGAAGGCGGTTTGGCGATCCTCGAAAGCACTTATGTGGATATGCCAACCCGCCATCGCAGTATGTATGCAGCGCTTGAGCATTCATGGACGCGCCTGAATGAGGCTGAACAAGCGGTCTTTATGCGCCTCTCCGTGTTTCGCGGTGGTTTTACCTTCGAGGCGATGGCAGCCGTTGCTGCTGCAACGCCGCGAATCGTGGCGGTGCTAGTCGATCAGTCGTGGCTGCGGCGCGATCGGCGGGACGACAGCGGACGTTACGACATTCATGAACTGCTGCGCCAGTACGGAGAAGAAAAGTTAGCACTCTTTGGCACCATAGATCAAGTGCGCGATGCACACCTCGACTACTATGCGGAGTTCATGCATCAGCGCGAGAAAGAGATCAAATTTCGAGGTCAGTTGCCTGCACTCATAGAGATCGACATCGACTTCGAGAATATCCGCGCGGCATGGAGCTGGGCGACTCAGCGCCAGAGCTTGCGGGCTATCGATAAGATGATCGATGCTCTGACCTCATTCTGCGAGATGAAAGGGCGTTTTTTTCAAGGAGAGGAGCTATTTCGTTTCGCCAGCGCTGGTTTTGCCAGTCTTGATAGTCAAGAGGCTCGTTTCGTCTATGGTCGTCTGCGGATGCGCCGGATTAGCCAGATCACCTCTGGTGTCATTGGCAATGCCGATGAGGACTATAAGGTGGAGATCGAAGCGCAGATCCAACGCGCGCAGAATCTTGGGGACGACGCCGAAACTGCTTTTTGCTATTTGATGCTCAGCTTGCTTACTCAGGATCGATTGCCGCGATTGGAACTTATGGAGCGCGCTTTCATCCTTTACGCAGCACGTGATGACCAATTTAGCATTGCCAATATGCTGAGCTGGATTGCCGACTCGCAACTAGATAAATTCTTTGCCTGTGCGCTGCTCAGTCGCGCCGCCGAGCTACAGCGGGAAATCGGGGACAAGAGCGGCTTAGGCTGGTCGCTGTATAACTTGGCAGTAGCGATCATGTTCACGGAACGCAATAGCAAACGCGCTGCCCTGTTATCCGATGAATCAGTCGCGATTCACTACGAATGTGGCAACCGCACGGGTTTGTACCGCAATTTCGATCAGAAAAGTTTGCGCTCACTGGCAGCAGCAGAATTTGAGCAATCGCGCCTAGAGGCAGCAGAAGCCCTGCAGTACGCCATCGATATGAATGTCGTGCCGTGGCAGCAGAGTATGCTAGCGCGATTAGCGTTGTTACAGATTGTGGCGGAAGAAAATTATGCTGTTGGCAAACGGATGATCGCTGAGGCGCTGGCGCTGACGACGGCACACAGTCCGCGAATCCCCGAAAACTTTGCGGAAATGGCGCTAGGTTCAGTGATCATCGCCTACATTGCAGGCGATCTCCATTCGCTGCGACGAGAGTATCAGCAGTTGATATCCTATGTCAGCCAGATATGGCATGCCGCCGTCGCTTACATCAATCTCCTGACGCCCGCCGCGATCTTGTTACTGATAGCCGCTGGCAACTTGCGAGCAGCAGTACAGCTTATCGCACGGCTTTCGACATTGCCGGATGCGCCGTTCATCCCGATCATGACATGGTTTGAAAAATGGAAACTAATGCAGCACCTTCAGGCTGACTTAGATCGCGCACTGGGCACGGAGGCTTATGCCGACGCGTGGGAACGCGGTAAAGCATTGGACTTACAGCGCGATGTTAAGCCATTGGTTAGTGATTACGCGCGACTGATCGCTCACAAGGACGAAGCAACGCCAGCAGCGCTGACGCCCAATCAGGCGCTGCCCGACCCGCTGACGAACCGCGAACTAGAAGTGCTGCACCTGATCGCCGCTGGCTTATCTAACCACGACATCGCCAAGCAGCTCATCCTCTCCGTCGGGACGGTCAAATGGTACGTCAACGCCATCCTCAGCAAGATGAATGTCAGCAGCCGCACGCAAGCCGTGCATCGCGCCAGAGAACTGAAACTGCTGCTCTGACCTAACCGCGTTTTCCCCAAAAACCAACCACCACCCTATCTTTTTATAGAAGATTTCTCCACCTCAAAACCGTATGCTGCCTGCTATCGATCTCAGGATGAGTGCCAATCCAACGTGATTCTGAGATGAGATAAAAGGAGCTTTTCATATGCGTATCTTGAGATTTGGTTTAGTTTTGCTAGTGGGGATGTTGGTGGGTTTCGCGGGGGCGCTCGATAGTCACCAGCGCATCCGTGCAGCGGAAACGGGGTCGCAGACATTTCTGGTGCAGGCGGGCGCGTTCGCCATCGGTAATATGGAAATATCGGCGTTTATGCCCGCAAAGCTCAAAGTGCATCAGGGCGATACCGTGACGTGGCTGATCAATGGGTTGAACGACATCCACTTTCAAAACACGATCAACCCACCGCAGTACGTCATCGCGCCCGTCGTCGATGGCAAACCACTGCCACAGTTCAATCCAGCCTTCGCCGCGCCGAGCTTAGCAAGCGGCAGCACTTACACGGGCGGTGAGTCGTCCAGCGGCTTGGTCACGGCGGCGAACGCCTATATGCCTAAGACTTATTCGCTGGTCATCGGTGCGCCAGTTGGCAAATATACGTATGTCGCGCATCTGAAAAGCGGCATGATGGGGACGATTGAGGTTGTGCCTGATGATGAGGCAATTCCCAGCCCAACCGAAGCGGCACTGATTGGCGCTCAGGAATACACGGGTTACGTCACCAAGACGTTAGAAACACTACAACCGCTGATGGAAAACCAACCAGTCGGTGAGGCGGATGAGCAAGGGAAAATCACGATTATGGCGAGCATGGGCAGCACGTCGCTCGTTCAGGAATTCTTCCCCGCCGTCGCCGTGATCCATACTGGCGATACCGTAACGTGGACAAATCCAGAGGTCAGCGTTGACGGGCAAACGGTGGCGTCTCTCAAGTTTGATGGCGATGGACTTGTGCTCGTACCGCCGACTGGCGCAGCACCGATGGTTACACTCGGCTCGGACTACAATGCTGTGATCGAAAGCGGCGGCAAAGTAGGCGTTAACGATGTATTCAACAGCGGTATCTTGCTGCCGGGGCAGTCTTACACACTGACCTTCACCGAAGCTGGCGTCTATCCGTACTATTCCTCGTTCCACTATGGCATGAAGGGTGTCATCGTGGTGCTGCCAGCGGAATAAGGCAGTTAGCAGCGCAAATGCAGTCGCCCGATGTCGAGTCGAACTCGGTATCGGACGACTAGCCGATCACTGTGCCGGCGTGGCTGTCGCTGTCTGTGATAGCGCCTGCTGTATCAACGTTCTGATTCCAACATCATTCGCGCCGTAGACGTAAGTGCCATTAACCGCGAAAACAGGCGTCTCGAAGATGCCCAAATCAACAGCATCCTGCCGATCCCGATCTATCTTTTGCTTATACGCCGGATTTTGCAGCGCCGCCGAGAATTTATCGGTATCTAGTCCGAGCTGCGTCGCATAGCCGATCATGGCATCGGTTTGCGGTGTGGTACGTTCGCCCCACTCCTGCAACTTATCGAACAGCAGCGCCAGCATCTCCCAATACTTACCTTGCTCACCAGCCGCTTCCAGCGCCGCGATTGCCAACCGCGAATTGGTGTGGTTGGGGATGTAGCGCACCACATAGTGAACGCGTCCTTCGTAATCCTTAAGGATTTTCTCAACGATGGGATAGGCGTCGCGGCAGGTATCACATTCAGGATCGAGGAACTCGACCAGCGTGACGGGTGCATCGGCTGATCCGCGCGTCGGGCTATCGGCACGAACTAGCAATTCCTGCTTATTGATCGGCGCTTTGGTTGGCGGCGGTTGGGACTGCCGATACCAGATGGTGCCGATCACCAGTGCGATCAAGGCAATCGCGCCGAGCAAAGCAAGTAGCTGGATTTCGCGGTTGCGCCGTTCCCGCGCTGCCCGCTGCCTAACGGTCTGCTTGGTTTTCGGCTGATTCGTCGTCTGCGTCATCTTCTGGCGTCTCTCTTTTGAAAAAGATCAGGCTTAGTGTGATCACGGTAAAGGCAGCTAACGATAGCAGCGGGATGGTAATAACGCCGAACCACTCGATCTGGCGAGTCGTGCAGGAAACGCCCGCGCTGCATGTACTGATCACTTCAGGGATCACGCCGTAGTACAGGAGCGTGTGATACAGCGCGATCAGCCAGCCGATGATGCTCAGGGGCAGCGCGTAGTAGCGCACGTTGCGATCCGCCAGTAAGATGCCAGCGGTCAGGATCGGCAGCAGCGGATACAGCGCGATCCGCTGATACCAGCACAGCGTACAGGCAGCCAACCCCATCACCTCACTAAAGAACAAGCTGCCCAGCACCCCGATCAACGCCTGAAACCACGCCACATAGATCAGAGTGGCGCGGAGTCGGCTGATCAGAGGATTGGCGGGACTATCTGCAATGGACATCGCTTTTATTGACCTACGTAAGCATTTCTACACTTAGCACGTCTAAATCATTGATCGTAGTTCGAGGTCGGCAGTCAATACGCCGAAAGGCTCTTGGCGGCGGCGGGCAAGATCGAGGATTTCTTGCACGGCGCTCTGTGCCTTTTCCTGCACGTCCTTGGGATAACCATATTTCAGGCGATGTTCTTCAAATTCGTCCTCGTCAAGGATTTCGTAGCGTCCATCTGCGAAGATGCGTACATCCAAGTCGAGGTCGATCCAGCGTAGTTCTGAGTCATGGAGTTCCGCTGGCATGGCGATATTGCAGTAGAACCCGTAAAGCGATCCATCGGCATAGGTATTGACGAAGACGTTGTACCAGCGATCCGTCCATGCCCACAGGTCTGTATTGTAGTTTTCAATGAATTCCAGACCGCGTGTATGGTGCTGGATCACCGTGCCGATAGGATAGTTTGCGCGGATAACAGTATCGTTACGGGAGGTCAAAGTAGCAGGGAATGTATAGTGTACCCGTCGATCAAATTTGAAGGTTACGACTTGGCATGACCCGATCATATCTGGTAAAATCCTCATTAATGAAAGGCGATTCATTTATCGCCTAATCGTTCATCTTGTGCAGTCAGTTGACCCAACGTTTGGCAGTGGCAGTTAGCGGACGACAGAGTAGTGTTAGTGGAGTGGTACAGGTGTGGAGCGCGTTATCGTAGCAGACTCCTAAGCAACTAGAGCCATCGCAGTCCACCGTAACATCCCATCGCTATCTCTTTCAGTGGCTCCCGACTAGCTTCAACTTAAACGTTCAATCAACTGATAGCACCCACATTGGCACGGAAGAAGCAGAACTAGTGCGAAATCCGTTTATTGCCATTTGCGGTAGTTGTCTCAGGACGCTTGGCGTCCACCAAATCAGCCCCACGAGGGCTAACAAATCAAAGGCGGTTCAAGTAGTATGAGTGTTGAGAAGAGGGCGCGTGATTCACAGCGCGATGAGAAGCTAGACGCGGAATTCCTGCAATTGCTGGAAGCGTCGATGAATGTAGCGCTGCCGGAGCGAGGTGAAATTCGTAACGCCACCATCTTGCAAGTTGATCCCAAGTCCGGCGATATTATCGTCGATCTTGGCTCTAAGCAAGATGGCATTGTGCCTGCTCAGGATTTAGATCGGCTCGATCCCGAGTATAAGGCTAAGTTGAAAGTTGGACAGGAAGTGCCTGTCTATGTCATGAATCCTCGTGACAGCGACGGCAACCTGATCGTTTCGATCAATCAGGGCTTGCAGCAGTACGACTGGGATGCAGCCCGCGCACTACTGGGTACGGATGAAGTAGTGGAAGTCACCGTCACGGGTCACAATCGCGGCGGTGTGTTGGTGCGTTGGAATCGCTTGGAAGGATTCATCCCCAGTTCACACTTGATCACCATCGGCACTGGCGGCAGTGATCGCCGTGACTCGATGACCTCGCTGAACAACGTCATGCTAGGCGTCAAAGTGATCGAGGTCGATCAGTCGCGTCGTCGTCTGATCTTCAGCGAGCGTGAGGCGCAGAAGGAATGGCGTCAGCAGCAGAAGGCGAAGCTGCTTGCCGAACTGATGGAAGGCGAAGTGGTCACCGGTAAGGTCACTGGCTTGCGCGACTTCGGTGCCTTCATCAACCTCGGTGGCGCGGACGGCTTGATCCACGTCAGCGAATTGGCGTGGCATCGTGTCGATCATCCGCGTGATGTGCTGCACATCGGTGATGAGATCGAGGTTTACGTCCTCAGCCTAGATCGCGGTACCAACCGCATCGCCCTGAGCCGTAAGCGTCTGCTGCCCGATCCGTGGTCTGATGCGATGAATCGCTATCACGAGGGTCAGCAGGTCGAAGGTATCGTCACCAACGTGGTTGACTTCGGTGCGTTCATCGCGCTGGATGATGGCTTGGAAGGCTTGCTGCACCTGAGCGAAATGGGTGACGGTGCGCTCAAAGAGCCATATAGCTACGTCAAGAAGGGTGATCGCCTGCCGCTGCGGATCAGCCGCTTGGAGCCGGATAAGCGCCGCGTTGGGTTTACTCAGCGCTGGGGTATGCCGCCCGTGAATGCGGATGGCGAACCGATTGAAGGCGCTGAAAACGTCGAAGGCATGGAAGACGTGGAAGGTCAAGCGCCAGTGGATGTTGACGCATCCGCCGACAGCGCCGTTGATGCGCCAGTCGCCGACGTGGCAGATGTAGCAGAGGTCAGCGCTGTTAACGATGTCAACGATGTCGCCAGCACCGATGTAGATACACCTGCGGACGAGTCCAGCGAAGCGGCGGAGTAACCTCGCTTTGTAGGGGCGGGGCGTGCCGCGCCCAAGCTCAAGATTTAGAATCACAAACCCGAAGTTTAATCACTTCGGGTTTTTTGTTGCCAATCAACAGGGTTTACAGAATCAAGAGGGTAGGTTTGGAAACCTACCCCTACAGCGGCGATCATGCCTCTACACAATGACATCGTAGGGGTTGGTTAACCCACTCTTGAGGCGAAAGTAAGCAACCGCTGGAGGTTTCACAGTTTGGTCGGAGTTTAGGTCCTGCTTGCCGCCTACGTGTGGAGTTCAAAACCCCATGCTACCAAGTTTTGTAGCCTTTAGCTGGAGGGGAACCTCCGATCTACGTTCGCCACCACTTGTAAAACGCCAGAAAGCACTTATCTTCCGGCGTCCGATCAGCGCTACCTACACCGTCACCTGCAAGGGCTTCGTCTCACCGTCGGCGTAATTCGTCCACTTACGATCCTGCGTCAGCAGCACATCGAGGAACTTGTTCCAGCGATCCACCAGCGCCTGATTGGGCTGCTTCTGCGTCGGGTTGAACGCCCAGTAGTGATTGCACAGGATCAGGTTTTCCTCATCCAACCGATTCATCGCCAGTTGGTAGCACGTCTCGGCGTCGATCTCCCAGTGCCACAAATACTCATCGACGGTGAAGAGCTTGCGTCCGCTGGGTAACTGCCAACCTTCGTATCCGCGAATCTGCTCCATGCCGGGGATGGCGTGCAGTTCGTGGGAGCTGCCGCACCAATCGTAGCCCATGTCCAGCACCATCTGGATCGCCTTAGGTGTGATGCGATCATAGGGCGCGACGAAGGACCGGATCGGGATGTCGGGGAAGGCTTCTTTCAGGATCGCCGCGCCGTCGTCCAATTTCTGGCGCAGCACCGACTCATCATCTGTGCCGAATTCGTACCAGTCGTGGTTGTAGCCGTGATGCACAATCTCGATGTGTCCGCGCTTCGCTTTTTCGCGCAGGTAGATGACCAGCTCTTTGTTCTCGGTGATCGGGAAATCTCTATCCTGCCCGCGATAGTGCGGCGGCACATTCGGATCGTAAGGATCGGGGTCGCCAACGCGGCGCGGGATCAGGATGTTCGCCTTATGCGCCGGGATCACCGAGAAGCAGACCGGAATATTGCGTTCCCACACGCGCGCATAGATCGCTTCCAAGAGTTCCGGTGTGGTGAAAAAACTAACGTCATCGTCGCGGATGATGCCTCGTAACACTGTGATTATCCTCTTTTCACTAAAATAACGCCGATTAACACCAGCACCGTGCCCACGATCAGCATTGGCGTGAACGGCTCACTCAAAATGATCATACCCGCAATCGCGGCGACAATCGGCTGCAAATTATTGTAAATCGCGGTGCGCGTGGTGCCGATCTTCTGGATGCTGTTATTCCAGATCAAGCCAGCGATGCAGAACGCCGCTAGACCAGCATACAGGATCGTCGGTATCAAGCCACCCCAGTTGACCGTTGACCACTGCACCTGCGGCAAATCGGGCAGCGCCACGAACACCTGCAAAATGGTGATCCAGCAGCCGTGCCAGAAGCTGAAGGTCAGCGGATCGTTGCGCTGGATCACTTCTCTGGACGCCAGCACCGACCAGACCCACGCGAACGCCGCGCCCACGATCAACAGATCGCCACGCAGCGAGTCGCCACCGAGTGACACGCCACCGACATGACTTGCCAGCACCACCGAGATCACGCCGACGAACGCCAGCAGCGATCCGAGCACCCCGTTGCGCCCGATGCGATCCTTGCCGCGCAGTACGTTGATCATGACCAGTAGTACTGGCGCGGCATTGAGGATCAGACTGCTATTCGCGGCAGTGGTCAGTTGCAAGCCGTTGATGAACATGATCTGATAGACGACGGTGGAGATGAACGCCAGATAGATCACGTTCAGCCAATCGCGGCGCGGGATCGTCAGTGGATGCTTGGAGAAGACTAAGATCGCGCCGAGCGCCGCCACGCCGAGCGAAAACCGCATCAGATTGAAGACCGAACTGTGGATCAGCGCGGTTCCGGTCTTCATCGCCACGAAGTTGCCGCCCCAGACCGCCGCCATCAGGAACAGCAGAACGTCGTAAATGCCAAAGGGCATCCGGTAGCGCCGACTGGCTTTCGTTTCGATGGGTGTTACCGCAGACGCGCTGGTCGCAGCAGTGGCAGGGGTCGCCGTATTCTGTGCGCCCGCCACCGTTGTTGAGATAGGTTTAGCGATGGTGTTGGCTTGGGCTGTCAATGTTGCTACTCGTAGAGTCAGAATAGGCTTGATTATCCAATAAAAAGGGGGACTGACAACTCTCGATAGCGGATAAAACTCGTGGCACGTCGAACTACGATCTAGAAAATTTGTTCTAATTCGGAAATCGGGCTATGATCAGTCTGAATACCGATCAACTGAGGTGTAACGATGTCCAGCAAAGCCGTGTACCGCGCGATTTATCCCATCGGTGACAGCGATCCGCGCCAGATGCCCGTCGCCAATTTGGAGCAGGCGATCAAGTATTACGAGGGTTTGGGCTTCCAGACCAAAACACGCAGCAGCGATCCGTATCCGAGCGCGGTGATCGCCCGCGATGAGGTGGAGATCGGCTTGGCGGTCAACGGTGGCGATCCGCAGCAGGCGAGTTGCTACATCGCGGTGGATAACGTGGAATTGGCGCGGCAGGAATTGCTGGATCAGCAGCGCGATGTCAGTGATCTGCGCTTGGATCGGATGGGCGACAGTACGTTTCGCGTCTTTTTCCTGCGCGACGACGAGGGATTGTGCTTCTGTTTGGGTACGAAGGTGTCGTAACAGCTTGATGGTTCACGTCGATCACGTCAAGCTACCCCATAGTTAGCTTTATCATTAGTACCATCAACATCGCTGACACGATCTAAACAGGTGCAGAATTTATTGCACGCGCACCCAGCCGACAGGTCCAGCTTGTTGTATCCGATCAGGATCGCTAGGAGCAGGAATCACATATTCGGTAACAGCGCCAGTTGTTGCATTCATGAAGCCCAAGCTAGCGGCTACGCCTCCTGAGCAGTTATAACTGAATGCGCCAAGTTCTTCCTGAAGTGTGAACGCCAGTATAGTCCCATCAGGTGACCATTTCAAACGACAGGCATTGATCTCAAGGCTGGAGTTTCTGCTCAATCCAGCTCCGCTGATGACGCCGATGTTCAGTCGAGGATTTGCCACAGATAGTGGTTTGTTGATGTCTAGCGGCGGGGCAGTCACTGAGCGATAGGCAAATTCGCCCGTCACAGGATTAACCGCGAGTTCCTCTATTGCTTCCGGTGCGACTTCGACACTCACTCTTTCAGGCAACTGCACAGAGATCGTTTGCGTATTCAGCTTGATCCCGTCATCCCAATACGCACCAACGAGCAATGTGTCCGCCGCTATCCATGCCGTTTCATAGTATGCTGCCAGATATATCCGATCCGCAGGCTGAATGATCTCACCCGTGAAGTCGGTAACTGGATAGTAGTCGCCTTGAACTGTATCCCACACATAGACTTCAATCGGCGGACTCATTGGCTCTAGCCGGCAAAATGGCACGAAACTGACGAAACGATTATCGGGTGACCAATCCAACGCACAGAGCGCGTCTATATCAGCAGGACCAGAAGGGGGAAGGATGAGGGCTACCTCTGTCTGTTTCGTTCCAGATTTAGCATCAAAAGTAGCGAGTCCGTAGGCGCAATGCGACGCATCAAAAAATCCGGGTTCGCATTTCAGCGTAGATAGCACCAAAGATTGTGAATCTTGCGACCACGCTATTCGCGTTAAATACGTCAAATTCTCAATTAGACCGATCACCGAGCGATCTTGCATATTGTACAAATACGCGCCAAGTTGGTTATCGTCTGTAGCCGTTGATGGTCGCATGGAAAATGCTAAAAATTGTCCATCAGGTGACCATACAATATGCTGATCGGATTGCCCATAAACGTCTCTAGGACCGAAACTCCCCTGAGCAATCTCCAATAGTTCCTTAGTTATTATGTTGTGTAATGTTAGTTTCACTCCTATTTGGTTATTTATAAATGGTAAAGCCAACCACTCACCTGAAGGATCAGGGAAAGCACCATGTAAACTGAAGCGCGCTTCTGTGAGCAGAGGTAACTCTATAAACTGGTTTTTGTCTAAGTCGGACGAATCCACTAATACAAGGACTGGGGGTTTATCCCCTCGTGTCTTGTACAGATAGCTATATAGAAATATTGCTTGAGCAAACGTTCCTTTTGTATCCAGTAAACATAAAGTCAGCAGGAGAAGTGTTATCACTAATCTAGACAATCTATTCATTCTCAAATCTCCTACGGTTACTAACAAGCGAATAGTGGCTGTCCAGGAGTTGGTGTTTGAAGCATCGGTGTTGATCCATTCGTAGATTTCCATCGATCAAAAAAGCAGTTAGGGCGAGCTAAGAATCCCCGAACATCATTGGGAAGTTCAGCGACTCGAACACTATCTGCGTCAGGTCCTGCCATAAAAAGATGAAAAGCTAGATGTGGCGGCGCATCGGTATCTAGATTCACAGGACCTTTGCAAGGATGAGAACCTGCATACTCAACCCATTCATCATTTGTACATAGCCGTCCAATAAGTGTTCCTGCTTCAATTGAACGCCATGCCATAGTGGTATAAGCTGGAACAAGATGCGTAATAGATATTTGATACCTAACATCTTCATCCCATAAAGTTGATCTATCACATCCTTCTAGATATGGATCATTGGTGGGACTAAACTCGATGACAATGTTTAGTCCGGCTGTGTAAAAAATGCAACCCTTGACAGGACTGTAAATTGGAATACCACTCGGTATCTGTCCCAAATCAGGATCACATTCATCTAATCTATTTATATCTCTGGCATCTGTACAGAGTTCTATATTTCTTGGTACTAAGTCGATTGTAGAATGCGATGAACTTGAGCCACACGGCAATACACTACCATCGTGCAGGAGGCAGCTTCCCATCACCGCAGGTGCGATCTTAGGCGCAGGTGTTGGTGTTCCTGTGCCTACATTGTTCAGTCCTCCGAAGATGGAATACATTGTCGGCATAACCGCCGTCGCAGGAGGGGCAGTAGGCATGGTCACTTCAGGTATTGGCACATTGCCGCTGCCAGAGGTGCAACTTCCCGATACATCTAGCACCGTACTGCCATCGGCGGGGTCAGTCAGGTTCAGATAGCCCTTCATCACCGCGCCAGCACTGGATTGCACTTCCACCTGAATCCACTGTACTGTCGGATGAATCCATGGGATCACGCCGATGGTGGCAATCTTGCGGATGTCAGCGACGACGTAGGGTAGTACAGGCGCGTTCGCACCCAAAGATTGCCACAACCATCCCGACGGAGCAATGGTGCCAACGCCGTAGCCATAAGGGGTTCCAGTGGGTGTGGGTAGGAGTTGATACAGCCAGTTTTCACCGCTAGGAGTTAATCCTCGATCATCAAGGTGCGGTTGAATACGGAAATAGGCAGTTTTCCCCGATCTCACAGTTACACGGCAGTCGCTTGGCGGTCAACGGTGGCGATCCGCAGCAGGCGAGTTGTTACATTGCGGTGGATAACGTGGAATTGGCGCGACAGGAATTGCTGGATCAGCAGCGCGATGTCAGCGATCTGCGGTTGGATCGGATGGGCGACAGCACGTTTCGCGTGTTTTTCCTGCGCGACGATCAGGGGTTGTGCTTCTGCTTGGGTACGAAGGTGTCGTAACGGCTTGATGTTCAAGCTGATCACGTCAAAGCATTGGCTAACCAACCCCATAAGTAGCTTTATCGTTGGTACCACGCGGCGCTGCTCAGTGATCGGGTGCTGACCTTCTCCGCGCCCGCGCGATGATAGCAGTCCCGACTTCGTGCAGATGCAGACTCGGCTGCTGCGGGCGTTGCAAAGTGCGCCCCAATCCCCTGAATGAACAGGCAGGTATCAGGCAAAAACAGGCAAAACGGATATAAAAGCGTTGGATTATGGTTAGTGACGCCGACCTCAACCGGTAAAGGAATTATTGCATATGCACCCAGCCGACAATTACTACCCCTTTTGATCGCTCGTCGGATGTAAACGAGTATTCCACCGTTTGCTTAGTGCTATCGTCAATCAGACCGATTCCTAGCGGCGCTAATGTGCAACTACGACCAAAGCTGTCGAGGTCTGTTTGAAACGTGTAAGCCAATGTTGTGCTATCTGGCGACCACGACAGATGGCAGGCATTAGTTGCGGTTGTTGAACTATTTGACAGGGATGAGTCAGCGCCAATGTCACTAATATTGAGTTTTGGTGGATCGGGAACTAGCCGTTCAGCATCAACCGCAGTCGTCGATCTGTAAGCCGCTTTCTGACGAGTAGGAGCAATCGCCCATTGTTCAACTGCTTCGACAGATATTTCTGCCATCGTTTTATCCGCTACATGAGCCAAAAATGTACCACTCTGTAGAGAGGTATTTGTGCCCCACACGCCACCCACTAGCAGAGTATTGGCTGTGATCCACGCAACCGAATAGAAGCCAACTGAAAACATGCCGTCTTGAGGAATCTGAATAGCTGTGGTGAAACTCGTTAGCGGCGTTAGCTCCTCTGATTGGGTATCCCACACATATACTTCTTTGGGAATTGGAGAGGGTTCGTAGCTGCAAATAGAAACAAAACTGATGTAGCGACTGTCTGGCGACCAAGCAAGAGAGCAAAGCGTGTCAACACCGATATAACTAGCTGCACCAAAATCAAGAAAGGGTATATTCACAGATTGCGTCACGCTGCCTATATTTATATCAGCAACAGATAGTGAAAATTCACAGCGTTGAGTATCACTACACTCACGCTTGGAAATAGCCAGCAGTTTTGAGTCAGCAGACCACGCTAGACGAGCATAGAAAGAAGTTTCATCTACTAATTTGAGTATATTCTGCGTATCGACTGAATAGATGAAAACGCCACCTGTAGGTTCTTTATCGTCTATAGAAGCGACTGCTAAAAATGCTAAGTTCTTCCCGTCAGGAGACCAGACTATATGCTGATCAGGAAGTCCGTTAATATCTCGAAGCGGAAAACTGCCATCTACCACATCAAAGATTTCACTAGATAAGATGTTATAGAGTTGCAGTTTAGTGCCTTCAGGACTTTGGAACGGCAAGGCAATCCATTCTCCGGTAGGACTAGGAATAGCACCGAAAAATTGAAATTGCCGATCAGTTGGAATCGGAATCTGTCGTTGTTCATGCGCTTGTGGAGAGGTGCTATCCAACAAGATAAGAGCTAACTCTTTTGCATCACCTGAATTGATGATATAGGCATAACGATAAACTGTCGCTGCGCTTGACGGAATCACATAGCCAGTGCATAAAATTATGAGGGAACAAATACTAATGAGAAAGTTTCTCATGGCAAGCTTCCTAATCCTATGCCTATGGGCACGCCGATAGATTTTGGTTTGAAGGTGGTGTTTGTAGTGATGGAGTCGAAGCACCATGTGTATATTTCCACACATCGAACATACAATGGGGACGTGAGAAAAAAGCTCGAACATCATTGGGTAACTCAAGCAATGGATCTGAGATATATCCTGTTTTGGATTTGAACAGATGAACAGCTAAGTGTTGAGGTGCGGTTGGATCAAGGCTAACCGGTCCTCGACAAAGTGTATGGCTATTTGTCCATTCGTTCTTGTTGCAGAAAAAGCCAATCAATTGTCCAGCTTGCACTGATTGCCATGCTTGAGTTGTGTACGTTGACTTGAGATGGGTGAACGTCACTTGAAAGCGATCCCCACTGTGCGATATTAGGGAGCTTTGGCAGTTGTCTAAATATGAATCTCCGGTTGGACTAAACTCAATTACGAGGTGGTTGCCAGCCGTATAGAACATACATCCAGAAACCGGACTATAAAGTGGAATTCCATTAGGAACTAACGTTGCATCTGGATCGCACTGACCTAAAGAGCCGTTTACTTTAGCATCCAAGCATAATTCGACATTTCTAGGTACGAGATCAATCGTCGAAAAACCAGTATTAGGAGCACATGGCGTACCTCCTGTACTACCATCGTGCATGAAACAACTACCCATCACGGCAGGCGCAATCTTAGGTGCAGGTGACGGGGTTCCGGTGCCAACATTATTCAATCCGCCAAAAATGGAATACATCGTCGGCATCACAATACCGCTGGTACTTGTTGGAGCGACAGGCATGGTTACTTCCGGCGTAGGTACGTTGCTGCTGCCAGAGGTACAGCTTCCTGCCACATCTAACACTGTACTGCCATCGGCGGGATCAGTCAGGTTCAGATAACCCTTCATCACCGCGCCAGCGCTGGATTGCACTTCTACTTGAATCCACTGCACCGTCGGATGAATCCAGGAGATCACGCCGATGGTGGCTATCTTTTTGATCTCAGCCACCCTGTAGGGAAGTACAGGCGCACTCGCACCTAAAGATTGCCACAACCATCCCGACGGAGCAACGGTGCCAACGCCGTAGCCATAAGGGGTTCCAGTGGGTGTGGGTAGGAGTTGATACAGCCAGTTTTCACCGCTAG
>JAHBVK010000006.1 GCA_019637555.1 Anaerolineae bacterium
TTGCAGTGGCTCCGGCATTGGATTACATCCTCAGCGTGAAATAGCCAAATGTTGTGGCGATGGAGACAGGCGAGGAGTGAGATCACAGTTTTAGGGAATTGGTGTTGCTTGCGGTTGCAGTCGATAAATTTGGATTTGGTTCAGAGCTTCTGCATTTCCGTTCAGGTACAAAGCGATGGCACTCAAATCTGGAGCAAAGACCGCTTTTTGAAACCAAGGACTACTATTAGTAGCTCGATTTGAGTTGATGGAAGCATCGATCAATACTTCCTGATCGGTGGTCAAGTCTCTGCGAAACAACCCAAATTTGTTGATGTACCAGATAACATTGTCATCTTGGGGATCAAAGATCGCGCTGATGATCCAAACTTTTGGATCAGCTAATTGTTTCGATTTGGAAGGATCGGCAAAGTCATATAGCCAAAATCCATAGGTGCCCGTAAGAAAGCGCATTCCATCGCTAGAAACCGCAAGGATACCGTCGGCAGCAACAGATTCGTTTTGGACTTGAAAGCCGTCACTGAGCATTTGAACGGTCAAAACGAGTGGAGAGGTGTTGAATCCTGTGATACGAAAGGTAAGTGGCGCATTGCCGGATGTAAGGGTGTACCCGTAAAGCGTAGAGCTATTTGCACTCCACACAAGATTGAAGTCGTGTTCAAAATCCGATATGTCGCCGGAGGTTACATAGCTGGTTGAGTTAAACATGTTGACATAGGATATGTACTGAAAACTCTCCACCGCCTGATCATAAATGGCTAATGGGCGACCACAAACATCGATCCCGTCACACCAGTCAGTAGGCGGTTCTGCCAGATACGCGAGGAAGCGTCCGTTAGGCGAGGAGAAAACAAAGCTTTCCTGCCCTTCGATTGCAGCAAGTTGCATTGCTTGCTTTTGTGTTGTATCGAGAATAGGCTGGAATGGATAATCGTCACTTCTTGTTACTTCATGCCTAGCTTGATCATAGGCATACCAGTTCATAGATGCGGTATGAACGCCAAAATCACGTCCCCCAGTATCCAAATATAAGTTTTGCTGAAATACAAAAGTCGTACTATCCAACGACCATCTCATATTTAACATGGCGCTGTTAGAAGCGTGAATCGGTTCGGGATCGAGTTGGGCTGTGACCGATCCTGTGCCGTTGGCGATAATCACGACCAAGAAAAGCGCAGCAATTAGTTTCTTGAACATAGATCACCGCTTTCACTTCGGATTGTGGAGTGCTGGCGACAGAGAACCTATTTGTATCAGTCATAAATTATCTTGCTCATACCAGCGCAGAAAAAGCAACTAGCGATCCCTCAACGCTGGTCAGACGATTGGCGCAGGCTCGTTATCTTTTTCACATTGCTGTCACTTCGGTATTGGATTACATCGTCGGCGTGAAATAGCCGAATTCTATGGCGATAGAGATTATCAGCAGTAACCGTGTCTTGGCGCTCCCGTTTGATGTTGGAGTCACGGCTCTGCTTGCAGCGGCGGCACCCAGATCGGATTGCGCGTGTAATAATAGGAATTCAAGAAAATCATTCTTTGTCCGGTGCAGCTATAAATTTAACGTTGTTATTGGCATCGCCATAATCACTGAAGGCAATCGAATTTCCATCAGGACTCCAAGCTACAGTGAGAATTAGGTCGTTACCTTCAATACTTAGTAACATTTGTCCGGTAACAGCATCTAAGACCCGCAGATATACATCATCATTGATGGCTAATTTCGATCCATCAGGACTCCATATCACTTCTGTCGTATATCCAGAGCCAATAAATTCAGACTGCTGTTCTCCAGACGGATATTGCCAAACGCGAATGATTCCATCAGAGCTTGCCGTAGCCAATCGATCACCAGTGGGATCCCAAGCTAATGACACTATATTGAGAGCACCTGTCTGGATGGATAGTGTATCTGCTCCCGTTGTAACATCTATGATAGATGCGACCCCATCTGCGCTTCCTGTTGCAATTTTCGTCCCATCAGGATGCCACGCGACATCTAATATGCCTGCTGCATCATAGCCAATTCGTGAGACGATTTTCCAAGAACTTGTATCCCAGATATTTACCCACTTATCCGCAGCCATTCCTCGCCCATTTACTGCTGTTGCCGCAATTTTCGTACCTGCTGCGTTCCAAGAAACAGCCACATCATGTACACCATTTTCCAACAGAGTATCGTATCCATGAGATGAAAGCTTGATAATTCCTAAGTAGCCAACGGGCAAACCTACAGCAAGTTCAGTCCCGTCAGGCTTCCATGCCAAAGATGAGATTGTCAGATCGGAGGAAGTTGCATCTACAATTACTTGTCTATTGGTTGAACTTCTTATTTCAATATCACCGTTGTCGTAACCAACTGCATATTTGCTACCATCTGGGCTATACACAATGG
This sequence comes from Anaerolineae bacterium, assembly GCA_019637555.1. Taxonomy (GTDB): domain Bacteria; phylum Chloroflexota; class Anaerolineae; order Aggregatilineales; family UBA2796; genus JAHBVK01. The sequence continues at coordinate 2,396 of JAHBVK010000006.1, forward strand.
AAGCTGCATAGCGCGATATTTCCTGTGCGTGATTAAGGTGGTAGTGTGTCAACTGCATAGCGGACACAAGAAAAATCAGTGTCAATGAGAAAAAGATTCGGTATCTTCGCACGGTAATCTCACTAATGAATTAGATTGCTGTTTAACGCAGTTTCTTGATCTGACTCTTGATACATAATGGTAATCTATAGACGTTCTCTATATCTACACTTTGCTCTCGCTCCGTCATTGGGTCTACAATAAAGCTTATCTGATGGTCAATGTCCCTCACCCCTATCCTGCGAAAACGATATACTTATCAGACTTTGCGTTGTGATCGATTTTGACCTCTTTTTGTCTATTGGAGGCTAACTTCAAGTGAATCTGCACGAATACCAATCGAAGGAGTTGTTCGCCAAGTTCAACATCCCGACCACGCTGGGCAAGGTGGCATACACCCCCGAAGAAGCGTACCGCGCCGCCAAAGAGATCGGCGGTCCGGTGGTGGTCAAGGCGCAAGTGTTGACGGGCGGACGTGGCAAGGCGGGTGGCGTCAAGCTGGCGCAGACCCCCGAAGAAGCGGAAGAAAAAGCGACCGCTATCCTCGGCATGAAGATCAAAGACCTGACCGTTCACAAGGTGTTGATCGTGCCTGCTGCCACCATCAAGCAGGAAATATATCTGGCGGTGACCAATGACCGCGCCGCGCGTCGTCCGCTGTTCATGGCGTCGGCTGCTGGCGGCATGGACATCGAACAGGTCAACCGCGAGTCACCGGAGAAGATCATCCGCGAACACGTTGATCCGTTCTTGGGTTTGAAGGAGTATCAGGCGCGCAACCTCGCCGCTGGCATTCATCTGCCGCACGAGTTGTGGGGACAGTTCATCCAGATGGCGACGGCGCTGTATCAGTGTTTCGTCGCCAACGATGCGACTCTGGCGGAGATCAACCCGCTGGTGATCGATGATCAGAATAAGCTGGTGGCGCTGGACGGCAAAGTCTCCATCGACGATAACGCGCTGATGCGTCACGCTGATCTCGCTCAACTGCGCGATGTGCAGGCAGAGCCAGCGGAAGAGACGACGGCACGGCAAGCTGGCTTGAACTTCATCAAGCTGGATGGCAACATCGGCTGCATGGTCAACGGCGCTGGTCTGGCGATGACCACGATGGACATCACCAAAGACATCGCGGCGAAGTACGGCATTGAGGGTGGCGGTCCGGCGAACTTTCTCGACGTGGGCGGCGGCGCGAAAGCGGATAAAGTGGCGACGGCGCTGCGCCTGATCCTCTCCGATCCCAAAGTGAAAGCGATCCTGCTGAACATCTTCGGCGGCATCACGCGCGGCGATGAAGTGGCACGCGGTGTGATCCAAGCGATGAATGAGGTGGGCATCAATGTACCGATGGTGGTGCGTTTGGCGGGAACCAACGCCGAAGAAGGGCGCAAGATCATCGAAGAAGCAAACATTCCGAATCTCTTGAGTGCTGCCACGCTGGTAGAAGCGGCGGAGAAGGCAGTCCTTGCCGCGAAGGGGGCAAACTAGACGATGGCAATCCTCGCAGATAAGAATACACGCCTGCTCATTCAGGGCATCACGGGGCGCGAAGGCTCCTACCACGCACAGCAGATGATCGCCTACGGTACGGCGGTAGTCGGCGGCGTGACTCCGGGTAAGGGCGGCGAATGGTTCGAGGGCAGCGTCCCCGTGTTCGATACCGTGAAAGAAGCGAAGGAATCGACTGGCGCGAATGCCACCTGCATCTTCGTGCCGCCGCGCTTCGCCGCTGACGCCGTTTTCGAGGCGATTGATGCGGGCGTCGAGTTGATCGTGTGCATCACCGAGGGCATCCCCATCGCGGATATGATGCGCGTGCGCGCTTACCTCGACAACAGCGAGAGTCGGCTGGTGGGCGCGAACTGCCCCGGCATCCTGACGCCCGGACAGGCGAAGATCGGGATCATTCCGGGCTACGCAGGACTACCCGGAAACGTCGGCATCGTGTCCAAAAGCGGTACGCTGACCTACGAAGTGATGAGCGCCCTGTCGCAGCGCGGCATCGGGCAGAGCACCTGCGTGGGCATCGGCGGCGATCCGGTCAACGGCACGAACTTCATCGACGTGCTGCAACTGTTCGAGGACGATCCGCAGACCGATAAGGTGGTGCTGATCGGTGAGATCGGCGGCGATCTGGAGCAGCAAGCAGCGCAGTTCATCCGCGACAAGATGACCAAGCCCGTAGTCTCCTTCATCGCCGGGAAAGCCGCGCCGGAAGGTCGCACGATGGGTCACGCGGGCGCACTGATCGAGGCGGGACGTGGCACGCACGCGGAGAAGGTCGCCGCGCTGAAGGCAGCCAACGTCAAGGTTGCCGATAATCCTGAGCAGATACCGGATTTGTTGTAAGTGGTAAAGCGCCGATGTAGACCGGAGGTTGAAAACCTCCGGCTACAACACGAAATCTGGTAAACCCATTGAAATGGGTTAAGAAGAAAACATGATCTTGTAACCCTCTTTAGAGGGTTTAGAGAGCCTTGTAGCCGGGGGTTTTGAACCCCCGGTGACGTGAAATTTGTCCGAAAATTGGTTGCACGCAGTAAGTTGAGCTTGTCTTGCGGCGTCCAACATAGGTTGTCTAAGAACCGGAATCATTGTTACGCATGAGCATGATCACCACCGATTACCACACCCACAATTCCCGCTGCGGTCACGCGCAGGGGCAGATCGAAGATTACATCAAGTCAGCACTAAACAAAGGTTTAACCGAGATCGGCATTTCCGATCACGCGCCCGCCTACTGGCTGGACGGGAACGATCCGCTGCCGACGATTTGCATGGCGAAGGATGAACTCGAAGGCTACGTCGAGGAAGTGCTGCGCCTGAAAGAGAAATACACGGGGCAGATCGCGGTCAAACTGGGCGTCGAAGCCGATTACATCGAGGGCATGGAAGAAACCTACGCCCAAATCCTGAACACCTATCCCTTCGATTACGTAATCGGATCGGTGCATCACGTTAGCAGCGAGAATGTGTTTGAGCGCCGCCGCTGGCAGTCGCGCGTCGATCCGCTGACGGTGTATCAGGAGTATTATCGGCTGGTGGCGAAATCGGCGCACAGCGGCTTATTCAACATCGTTGCCCACGCCAGCGCGATCCTTGCCTACGCGCCGCAGCCTTTCCCCGCCGCGCTTGCTGATCTGCAAGAGGACGCGGTGGAACAGATCAAGGGCGCGGATATTGCCTTCGAGGTCAATACCTCCGGCTTCCGCAAGATGCACAGCGATCCCTTCCCCAATGAGACGATGGTGGAGCGCATCGTGGAAGCGGGATTCCCCGTCACCTTCAGCTCGGATTGCCATCGCCCCGATGAGGTCGCCTACGCCCGCGACAAGATCGAGACGCTGTTCACCCGACTCGGCGTGACGGAAATCGCCACCTTCGCGCAGCGGCAGCGGATCATGATCCCGCTGGTGGCGACGACGGTGTACTGCTGATGACGCAAGCAGCGTCGAAGAACCCTCTCTCCGCACGATGGAGGGAGGGAACGGCGATCCTCGTGGCAGTCGCGGTGTTGACGCTGCTGTATTATCTTTCGTCCGGTCAACTCACGCTCATTCCGCTAGCGATTGGTGTGCTGCTGCTGGCGCTGCTGACTAAACGCTGGTTGTTGATCCCCGCCGCGATTCTGGTGATCGCGCTCCTCGCCGCTGCGACTGGATTCTTCTCCGCTGATCAGATCAACGTGGGGCAGTGGATCGCCGCCAACTCGGAAGGGATCAGCACCGTCGCCGCCGAGCCGATCAGCGGACTTGCCTTCAACGCAAGGCGCAGCATCATTCAGCCTGATTACGCAGATCGGACGTTCTTTATCGAGCACGCGCCGGATCTGGTTGTGCTACGCAGTGATCAGACTCAGGCGGTAGCGTGGGAGAATTTCCCGACCACCTATCAGCAAGTGTATTCCAGCGGTGATCTGAGCGTGTATCAGCGCGTGGTCACTTTCAGTCCGCTGCGCTTTGATGAAATGCGAACCGTTGATGTTCTGTACAACCAGTATCTGCCAAATCGCAGTGACGCGCGTTTGGTCGGCGTGACGGTGTTCCCCGCCGTGCGTCTGGGCGATCTGATCCGCGTGGCATTGAGGTGGGAACTGCACTATCAGGCGGTCACTCCGGTGACGCTTCGTGTGTCACTGGTTGATGGAAATGGTACTATCCTAGCAAATGTTAGTGATCAGTATTCTGATGAAGTGGAAGGCGATCTGTGGAAGCAGGATCAGTTCACCACTTATCATCTGCTGCCGCTGGCGATTGATGCGCCATTCGGCACGTACAATCTGCGTGTGGGCGTGATGGTGGGCGAGGGTGATCTGGGCGAGCATACGATCACGACGGTGAGTATCGTGTCGTGATGTCTACGCACCTCCAGCCATCAATTCCTCATTTGCTATAATGCCTCTTAACTGCAAGCACACCTTTGATCGTTTAAATAGTGAGTAGGCAATGGGTTACATACCAAGTGACGCCAAGTGGTATTTAGCCGAGATTGTTCAAGAGATGCTGATCGAGGGCGAATCAGATACCGTCGTCGATGTCAACTTCAATTTAGTGCGTGCCGATTCCCCTGATGAGGCTTATCAGAAGGCTGTGGAACTAGGTCGTAACGGCGAATCGACTTACGAAAATACCGATGGTAAGGAGGTGCGCGTGGTCTTTCGTGGGCTGCGCGATCTCAACGTTATCCATGATGAGCTAGAGCATGGTGCCGAGTTAATTTATGAGCGAAAAGTCGGATTAACGCAGGCACAAGTGCAGACGCTTAGTACACCGAAGGAACAATTAGGGGTCTTTCAACCTATAACCCCCGATCTCGAACCTAACTTGATGCCGCTTGATGTAGCGCGAAAACTCGACGAGCACTTAAAAAGCACGTCGAGCAGGATTGGAAGCTAGGCGAGCTTTGTCTGTGCTGCTAGCGAAATGAGCACGGCTAACGGTCAGAGTCTACTTAAAATCTCGCGCCCTTGCTGTGCATCAAGTCTGATCTGCTGAATTAGCGCCTCGAAGCCGGGGAATTTCTTTTCACCGCGCAAGCGTTCCACAAACTCCAAATCAAGAGTCTGACCGTAAATGTCGCGGTCAAAATCGAGTAGATGCGCCTCAATGCGTAGTTCCTGACCATCGAACGTGGGACGGATGCCGATGTTGGTCACCGCCATGAATCGTTCCGTGCCGAGCCGCGCCCAACAAGCGTAGACACCATTGGCGGGGATGATCTGCTGTTCCCACACTTTGAGGTTCGCCGTCGGAAAGCCGATGGTGCGTCCGCGCTTATCGCCGTGAATCACTTCGCCCGCCACGCGGTAGTTGCGTCCGAGTGCGGAGGCGGCGGTCGTTACGTCGCCCGCCAGCAATGAATCGCGGATATGACTGCTGCTGATCGTGCTGCCATCCGCCATCACCAGATCGACCAGCCGCAGCTCGAATCCCTTTTCCTTGCCTTGCGCCGCCAGAAACTGCGGATTGCCCTCCCGCTGATAGCCGAGCGCGAAATCCGCTGTGACCCACAAGCCGCGCATGCGCAGATGAGATAGCAGATCATCCACGAACGTCGCTGCACGCATGTGCCGCACTTGATCATCGAAAGGGTGCGTGATCACCACATCGACGCCGAGATCACCGAGCAAGGCTGCTTTTTGCTCCGGCGTGGTCAGATAGTAGCGTCCGGTCAGTCCACGCAGCACCACATCGGGATGTGGGAACAACGTCAGCACGACGGCAAGGTGCCCTTGACGGTGCGCCTCGTCTACGAGCTGGCGGATCAGATGCTGGTGACCTTTATGGACGCCATCGAATACCCCGATGGTGACGAGGGAGGGAGTATCAAGCTGTATTTGGTTGAGGTTGTTGAAGTGATTCATGCCGCGAATTATAGACGGAGACGGTCTGAATCACCATGCTGGAGTGTGGGGAGAGAAAGTGCTGAGTAACGAGTAACGAGTGGTGAGTGGTGAGTGGTGAGTGGTGAGTGATAGGGGTAACTGATGGAAGGGAAACGCCGCAGTGCTAGAGAAAGAAACCCGGAGCTAAAGCTACCGGGCTGAAACCAGAGGCGATCGGATCGCAGATCAATCACCGGAGGCTAAAAGGCATGTCCGGAGTTTTTAAGTGCTGGCGTGAGTAGTGAGTAGACCGGAGGTTGAAAACCTCCGGCTACAACACTTTGGTAAACCCACTGAAGTGGGTTAGGAACAAAAGGTGACATTTGGGAAACCGTCTTTAGAGGGTTTCTAGAGCGTTGTAGCAAGGGGTTTTGAACCCCCTGCGTCGGCGGCAAGCAGATAAATAAACTCCGGACAAGCCTTAAATCGCTCCGGCTACAAGGGAAGCCAGTAAAACCCGACTGAAGTCGGCTTCAGAAAACTGACGTAGGTTCTTGCTAGTGCGGTCAGCACAACGCAGGGCGGCTTCAGCCGTCTCTTAATTATATGAATATGTAGCCGGGTTGCTTTAGCTCCCGGCGTCAGCCACGGCGCTTAACTTTCCAATATCGCCAATGCCTGCCGCATCTTTTGCTCTGCCTTCTGATAACCCTGACCGGAGTCACCATCTAGCAGACATTCCACCGCCGAATCGAGATTGCGGAGCAGCCAGTACAGCGCCACCCGCTGATCGTGATCGGCTGGCAGGGAACGCAGGCTGAGATAACCCTCATAGATCACTTCGAGACTGCCGGGGCAGAACTCCGCCCACTGATCTTGTACCTGAAAATCACTGGATGGATCGCCACTGAGCACCCACTCGAAATCGACGATGCCCGTCAGTTCGCCGTTTTCCTGCAAGACATTTTCGGGATGTGCGTCCATGTGTACCAGATGCGCCGTCGTCACCGACTCTAGCATGGGACGATAGCGCGTCATGATCGCTGGAATGCGCTCCAGCAGATCAGCGGGCAGCAGGCGCTGTTCTAGCGCGGGGATCATGTACTGCTCGTAGAAGCTGACCACATAATCGATCCAGCGATCTTGCGGATTAGTCGCCAGCTTGCGAAGTCTGCCGAATTTCTCGAAGGTGACGGCGTGCATTTGGGCGAGCGCCTGACCGAACTGATAGGCGAGATGGCGCTGCTGCTGTGCCGACAGTAGATGCCACGTATCGATCACCGCCGCGCCTCGCACTCTGGTCATGATCATCACGTCGCCAGATGCGAAGTCATGGCTGCTATCTACGGCGATCACGCGCGGCACAGGTACGCCGATCTCCGTCAACGCGTCGTAGGCGATCTTCTCGGCAGCGAAGCGGGATTCCGCGATGCCTGTCAAACCGTCGAAGCGGATGGCGTACTGATTGTTGACGATGAAGATGCGGTTGTTGATGCCGCGCGATGCCTGAGTCAGCATCTTGATCGTGCCGAGATCGTAGCGGGCACACAGCGCGGAAAGGCGATCCAGCCATTCCTGTTGGATTTGCATGAGCTTTGTCCTTGTGTTGGTGGATGAGACGGAGAATCGAAAATGCCCTCGCAGTGGAGGGCAAGGCGTTCGAGTATGCGATTGGCGGCGGCGTCCTACGCGGCGGAAACTGCCACGAAGCGTTTGAACAAGTTGAGCATGGTCGGATCGGTATCCACGAGGCTTTCGGGATGCCACTGTACCGCCACTGCGAATTGTGCGCCGTTGTACTCGATAGCTTCAATGACGCCATCGGGTGCGTAAGCGGAAACGACGAATCCGGGCGCGACTTGATCCACCGCTTGATGGTGGAAGCTGTTGACGCGACCCGCACTACCTAAGACGTCGGCAAGCTGCGTGCCCGTTACCGTCTTGATGTCGTGCGCCACGTAATTGCGCGGCTTGTCGGGATAATACTGATGGCGAATGGCGTTAGGTACGTACTCGGTTACATCCTGAATCAGGGTGCCGCCTGCCGCCACATTCAGAGTCTGCGATCCGCGACAGACACCGAGGATCGGCTTGCCATCCTCCAACGCCCAGCGCAGCAGAGTCAGTTCGGTTTCGTCGCGCAGATGATCAATTCCGGCGGTGTGCTCATCTACCGGACGGTGATAGCAAGCGGGTGAGACATCGCCACCGCCAGCCATGAACAACCCGTCGAGGCGTTCGTAGAGCTGCCGCAAAATATCTGTACTTAACGCCAGCGGAAGAATCACTGGCAGCGCCTGCGCCTTGATCAGCGCGTCGATATAAGGACGGCTCATGCCGAAGCGTTCAGGCATCGATTCTGGTGAGGATTTGTCGTGGAAGCTAGGGATGCCGATTAACGGTAAGTTGCTGTTGCTGATGATACACCTCCGCCGATCAGGCGTGTGCTGATAGGACTATTATCGTCGCCATCCGCAGATAACAAATGAGCCAGTCGGACTAATTTGCGCGTCCTCCAACTGCCTCATCGCCATTCCCTGATCGAAAGTGTTAAACGAGTCGAGATTCTATCAGGATAGTCGATCCACTGCTCAATGTCAACGTGTGGAGACTCACAAATGCATTGCACTACGCGCTGTGAATGCTATGAAATTTAGCACAATCTTAATGAAGCGTTACTACTGTCCTGCTTTACTTCAGGTTTTGGAGTACCTCCCAAGTTAGGTGATCATCCATGAACCAGAGTCTCGACTTTATCCCGCTGATCGCGCTGCCTGTGGCAGAGGGTGCAGCACGCGCAGCGGGTGCCTTAGTGCGCCGTAATTTCGCCCGTCCGCGTCCGGTGCTGGAGCGCAAGGCACATCGCTACATCACCGAAACCGACCACGTCAGCGAGCGTGTGATCGCCACTAACCTGCGCGCCGCTTATCCACGCTGCAAGATCATCAGTCAGGAGGGGATCAAGCTGCCGCAGACCGACGAGCAAGACAACATTACGTGGTGGGTCGATCCGCTGGATGGCACGGTCAACTTCGTGCATGGCGTGCCGCACTTTTGCATCAGCATCGGCTGCACCGACGAAACGGGCGAAGTATTGGTGGGCGTGGTCTACGATCCGATCATGGATGAGTTATTCGCGGCGGTGAAGGGGCATGGCGCGACCATGAACGGCGAACCAATTCAAGTCTCCCGCGTGGAAAAACTGCGCGATTCACTGATCGCCAGCACGTATATCGATCCACAGGCGGCGGCTCCCGGCTGGACGGCACTGGCTGGACGCGCTCAGGCTGCCGCCCGGATGGGCGCCGCGGCGCTCGATCTTTGTTATGTGGCAGCAGGACGCTTCGAGGGTTTCTGGGATGTCGGCTTGGAAACATGGGACGTGGTGGCTGGGAGTCTGATCGTGGAAGAAGCGGGCGGGCGCGTCTCCGATTATGCGGGCAAGGCGTTCGACGCGGTCACAGGTAAGCGGATCGTCGCCACCAACCGCACGATCCATGCCGAAACGGTGGAGGCGTTAGCGGTGACACTGGTAGGCGATCAGCGTTAGAACAGTCACGGCATCGAACGGGAAACTTCGCCATTGCCATGCGTTGGAACGTCAGGTATGATTTAGCGCACTTGGCAACTAACGGGGTATAGCGCAGCCTGGTAGCGCGCACCGTTCGGGACGGTGAGGTCCCCGGTTCGAATCCGGGTACCCCGACAGATGGATGAAGCGTAGATGTGTACACGTCTGCGCTTTTTTGTTGCGTGATTTCGCAGCGGGTGGGTTACAAACCCACCCCTATATTGTTGATCATTCAAAAAGATCACGTCGTGTAGGAGCAGGTTTCTAACCCATCGGCATTAAGTTAAGGCATTAGGCGACGGAACGAACACCGGAGGCTTTAAGGCTTGTCCGGAGTTTTTTAAGTGCTGACGTGAGTAGACCGGAGGTTGAAACCTCCGGCTACAAGACTTGGTAAACCCACTGAAGTGGGTTAAGAGCAGAACATGACCTTTGGAGAACCCTCATCAGAGGGTTTCTAGAGTGTTGTAACATGGGGTTCAAAACCCCATGCGTCCTGCGGCAAGCAGATAAATAAACTCCGGACAAGCCTTAAAGCACTCCGGCTACAAGGCAATACCCCTAAACCCGACTGAAGTCGGCTTGCGCTAACTGACGTGGGTTTGTTACCGCTGCCAATGCCGACGGATGAAAGTTATCCTCACCACAGGCGGCTTTAGCCGTCTTTGAGCCGTATTGCAGTGTAGCCGGGTTGCTTTAGCTCCCGCCGCGGACTGCACTCATCCTTAGCTTAATGCCTATGGGTTTCTAACCCGCGCGATGTGATCATTCCCTGCCTAATTCACCTCAACAATCCGCGAAATTCCCAAAAAATTGGGAATTGGCGAACTTTGTAAATTCCCGTGCTTCAATAGCGCATGTCAACGGCGGATCAAGCGAATAACAACGAACACAATGGTAATCGCCGCGATCCGCCGGACAGCCCAAACGCCAATTTGTTGACAGCACCTGATTGGCGCGGTGGGAACTAGCAGCAGTAGGTGTGTCGCGTCAAAGAGTTGAGAGATGTCTGTTCAAATCGAAACCAACCTGACTTCGTACACTGGCAGCCTTGATGCTTATACCTTCGAGGCAAGCACGCCCGGACCGCAGTATGCGCCCACCAACACCATCCGCACCGACCAGAATTGGGGTGTGACGGTGAAGTGGAAGATGTCCGGTGCGCTGACCGCGTGGTTGAACGCCAACTTCCAGATCCGCGTGTTTCTGGAGCGCATGGGTCCGGGTGCGGACATCGCCCTGCCCGCGCTGTCTGTGAATACGCTATCCGAGCCGCTGCAAAACTTCCCCGCCGCGCCGTACCGTGAGTACGCGCAGAACGTGGATGTGGCAGCAGGCGCGATTGGCGAAGGCGTCTACCGCGTGATCGTAGTGCTGCACCTGTTCGATAACGGACTGGGCAACCCCACGCCTGTTGCTGGCTTCGTGGACTGCGGCTTGATCTACATCTTCCGCCCCGCCTAGTCAGTGATCCCGACAACTGCATACAACCACGCTGCGGGGGAGTGAATGATCGCTCCCCCGTGCTCGTTTCATTCACAGGTTTCTGAAGCGGCTGCGTTGCGTCGAATCTAAACGCTCCTATAATGTATCCATCATGAATACACCAACTTCAAAAGCGAACACGGGCAAGAGCGCGAATGCCAGCGCCCCCTTATTCGTCAGCTACAGCCGCAGTGATCGCATTGCGGTGGACAAACTGTATGCTGACTTGCAGCGTCGCGGCTACGTGCTGTGGATGGATGTGGATGAGCACGGCATCACCGCTGGCGAGGACTGGCGGCGCGATCTGGTCGAGTCGATGTCCAAAGCTCAGGCAGTGATCGCCTGCGTGTCGCCGGATTTCTTGAAATCGCCCAACTGCCGCGCCGAGATCGAACAGGCGCAGCGCGAGGGCAAGCCGATCTTCCCCGTGATCGTGCGGCGGCTTGATCCGGAAGCTACCCTCGCTGATTTCAAGCTGGATAGCCTCCAGTACATCGATCTGACGCAGAATTATGACGAGGGGTTGCGCAGGCTGTTGGTCGCGCTGCCCCCACCACAACAACCCTTGCGTTCGGCACTCCGCATCGCCTCAGTAATCGCGGCGGCGGCGGTGACACTGATCTTGTTGTTCCTCGGCGCACGGTTTGCCGCTCAGCAGGGCATCGAAAGTGCCGTACCTACGATCACGGCGATACCGCCGACAGCGACGCTTGATCTCAAAACCTACGACATCGGCGTGCTGCTCAGTTACTTCGTGATCGATCCTGCGAATCCGATCCCTGCTGATCAGGCGGATGCCACTATCGAGCGTCTGGGCAAGGCGCTGGATCAGCAGTTGACGGCGGAACTGGGACGCAGTGGTTTGAATCTGACTTACAAGCTGGATGGTCCCGTCGGCGTGCGACGCATCGTCGGCGCTGATCCTCAGCAGCGCAAGGAAGATGCCACGCGTTTGCTGGCAGAGCGCGGCGCGAAGGTGGTGATCTACGGCGAGATCGGCTACGACGCGACGCTGCAGCAGCCGCAGCTCACACCGGAGTTTTACATCGCCAGCGGACAGTATTTCAACGATGCCTACGACTTGACGGGCAGCTATGCCTTCGGGCAGAAAGTCCCCGGCGATTCGCTGGATGAGCGCACCAAACTCGGCGCACGGGTGACGGCGCTGTCTTATGTGATGACAGGCGTGTTCCAGCAGATGACGCAAAAGTACAGCACGGCGCTGGTCAATTATCAGGCGGCACTGAACACACCGGAATGGACGGAAGAGGACGGCAAGGAAGTAATCTACGCGCTGATCGGTGGCGCACAGATGAAGCTGGCAGAGACGGCGGCGCGGCGCTGTGACCGCGCGACGGTACTGGATCGCACCAACGACGCGGAGACAGCATTCCGGCAAAGCCAACAGATCGCGGACGTCGTGCGCCCCAACTTCTCGCGGGCGTACGCGGGCTTGGCGAATACCTACGCCGTGCGTGCGTTATGGTTGGCGGAGCAAAACGACAAGTGCGCTAGAAGTCTGCTAACTGTGAGCGCGTTAGATCAGGCGGTGACGTATATCGATCAGTTCCGCGAGAAGTTCAATCTGGCGACGGAAGATCCCAGTGTTGCTAGTAAGCTACTGCTGACCGAAGTGCAGGTGCGCTTCTTGCAATGGGCGGCACGTTTCGCTTCCCGCGATGCCAACGCCGACGATTACTATCAGGCGTTCTTCAAGGCAGCGTCACAAGTGATTGACGATTATTCGGGGCGCAGCGGCTTGTTTGACTCGCCCGTGATGGAAGCGCACATCTTTCGCGGTCAGTCGTACTATGCGCGGGGAGATAACCGCGCGGCACTGGCGGACTACGATCAGGCGATGGGCATCTACGACGCCAGCAAAGCGCGTAACCCCTATCCGCTGATCGCGCCGGATCGGGCGATGACGGTGTTCAGCTTGCGCGGGGATGCTTATGTGCGCTTGCGCGATTATACGACGGCGGCGGCGCAATACGGCGAGGCATTGAAGCTGGCACAGGCATTGAACAACACTACGGCAGCGGAACGCTACGCGGCGCGACAAAAGCAGGCGGACGCGTGGGCGATCAGCAGCCCGACGCCGACCTCACCGCCTGCCACCGCCACCGCATCAGCGACGGCAACCAGCGAAGCGAGTGCCACTGCTGTACCGACGGAGACAGCGACAATAACGCCAAGTACAGCAGCCACGCGGACGCCAACTAAGATCGCCAGCAGCACAAGTACAAGCACAAGTACCGCCAGTCCCACCATCACAGCAACAACAACGAAAACGGCAACGGCGACAACGACTGCATCTGCAACGTCGAAGTTTTTCTAGGCGCAACTCATCGCCGCAGCACAGCGGAGGAGACGACACTGATGAACATTCGTACTCGTAGATCAAGGACGGTACGCTGGTGGCTGTTGACACTGGCGCTGCTGCTGATCATGACCGCGCTGATCGGTTCATCACTGCAACCAACGGCGGCGGCAACCGCGACCAGAACGAGGACGCGCACCGCACAGGCGACGCATACCAGCACACCGGATAACCTCGACCAAACGCTGGTGGTCGATCTCGGTGATGACTTCTCGCCCGATCTGGTGGCGGATGTGTCGATTGGCACGATTGGCATTGAAGCGGTGGTCTACTGCGCGATCAATATCAGCAACGGCGTCGCTGATATCCAGTTCAGCCAGCAGGATGTATTTGAAGTACCCGATTTCCGCGTCAATCTGCCCTCGATCTGTGCCGATGCGCCGATCAATGGCGCGGTGGCAATCGCCCCTAATGGTGGTCAGGTGAACGCGGCATTGTTCACGCAGAGCCGCTTCGATACGGGTGCGACGATCTATGTGGCAGCAGTGCCGTTGGGTGCATTCCTGACACCGGGTGTGTGGACGATCAACATTCAGCAACCCACCACTGCCTCGTTGCAGATCACGCTGCCGGCACTCAACGCGCCGATCTTTGTGCGCGGAGCAGAGGAAACGGGCGTGCTCGCTGGCTTCAAGGCAAATGAACAGGTACGTGCCTTCGCCTTCACTGCTATCAACGGCGATTGGAGCAACCGACAGTTCGTCAAGAGTTTCCAATTTGCCGTCAATGATCGAGGATTCCGCGTGCTGCAACTGCCCGGATTCCGCGAATTGTCGATCTTGTTCGTGGGTCAGCAGGGCAGTGTGTACATCTCCAACGCCACCTATCAGGGCAATGGTGGCAATCCGCTGGATATCCCGCCGGATGTGGTGCAAAAAGTCTGGGCGGCACAGCCGGGCGGTGGTGGTAGTGGCGGCAATACGGGTGGCAGCGTGACCACAGGCGTCGAACGTACCGACGGACGCGGCGTGATTCAGGTATTCGTCAAGGCGGGCTGCTTCCCGATGGGCAGTGACTCACTCCCCGATATCAACAATCAGATTCGCGGGCACAGCCTCCGCACTGTGTGTATCACCAGCGATTTCTGGATCGATAAGTTCGAGGTGACCAACGCGCAGTGGGAGCAGTTCCGCATCAACAGTGGTTCCAGCTTCGCCAACGCAGTAGATTTCAACACTTCGACAGGCGCGGATACCCCTCGCGTGGGCATGACCCTAGCGCAGGCACAGGCATACGCGGCGTGGCGCGGTGGTTTGATCCCTACTGAGGCACAGTGGGAGTATGCAGCCCGCGGTCCCGGCGCACCGCTGTATCCGTGGGGCAACCGCTTCAACGGTGAGGCGAACATCGCTGGCATGTACGGCGGCACTATTACGGTAGGCAGCTTCCCGCAGGGCGCGAGTTGGGTCGGTGCGCAGGATATGGCGGGCAACGCGGGCGAGTGGATCTCTGATTGCTACAGTGCCGATTACGATGCTCTGTATATTCAGGACGATCCGGTTGGTCCTTGCAATGGTAGTAATGAGATGGTCAAGGGTAGTTCCTTCGCCTTCAACGCGATCCCCGCGCAGTCGGCGTATCGATTCGTCAATCCGGCGGGGCGTTTCTGGCTGGATGTTGGCTTGCGCGTGATCACGCCTGCGAATTGAAACTGAGCGCAGCGGGTAGGGCGCTAAACTGATTCCGGCGCTAAAGGATTTGTGGGAGTATTGCAGGTGGTAAGCGTAGACCGGAGGTTGAAACCTCCGGCTACAACACCGGGTAAACCCACTGAAGTGGGTTAAGAGCAGAAGATGACCTGCGGAGTGCGCTCTTAGAACTCATCTCAGCAACATCAAGCGTCGGTCAACATCTGCTCATAGGCGGTGCGGGAGCGGATGTCGATGGGGGCAGCCAGTAACCGTCGCATCTGTTCGCCGCTGATCTCGCGCTGGTAGGCGATGCGGAAAAACTCCAGCACCGTGATGGTTTGCTGCGGGCGTGGATAGGGCTTCAATGTCACGCTGTCGCCTGCACTCACCTTGCCTTCGCTGATCACACGGCAGTACACGCCCGGACGTTCCGCCTCTTTGAAGCGCTTGACGAATTGGGGATCACCCATCCGCGCTGCCAACGTCGCACAAGGGATGCGCGGCGAGGTGACTTCGAGGATCACGTCGCTGCCTATGTGCAGCCGATCTCCGATCCGCATAGTCGCGCTTTCCAAATCAGAGATGGTCAGATTTTCACCGAAGATTCCCGCCTCTAGCGCGACCCCCAACTGTGCTGACCACCACTCGTAATCTGGCTGACCGAACACGTATACCGCCTGATCGACACCGCCGTGATGTTTGGTATCAATGATCACGTCGTGCGCCAAACCGAGGCGGTTGATCTGCACCGGATCGCTGGTCGGAATCTTAAAAATCCCCGATGTTTCCGTCTTCTTGCCGTTCTTGATCGTGCGTTCGACGCCAACGTTGACGCTCAGTAGCTGCATGATGCAAGTCCTAATTTCTCTGTCATGGCGCGGTGTGTGATCAACCCTGACAGCGTGAACTTGCATTAGCTTACCCTCGCCCGGAGCAAAATAGCCTCTTGACTCTAACGCAACGTGATACCTTATCATGGCTGGCGTAGTATTTGGAAAGGAGGCGTGCGCTCATGTACACGGTCAAGCAACTCTCCGATCTGGCGGAGATCAGTGTGCGTACACTGCACTACTACGACGAGATCGGGCTGCTGCATCCGACGCAAGTTGGCGAGAACGGCTATCGCTACTACGACGATGCCGCACTGCTGCGCCTCCAACAAATCTTGTTCTACCGTGAGATCGGCTTAGAGCTAACGCAGATCAAGGAGGTGCTGGACAGCCCCGATTTCGATCTGTTGGTGGCGCTGAGATCGCACCGAGAGGCACTGCAAGACAAGATCAACCGGCTTAATAAGCTGGTCAACACGGTAGACAGCACGATCATGCATCTGGCAGGAGAAATCAAAATGAGCAAGAAACGACTCTTCGAGCCATTCAGCGAGGAGAAACAGAAAGAATACGAGCGTTCGGCGCGCCTGCAATACGGACCACAGACGGTCAACGAGTCGATCAAGCGCTGGAACAGCTACACGACGGCGGATAAGGAAAAGATCGGCAACGAAGGCAATCAGGTGTACGGCGATCTGGTGGACGCGCTGGAAGCGGGCAAAGCACCCAGCAGCGCCGAGGTGCAAGCGATCCTGGTGCGCTGGCATAAGCATCTGCACTACTTCTACGAGCCTACACTGGATATTCTGCGCGGCTTGGGAGAAGGCTACAACTCGCATCCCGACTTCATCGCCAATTTCCAGAAGCTGCATCCCGATCTGCCACAGTTCTTGCAGGACGGGATCACCCAGTACGTGGACGATCTGGAATACGCCGAGATCGCGCGGATGCTGGCGGAAGATGAGCAGCAAGAGCAATCGGCGGAGTAGAGAAGTGCTGGGTACTGAGCGCTGAGTGCTGAGGAGAAAACGTGTTGGAGTGGTGGGTGTCGTCGTTTGTCCCGGCAATAAATTGCCGGGCTCAACGAACAAAGTCCCTACGGGACTCCAGACAGGGTTATAGGCGAGCTGCGCGGAGGTGCGATTCAAACTTTGAGAGGTTGTGGGGGCGAAGCAAGCCTGTGTTTTGTGCGTGATATAGCAGGCAAAGTATCAGGCAAAACAGGGGAAATGGTTTGGAAATTGTTTGCGAGGCGGCGATTCTGGTTTGAGGCAGATGATGATGAGTCGGGGAGTATCGGAACATCGATGTGTTTGTTTCCGCTGACCTGTTGACGGCGCTACTAAGCTGTGTTACTCTCAGTACCATGCAGAACACGACCCTGACCGCCACTACTAGCACTACTACCACGACTACCAAATCGAGGTGGCGTTAGAGGCTTGCTCCGCAGCAGTCGCATTGTGAAACACAAGGACGTGGGCAGCCCCCACGTCCTTTTTTGTTGTCTATTCGTGGTTCCGTACGCAATCAGAGGAGATCATTTATGTCCATTCTCGCTTCCAAAATCGATGTCGCCATCCTCGGCGCGACGGGCGCTGTGGGGCAGCGCTTCATCCAACTGCTAGAGAACCATCCGTGGTTCCGCGTGGGTGAGGTCGTCGCCTCGGATCGCAGCGCTGGCAAGCCCTACGGAGAAGCGGCGCGCTGGGTGCTCGCCGGATCGCCGCCCGCCGATGTCGCCGCGATGACCGTACTGCCGCTGGATGCCCAACTGAACAGCCCGATTGTGCTCTCTGCCCTGCCCAGCGATGTGGCAAAAACGCTGGAACTAGAACTCGCCGCGCGTGGGCATGTGGTCTCCTCCAACACCAGTTCGCACCGCATGGCTGCCGATGTGCCGCTGCTGCTGCCCGATCTCAACGCCGATCATGTGGCACTAGTCGAGGTGCAGCGGCGTAATCGCGGCTGGTCGAGCGGGGCACTGGTGACCATGACTAACTGCACCAGCGTGGCGCTGATGGTGGCGTTCAAGCCGCTGCTCAAATACGGGATCAAACAGGCGAATGTGGTCAGTATGCAGGCGGTCAGCGGTGCGGGGTATCCGGGTGTGGCGTCGCTGGACATCCTCGATAACGTCGTGCCTTACATCGGTGGCGAGGAAGATAAGTTAGAAACGGAACCGCGCAAAGTGCTGGGATCGTTCAACGGTGAGGCGATTGATTTTCTGGATACAGTGATCAGCGCGGCGTGCAACCGCGTGCCTGTGCTGGACTCGCATCTGGTCTGCGCCTCCGTCGGGTTCGAGAATGTGCCGTCGCTGGAACAGATCAAGGCGGATTGGCTGGCGTATCAGGGACACGAACTGGCACGCGATCTACCCTCGATGCCCGATCCGGTGATCGCTTACAGCGAAGTGGCGGATCGTCCACAGCCGCGCCGTGATCGCGATGCTGGCGCGGGTATGACCACCACGATTGGGCGTCTGCGCGAGTGCAATCTGCTCGATGTCAAGTTCGTGGCGCTGTCTCACAACACGATTCGTGGCGCGGCGGGCGGCGCGATCCTGAACGCGGAACTGCTGGTCTCTCGCGGTTACGTGCAGGGCGTCCACGTCGGTGAAGCGCAAGTGATGGGCTAACAAATTAGCAGGATCAAAAACGGGGGCACTGCGCCCCCGTTGGATTCGTTGTCATTAGCCGCGATCAACTCATCAGGTCGCTGAACAATTCAGCCGTTTCCGGTTCCAATTGCAGTTTAGCGCGTGAGAGTTCGTCTTGCAGGCGCTGATAGTGGCTGGCGGCTTCACTGCGGCGTCCCATATCGGCGTACAGCATCATGATGTCGCGGTGCAAATCCTGACGGCGGTTGTCCTCAGCGATTGCCTTGAGCAGCAACGCCAGCGCCGATTCCGGACGACCCTCAACGGCACGTCCCCGCGCCAAGCCCGCCAACGCCTCCAGATAACCGACTTGATATTCGGCACGGCGCTTGACGATCCAATCTTCGTTGTGACCGAACAGGTATGGCTTCTGGTACAAATCAATCGCTTTTTGCCACGCTGCCATCTGGCGACGGTGATCATCGCCGGAAAGGCGACCATCGACCAAAGTGCTGACGAAATCAACTACATCATAGTGCACGCGAATGTCGGGATTGACGCGGTAGTAACCATCCTCATGCACCAGAATATCGGCGGAGACGCCTTCCAGCGCCTTATGCAAGCGCCGCTTGGTGACGTGGAAGACATTGACTGCTTGCTCGGTAGTCAGATCGGGCCAGAAGGCGGCGCAAATCTCCGAGCGCGTGACCACGGGACGCTCCATGGCGAAGAAGAACAGCAGGCGCGGCAGGTGCCCTTCCCACTCGCCCACGATCTTGCCATCCAGCAGCACATTTCCGGGGGTAAAACCCTGAATACTGATACGCGCTGATTCATCTGCTTGCGAGGTATAGAAGTTCTGTGCCACCAATTCGGAGTCGCGCAGCAGCACTGCTTTCTTCTGAGCGATCAACGCCATCCACGGCAAACGCGGCAGACTACGGCTGCTGATCACTAGATGTGCTTCGGCGGGCAGTGCATCTACCAGCCGCTCGATGAAGATTTGCAGGTCGTCGCCCACTTCGGCGCGATCCACTTCATCCAGCACCACGACGTAGGGACGATCCGCGTGTTCGTTCAAATCTTGAACGAAGGCTGCCAGAATACCATCGATATCACGCGGGTCGCGGGCAACCGCCTGATTGACGTTGCCACCGAAAGCGGGGAACTGTTCGGAAAGATCGTGAGTTACCCCCGCGATGAAGGACAGCAGATCGATGTCATCCGATCCCAAGGCATAGTAGAAGACGCGGCGGTCTTCATCCAGTAGAATGTAACTCAGTAATGCGGTGCGATAACGACTTCGCGCATGAAGCAGCGTCACACGAGCATTAGCAGAGCGTTCGAGGTAAGTTTGGTATAGGGACTGCATGAGTTCAGTGAATGACATCGATTGTGTCCTTACTTTGCCAAATTGCCAGCTTTGCAATTAATAGTATAGGACACTGTTAGGAACCGAGCAAGGTAAGTAAAACTAAAGAATTCTTACATAGATATGAATTGGCAAGGATCAAAGTTCTAAGATCAAAAGTATTATTTGTTTATACACAATTTCACTATTATACGCAAAAAGCCCGCTTTCGCAGGCTCCATTGAAGTGAGATTCAGTTTTTAGAGAGGTTGACCGCTGAAGGCGACGACAGCGCTGCTGTTACTCCGAGCGCCACTCCCAGACCGATTCACCAGCGAGAATGCGCCGAATCTGATCGGGGAAGCGATCCGGGTTCAGTGGTTTGCCGATGAAGCCATCGAATCCGGCGGCACGGGCGCGGCGCATCTGATCATCGCTGGCTTCCGCCGTCACCGCGATCACCAGTGTGTTACGGAGTTTGGCGTTGGCGCGCAGCTTCTGAAGTGCCTGATAGCCGTCTTCGTAAGGTAGGCGAATATCTAGCAGGATCAAGTCAACACGCAGCAGCGTGTCCGCAAATTGGGCGACTTGCCAGCCAGAAGTTTTCCATTCACAGCGCTGAATACCCATGAACGCCAGCATACGGGCGATCAGTACGAAGTTGGGGACGTTATCTTCAACAACGAGTACGTGCGCGTCAGCAGGTTCAATTGGAGTGCGTTGTGTACTGCTTCGGGTTTGGATCGATTCTTGCATCTTAAGACCTGCACCTGATCATTCGTACGCGCAGATTATAGCAATATTGCTATGGACGACGGATGACAATCTTATGACAAATATGGGCTTACGTATGAAGCAAGGTCAGCCGCTAGATGAATCCTCACATCGTTTATTAATTTGCTATACTCTTCACAATCTGAGGTTTAAACGCATCTTCAATGAGGTAATCCCATGTTCTTTCCGACCCGGATAGCGCGGCGTGGATCAGCGTTCGCGGCTATTGCCATGGCGGCGCTAGCGCTCGCCCTGAGTTCCTGCGGCACCCCCGCGACACCGTTCGCGCTGCCCGCTACACCGACCATTGCGACACGCGTACCTACTGACGCGCCGACGGGCGAAGCGGAGCAACCGCAGGTAGAAGAAGCTACCGCCGCAGCGCCCACCAATACGGTGATTGTGCCGCCAACCACTGCGCCGACGGTGGTCGCCGTTGCGCCTACCGCGACCAAGCGCTCGTTTGCCACGGCTACTCCCAATGTGACCCCTATTCCGGGCGATCCGGCAGTGGGTGAGCAGTACTTCGCTAACGGTTTCGGTGCGGATAGCATCGCGCCCGCCTGCTCCACCTGCCACAACGTGGTCGATGATGGCACGGTGAAAGCAGGTCCCTTGATGGCGGGCTTGATGCAACATGCGGCTCATCACGCTATGGAAGCCAAGCAGGATGTCTACACTTACCTGCACACATCCATCGTTAATCCGAACGCCTATCTTGTGCCCAATGAACCGGGCAAGGTCTTTTCCGCCAATGGCACCAGCGTAATGTACCAGAACTACGCGCAGGATTTGACCGAGGCGCAGATCACCGACCTGATCGCCTATCTGATGACGCTGCAGTAGAAATAGCTAGATCAATAATAGATAAGACGGACTTAATGTGATAAGCCCAATAGTGCGCTATCGAGGTTAAGTCCGTTTCATTTTAGTTTCAGGCTCAAGTGACGCGGATCGCTAACATCGACTACTACCTGTCTCTACGCTACAAAATTCTGCTCCTGCCCGAAGAAGATGGATGGGGTGCGATCATCCCTGAAATGCCGGGATGTGTCGGCGGTGGTGACACGATTGAGGAAGCTCTCGAAATGCTGGAAGATGCCAAGCGCGGTTGGTTGTTACGTTCGCTTGAACATGGGGATGTTATCGCAGAACCTGCTGATTATGCTGCCAGTTGATGGCTACGATTCTCTCTATGAAGGAGAAGTTCATTACAGCGCCCACAGGGTGTGTATTGTATTGTCCCGACTAAAAGGTTCAGCGTCGTAGCAGTACCCATAATTGCGCCACAGTTAGAAGCCCTAGCCCAGCCGAAGTAAAGATACGTAATATCGCATTATCTAACATCAAATTATCAGCATTAGCGCCACTTAAGCGGGCAATCTTGGGGGTTGCTGGAAGGTACTTAAGCTCAACCTCCTGATTGACTTGCATATCCAGTAAATGTTTCGGGTAGACTTGCTGGGCGACGGTGTAACGTTGCTCATGGTCTGTCACTACTGTGAAGCGGAAGTAGATTTTATCCTCTGGTCGTCTCCAGAAACTGTGCTTGCTAATCGCCGTGATCTTGCCCGTAGTGACTATGCCTTTCCGAAAAATTCCCCATTCCTGCCAAATAGCACGCACACTGGAGTGCGTTAAGATGACGGTAACGATTGTGAGTGCAGTCGAGAGGAGAAGCAAGGTTCTTGTTGCAGAAGTCAGTTCGCCCAAAAATACTCCCCTTTTGTGAATTAATCAAATAGCAGTTGTGCGGTTCGCGGATTGGAGGGCAGATAGATAACGTCAACTTCAGAGCCAACTGATAGTAAGTTGTAGCGTCCCTCCATCACTTCTTGCTCAACAGTATAGGGTTTATTGCTCTCTTCTTGCACCCTAAATCTGTAGGCTACTAGGCAACGTGCGGACTTACCATACTTGTATAGTTCGCGGCGCATTGCCGTGATTTTGCCCTTTGTTCTGATGCCTTCTTTGAGCAGTTTTCGATGGATTATTTCCTCATGAATTAGCCATGGCAGCAAAGCGATTAATATGACACCTATGCTTATGCACAGTATGAGGAAAATCAAGCGGCTGTCCATTTGTTACCCCTAAACAAAAACCCCTACTCGTACTGTAGTACAAGCAGGGGTTTAGTTTCAACTTATGATCAACAGACCAACTTACCCTATCGCGTCGGGCGTAGCTTCCGTCGTAGGCTCTTGCGTAGCGTCCGATGCGCCGATCTGTGCTTCCGCCGTCGCCGGAGATTCCGTAACTGGCACAGCGGTGGCGACGGTGGGGATACTCGCGGCGCTCAAGCCCGGCAGCACTGCCGGATCGAAGCGCAGCACGCGACCACCGCCTGCATCGGTCAGCAGCAGCTTGCCCGTCGTCGGATCGAGGGCAATGCCGCCAAGCACACCGAACTGATTGCTGGTGAACGGCGCAGCGCCCAATCTACCGAACTGCAGCACAGGAGTTCCGGTCGCAGAGTCGTAGACGAGGATGCGCGCCACATCGGGATCGGTGACGAACAGGAAGCGTCCGGTCTTATCCAGCGCGAGGAAGGGACGGTTGCCGCTGTCGGTCTGCTCCGTCGTGGCATTCCACGCCCGCAGCACCCACTCGCGCCGCGTCTCACCCGTCAGACTGTAGACTTCGATCTTCTTGCTCCACGTACTAGCGATATAGATTTCGCCGCGCTCGTTGTCGATAGCGATGCCGACTGGCTCTTTCATGTTGCCGATCACCGCCGTCGCGCCGATGTCGCGCAGGAAGTTGCCATCCTTATCGTAGACGCGCACGCGCTTGTTGCCTGTATCCGCTACGTAGACGTTGCCCTGTGCATCCAGCTTGATGTCGCGCGGACCGTAGAAGCCGAACGGACTGCTCGGCACGCCGGGGGTCGCCTGTTCGTAGAAGCCCCACTGCTTCCTGAACGTGCCATCGGCGTTGAACACCAGAATGCGGTGATACCACGTATCCGCCACATAGACGGTGCCATCCGTCGCCACCGCCACGCCCCACGGTTCGGAGAACATGCCGGGACCGGCTGGCACGGTGGGATCGGGATCGATCCGTGTGCTGAAGTCGCGCACGAACTGACCTTCAGGGCTGAAGACCACGATCCGCCCGCCGCGACTATCCGCCACGTAGACGTTGCCTGCCGTATCGACGGCAGCGCTGCGCGGTGCGTTGAGTGCCACATCCGCCGTGTTGAAGATCAGGTCGGCGGAGCAGGTGTCGCAGCGCAGATCAGCAAAGGCATCGGCTGGCAGCGAGGAAGCGACCTGAGACGCGCCCACACCGAAGTTCCAGACCTGTGCCGCCACATCCTTGCGCACGTAAAAGACCATGCGATCAATGACGGGCCACTGGTTCAGATCGAAGGCGTTGGGATTGCCCGTCATCGCCGCGTACTTCTTGTAGTCACGATTCAACCACAGATCCCACAGCGCCGCGCGCCACGCCGGATTACCCAATGCGTTATCGATGCGCGTCAGGTTCAGATTGAAGTAGTCTTGCATGGGCCACCACAGCCGGGGCAGATTGAACTTGTAGAAGTTGTCGCCAAGCTGTGGCTCGATCTTCTGGGCATTCTCCGTGCCGACCGCGATAGCTACATACTGACCGAGGTCGGTTGCGCCCGTCGTATCACCGAGGAAGCGAGCATTGGGGAATTCGCGGAAGTACCACGAACCGGGCCACGACATCTGATTGTCGTAGGCGACCTGAATGTACATGCCGTCCGTGGTGCGGCGGCTGATGTCTTCCAGATACTGCACGATGGTCTTGTTTCCGGGCGCACCGTGCGCGTAGACTAGAAATTCGGTGGGATAGTCGTAATTGATGTAAGCGGCGTTCCAAGCGGTACGCGCCGTCAGTACGGCAAGTACCAAAAAGACAGCCAGCATACCGACACTGCCAAGCATCCGCCAATCTGCCAACTGGAGACGATGCAGCGGCGTTAGCGGGATGCTCTTAACTTTCTCAGACTCGTCAACTTGATCTAGCTCTAGCTCGCCTTCAGGCGTCACATGCAGATCAGAGGCGGGCGAGACTATCTGTAAGTCCGCTGGTCGGATGATCCGCCAGATGGCAGCGGCAATCACACCAGTCAGCAGAATCGCGCCCATCCATGTGAAGGTGGCGGAAAGCTGATCGCGCTGCAAGCCGCTGAATACGCCTGTGCCGAAAATGACCGGTCCGATCACATTGGCGGCACCGACAACGAACAGCGGGATCAGCAGCAGCAGCGTCCAGCCGCGTTGTAGGAACTTCGCCCAGTCGGTGGATTCAAGGACGACGCCCAGATACCAGCCCGTCGCAAAGATCAGCGGCAGGGTCAGATGCGTGGTTAGCCACGGCATCTTCTCGCCCGCGACAGTCATCATCATGATGATCAGCACTGCCCAGTAGCCAACGAAACCCATGAAGGGGATGCGCGTGAGCAGTTCGTCGTGGTGGATGATCTCGACATCGTGAACGGCTGGCTGCGCTGCTTCGAGGCTGCCTTCCTCCGCCATGATCACGTCGATGGCGGCGCGTTCACTTTCGTCGTCTATGCTCTCAAGGCTTTCAGTGCGGTTGTCGCTGATGACGGCGGCGCTATCCGCTTGCATTTGGGCTTGCGCCGCCGCTTCGTCCTGCGCCATATCGTCGGAGATGCGCTTGGCGCGCCAGACCCACAAGCCGCTGAGACCGACCACGCCTGCCAGCGCCGCGCCGATCATCGGTAGATATTCGTAGATCGGCAGTTCGACCAGCAGATAGTAGTAGGGCGGTTGGCTACCGCGATTGACGCCTTGCTGCACCAACCAGTAACCGAGCGATCCGACCAAGCCCGTGCCAATGCCGTTGGCGTTGGTGAAGATGGTGGTGTAAAAGAAGGCGAACAAGCTGTAGAACGTGCCAGCGCAGATCAGCCAGACATTGGTATTCCAGCAGCAGCCGAGCACGATGCTAAACAGCGCAAAGGGAACCGTACACAGGAACATCGCCTGTATCATTTCAGGCGGGTAACTGTTCGCATCCAGCGGATAGCCCGCGCGGAACAGTGGATAGGCTGAGAGCCACGGCAGTACCAGCGTACCGAGCACCAACGCCAGATCGAAGGCAGGGATCGCCCGCATCTGCTCGAAGAAGTTCGTGCGGAATTTGAGCAGCAGCACACCGATGATGCCGAGCGCACCCATGACCCACGATCCGGTTACCCAGATGTTGTCATAGACCGTCGGCGTGGTGCGGACTTCCGCACTGACATTGGGCACGTTACGAAGATGCTCCTCAATGTACAGCAGCACCGCGCCGCTGATCGCCGCCACCAGTACCATGATGATGATGTCTCGCCATGGGAGGCGGGGTAGTTTGCTGAAGCGGTAGACCGCCGTGAGCAAGATCGCCGCCATCAGGATCAAGACGCCGAAGCCTGTCCATGTTGCCCAGCGCAGTTGCAGCGTTTCGGGGCGCGGATCAAGGGGTGGCGTCGGTGGCACCTGACCTTCTGCCAGCGGAGCCGCGGCTTGCTGATCATATACTGTCCATGCATCACGCGCGGACTGGATCGACTCCGGCTTGATGATGCTGAGAACTGCCGTCATCATCAACGCGAATACCGTACCGATGATCACGCCCGCCAGCACCAGCTTGAACAGCGAATTGCCCTCAAGCGCCACACCATCCAGCACAGCAGTTGCGGGACGGCTGAGCACGCCCCAGAGGACTCGCACAACGACGAAGGCAATCACGCAGATGACCAATCCTAACGGTACAGCGGGAATCAGCGTGGCAAGGATGTCACCAATGCCCGCCGAACTGCTGACGCCAGTCAGTGCCGCTTCGCCCGCCAATTGATCACGCACGCGGCTGACCAGCACCGTCGCTACTACGCCCGCCGCCGGAATTACCGCCAAGCCGATGATCGCCGCTCCGACGGATGAGCCGATCACGCGCAGCTTCCACGCCTGCACGATCTGGATCAGCACGAACAGCGTCAGCAGCAAGCCGAATACGGCGATATACATGAACGCCGTCTCTTTGCTGGCGAGGTTCAGCAGAGTAGCAGCCGAGAATAAGACCAGATGCCACGTCTGGCGCGGTCTCACGCCATCCAGATAGGCGAAGATCGAATAGACCATCAAGATGGTGAAGAAGATGGCTGGCGTATCCTCGCGGATGTAGCGGTGGTGATAGAGCAGCATCGGACTGATCAAGATCAGCACCGAAGTGATCATCGCGCCTCGTTTGCCCAACCATCGCTCAAATAACAGGAACGGCATCATGACCATGATGATGCCGAGGATGGCGGGATAGAGGCGGGCGGTGAAGTCGCTATCACCGAACAGGAAGTAACTGAGCGCGGTCATGTGGAACAGCACCGGACCGTGCATCAGCGGCGTATGCGTGAAAATGCCTGTCTTGTACAGTTCTTCGCTATACTTGGTGTGCAGGCTTTCGTCATGGCTCATCACGCGGTTACCGAGTCCGACGAAGCGGGTCAGTACGGCAATCGCCAACAGCACAATATAAAAGGCTATCTCCCACGTCTTACGGTTGACCGTCACGGACAACCACGAACGCTGCACGATGGCGGACAGCGGTTCGTTGAAGAGGCCCACACCTGAGCCAGCGTTAGGTACGCCGACACCAGAGGAGGGCAGCTCCACGGGGGAGCTAGGCGCTTGGTCAAACTGGTCAAGCGTCGTCATGAGCGTCTATTACCTCTCAATTTCCCGAAAAACAGCGGATAAGCATAACAGACTTGCACCGATCCCAGCTAGAAGGGATAGAAAATAGTAACGGATATTGCCCTCATCCTAAATCCTTCTCCCCCAAGGAGAAGGACTTTCCAAATGATAATTTATGTTCCCCTCGCCTTGCGAGAGAGGGGCTAGGGGTGAGGGTTATTTCTCTCACGGCATGACGCTGGCAATGGGCGCAGGCGAGGCGGGCAGCGCCAGATCGACACCGTAGGCAGGCGCGGTCAGGCTGGCTTCCGGCAGCGGTTGATTTTCCGCTACTTTGGTCGGTTCACCAGTGAAGATCGGCGTCCACGTCGCTTTGACATCGGCGGGGGACATCGGTGAGGCAACGGCGTGACTTGGTCCGAGGAACAGCGCCGATCCGATCAGCACACAGGCGATCAGCAGCATGGTCAACGCCATGCCGTAAGCGGGCAGCACCGTGAAGCGCCAGAACCACAGCCGACTGCGCCGCGTGGTTTGCGCCCAGATCTGCGGATAGAGCGCCTTCAACTGTCCGCGGGCAGGTGTGCCGATTCGGGGCATGAAAGTGTGTAGATCGTCCGCCACGTGCTGCTGCTGATCAACGGCGGCACGGCAGTCCGCGCAGTTTTGGATATGCCGCATGACTCGCCGCTGCTGACCCGATGTGAGCTGCCCATTCGCGTAAGCCACGATCAGGTGATGAACGTGAGCGCGTTCTTGTTTGCTTGTGCTACGCCCTCTGTTGCTCATGATCATCCTCATCTTCGTCTTCATCTGCTTCAATGGTTGTAGTGATGTGTCGTGTGTGTTGGTCGTGCGATGTCTTAAGAATCGGTGCGTTGGTGCGATCAGTAGCCTCAGCGAAACCCTAGCACCTCTTGCAGCATCGCTACGTCAGCGGTGGACATCGCTGCTTTGATGCCCTCGTGAGCCAGCCGGATACGACTCTCTGCCGTCTTTTGCGGGATGCCCAGAACATCTGCCATCTCACGGTAGGTTAAACCCTGACCGTAGCGCAGCGCCACCGCTTCACGCAGTCGCGGTGAGAGGGTGGCGAGTGCCTGTTCCAGCGCAGCCAGCACACCGGATCGTGCTGCCATCACCTCCGGCGCAGCCTCATCAGAGTCGGCGGGTTCCGCGCCATGCCCAAGCAGTTGGCTCAACTGGATGGTAGGCAGCCACTTACGGCGGCGGGCATTGCGGCAGCGGCTGACCGTGATGGTGTATAACCACGCGCGGAAACTGCCCCGCACGGGATCGAACTTGCGCAGACTGCGGAAGGCATAGACAAAGGTCTCTTGTACTACATCTTCGGCGTCAGATTCATCGAGCAGAATGCTATACGCCAGCCGATAAGTATCGGGCGCGGTCAGATCGTAGAGTGCCGCATAAGACGACTCATCACCGCGCAAACAGTCCGTGATCAAGGCAGCGATACGCGCATCGTCCTGCACGCGATCTCGCTCACGCCCTTTGATCGGGCGAGGTGGCTGCTGTGGCTGTGGTGATCTCGATGTCGGTTCGTTCATACTCACGGTTTACTAATCCGATCCGCGATCCGCAGTCGCTGTTCCCCTCAATCGATAGACAGTACACATCTTATAAAAACATTCCTCACTAGCAATTATCACTCAAATGGTTACGACGATCTTACCTTGCCTCCGTACTAATGTAGAGATGTGCATAGGATAAACGTAGCTTGCAAGTGGACTCATTGACTGGCAAGATTTAACGTTCGGTATGGTAAGTCAATGCACAGGGGGTCGTGCGATCTCAAACAGTCGTTGACGATGTGGAGATTGGTAGCTTTGAGCTTCAAGAAAATACGGTGGATGCCTGCCCCGTTCTCAGCGGCGTTGGGCACGGCGATCCTACTATTACTCACCGCCTGCAATCCGGGCGCATCGGACGCCCAGAACATCATTGAATCACGCAACGCCGAACTACGGGCAACAATCAGCTACTACGAAGCACTACAACCCACTATGACCGCTGATACGCTGAATGTGCAGGCGACCATGACCATGATGGCGAACCAGATCAACACGATTAGCGAGCAGAATCGGCAGCTTACCGCCCAGTTGAACGCCAGCAGCGGTTCACAGGTTAATTCGTCGGGCGGCAACGATACCGCCGCGAACACAGGCACAGATACCAGCGGCGGACAGACTGATCCGAATGTGCCCGTGGCGACGCAAGCCCCACCGGGAGAGCCGATCACCGGCGCAAGCGGGATCGTGATCCAATCGGTGACGCTGGCGAAGGGCAAAGATGGCGGAGGCTGCGCGACCAGCCCGACCAGCACCTTCCTGACCACTGATGAGTATGTCTACGTGATCGCGGTGATCCGCAATTTTACGCGCGGCACCAAGTTCGTAACCACGTGGTCAGGTGGCGATCTGAGCGAGACCTTCGATTGGACTTCGGACTACGGCGCACAGCAGGAGTGCGTCCACTTCTACATCAATCCGGCGGAGCTGGCGCTGCAAGCGGGTACCTACTCGGTGGTGTTCACCGCTGGTGATGCCGTTACGCCGCCGCTGACCTTCACGGTGGAGCAGGCACAGTAGCGATTCTCGCTGCCATTTATTGCCATTTTTTTAATGGCGAAAATGGCAAAAAAATGGCAAATGGTAGGCAACAATTGGAAAACGGTGATCAGAGCACAAACAATCGGGGTTTAGCCCGTCAATGTGCCGTGATCACCGTTTGTGTTTGCGTATGCATTGCACTTAGCGGGCGGCGAGTTCGTAGATCAGATTGTCGTTGTCGCGGCGGGTGGTCAGCTTGAAATTAAGCGAGCCGAGGATCGTCTGGAAGATCATTGCCAAGCTGCGATCATAATCTTCTAGGGCGATGCCAAAAGCGTCGGTCAGCGGCTTGACCGGAAAGTTGATGGTGATGGTGGCGTGGCGATCATTACCGAGCAGCGCGACCAGCGACCCGCCGAGCGAAGCGAAGTTGAAGGCGACCAGTCCGGCGATCTCCGCCGCACCGTGCCCCTGCATCGCGCCCCAACCCACCGCAAATGACTCCCCGATGAAGCGGATGACTTCCGAGGATGGCTGCCCCTGCTGTTGAAAATAGGCGAGTGTCGCCAGCGCGAAGGCGTTGCTGTTGCTTTGTGCTTGCTGTAGAAGCTGCTCGGTTGTCCACGTCGGTGTCGTCATGACATCATCCCCTTTGTTGCAGTGTCAAGTGCCGCGAACCATGTAGATCAGCGCGAAGTGGAATTGTCAGTATACATTAGGTGGTACAGGGCAAGAATCACAGCGGTATCTCCAATCCGGGTACGGATTAGGAGAAGGGGCGTTCGAGGGCTACCGAAGGTTAATTGCTGAGCTGGCGTGGTAGGCATTCATTCGATGCAGTCTTTTGCTACAACCTATTTACATTGATCACATAGGAGGAGTAAGGCGGATGGCAGCGTCTAGCGATAAGCAACAAGTGTTGTTTTTTCAAGGGGCGGGCGATGGAGCATACGAGGAAGATGAAAAGTTAGCTGACTCTTTGCAGAAAGAGCTGGGATCGGGTTACGAGGTGCATTATCCCCGAATGCCGGACAATGACTCAAATGATGAGTGGGCAGAACAGATCGGTGAAGAAATAGGCAGCATTGAGAGTGAAGTGGTTCTGGTGGCACATTCCGTCGGTGCTTCAACGCTGTTGAAATATCTGGCAGATAACGAGGGGGAGCTTAAGCAGCCGATTGCAGGGATTTTTCTGATGGCGACGCCGTTCTGGGGCGGCGACAAAGGTTGGCAGTACGAAGGTTTTACCATGACAAGGGATTTTCAAGATAAGTTACCGAAAGATGTCCCGATTTTTCTGTACCACAACCGCGATGATGAGATTGTGCCGTTTGATCATCTGGCACTTTATGCGGAAAAACTGCAGAGTGTCACACTCCGCGAGGGAGCAAGTGGTGGACATCAATTTGATGACGATCTGACGACAGTGGCAGCAGATATCAAGAAGCTTCAGTAAACCTCTTGTAAGTGGTGGCACACTACCTTAGTGTGGACGGTTTCTACTTCTTGTCAGCTTCGTCGTGTTCTTTGACCTTGGCGGCGACCAGTTTCTTAATCAGTGGCAGGGGCAGATCGCGGTTGAGGGGTAGTTGGATCGCGCCTTTGTCGCCAATCATGCCACTGAGTTCGTCCTTAAACTGATCGAGGATCGCGGCGCTGATGGCGTAGATCCCGATGTGTTTCTTCCACAGCGCGAAGTAGATCAGCCTGCCCTTGTATTCGTAGTAGGGCATCCCGTAGCTGATCCGTTCCTGAGCGTCAGGCGCGGCAGCTTTGATCGCGTCGCGGAGGGCGATCAGTTTGGGCTGCGCGTCGGCGGGCGCGGCGGCGATGTAGTCGGATACGGTGGTTGGTGTGGTCATGGGATTAGTATAGCGGGATTCGGGGCGGATTTGAAAATTAGCCTCACCCCCTAACCCCTCTCCACGAAGTGGATGAGGGGGAACCGAGAGGTGACGCCAGTGTGTTGTGATTATCGCTGGGATCTTCAGATAGGCTGCTTGTGTAGAAATTTGATTGAACTCTATAATGAGCGCACAAGGGCATTGGCTATGGCGTTTACTAGGATTAACTGGTGACCATTTCGAAAGCGACAAACCTAGCTTCTGATCACGCTGCTTCCGCGTCTGACCACTTATCAGACGTAGAACGTGAATTTCTTTTAGCGGAATACAGCGCCCTGCGAGAAGAAATCTTGAAGCGGATTGAGCTGCAACATCAGTTAATTTTAGGGACTTTGGTGGCTACGGGCACATTCCTGACGGTCTATTTTCAAGCTGGAATCGCAGCGGTGCTGCTGGCGTATCCGCCCTTAGCGATGTTCCTCGCCCTATCGTGGTCGCAAAATGATCAGCGCAATCGAGAAATTACGACTTATTTGTCGCAAAAAGAGGAATTGTTCTTAAGCAACCCGTCGGTGGGTTGGGAACATTCCCGTCGATCAAGCAGATTGTGGTTTTTGGGATCGCGCAAAGTGCTGGCAGCCCGCGGGATTTTTATCGGCTCTCAGTTACTCACGATCCTACTTTTTGTGCTCAACTTGAATGGATCAACGCAGCCGCTTAGTGTGGAGAACGGGATTCTGCTTGGCGTGGATGTGGTGCTGATTATTTTGTCCGTCATCATCATTGGCTTTCCAAGCCGAAGCCGCAATACTGCGCCAAAGAGTCAATAAATCTTGTATTGTGCGGTATGTCGTGTTACGAGCAGCTATTGAATGCTGTCTGTACGACCAATGGATGTATAAAGGAATGCACTAGCTTCGATTAAGAAGGTGACAGCGAGAAAGAAGAGAGCTAAGTATAGTAAGTTTAGTGCAATCAACTTATCAAAAAAGAGTACGACAATTCCAGAAATGCTCGTCATGCTGGTTAATAAGCCCCAAATAAGCACTAAAGTTCCATAGATGAAAGCGACTCTACCTCTCAGTTGACCACGGCTTTTTATACTTTTGAGTTGAGGTACGACAAGCCGATTCCGAATAGCACGCAATCCCTCGTTAATATTGAGAAGGGCGCTGACTGTCATTAGTAGTCCAAATATGACCACCGCGAAATCACCCATCATGGCTTTCCTCGCTACCTGATCCGTTCCTATGCGTCAGGCGCGGCAGCTTTGATCGCGTCGCGGAGGGCAATCAGTTTGTGCTGCACGTCGGCGGGCGCGGCGGCGATGTAGTCGGATACGTTGGTGAGTGTGGTCATGGTTCACATATACCCAGTTTCAGGTGTGAATTAGGACTATAGGTCGATGGCTGATCATGGCAACTCATATTCCTTACATTCATGATAAGCTTAGTTTACAATACTCCAACTCGATATTCTTTTGCCCGTCGTCAAAGATAAGCTCAGTATCGGAAGTTTCAAACGAGAGGCTAGGGTGATGTTAACCAGTCTGCGATTCAAGAACTGGCGAAGCCTCGCCGAACAAACAATCAATTTCACGCCGATCACTGTGCTGATCGGGGCAAATTCGGCTGGCAAATCGAACATCATCGACGCTTTATATTTTCTGCGCGAAGCCGTCACCACTGATCCCGAAAATGCGATGCGGGTTCGAGGCTGGGAAGATTCCGTGAGGACTCTGGGAAAAGCGCCAGAGGACAATATTGAGCTGGAAATTGGTTATCGTCTGAATTCAACCAATGAGTTTTTTTACAAAATCGCCAATCAACAATTGTATGATATGAGGTTTGGTGACGATGTTCATTGGTATTCTGAGACATTAAGGGACCAGAACAACAATATCATTCTTCAGACCAATGATTATTTTGATTCTGAGACTGAAAAATACACTGTGGCGGGGCGTGTAGCAAAGGTAGTTGCAGAGGGGAAATCTGAAGCAACAGAGGTTCCATTTTCCGGTCATCTGGTGCTGCCTGCGCTAGGACGATTGGGGTCGTACCCTGAGAGTCAAAGCGTCTACCAATTCATCTCGCAACGATGGCAACTGCTAGACGAATTTGCCAACGCATCTCTGGCACAAGCAAATTCGGATGCTGGCGAGGTCTACCTTGTAGATCGTTGTGCTGAGAACGTTCCAGCAATGCTAGATTTTATGCATAAACGGCATCCCCACGTGTTCAACGAGATGCAGGAGACGTTACGTTATCTGGTCAGCCATGTCGAAAATTTGGAAACCGCTGCTGATGAACGGGAAACGCGCCTTGAAATTCAAGAAAAAATCCGTCATGTCGAAGGCGCACCTACTGTTTCGGCGGGCACGAAGCGATTGATCGGCATTCTTACCGCTTACTACGCGCTAGAGATGCGTTCTCCTGAAGTGCCGGGATTGATCGTGTTGGAAGAACCGGATATGGCGGTACATCCACTGTTGCTGCGGCGTTTGGTAGAGCAACTGCGCATTTTTACGGAGCAGGACGGAAAGCCCCGACAGTTCATCATCACCACTCATAATCCAGCATTGCTAAATCTTTTCGAGCCGAAAGAAGTAAGGATTGTGGAGCGCAATGAAGCAGGCGAGACGAGCGTCCGTCAAGCCGATGAGGTAATGATCGAGAAATGGCGTGAGCAAACTGGCGACTATAATCTTGGCGATCTATGGACGACCCGTTTACTAGGTGGTGTTCCTCAATGACGCCTACCGTATGGCTGATTTCAGAAGACCCTTCTGATAGCGAAGTTGTTCGGTTAATCCTAGAAAAGAAGTCTATTGCAGCACGCGTTGAGCCAGTTCTCATCCCCAACAATCGAACTGGCATTTTCAATTTGGTACGTAACGATACGTTAATCACACTCATTGAGACAACCTTATCGCAAATGCAGCCGCAAGATTGCCTTGGGGTGCTAATTGACGCGGAATTTGAAAAACCAAGAAAAGACAGAAAAGATCACAAGCGCATCGCTGAAATCTGCGCTCAATATTCAGAGCGTGCTGCCCTAATTTTAGCTATACAAGAGATCGAAGCATGGTTACTCGCTGACTCAGGGATTTGTGCGTATCTTGGAGAACAAGCAGCAAATCACGATCACCGACCATCTCCAAAAGAATATCTAGAGGGGTTATTGCGGCACAAGAAACGACGGCGTTGGAGTGGAGCGGATCGCCGAATGGTGATGCAGCAATTGGTTGGCGACGGCGATCAACACAGTCCATCAATGGGTAAAGCATTGCGGAAACTACGTGAGCATCTCAGGAAGTCCGATGATACCGCGTGATTTCGGTTTCTATTTAGAACTTCGTTCCCTCGCCCAAATCTCCTCCTGATCGACGCATCATACTGGCACAACCTTGAAGCGCTGCGTGGCGAGACGATTAGGCGGTGCCGTAGACCTGCGGCTGCACATCATCGAAGCGGCGTCGCAATATGAGAGACAGCACCCACAATAAAATCCACGACAATTCCGCCACGTAGGAACCGAAGATCAGGGCAACCGGGATCGACAGCGCGAAGACGAACAGCAGCACCAAACTACGCAGGAAGTAATAGCGGATCAGGCGCGGCGAGACTTCGGGATCGATCAGGCGATGATGGCGCGAGATGTGCCACCAGAGGGAGAGCTGCGCTAGCGACGCCGCCATCACCACCAGCGCGTAAATGATCGCTGCGATGGGTTGATCGCCGTAACGCCCGATCAGGGAGGTGGGGATCGGCATGAAGGCGATTGTCATGAGCAAGATCAGGTTCAGCCAGATCAAGCCGCCATCGTAGCGGCGCACCAGCCGGAAGACGCGGTGATGTGCCGTCCAATACAGCGCGATCACCAGAAAGCCGATGATGAAGCTGATGAACTGCGGGAAGGCGTCGATCAGTGCTTTGGGCAGTTCGACGGCAAGATCGCCGCTGAGTTCGGGGATGCGGATGTCCAGCGCCAGCAGCGTGATGGCAATGGCGAAGACGGCATCGCTGAAGAAGACGATACGCTCCAAGGCGGTATCGTCGCTGTGGGGTTCGGCTGCTTGATGTACGGGTTTTCTGGTCATGGTTGTACTTCTTCGCGCGGTTTTGTATCAGACAAACAATGGAGAGCTACAGCGGTTGATGGCTGCCCGCTATAGCTCAGGCTGATCAACGCTAGTCTAGCCCGCTGCTGCCGTCATCTGCTGCTGCAATTGCTAGATTCGGGAACTATAGCCCAGTCTTAATCGCTGGATCGGCGGCGTGAGCGCGGGAGAGGTAAGTTGCGCCTTCCACCACTACCACCACAACAGCGGCGATCACATGGATCACGACGGTGATCCAGAAAGCGGATTGATCCCCAGAGAGTACGCCAGAGAATGACAGCGCCGCATCCGTCGCCGCGTGGAAGATCGTCACCAGCAAGATGCTGCCATGGGTATTGTTGAAAATCCACGACACCAGCACACTATCTGCCATGGCAAAGAGCACAAAGCCGAGATAGGGCCATGTCGATTGCCCCGTACCGTTGATCAGGAACAGCGGCGTATGCCAGACACCCCACAGCAAGCCGAGCAGCAGCGCCGCCGGCAATGCCGACATGCGCGCCTGCAACCGTGGCAGCACAAAGCCGCGCCAAGCCAGTTCCTCGGTGATCCACAGCTTAGCACCAAACAGGAAGAAATAGGAGACCGCGCCACCGAGCGACATCGCAATGCCAGTGGGCACACTGCTGCCGAGCAGCGAAGAGACAACGGCGCTGATCGCCGCCAGCAGGATTGGCACAAGGAGAGCGAGGACATACCACTGCACATCAACGCGCCAGCGGATCAGGCGCTGCCACAGTTCGGTGATCGCGGCACGCCCTCCTGCCAGCGCTGCAACGATTAGCACGGCAGCGGTCAGCGCGAAGTAGGCAAAGAAACTATCAGGAAGGTGGAACGAGATTCTGCCTTGTTGTTCAAGAATGTACGTTTCCCAGACCAGCCAACTGAGCAGGAACGCTAAGATGAAGAATAACAGCACCTGATAACGCTTGACGAAACTTCCCGATGAGACGGGAGCTGACGAACGGAGCGTTGACATTGGAGCTTCTCCCTGTAGCGATTTAGGCTAGAGGTACCTAACGGGGAAGTCGCTGTCTGACTATCCGCGACACGGGATGTGGCAGCGGCTAGCGCGAGGTCTAGCCAGATACGATGATCTGTGATTCTAGCAACAATCATAGTGGTTCGCCGCACTTTCTAGTAGTCGATCAGTATTACCTCCCGCCGCCCCGTGAGCGCCACTTGACAGCATCGGTAAAGTGCATAAACTTGGATGAATGAATATTCATTCAGTATGCTGAATAGGCGTTCAATGAGCAGTAATAATCTGATTCAGGAGCAGTTGATCGCGGCGCGGCGGGGGCAGATATTGGAGGCGGCAGCACAGGTATTCGCCAAAAAGGGCTTTCAGCGCAGCACGATCAAGGACATCGCTCAGACCGCCGGAATCGCAGACGGCACCATCTATTTGTATTTCAAGCATAAGGACGATCTACTGCTGGGGTTGCTAGATCGCTTGACCCAAGCGGGAGAGCAAGCGCGGCAGTTCGAGCAGGTAGGCGAAACCGACATTGAGAGTTGGCTGAGAAGCTATCTGAGCCAGCAGTTCATGGTCATGAAACTGCCACAGATCGAGGCGTTTCGCGTCATCATCGCTGAAATGCTGACCAATGAGACGTTCCGCGAACGTGCCTTCGCGCAAATCTTCCAGCCGACGTTCGACGCTATAGAGGCACAACTACGGCAGTGGTCGGCAGCGGGATTACTGCCAGCGGCTGATTGGGAACTGGTGATGCGTGTCCATTCGGGCAGCGTGCTTGGCTTGATCACTTATGTGTTGATCGGCGATAAGCGACTGGCGGAACGCTGGCAGGATCTGCCGGAACTGCTGACACGACTGCTGCTCGATGGAATTAATGGCGTTATGGGAACAGAGGGCAGAGATGGCTAATCGGACGATGATCAGGGCGGGAGCGACCATCGCTATCCTCGCTTCAGGATCACGCGGGGATGTGCAGCCTTACATCGCGTTGGGCAAGGGGCTGAAGGACGCGGGTTACCACGTCAGCATACTGACCAGCGAGGATTTTGCTGAACTGGTCAGCAAGGCAGGGTTGGATTTTCGATCAAGCGGGATCAGCGTGGAAGCGCTGCTGCAAACGGATGAGTGGCGCAAGACGATTGAAGGCGGCAATTTTCTGGCGATCATGGCGCGGATGAACCAAGAAATGAAAAGTCGTGCCGATCAATTAGCGCGCCAGCTTCCGAGTTTGCTGCAAGGCGTCGATTTGATCGTGGCGGGGATGAGCGGCATGGGTGGTGGCTTTTCAGCGGCAGAAAAGCTGAATATTCCGTTCATCCAAGCTTATGTCATGCCGCTGACCCCTACCAGCAGTTACCCTAGCCCGCTGACCCCAACGCTGCCCGCAGCGCTGGGAGGTTTGCTCAACCGCCCCTCTTTTCACCTGATGCGCCAGATGCTGTGGCAAACTGTACGCGTAGGGGAGATCAGCACCCGTCGTGAACTGGGCATGAAGCGCCCTTCCATGTGGGGTCCTTATCGGCATTTGCGGCAGCAGCGAACTCCTATCCTGTACGGCTACAGCCAGCATGTTGTTCCGCGCCCCGACGATTGGGATGAGATGAATCAGGTTACGGGCTACTGGTTCCTTGACGCGCCACAAGATTACACACCACTCGCCGAACTGGTCAGCTTTCTGGAAGCGGGCACACCCCCGATTTATATTGGCTTCGGCAGTATGGCGAACCGCAGTCCTGAAGATACGGCGCGGTTGGCGATTCGGGCACTTCAGTTGAGCGGTCAGCGCGGTGTGCTGGCGTCAGGCTGGGGTGGTATGAGCAGCGCCGAGCTACCGGACAGCGTCTATATGCTGCCCGCCGCCCCGCATAGCTGGCTGTTCCCACGGATGGCGGCGGTCGTCCATCATGGCGGCGCAGGGACAACGGCAGCGGGTCTACGCGCGGGAGTCCCCTCGATCATCGTGCCGTTTTTCGGTGATCAGGCATTCTGGGGACAGCGTACAGCGGCACTCGGTGTTGGTACCGCGCCGATCTCGCGCCGCAAACTGACCGCCGAACGGTTAGCCGCCGCGATCCGGCAATCAGTTGCTGACACGGAGATGCGCGGGCGGGCTGCTGCCCTCGGTGAGAAAATCCGCGCTGAAGATGGAGTGGCACGGGCAGTTTCGCTGGTGCAGCAGTCCACCGCTACGCTGGTTTGAGACCGCGAATTTTTACCGACCTATTAGACTCAAGGGACTATATTCTGTGTAATAATTGCCACAGATTATGGTTCATCCGAGGTTGCCCGTTCATGCGTACACAACGCACTCGCATCGTGGTCATCGTTTGTGCTTTGCTGATCAGCACGATTGCGGCAGCGATCCCCTCCGCGACAATTGTCCGCGCTCAGGAGGACGTGCCGCGCTTCAAAGAAACTCGCTGCCGCTTCCAAGAGCCGGAAGACACCAAGATCACCTGCGGTGATCTGTACGTTTATGAGGATCGCACGGATCCCGACAACAGCAATGTGATCCGGCTGCATGTGGCGGTGATCAAAGCGAGATCGCGCACGGCTTACGGCGATCCGATCATTTACCTTGAGGGCGGTCCCGGCGGCGAGACGCTGGATTCGCTGAGCTTCTCCTATCCGCAGTATTTCACCAAGCTGGCGCAGAAACGCGATCTGATCTTCTTCGATCAGCGGGGTGTAGGCTTGTCGCGTCCGGCGCTGGACTGTCGGGAGATCGAGTTCAGCCGCGTGGACATCTTGCGTCGGGCGGTGACCACCAAACAGGCGGAGGAAGAATACAACCTCGCTCTGCAAGCTTGCCGCGAACGTCTGCAAGAAGATGGCATCAACCTTGCGGCGTACAACAGCGCGGAGAACGCCAGCGACGTAGCCGAACTGCTGCAAACCCTCGGCTATTCAGAGTGGAATCTCTACGGCATCAGCTATGGCACACGTCTGGCGCTGACCGTGATGCGCGATCATCCTGATGGCGTTCGCAGTGTGGTGTTGGATTCCACGTATCCGCCGAATGCCTCGCTGTACACCGATATTCCCCGCAGCGCAGATCGCGCCTTCACCGCGCTGTTCGATGGCTGCTCGACGGAACCACGCTGCAACCGCGCTTATCCCAAGCTGGAGAGCGCCTTCTTCAAGTTGATGGACGATCTCAACGAAGACCCGCCGAGCGTCACGGTGCGCTATCAGGGCAAACGCTATCCAGTGGTGGTGACGGGTGCGCGGGTGATGGACGAAATGTTCAGCCTGATGTACTCCACCAGTGTGATCCCCTACATTCCCAGCTTGATCTGGGAGATGAAAGACGGCAACTTCGAGCGGATGGCGGAACTGATCCTTGAGGATAACATCGGCACGCGATCCAGCGTGAGTACAGGCATGTACTGGTCGGTGCAGTGCAGTGAGGAAGTGCCCTTCTCCAGCGAGACGGAATTGGTAAACGCCGATGCGCTGTTCCCCGAACAGATGGGCGTTTTCGGTGGCGGCGATGCCTACTCAATCTGCCAGTTCTGGGATGTGACGCACGCCCCTGAGATCGAGAACGAGGCAGTGGTTAGCGACATTCCGACTCTGGTGCTGGCGGGTGAGTACGATCCGATCACGCCGCCGAGTTATGGTGTGCTTGCTGCTAAGACGCTGCGGAATTCGTTCTATTTCGAGTTCCCCGGTATCGGTCATGGTGCGAGTGTCTCCGGTATTTGCCCTAGCAGCATCATGCAGCAGTTCCTCGAAAATCCGGGACGCAAGCCAAGCAGCGCCTGCATCCGCCGGATGGAAGGTCCTGATTTCGTGATCGAGTAGGCGGCACGCGGCGCGTCATCGTTGGGCAATGGCAAGCGCTGCGCTAGGGATTAAGCGCCGCCTGAATCGCTGGCGAGAAATGGGATTCGGTGACCGTCATCGAGCCGTCAGCACCGAGCGTGATGGTGACATCATAGCCGGGTGAAAGGGCGTCAATGATGCTGGTAAGCTGGAAGCCCGTCGGTCCGGTGCCGACGGCATAAGCGGTGAAAGTGACCGCGCGGCTGGGTACCTGTAAATAGTCTGATGTTTGCGCGGGTTGGATAGCGGAAACAATCTGCACGTTACCGGGGATCATGAAGATGTCCACCGGTGCCGTGCGGTTATTGACGAAGCGCACGTTGGCGCTGTGCTGCGGCGTATTGATCACCAGAAAACGCGGTGGCAGCACTCCTTGTGGCGATCCGATCAGCAGCACGAGGTTGAACATGTTCGCCTCGAAGGAATACATCTCCGGTTCGATCAGCGTCCCCGCAGCGGTGCTGGCAGCTAGGGCATAGGTATTGGGTGGCAGATCTACATCATCAATCCCGATCCAGCCGAGCGGCTCTCCGAAATTCTGTCCCGATTGGCTGATCAGGGAGACGTTGATCTCGTCGGGGATGTAGTTGACGATACGGACGCGGGTGCGATCACGGAGATCGTCCCGCAGCATGGTCAGCGTTTCGAGACGCAAGGTGCGGTTTGCCTGCCGCCCTACCAGCGAGATCAACCACGATGTGCCGATCTCGATATCGGTGACCAGCGTGAATTGCACCTCACCCCCCAGCCCAGATCCCGCTGCCCGTGCACGGATCGTTTTCAAGCCGGATGTCGCCACGATCATCGGCGTGACTTTGCCAAAGGCGAGATTTTCCACGATAGGTGTATCACCGTACTGCTGCACGTAAAGGTCGATAGGTCCAACATCCACCGCCGTGTGGGCAAACCAGATGAAGGCAAGGCTGGCAGCGGCGTCAATCGCGGGTTGATGCAGCCTCATGCGAGGGATTGGTGTCGCCAGCGGGGTCGCTTGCATGGCGACTACCGGACGTGGCGCAGCATCGGGTGAGGCAGCGATCAAGACTAGTGCGGCAGCGACGATGATCAGTAGGGTGGGTTTCATGCGATGCTTCTCCCCTTGGACGAGCCAAACCCGATATGCCAGCCAGTGCGCAGTGCAGTGGTCGCCATAAGTCTATTGATCGTCGGAAGTATCCGCAAATACGGTCAAATAACATATCAGTGTTCTTAGCGACAGCAAAGCAAAAGCGAGGGGAAGGTACGCTCCTCCTCGCTTTGTGTTGCTTGATATGCAGCACACCAGCTATCTGTAACCGAAACTGGTGTGCTACTCGAAGTATCGTCGCGACGAGCCGTTTACTCGGTCACCATTAAGGTTGGTGAAATGACCGACTCCGCAAGCACCATCGTATTATCGTCGCCCAGCACGATAGTCAGGTCATAGCCGGGAAGCAGTTGCCCGGCAAGGCTAGCAAGCTGCGTTCCATCCGGTCCGGTACCGACCTCAAAGGCGGTGAAGGTGGCGCTACCGCTGGGCACCTCGACATAATCCGTTGTCTGACCGTGCTCTACGCTGGAAGCGACCAATTGATCGCCCGGTTTCATGTGGATGTCCACTGCCCCCGGCCGATTGCTGATGAAGCGCACCCGCGTCGTATGCTGCGGTGCATTGATCACCAAGAAACGCGGCTGATTGTCGCCTGCGGTGCTACCAATGAGCAGTATCAGATTGAAGGTATCCTGATCGAAGGTAAATGACTCCGGCTCGATCAAAGTACCCTCAGCAGAGGAGACGGACAGCGTGTAAGTGTTGGGCTGCACATCCAGATCCTTGATCCCGATCCAGCCGAGATTCTGCCCGAAATCCTCACCACTTTCACTGCTGACGGTGACGCTGGAAACCTGCGGTAGATAGTTAATGACACGAATTCGCGCACTGCCATTGGTGGCATCACGCAGCATGGTCGTCGTCTCCAGCGTAACAGAACGATTCGCCTGCCGCCCGACTACAGAGATCAGCCACGAGGTGCCGCTGCCCACATCAGTAGTCAAGGTGAATAAGTCATCGGCTTCATTGCTTGATCCAGCCGGACGAGCCGTGATGGTCTTTGATCCGCTAGGCACAACGATCATCGGGGAAACCTGACCGAACGCCATATTCGTGAGCAGAGGTGAATTGCCCAATTCCTGTACGTAGATATCCACCGGACCGGCATCTGGTGAGGTGTGGGCGAACCACAGGAAGGCAATACTCTCTGCCGAGTCGAGCGACGGCGCGTTCATGGTCATCCCGCCTTGATCCGCAGTTGCTTCGGCAGTCGCCTGTGGCGCTGGTGTGGCTGCTACGCTGGTGGGATTGGCTGTTGCTTGCGCTGTCGCCTCTGAGGTTGCCTGTGAGGTTGCCTCAGCGGTGACGCTGGCGGTGGCTTCGACCGTTGACTCTGAGGTAGCTTCGGATGTAGGTGTTTGGGTTGCTTGTTGTGCGTTGATAGTGACGGCGGGGGAGCCGAGAACAGAGATTACGAGCAGTAGGATTATTGCTATGGACAGGTAAAGTGCTGATTTCATCAGTTTTGACCTCCTGATTATTAACTGACCTATACACCATATACCGCCATCGCAGGCGGCGAAATGAGCCTATTGACCCATTTCAAGATCAGCTACGTCGGTCAGATTCGGGGCGAAACAGAAGAGGCAAAGGATGAGCGCGGGGGAAACAAAAAAGCGATGAGTGTTCTCATCGCTTTCGTAACTGCTGTGGGACCTGGATTCGAACCAGGACGAACTGATCCAGAGTCAGCTATGCTGCCGTTACATCATCCCACAAGATGTGGAAGGTACTATAGCACAGCGAGAGGTGCTTGACAAGGGCGTGATCCCTGATCGGGAATCTGGTATAACTTGGGGATGGAGGATAGGAATAGCTTATGGCAGACATTGTTAAAGTAGCACGTGTTGCCGATCTGACTGTCGATGAGTTCAAGACGATGATCAAGGAGATCGTGGAAGAAGTGATCGCGGAGCAGGCGAAAGCACAGGCAAAACCACAACCCGACGTGGAAAGTGCAGCCAAGCGTAATCCCCAGTACGCGATTCTAGATATTCCGCCGCTGAGTGTTGGAGAATGGCCCGAAGGGTTGAAGTTGCTCAGCCGTGAGGAGTATTACGAATCATAAGTTACGACACTTATGGGTTGTAATAAGGCGGTTTGAACGACCTTGTAGTTCCGTCACCTAGCCAACCAGTCAATACTTTGTCCGCTCCTTGTCTGGCTGGCAGAATTGTGCGCTGACTTGGGTATTCAAGCAGTAAAATTGTTACCTCTGTTCCGCGAGCTATTCCTACATAAGGAAAGTCTTGCAAGGCTTCATCCTCGTATATCCATAGTGGCATTTTAGAAATACGCTCTGCAATTTCTATTACATGTGTATCCTCAACAATTTGAATAACGCTTGGGGTAGGTGAGGAAATCTTCTCAATCACATCTGCGAGATCCTCGGAAACCGCGTATAAGAGCCAAAACTTGTATCTCAGATCTCTGAAGAATGAGAAAGCTGTCGCTTGCCCACGAAAAGGTGGATGCACGCTTGGATGTGGTTCGATAACTTCTTCTTGGATTGAATGATCATAGGCTACACGCTCCACAAAGTAGCCAGGAATAGCCATCTTTTCATTGAATATCACCACTCCTCGCAACGCCCCTTGATGATGTTTCATGTGATTCATAATGTTTGAAATGTGATCTCTGTAGGGTTTGATGGTGTCCATAACTGCTCTTACGTCGGGGAGCCTCTTAACTTGTTTTTCGTCTTCCTCAAGCTTTTGATGCGTAAGCGGATAGAAACAACGCAAAAGATTAAAGCAGTCGTCAAAATGTCTCATTAGCGCATCAACTAAGTCTTCTTGACGCCTCACAAGTTTTTTAGCCCATTGAATAGGCGGTTCTAATTCAAACTCCTTGAGTTTGAGAACATTATCAAGTTCGTCGAGCACTTCTCGAAAACTTTCCAATATTCTGGAAAGTGACAAGTTGTAGATACCGAGTGGCTGGCGAAATCCACGTTCTGCATTATAGAACGTAAGACTTCGCCGATGTAACAGTGTTTCAAGCGTTCGTGGACTAATTGTTGTTGCAGAAGTTCTTTCGAT
Source organism: Anaerolineae bacterium (assembly GCA_019637555.1). Lineage (GTDB taxonomy): Bacteria > Chloroflexota > Anaerolineae > Aggregatilineales > UBA2796 > JAHBVK01. Next base: position 47,023 of record JAHBVK010000006.1, read on the forward strand.
CCGCATAGTTCCCCTAACCGTCTAGGCTTAGGTAGTGTTTGAGTGCAATAATAGAGCGGCAAAAAGTCAGTAGGATTATATAAGGTGTTTAAGGGATTAGGAAGGGTCAGTATAACAATTTCACGCTCTCGCCATCGTCGGGGATGAACAACTGCGCGGTGCTGATCCCGGCGGCAGCGGCGGCGGATCGCAGATCAGCGCGGGTGACAGTGGCGTGATCGAGCGCTTCCATATGGGCAGCGATGACGATGGCAGTGGCGGGCGCGAGGCGGCATACTTCCAGTGTTTGCGCCGCGTCCATGACGATCAGTTCGCGTGCGCCGGAGGAGATCGACCACTGTGCGCCGCAGGAATGCGTCACGATCACATCTGGCTGCACGCTGGCGATCACGCTGCGGACTTCCTCACAGATCACGGTATCGCCCGCCCAGTAGACAGTGGGTTCACCTACCGCGCGGATCACCACCCCGCAAACATTCCTCATGATCTGCTCGACTTCACCCAAGCCATGATGCCCGATGGTGCGCGTTAGACTGATGCCGTTCCACTCTACGGCAGTGTCGATAGGCGTAACCTGCTCAAATCCTTTTTCGCGGATAGTCGTTTCGTCGCCGGGCTGGCAGAACAGCGGAAGCTGCTTAGGCACGCGCTCCCACGCCACCGGATCGAAGTGATCGGCGTGCAGGTGCGAGACGAAAACCATCTCGACGCGATCTAGAATCTGCTCAATCGGGATCGGCAGCTCGACGGTGGGATTGGGTGATTTGCCAGTGAATGAAGGGCGTGAATGTTTGGGCGCGAAGAAGGGATCGATCAACAGGACGTGTCCGGCATAATGCAGTTTGAGCGTGGCATTGCGGATCAGTTGGAGATACATGGTCTTTCACCGCTGAATAACTTGATCACTTGCATGGTTCGATCATAACAGATGTGGGCAGTTGTGCGCTGTGCTGCTGTAAAAAGCGTATGGCGACAGCCTATTTCAGGGAGACCAATGATTATTTGACATAAATCCCGATCCGTTTTAGAGTAATTATCAATAATTGATTATAAACAATTAATGAGCATGGATTATACTTTGCCTCCTGCACCGAAGCCTCCGACTCCCAAACTCAGCTCGCTGTCGGATCAGCTCTATGAGCGGCTCCGCTATGAGATCATCTGTGAGGACATCAAGCCGGGTGAAAAACTGGTGGAACTCGACCTTGCCGCACGCATGGGCACCAGTCAGGGTCCTGTGCGGGAAGCGCTGCAGCGCCTCGAACGTGATGGCTTAGTGGAGCGTCGCGCTCGCAGCGCCACCTTCGTCACCCGTATTTCGCTCGACGAAATGTACGAGATTTTCTCAATCCGTAGTGTGATCGAGGGTTTCGCTATCCGCCGCACCGCGCAAAAGATCACCAACGATCAGTGCTCCGAGTTGGATCAGTTGATCGAGAGCATGGCGGAGGCGGGCAGCCGCAAAGAGATGATCCCGTTGGCGGAACAGGACATGCAATTTCACCGCCGGATCGTGGAGTGGTCAGGCAGCGCCAGTTTGCTGCGGGCGTGGACTCCGCTTTCCAGCCAAGTGCAGCGCTTCATCGTGCAGACTCACCCCGCGGAGTACCCGAACTACGTGGAAGTGGGCACCCGGCATCAGCCGATTGTAGATGCTTTATATCGCCGAGATGGGGATGGTGCGGCAACTGCCGTGCAGGCGCACATCATGCTCATCTGGGGAAAACTTGCGCCTTAGTTGTGGGAGAGGAGTTGCCATCAATTTATCGAGCGGGTTGCAGCAATTTCATTACTCGCGCGACAGTTTCGCCCACGGTGAGTGGTGTGAACTCACCCCATTGTTTATCCTGAATTAGTTTTTGCGAGGAGATTTATCCACCATGAAACGCATGGCTTTCTTATGTTTACTTCTCGTCCTCGGCACCTTCGCTTTCGCAATGCCGACCCGTGCCCAAGATGAAACCAAGTACGATGTGGCGGCGTGCTTCCGCGCCGCGCCGAACAATGATGGCATGGTCAGCTATCCGGCGAAGGAAGGACCCTACACCATCGGTATCAGCAACTCCTTCATCGGCAATGCGTGGCGCACGCAGATGATCCAGATGGCGAAGGCGTGGGTAGAACTGCCCGAAGTCAAGCCGCTGATCAAAGAACTGATCGTGACCAGCACGGGTGAAGACGTAGAAGCGCAGATCGCTGCGATGGACAACATGATCGCGCTGGGCGTGGATGCGATCATCCTGAACGCCGCGACGCCAACGGGTTTTGACGCCGTGATCCGCCGCGCTGCGGAAGCAGGCATCATCGTCGTCTCCTTCGATAACATCGTGACTGCGCCGGAAGCCGTTCTGGTCAACGAAGATCAGGTCGAATTCGGCACGGTAATGGCGAAAGATCTGGCGGAGCGCATGGGTGGCAAGGGCAACGTTGTCCTCGTCAACGGCGTGCCGGGAACCAGCGTCGATACAGATCGGAACACTGGCGCCAAGACGGTGTTCGCGGAATATCCCGACATCAAGATCATCGCTGAACTGGAAGGTCAGTGGGGCAGCGGTGTGGCGCAGCAGGTGATGGCGGACTTCCTCGCCACGCAGCCGACGATCAACGGCGTGTGGATTCAGGGCGGCGGTCCGGGCGTGATTCAGGCGTTCGATGACGCGGGTGTGCCGCTAGTGCCGATGGCTGGCGAAGCCGAGAACGGTTTCCGTAAGGCGTTGGCAGAGCGTAAGGATGACGGCTTGGTGGGTATCTCCGTCGGTCAGACCCCCGGTATGGTCAACGTGTCGATTCAGGCGGCTCTGGAACTGCTCAAGGGCACCGAACTGCCGCGCGTGATCGCCATGCCACTGCCGATGGTCACCAGCGAAGACATTCAGGAAGGCGTGCACTACTTCTCTGACCTGCCCGATGATTTCTTCACCCCGATCAAGATCCCCGAATGCGGTGTGAATCTGTCGCCAGAAGAAATCCTCGCTGTCAAAGTAGAGTAATATCATCTAGCACGGAAGAAGGGGAACACTCCCCTTCTTCCCTCTCGATGATTGATCACTCAACTTGCACAGGAGGTGTAGCCCATGCCCGAACCCAACGGCGCGTCTACCCCAAGCATTGAGGCGCGGCGGATCAACAAGCACTTCGGCGGCACCATCGCCCTCAAAGATGCTTCCTTTAGCTGCCAAGCGGGCAGCATCCACGCGCTGATCGGTGAGAACGGCGCGGGCAAGAGTACGATGATCAAAATCTTGTCCGGCGTCACCATTCCCGACTCCGGCACGATCCTGATCAACGGCAAACCGTCCACTGTTCATTCGCCTGCGGATGCCGCACAACAAGGTATCGTAGCGGTGTTCCAAGAACTTTCGCTGATGCCGACGCTGACGGTGGCGGAGAACATCTTCATCGCTGATCCGCCGCGCAACCGTTTCGGTCTGATCGACCAGAAGCGGCTGTCCGAGCGCACCCGTCAATTTTGCGGCGAACTCGGTTTCGAGCACATCGATCCCGATGCGCTGGTCAGCGAACTACCGCTGGCGACGCGGCAGTTAGTAGAAATCACCAAGGCATTGTCCCGCAACCCCAGAGTGTTGATCCTCGATGAAGGCACCTCGGCGCTGTCGATCCACGATGTGAACCTCGTCTTTCGGGTAATCCGGCGGATGCGCGATGAGGGGCGATCCGTGATCTTCATCTCGCACCGCATGAGCGAGGTGGAGGAGATCGCCGACACTCTGACGATCTTCCGTGACGGTGAAGACGTCGGTTCGTTCCCGATGGGTGGCGTCGGGCGCGATGAAATGGTGCAGCTCATGATCGGGCGCAAGCTGGAGCAGGTGTTCCCGCCCAAACCAGAGGTCAAGCCCTCAACGACGGCAGTGCCACTGCTGGAACTGCGCAATCTGGGCTGGGAGCACGCGCTAACAGACATTAGTTTTAGCGTCGGCAAGGGCGAGATCGTGGGACTGGGTGGCTTGGATGGTCAGGGACAGGGCGAATTGCTGTTCGCGTTATTCGGTTTGCTGCGTGGTCTGCACGGTCAGATTGTGATCGAAGGGCAGCCGCGCAATATCGATGGTCCGGCGGCAGCGGCGCAAGCAGGCATCAATCTGGCGCTGATCCCCGAAGATCGCAAGACCGAAGGCTTGGTTCTGCCAATGGGTGTGGGCAGCAACATCACCATGTCGATCCTCGATAAGCTGTCCAACTTCGGACTGATCGATCAGAAGCGGGAGCAGGCGAGCATCCAGCGCACCATTGAACGCCTGCAGATCAAAACGCCGTCCTCGCGCCTTCGAGCGCGCAGCCTCAGCGGTGGCAACCAGCAAAAACTGGTGATCGGCAAGTGGCTGCTGACGGAGGCGAAAATTTACTTGCTGCACGATCCGACGCGCGGGATCGATGTAGGCACCAAGCAGGAAATTTACCAACTGATGCGCGCTCTAGCGGATAACGGGGCGGGCATTTTGTTTTTCTCTACAGAACTGAGTGAACTGGTAGGCATGGCTGACCGCGTACTGGTGCTGTACGAGGGGCGCATCTTCCGCGAACTGAAAGGAGCGGAGATCACGGAAAAGAATATTGTTTCGGCGGCGCTAGGTTTGGAGATGGGGCAGTCCGCAGCGCTTGCGGAGATCGAGCCAGCGTTATCTTGAGCGTACGATTGACCTTGAAGTAGATAGCACTGTAGATAGCAATACGGCGCACGCAGTAGCGCAAGTTAGACAAAGATAGTGCTCAGAGAGCACGCAGCATAAATTTTTAGAGAGCAGCTTATGACAACGCCATCGGCAACATTGAGCAGTCCAACGGCAATACCATTCCGGCGTTTCCTCAGCCGCCACTTTCGCGTGGTGCTGACTTACGTCATTTTGCTAGTGCTGCTGTTAATCAACATCCGGCTGAACGAACGCTTCTTCACGCCGCCAGTGATCACCTCGACCTTCAACCAGAGCATGACGCTGGTGTTTGCGGGCATGGCGCAGACATCCGTCGTGGTTACGGGCGGCATTGACCTCTCGGTGGGTCCGATCATCAGCCTGTCCAACTCGCTGGCATCCGCTGTGTTCGTAGACAGCTTCTTGGGCATCGTCGGCACGATTGCGCTGGTGCTGCTGGTGGGGGCATTATGCGGCTTGCTCAACGGCATGATCATCGTCTACGGACGCTTGCAGCCGATCATCGTGACGCTGGCGACTGCCTCGGTATTCAGCGGCATCGCGCTGTTTTTGCGTCCACGCCCCGGCGGTTTTGTACCGCGCATCTATGGTGATCTGCTGACGACGCGCCTGTCCACGATCATGCAGCCGCTGTTCGAGAAAGGCGCGCTAGCGAACACGATCTTCGACTTTATTCCCGCCTCCGCGATCCTGCTGCTGCTGGTGATCCTGTTTGTATGGATTCCCTTCCGGCGTTCGCGTTTGGGGTTGTGGGCATATGCCATCGGCAGCAATCAGGGTGCGGCATACATGAGCGGCGTCAACGTCAACCGCGCCAAAATCGCCGCCTACATGATGAGCGGCTTATTCGCGGCAATCGCGGGCTTATTCCTGACCGCGCAGACGCTCTCCGGCGATGCCACCAAAGGCGGTGTGTTCACGCTGCAATCCATCGCGGTGGTGGTGCTCGGTGGTACTTCGCTGTTCGGCGGTTCAGGCGGCGTGATCGGCACGATTGCAGGTGCGTTCGTGCTGCCCGTGATCCGCAGCATCCTGTTCTTCGCCCGCATCGATCCGCTGCAGCAACCCTTATGGGAAGGTGTGGTGATCTTGCTGGCGGTGGCGGCGGGTGCGAGTCGCATTTTTACGGTCAAGAATCGTTTGGACATCATGAAGTAGGAGGTGGAATCGATGTCAACAGTAGATGCTGCCGTCAAACCAGGATTCTCCCTCAGACGCTGGTTCAACGGGCTGGATCGTGAAAACCGCAGTGTAGTCATCGCGTACTTGATGATCTTCGTGCTGATCGCTTTAGGGACAATCTTCGTTACGCCTAATTTTTCGTCGCCCACCTTCTTGATCCAGCAGCTACGGCAAGCGGCGTTTCTGGGCATCATCGCCGCCGGACAGATGGCGGTGATCCTGACCGGAAATATCGATCTTTCGGTCAGTTGGACGCTGAATCTGGCGGCGGTGCTGGCGACCTCGGTAGCGGCGGGGCAGAACGAGAATATGCTGGTCGGCGTGCTGGTGGGACTCGGCGTTGGCGTGCTGGTGGGGCTGATCAACGGGATCGGCGTGGCTTTCCTGCGCATCCCCTCGATGGTGCTGACGCTGGGTATGAACACGCTGCTCAAGGGCGTGATCGTGGTCTACAACGGATCGGCGCCCAAGTTCGAGCAAGCGCCGCCGTTCCTGAGCCAACTCTCCACCGAAATCCTCGGCGGCATCATCCCCGTAGTGGTGCTGCTGTGGGCGGGCATCTCGGTGATTAATTACATCGTCTTTAGCCGCAGTTCGTTGGGGCGCAAAGTCTATGCCGTCGGCAATAACGAGGTGGCGACCTATCTCTCCGGCGTGCGCACGCGGCGGGTGCTGGTCGGCGCGTTCGTGATCAGCGGCGTGATGAATGCCCTCGCCGGACTGCTGATCGCTGGCAACGCGGGGCGCAGCTTCAACGAGATGGGCGAGTCCTATCTGCTGCCTGCCATCGCTGCCGTGATCATCGGCGGCACGTCGATCTTGGGCGGATCGGGCAAGTATCTGGGCACCATCGCAGGCGTGATCTTGATCCGTTTGCTGGATAGTGCGCTGAACATCGTGCAGGTGCCGCCAGCTATGAAGGACATTACCTTCGGCTTGGTCATTCTGGCGATGCTGTTCTTGTACGGTCGTGCAGAAAAGACTCGTGAATAGGAATTCATGGTATCATGAGTTACACATCGCCATCTCATTACGTAATCTCACAACGTTATCACCTAGCTCTTTGTATCGGGCAGACTTAAGCAATCTCTCCGGCGAGGGACAGACAGCCGATCTCGCCCGGATTCAGCAGCTCAGCGCTGCAACACAGGCTGTAGCGCATGTTGAAGCAGCGAAGCGCCGCGCGGAGGCGCTACTCGCAGTGGGGTGAAGGAGGTGCCGCAAAGCCCTTATCGTGTACGCGTCAGTGATAGTAATTTATTGATTGGTTCAACGAGGAGACAAAAATCGTGAACAAGAAAAAGATGAGCCGTCGCAATTTTCTGATGACCGCCGCAGGCGCTAGCGCAGGACTTGCTCTGGGTGCAGCCGGTGGCAACATGTCCACCCTAGCGCAGGCGACCAATACCCCCGCTCCAACCAATACACCACTTCCTTTGCCATCAGGCGAAGCGGGCAAACTCACCGTTATTCACAGAACTGAATATTTCGCTGTCGTTCAGGACATGTTCCGCGCGGCTGTGGAAAAGTTCGCCGCTGGTAAGAACGTACAGCTAGACATCTCCACCGCCAACCCTGAGCTGTTCGGTGACTTCACCGCCAAGATGCTGGCAGCCGTGCAAGCGGGCAACCCACCTGACATGGGCTATCACCAACTGAGCATCCCGCAGATGTACTCGCTGGACATCGTGGAAGATGTCACCGACGTGGTAGAAACGCTGATGAGCAAGTACGGCGCACCCGTACCTATGATTGCCGAGTTCAACGCCAAGCATGATGGTAAATGGTGGGGCGTACCCTTCATGAGCTACACGGGTGCATGGTTCGCCCGCCGCGACTTGCTGGAAGCGAAGGGTATCGATCCCGCCTCGCTGGATACGTGGGACAAGCGCCGCGATGCTGCTCTCGCCATCTCCGATCCCGCCAACAACGTGTGGGGTTGGGGTCTGACGGTCAACCGCAGCGGTGACGGTCACGGCTTGATCACGGGTGTGATTCAGGGCTTTGGTGGCAGCTTCACCGACGAAAGTGGTATGAAGGTTGTCTTCAACTCACCGGAAACCGTCGCCGCTGTCAAGTGGCTGACGGAAATCTATACCTCCGACAAGTACAAGCCCATGCTGCCTCCGGGCGTGGAAAGCTGGACGGATACGAGCAACAACGAAGCGTATCTGGCGGGTACCATCGGCTTCACCATCAACCAGCCTAGCGTTTACGGTAAGGCAAGAGCAGATAAGAATCCCGTCTTTGAAAAGACCGTGGTACTGCACAGCCCCAAGACGCTCAAGGGCGAACTGTTGGAAGCAGGCGGCAGCGGTTGGATCACCATCTTCAAGGGTTCCAAGAACATCGATCTGACCAAAGAACTGATCTACAACTTGCTCGAACCAGCGACCTATGTGCCGATGGTGCAGCAGGGCGGCGGCTTGTTCCTGCCCGCATATGAGAACCTGTGGACCGACGATGTGCTGGGAACCGACCCCAACTTCAACGTCTTCAAGGAAATCTTGCTGAACAAGCAACTGTTCTACGGCGGTTCGCACCCGGCAAAGCCCAACGCTCTGATCTCTGCTATCGACGCGGCAGGTATCACCAGCCAAATGATGGCGGACGCGATCAGCGGCGGTATGTCTGTTGAAGATGCCGTCAAGAAAGCGCACGACAGCATCGTGCAGATCTTCGAAGAGGGCGGCGTTCCTCAATAGTCTCTCATCACACTGAGCGAGAGGGGGAGGTAATCCTCCTCTCTGCTCTATTCTGCTTAGTCTAGTTTAGTTTTGTGTGCCTGTCGCTGGCTGTCGTTGGTTGTCGCTCGGACGCCAAAAATTCAGCAGCCGAGCCGACCTGCGGATTAGTGCATTTAAGTTGAAAGACATACAATATGGATAAGCAAGTTGGGCTGAATGTAGCTAGACCGATCATAGAGCGTGCGAGCACCACTCCCAGCAGACGCCTCGAAGCCATCTTCGGACGGGACTGGAAAATCGCCATCCCCTTCGTACTGCCAATTGTGGTGATTATGGCAGGGCTTATCCTGTGGCCCTTCATTAACGCAATCTTACTTAGCTTGACCACGCGCAACGCCATCACCCGAACCGAACAATACGTCGGGCTGGCAAACTACGCGCGTTTGCTGGAAGATACCGACTTCCTCGTCACCGTCAAAAACACTTTTGTGTTCACTTTCGTCTCGGTAGGTATCAAGTTTGTGGTGGGCATGATCATTGCCCTGCTGCTGAATAGCAAACTGCCGTTCAGAGGCGTGCTGACCGGACTGATGCTGCTGCCGTGGATCGTGCCGGAAGTGGTGACCGCGCTGACGTGGCGCAGCATCTACGATCCGATCTTCGGCGGCTTGAACCCGATCCTGATGCAATTAGGCGTCATTAACCGTCCTGTGGCATGGTTGGCAGAACCGGGGTTGGCGTTGGCGAGCGTGATCGCCGTAAACGTCTGGAAGGGCATCCCCTTCTACACCATTCTTCTGCTCGCCGGACTCAAAGCGATTGATAAGGAACATTACGAAGCAGCGGAGGTCGATGGCGCGGACTCCGTGCAGCGTTTCCGTTACATCACGCTGCCGGGACTGCGCTACGTGATCGTGGTGACCACGCTGCTGTCGTTCATCACTACGTTCAATACCTTCGGTTTGGTTTATCTGATGACGGGCGGCGGACCGGGCGGCGCGACGCGCTTGTTCTCGATCCTCGCCTACGAAAAAGCGATCCTCGGCTTGCGTTTTGGTCCCGGTGTGGCGACGGCGTTCAGCATGGCTCCGATCATGGCGCTGCTGATCTTCGTGCTGGCGCGGTTTATGCGTCCTGACGAACATCGCGGCGACAAAGAATCGCGCATGGATCGCTTTATGGCGTGGCTGGGAGATATCATCGGTGTGCTGCTGGACATAATCTTCGTGCCCATGCAGTGGATCGCCGCCAGAACCAGCAAAGTACTCACAGTGCTGATCCCGCGGGATCGAACGGGTGAGCGTCGGCTTAAACGTTCGCAGCGAGAAAACATCGGTGTTGTGTCGCGCTTAATCATGCTGCTGCCAATCCTGATCTTTGTGTTGTTCCCCTTCTACTGGATTGTGATCACGTCGTTCAAGACCGATCTGCAGATCCAGCAGTTCACCTCGATCTACTGGCCCAACCCGTGGACGTGGGAGCAGCATCGTTCCCTGCTCCAAGATACGCCCTTCCTGACATGGTTCCGCAATACGGTGATCGTAGCGACCACCAGCACGGCGATCTCCATCGCGGTGGCGGCGTTGGCGGCGTATGCACTGGCGCGGCTCAAGTTCCTTGGCGCAAGGATGCTGACTACGCTGCTGCTGATCACCTATCTGCTGCCGGGATCGCTGTTATTCATCCCGCTGTATCGCATCCTCACCGAACTGGGGATCATTAATACCTATGCCGCGCTAATCCTTACCTATCCGACGTTCCTGATGCCCTTTGCCACATGGGTGATGTTGGGCTACTTCCGCTCTATTCCGGTGGAACTGGAAGAAGCAGCGATGATCGACGGCGCCAGCCGCTTGACCTCCTTCTGGCGGATCACACTGCCGCTGGCGGCTCCAGCACTGCTTTCCGTCACACTGTTCGCCTTCACCAATGCGTGGAATGAGTTTCTGTTCGCCTTCGTGTTCATCACCAGCGAAAACCTTAAGACTCTGCCAGTTGGTTTGCAACTGCTGGTGTTCGGTGACATCTATCCGTGGGGCAAGCTGATGTCCGCCTCGCTGTTGATGGCAATTCCGGTGGTGATCGTGTATATCTACGCGCAGCGCTATCTGGTCGAAGGTTTGACGGCAGGCAGCGTCAAGGGCTAAAGGATCGGTAGGCGTGCAGAATATTTAAGAGGGTGGGTTAGAAACCCACCCCTACAGCGCCATCATGACATTTGTGCCTGTAGGGGTAGGTTTGTAAACCTACCCTTTGTGAATCCGGAAATCCGGCGATGGTTGGAACAGAGTTTGGCTTTCACGGGATTGGCGTGTGCGCTGATCCCGAAGCACTTTATTAACCGATCTAGCACTACATGGAAAAAGTACAAGTATGAAGATCACCGACGTTCAAGTTAGTGTCATCGGACGCCAGGAGCCGTGGAGCGGTGGCAGTGTGTGGACGTTCGTCCGCATCTACACTGATGAGGGGGTCACGGGGACAGGCGAATGCAATTCCGGCGGACCGGGATTCACCGGTTTCGCCACCAAAGAAGCGATCCTCGCCGTCAAAGACCTGTTGATCGGTGAAGACCCCTTCAATGTCAACCTGATCTACGAGAAGCTGCGTCGTCGCGGGCGTTACGGCGGCTCAACAAACGCGCCGTTTGTCTTTGCCCTGACGGGGATCGATAACGCGCTGTACGACATCATGGGCAAGGCGCTGAACGTGCCTGTGTATAAACTGCTCGGCGGTAAGTTCCGCGACAAAATCCGCCTCTATGCCGACTGCCATGCGGGCGATGAGGAAGACCCCCAGAGTTACGCGGAAAAGGCGCTGGAAGTGGTGGGCATGGGCTTCAGCGCTGTCAAGTTCGACGTGGATAACACAGGCATCGGCAAGCTGGATGAATACAACTGGTCGGTGGGCGCCAAGGAAATGTCACACATCCTGCGCCTGATCGAAGGCATCCGCAAGGGCGTCGGTTTCGAGATCGATCTGGCGATTGACTGTCACGGTCAGTTCGATGTGCCCTCCGCGATCACACTGGCGAAAGCAGTCGAACCGCTGCGCTTGCTGTGGCTGGAAGAACCTGTCCCCGCTGAGAACATCGACGCGCTGGCGCAGGTCAAGGCATCCAGCAGCACCGTGATCTGCACGGGCGAGAATCAGTATACGCGCTTCGAGTTCCTCGAAATCTTCACCCGCAAAGCCGCCGATGTGATCATGCCCGATCTGGCGAAGGCAGGCGGTATTGCCGAGGCAAAGCGCATCGCTGATCTGGCGGACGCCTTCTACATCCCCATCGCGCCGCATAACGTCTCCTCACCGCTGGGTATGATGGCGGCATGCCACGTGCTGGCATCCGTGCCTAACTTCCTAGTGCTGGAACTCCATGCGCTGGAAATCCCGTGGTGGAACGAGCTTTGCATCGGTGATGCGCCCTTCGTGAAGGATGGCTACATGACTGTTTCCGAGCGTCCCGGCATCGGCGTCGAACTCAACGATGACTTTGCCCAGACAATGCTGTGGAATGGCGACAGCTATTTCAAGGGGCAGTAGAGCGTAAGAAGTAAGAAGTAGAAAGTGAAAAGTAACGAGTAACGAGTGGACAGTGATGAGTAATGAGTGAAGACAGCGACTGTAGCGCTGAAAATCGCCTTTTACTCGTCACTCGTTACTTTCTACTCGTTACTCATCACGCATTACTATTTAGAAAAGAGAGAACAAAAAGGCATGGCAGATCAACCTTCCGTTGTTGAATTACAAGCACGTTGGGACAAGATTCGTTCCGCCAATATTTACGACACGCTGGATCGCATGGGCTACCCCAACCAGTGCCTCGATCTGGGCATCAGACCGCTGTTCCCGCATCAGCATCTGGCGGGGCAGGTGATCACGGTGCGCGGCAGTTCCTCCCCGATCCCCTCCAGCGAGGAGAACAGCGATTGGGTAGGTAACTACTTCGAGGAGCTGCGCAAGCTGCTCTATCCGGGCTGCGTAGTGGTGGTTGAATCCGGTGGTGAATTGTATGCAGGCAAATTCGGCGAGATGACTAGTTGGGCGCTCAAGCAGGGCGGCGCACAGGGCATCGTGGTCGATACCTTCATCCGCGACTGGTTAGGACTGGAAATAATCCCCGACTACACCGTTTGCGCGCGCGGCACCTCGCCCATCGAATCCTCGAACCGCTGGCGCATCAACGCGATCAACGTCTCCATCGGGATGCCCGGTACGCTGACTAGCCGTGTGCGCGTCACTCCCGGCGATTGGCTGGTGGCGGAAGCCGACGGCGTGATCGTCGTGCCGCAGGCGATTGCCATGGAAGCGCTGGTCAAGGTTGAGGAGATGGAAGCAGTCGAACAGGGAATGCGCGAGGATGTGGCGAAGGGCATGTCCTTCGATGATGCCTACAAGAAGTGGGGTCGCGCGTAAGCTGCGCTAAGTTCCTCAAAGTTGCAGCTAATCGTAGAGGTGGGTTTGAATCCACCTCTATTCGTACTCCTCAGGTTCCAACCTCCTCAAAAAGTACGCTGCTCTCGAATCCATGTAAGACATTAAATCCCCCGTTAATCTCGTTACTTAACCTGAGTTTCGGATAAGGACGTGAGCCTGATGGCTGCGATCCTTTCTGCCCCTCCGTCAACGGTGCATAACCCCTTGAACAATGGTCATTCCCCTCTCCGTTGACGGTTCAGCGTCCGACACTTTTGATTCTTGTAGCTAGAATGCTCTAGACTTAGAACTGAAGCGCCGTGCTGAAATAGCGGAGATTACCTCTAGGGCTGACCGTTTTAGCGCCCTTCAGGGTGCTTCGTGCTTATAGCCGGATGCTTTAGCGTCCGGTGATCGTTGACCTACCATCCCCTACTACCACCACCATAATTAAAACTGTCGGACGCTGAACCGTTGACGGAGAGGGGGCAGGAGGTGAGGTAAAATTATCCAAAACTCAGGTTACTTGATGACTGACCCGTCAACGGCTGAGAGCTGTTGCGCTGCGCCGGAGCGAGGTAGATTCTCCCACAATCAATGTAGCTTGAGCGCACGACGATGAAGCTGAAACCTCTACGCTGGCTAACCATTATCATTCCGCTGCTTCTGGCGCTCGGCGTCTTTTTGCTGATTGTCAGTGGACGGATGCCCGACGGCACCTTTGACCTACGGATGGATGACAGCACACTGGTGCTGCTCGGTGGTGCGCTGCTATCGCTGCTGCTGACCGTCAATTTCCTCTCGCAGCGCTGGCTGGATGGCGTGCATCAGCGCAGCATGGAACGGGCGAAGCAAGAAACCGCCGAAGAACACCGCCAATTTCTTAACCGCCTCGACCACGAACTAAAGAATCCGCTGATGGCGCTGAGGGCGGGGCTTTCCAACCTCAGCGAAACTCATAATCTGGATGACCAGCGCAAGATCATCGGCAGCCTGAGCAGCCAGACTGTGCGCATCGGTGCGCTGGTGTCCGATCTGCGTAAAGTGGCGACCATCGGTACTTATCCGCTGGAGATGCTGCCGATTTCACTGACCGAACTACTGAACGATGTTTACGCCACCATCAACGACGATCCGCGCTCGGCGGGTCGGGTGATCCGGCTGACGCTGCCTACGCACGACATCAGCCTGATCGGTGACCGCGATCTTCTCTCGCTGGCACTGCACAATCTGCTGATCAACGCGCTCAAGTATTCGCTGCCTAAAGACACGGTGGAACTTCGCGGCTATCGGGATGGCGGTGATGTGGTGCTGGAAGTTGCCGACAGCGGATTCGGCATCGCGCGGCAGGAGCAGCAAGAGGTCTGGAAGGAACTCTACCGCGGGCAGGGCGCGCAGGGCATTGCGGGCAGTGGCATCGGGCTGGCGCTGGTACACGCGATCAGCGAACGCCACTCCGGAACGGTAACGTTGCAAAGCGAAGTGGATAAAGGTACAACGGTTAGCATCCGCTTGCCTGCCGCCAGCGCCAACCATCTCGCGCTCAAGCATCGCTCTGCCTGAGCAAGGATCAGCTTACAAACCATTTTGCCCCTTGCGTTGACAGCTTTCCAACCAAACATCAACAATTCGCCTGAAACAGCCCTGAATTCCCTGCCCAACTTCAGGCAGCGATTCTCGCCCCGATTCGAATCAGGCACTCCGTACTTTGTCACAACCGATGACAAAGCTGACACATAGTCGTCACAAGCAGACAAAAGTCACCTCCTACACTGATGGATGTCGGGCTTATGCCCACGAAACTTCGGAGGAATGACTATGAAAACCGTGACTAACTCTCGCTTATTTACTGTAGTTGCCGGACTTTCACTGGCTTTGTTATCAGTATTTGCGCTGTTCAATGGATTTAGTGTGGCACTAGCCGCCGGACATGTACATCCCGCCCATCCCTATATTGGCGTGGAGATCTCCAAAAGCACGTCGGCGGCAACCGTCATGGCTGTGATGGCGAACAGCCCCGCCGCCAAAGCGGGTCTGAAGAAAGGCGATGTGATCAGCGCCATTGACGGCAAGAAAGTCAGCTCGGCGGATATTGCTGCTAGCGTCGCTGCCCTACAGGTCGGTAACGCAGTGAAGCTGTCGATCACCCGCGACGGCAAAGCGATGGAAATCTCCGTGACGCTGGGCGATATGCCCGTCGATACGCTGTGGATCAATGGCGCGGATGAGACGGTATTCGTCTACCACGCGGGGCAGGATAACTGGGAAGTTCGTAAGCTGGCGGATTCTTCCGCGCTGTATAAGGCAGGACTACGCGCTGACGACCTGATCGCTACCTTCAACGGCAAGCCTTACACTGCCGAAACACTGGCGACCTATGTCCTGAGCCTGAAAAAGACCGATGAGGTGACCTTAGCTGTTGACCGCATGGGCAAGAAGCAGGACATCAAGGTTACGGCGGAAGCACTTTCGGACATCAGCGCCAACCCGACGATCTTCTATCAAGATGAACTGCAAAGCAGCGCCCAACTGGAAATCCAGTTCCTGCCACTGACCGACACGCTGGCAAAGGATTATGCCACCTCCGTAAAGGAAGGACTGCTGATCGTGAACGCCTCCGCAAACATGCAGAAGGCGGGGATCAAGCTGCTAGATGTGATCACTGGTGTCAACGGTAAGCCATTTACAACTCAATACGCACTCTCTGATGCACTCAAGAGCATCAAGAACGGCGATAAAGTATCACTGGATGTCAACCGCGCCGGTAAGACCATGAAGATCGATGTCACCGTCGCCATGACCGCCAGCGCCGCTTCCGCCAACGGAACATCGCAGCTAGCCGAAATGGCTAACTTACTCAAGGGCTTCGTGCAGCATATGTAAAACACGACCCTTTACAACCTGCCAAAATCACCCCAACGCGCGGCAGACACTCGGCTCATGCGGATGAACGAGTGTCTGCCTTTTTTAGTGCTGAGTGCTGAGTGCTGGGTGCTGAGTGATAAGGGAACTACAGTGCCGAAAGTGCCACCAGTGCCTTGAGTCCCGTAGGGACTTCGTTCGTTCAGCACGGCAATTTATTGCCGTGACTAGAGGGCGGACTAGAGGTGTCGGGGAGTTAAGGCGTGGAGGCGTATTGCAGCGTCAGCGGCAGGATCACCGCGCCGTGTGTGCTGCGCCCTAGTTCGTCGGTAGCGTCCAGCAGTTCCAGATCATCATCGGCGCAGGGCAGAAGCTGATTCAAGCTGCACGCCCCCAGCCGCAAGCGCAGCGTATATTGTCCTGCTGACAGCGCGGTGGGAAGTTGCAGCGTAAACTCGTCGCGCACGAATTGATTGACCACCCAGCGCAGCGCAGGAATGCCACCGGGATGACGATGCGCCGCCGCCGCCACGATCCGACCAGCGGCATCGGTCAGCAGCAACTGCGACTGGTATGAACCCACGATAGGACGGGAGGCACCCCAATACGCGGTCAGGGTAAAACTGCCGCCCGCCCGCAGCGTCGCATCGGGGAGGTTGTAGCCAAGCAGATCGACGCCGCCTTGCCAGAAGCGCCGGAACGGGGTGATGCGCTGCTGCGTTTGCGTGGTGCTGATCAACGCTGGCTCACTGCGAATCCATGCCGTCAACCCGATCCAAGCGATCAGTACTACTGCCACCACCAGCGCATCTTCGGAGCGCAGCGACAGCCGCAGTGGTTTGACCTGCCAGCGCGGACGACGGCGGATCAGCAAGATGGTGGCTACCACGCCCGCGAAGGTCAACGCCCAAGCGGCATCCCGCGCACCAGTAGCACCGAGCGAGACTTCCACGTTGCCACGATCAGCGGGCAGGCTGAGGCGCAAAAATCCTTCGGGACTGATGCTGGTGGCGAGTGGTCTGCCGTCAAAGGTGGCATTCCAGCCCGCCCAATTCAACAGTCCGAGGGTCACGGTCACCGCACGTTCGCTAACCAGTGTGAAGCGGCTTTGCGTCGGTCCTTGTACTACCGTATCCAGCCGCGTTTCGCCGGAGAGCGATCCACGTAGCACCCGCGTAAACGTGCCCTCCTGCAAATCCTGTAATAGACGCGGCGGCGCAGCGGGCAGTTCCTGCATGCTGGCTGGCAGCAGAATGCCATCGCGCAGGGTGCCGCTGTGATAGCCCGGCAGTTCGTCGCTGATCATGGTCTGCACCGTTGGTGGGTTTTGAGCTGTCCATGGCGGCGGGTAGGCGGCTGGTAGTGCCGTCAGCAGTGGGAAGAGGCACGCCCCCACCGTCCCCGCGATGCGCCAGCGCAAATCATCCTCCTGCTGCAACCAGCGTCCGATCTGGGCGCTCACCAAGCAGAAACAGACCAGCGCGATCAGCAGCGCGTGATATGGCTGGATCGCCATGAAGACCGTGGGCGGAGCGTAAAACAGCGGTGAGAATGTCTGCGACGCGGTGCCAACTAGCAGTAAGCCCAGTACCATCAAGACCGCCAGCGAGCTGCGATCCGGCGGCTTCTGCAACGCCAGTACTGCCGCGATGCCGCCGAGGGTCAGCAGCCATGCACTCAAACCGATGGATCGGCTGGGCGCGGGATTTAGCAGTGCCTTTTCATAGCCGGGCATGGTGGCAAATGCTTCGGTGATCGGCACCGCGCCGGAAAGTGTGTTCGGGGTAGCGCTGATCCAGTTGATGGTGCTACGTTCCAGCAGCGCGGGCAACCAGAAGAACGCCGCCAGCAAAAACGCCGCGATCAGGATGCTGCTGGCACGACGGCGCAAACGGGGACTACCTGCTATAGTGGTTACGCACCATAACAGCAGCGGTGCGCTGATCGTGACGAGGCGCGCATCGGTCAACAGGTAAGCACTGCTGATCGCGATAGCCAGCAAGACACTCAGAGAGCGATTGTCGTAGCGCAGACGATCCAGCGACCACAAGGTCAGCGGCAGCAGCGCCAGCGCCAGCAGTAATGCCAGATCGCCCGTGCTGTAGGGCAGCGTCAGCGCCAACGGCGGGCTGTACAGATACATCACCGCCGCAATAATCCCCGCCAAGCTGCCCCATCTGCCACGCACGAACAAATACATGCCGACGCCCGCCGCCAGTAGAGATAGCACCATCATCACGCGCACGCTCACCAGTGGATTGACATCCGTGATGGCTTGATGCAGTCCTGACAGATAGTGCGGCAGTGGCGCGAGGAAATTGAACAGCGGCGATCCATAAGTGTAGTGGAAATCCGCCGCCCAACGGGAATAGAGAACGCCCGCCCGCATTTCTTCCGCCGTCTCCAGCGAACGGTAGGCGTACATCAGCGCTTCGTTGTCCTGCGGCAGCCCTGCCCGCGTGAACAAGGGGATAGCGCTGACGATGGCAAAGGCGAGTACCAGCAGCAATCCCCAATCGCTGTGCCGCTGGCGCGGACGCATCCACGACGGAAGATCATCAAGCGTCAGTTCGTCGGGCGTCAGGGCGGGCAGTTCAGGGTTCGTGCTCATAGCTTCAAGTATACTCGCGCCGCCGAAACCAGACCTCCCGGCGTAATGATCTGCGCTTCCTGTACTTGCTCGCCAGCCAGCCGGAATAGGCTGTACACGTTCGGCTTAAACCAGCCAACCCAGCAGTCTTGATCGCCGTAACTGAGGCGCAGCAGCGCTCCCTGCACCTCGAACCTGACGGTGTCCGGTAAGCCCTCTCGCAAGGCTGCTAGCGCTGCCAGCATATCTCTTGCCAGCACCCCGTAGCGGGGATCATTCACGCTCGACTCAAAGGAATCTGAAAGAGACATCATCGTTTAGTCATTTGTGACGGTAACTCAATTAGAATACGAGTGTTTCATCAAAAGACGAAACAATTTGATTCTAGGTTATCAGCCAAATCGATAGAAGAACGCAGCAACATCAATTGATGTAAAATAGTATTGTTGGCGGATGCATCAGTCGAGTAAGCGTGCTGGATCGGTAAGAAGGCATGAGTCCACGTAGGACAAGTTAAGTAGAGGCACAGGGTTAAGTAAGCATATGCAAGAGACGGTTAAAACCACGAATGGTCAAATCGCGCGGTGGGTGCTGATCACTCTGATCGCGCTGCTCGTCTTCGCTGCCGTCTGGCTGATCCGCGATATCGTCATGCTGACGTTGACAGCGGTGATCTTCGCCATTCTGATCAACGCGCCAATGCGATTTTTCGTGCGGTTGGGTGTCAACCGCCCTGTATCGTTGATCCTCACCATAATCCTGATCATCGCTCTCATCGGCTTGTTGATCACGGTAGTGCTGCCGCCATTGCTGGAACAGGTTGCCACGCTGGTGCGAGATACCATTCCTAATGCCATCACCCGCCTACAGAATGAGATCAATGCCGAGGATCTAGCGAACCGCTTTACCTTCCTCAAAGGGTGGATTGATCAGGATAACTTCAATCTGCAATCCACGCTGCAGGAGTTCTCGACGCAGTTCGTGGAACGCATCGCCGCGCTGCCGGGGCAGATATTCCCCTTCGTGGGCAGCGTTTTTTCCAGCATCCTGAGCATCTTGATCGTGCTCTTTCTGGCGCTCTACTTCAGCGCCGAACCGCATGTTCACACCGAAGGATTGATCCGTCTTGTCCCTCTGAGCTACCGCGATCGCGCACGGGACATCATGGCGAAGCTGTATATCTCACTCAAGGAGTACCTGAAGGCACAGCTTCTGCTGATGCTGATGATCGGCGTTAGCACGGGCATCGCGCTGGCGCTGATGGGGGTACCACTCTCTACCGCGCTGGGGACGATCACGGGTGTGTTCTCCTTCGTGCCGAACTTCGGTCCACTGGTAGCCATCGTGCCTATTCTGGCGGTAGCGATCATCAATACGCCAGATAAAATCCTGCTGATCATCGTGGTCTACTACATCTTGCAGTTCATCCAGAGCCAGATCGTCACCCCACTGCTGTTGGGGCAGGGCGTCAATATGCCTCCTGCATTGATCCTGCTGGCGCAGATCATCGCAGGAATTTTCTTCGGCTTTATGGGCTTACTGCTCGCCGTGCCACTGGCAGCGATCTTCATGATCTTGATCCGCGAAGTCTATGTGCGCGACGTTCTGGGCGATACCAGCGTAGATGCGGCAGAGGTAACTGCTCCTCGATTCCGCGCTACCGTGGCTGCCTCGCTGGCATCACGGGGGCGAACGAAAGCGGGGCTACCATCAGCAACGCCACAGCCACAACCTGAAGGCGGCGATGCGGGCACACGGCAGTAACACCACGCGCGCCGGAGCGACGCTACGATCCGGTAGGTAAGCAGCACGTATTAGCCTGTACTTTTCTGCTCATCCTCTAGCGCAAAATGGAGCAAGAGTAGAAAGTCGGGCTAATTTTTTGCTGATTTCGTTTATTTGTGTGAATGGCTAGTAGTAGACGTAGAAATCGACATCACCGACACTGATCAGGTCGCCCGGAATGAGCGCTTTGGAACCATTTTCGGGTAGGCGAGTACCGTTGACCCACGTACCGTTGCGGCTTTGCAGATCGCGCACCCGTAACGTGCCATCTTTGAAGTAGAGCGCGGCATGACGGCGCGAGATCGTTTGCGAGTAGTGGCTGTAACTCGTCAGATCGATCATGGCGTAATTGGTTTCCGGCGTGCGTCTGCCGAGCAAGACATACTGATCAACTTCGGCGAAGATGGTCTCGCCCACCGTCGTGATCATCAGCGCGATCTCGGAGGGACGCAAGAGCTGCAGCGGCGCACCCGGCGCCGATCCGGCGGCTGGCAGATCGGGGCGTGATGACAGCGGCGCCGTTGGCAGCGCTTTGCCGCACTTACCGCAGACGGAAACATTGTTGGGGAGCAGTTCACCGCAATTAGGACAGTTCATCGCTCTTACACGCCTCAATTAGGGCGGAAACCAGCACCGTGTAGCCTTGCAATTTGCCACCAATTCTACAATATAGTTTACGACATTTCTTGCTGTGGAACAAGCAACTTCCGGCAAATTCACTGCAGGAATTGATGTGGCAGACGATTATTTGTTTAGTCGTCAGTACTAGCCGCAAATGGGTTGCAGCTAATCACACATAGTAAAGGTGGATACTGAAGCGCCCCAACATCACCACCATGCCGGAGATCAAACGCATGATCTGGTCGCCTTCCAGCCGTTCGCCGTTGATGTACGTACCGTTGGTGCTGCCCACATCGCGGATACATAGGACGCCATGCTCATCGAAAAATACCTGCGCGTGCCGCCGTGATACTCCTAAGGCAATACCGCCGTATGAAGTAAGATCAAAGACTTCCAACAACGAGGTATTGGCTAACCTTCTACCCAGTGTGACGGGCTGCGCCAGCGATAGAACCACTGT
Organism: Anaerolineae bacterium; assembly: GCA_019637555.1. Taxonomy (GTDB): domain Bacteria; phylum Chloroflexota; class Anaerolineae; order Aggregatilineales; family UBA2796; genus JAHBVK01. The sequence goes on from JAHBVK010000006.1 coordinate 68,299, forward strand.
CTCGCCCGTACCGAGGATGGTCATGGCGATCTCGGTCTGATCGAGTTGTGGCGGAGTCGGCGGCGGAAATGGGGTGGTAGATGGTGAAATATCACCGTTGAACGGACGCGCGTCGTAAGTCGATTCGTCGATCAGCAAATTGCCGCAATTCGGGCAAATGGTCATCCCACTTGGCACATGCAATCCGCATCGACTACAAATCATAACAGGCGTTCCCTTGAATTTAATGGAAAGCGGTTGCAGCCTGCGCTACTCAGAACGTGAATTCATAAAACCTACTGTTAAGAGTATCATTGGGAATAGCAAAAACGTCAATTCGCAGGTTCATCGCAATTTACTGGTTCATAACGCCAAGTATCGGCTCTAGCACAGGCTACCAGACAGCTCAGAACAGGCGTTCTTGACCGTCCAGATGGCACCGAGTACACTTGCGATTGGGCAATCTTCCAACGCAGTAACATAAGCATCAGGTTGAAGCAGAGATTAGATATGAAGCCGAATCGGCGATCAAGGCTCTGACGCTGCGATTGATCGAGACTGAGACTGATCTTAAATATCGCCAGAAATATTCCGGCGTCTGGAAGACTAAAGGCAGTAAATCCTAAGGCGATGGTGGCACCAGTCGCTGTCGTTTTTATACAAGATGCGCTCCTATTGCTCTGCTATCATGCAGCTATTGTGTACAGCACAGGAGCTAGAAATTAGGCACCATTGGCATTGTGGAGGAGAAATCTCATGCCGAATTTCATTTGCCAAACCTGTGGAGTGCAGTACGCGGAAACGGAAACGCCACCCGCGCACTGCCTGATCTGCGAAGATGATCGCCAGTATATTGCACCTGCGGGACAAAAGTGGACGACGCTTGACGAACTGCGGGAGAACCATCACAACGAGACGCGCGCCGTCGAACCGAACCTGATCGGTATCTCCACCACGCCGACGTTCGCCATCGGTCAGCGCCCGCTGCTGATCCAGTCGCCCAATGGCAACATCTTGTGGGACTGTATCTCGGTGATCGATGATATGACGGTGGCGGCGCTGAACAATCTCGGCGGTGTTTCGGCAATTGCTATCTCGCATCCGCATTTCTACGACTCGATGATCGAATGGAGCGAAGCCTTCGGTGATGCGCCGATCTACCTGCACCACGACAACAAAGAGTGGGTGATGCGTCCTGATCGGCGGATCGTCTACTGGGATCTGGAGACGCACTCACTGCTGCCCGACGTCACACTGATCCGCTGTGGCGGGCATTTCCCCGGCTCGACGGTACTGCACTGGGCATCCGGCGCGGAAGGTAAAGGCGTGTTGATGACGGGCGATACGATCATGGTGGTGGCGGACACGCGGTGGGTCACCTTCATGTACAGCTACCCCAACACGATCCCGCTGAACCGCAAAGCAGTCGAACGCATTGTGGCGGCGGTGGAACCGTTCGAGTTTGATCGGCTGTACAGCGGTTGGTGGGAGAAGGTGGTTAAATCTGACGCGAAGAACGCGGTCAAACGTTCAGCGGAGCGCTACGTCCGCGCCATCGAGTGAACAGCGAACAGACATCAAGGAGTAATCGATGAAAGCAACCTTCACGACGACCATCCTGAAAGATGCGGAGATCAACGCCACAGGCATCAACGTGCCGCCGGAGATCATCAAGCAGTTTGGTAAGGGCAAGAAACCGCCTGTCAAGGTGACGATCAACGGCTTCACGTATCGCAGTACCGTGGCGGCTTACGGCGACGTGTTCATGCTGCCGCTAAGTCAGGAACGGCGCGCGGCGGCAGGGATCACGCCGGGGGATACGGTTGAGGTTACGCTGGAACTCGATGAAGAACCGCGCACCGTCGAAGTACCCGACGATCTGGCGGCGGCGCTGGAGGCGAAAGCGGGCGCGCGGGCAGCCTTCGACAAGCTAGCTTATTCGGCGCGGAAGGAATTCGTGCGCCAAGTAACCGAAGCGAAGGCGCAAGAGACGCGCGAACGGCGGATCGCTGGTATCGTCGCCAAGATGGGTGGGGAGTAGATCGAATCTCACTAGCGACGGCTATTTCGCTTTGATGGCGGTTGGAGGTTAATAGCGTAACGATCAGCGGTGAGGCACATACGAACACCGGACAAGCCTTTTAGCTTCGGGTATACCGTGAGGATAACACTATGAATCAGCAAGTGACCGAGTACATTGATAAGATCACGCAAGATTGGCAGTTACCAATTGCCAAGCGGCTGCGCGAGATTGTGCATCAGAGCGTGCCGGGGATTGAGGAACGCCTGCAATACAGCAAGCCTCATTATCTGAAGAACGGCAAGTATGCCGCGGTGATCGGTACAGCTAAAGGTTGGGTCAGTTTCACGATTTTCAACGCTGCCGAGTTAAACCCACCCGCAGGTTTATTCGAGGAGTCGGAAGTACAGGAACGCCGCACGGTCAAAATCCGCAAGGATCAACAGGTCGATTACGATCTGCTAGCTAAACTGCTCAAGCAAGCAGCCGAGTCGCTCTAGAATCGCCCTCTGATTTCACCACCGCTATCGGTTGTAGTCGGTGCGTAAACCCTTACCCCCTGCCCTCATCCCGCAAGCGGGAGAGGGCGATCCGTTTCGGGAGATGATCCCTCCACAGGTTGTCGGGGTTAGCGCCGTTTACGTTGCATCGTGTTTATAGCCGGATGCTTTGGTGTCCGGTGTTCACTCTACGCACTTGCCCTAAACTCCCAAACGTTCGATATTGAATCGCATGGAGAGAGCTGCGATCATCAAGCCATTGCCCTAGTGCTGATCCCCTATGACGCTGCTATACTGTTGTTGTGGATGCTGTTGCCTGCCAGCGCGTCAGTATATTTGGGAGATGAGCGACTTATGGAGTTAACGTTATTACCCCCGCCTCGCCGCGTGATCGCCCTGCCGGGGACGATGATATTGCCATTGGACGCGGTGATTGTGGCGGATCCACGTCTGTTATTTGAGGCACAACAGATTCAATCGGCGCTGCGTGAAATCGGTTTACGGTGGGCAATCGTGGCTTATGCTGAGCGCAATGTTGGTGTGCGCCTGAAGCTGGACGACGCGATTGAACGCGCTCAGAGCTATACCCTGTCAGCCGCCGACGGCGAGATCACCATACTAGGGCATGACGCGGCGGGTGTCTATTATGGCGTGTGTACGCTCAAGCAGATGCTGGCGCAGCTTGGCGAAGATCGCAGCCTGCCCGCGTTGATGATCGAGGACTATCCCGACTTCGCCCAGCGCGGCGTGATGCTCGATGTCAGTCGGGATCGGGTGCCGCGTATGGATACGCTGTACAAACTGATCGATATGCTGGCAAGCTGGAAGGTCAATCAGTTTCAACTGTATATGGAGCACACTTTCGCCTATCAGGATCATCACGAGGTGTGGGAAGATGCTTCGCCCTTCACGGGTCAGGAAATTCTGGAGCTAGATGCTTACTGTCGGCAGCGCCACATCGATCTGGTGCCTAACCAGAACAGCCTAGGACATATGGAGCGCTGGCTCAAATTTGATCGTTACCGCGATCTTTCAGAATCGCCGGACGGATTCCCATGGCGTGAGGGGGCAAATTCCTTCACTATGCCCGCTTCGACGCTCAATCCACTCGATCCGCGTTCGCTGGAATTTGTCGGATCGCTGTACCGCGAACTGCTGCCTCACTTCACCAGCCACTACTTCAACGCGGGGGGTGACGAACCGTGGGAGTTGGGTAAAGGCAGGAGCAAACAGGCAGTTGAGGAGCGCGGTGGGCGAGTCTATCTGGACTATTTGCTTGGCTTATATCGGCTGGTCAAAGCGCAGCACCGTCAGATGATGTTCTGGGCAGACATCATCGTACATCATCCCGATTTGATCAAAGAACTGCCTCCTGACTTGATCCCGATGATCTGGGACTACGAGCCGGATCGTCCCAAAGAGTCTGATGTGGCGATGGTCGCGGCGGCAGTCAGCGAGTTCTACGTCTGTCCGGGTACGAATACATGGCGCAGCATCGCTGGTCGCACCGATGCCGCGATTAGTAATCAGCGCACGGCAGCGCAGCTTGGCATGAAGTACCAAGCGGCAGGCTACCTGAACACTGATTGGGGTGATGCAGGTTACTGGCAACCGCTGGTCACTAGTTATCTCGGATTCGCTCACGGCGCGGCGCAGGCGTGGAACCATAAAGGGGAATTCGATCTCGTCCGTGCCCTCGACTTGTTCGCCTTCCATGATCGGGCGGGTGTACTGGGCAAGCTGGCTTACGATCTGGGTAACGTTTACCGGATCACCTCGCCGGAGATCAACATTCAGGTCTTGTTCAACGCGCTGCAAGTGCCACATACGCGCCTGCAAGCGGAGATCAGCCACCTGCGTGAGCGATTCCCGCAAATTAAGTTGGATGCCGCCACGCTGCGTAAAGTGATAGGACGCATCGCGGAGATCAGCGCACCACTGGCGCAAGCCGATCTGCGCGACGACGATGCCGAGCAGAATCGCGCCGAGTTCCGTCAAGCCGCTGATCTGCTCAACTACTCCGCCAAGCGGCTGCTCAGTTTCTTAGGCGAACCCGTCGCCACCCCGGAACAGATGCGGAGCGAATTCGACAGGTTGATCGCACAGCAGCGCAAACTGTGGCTTGGTCGCCATCGGCTCGGCGGACTGAAAGAGAGCTTAGCGCGGTTTATGCAGTAGGAGTTTGCATACCCCCGGCACTAAAGAACAAAATGCCAGCGAGGAGGATACAAAATCCACCATTACAAAACGAAACGCTGGAAACCTGCTAAAAGCCCAAATTGCTTAGCCTCACCCCCTCTCCAATCCGAGTACAGATTAGGAGAGGGGAATCCAGAGGTGAAGTTAGCCTCAAATGTCTACGAATGAATATTGAACTACGCTTCGTGAATTGTCCAAGCACCGCCGGATGTTGAACAGTCCGGTATTCGCTTGCCATAGATTTTTACTGCGATTTTTACAGCGAATTTGCGAGTTCTTGCCGAAATCAGGGAACCAGAGCGCCTAAGATCGTTTCTATTCAGGTAGATGTAACGAACACCTGAGGAGCAAACGAAACTGATGTCTAGCTATCGCAATCGTCATCATCAACAGTATTTCGGTGCGGCGCTGATCTTAGTGCTGCTGGCGATCCTATTCGCTTACCCGCCTGCGCTCAATGTCGCCAAGATGCAGGGCGGACCAACAGGCACGGAAGATCCCAATACCGCGTTCGGTGGTATGAACGTCAATTCGTACTTCACCGATCTGAGCTTCAGCATTACCCCCGATGGTCCAGCGATGAACTATTTCGCGGGCGGTACGACGCAGATCTATGCGCGCTGGAACTACATCAACATTGGACCGGAGGCACGCGTCACGCGGCACTGGTATCTGAATGGTCAATTGTTCATCAACCGCAGCGATCCGTGGACGTATGGCGCAAATGGACGACTGAACAGCATTTCGATCTTCGACTTCAGTGAAGGACTGACGCCCGGTTACTGGCACGTGGTGATCTTCCTCGAGCCACAAGCGGCATATCCGGCGGCGGTTCTGGAAGGCGATTTCGTGATCGCTGATTACCAGCCCGGTCCGCAGCCGATCCCGAACGGTCAGCCCGCGTTCAGCAATTTGACCATGAGCAGCAGCGCGGCAGGTGCCACGACCTTCCAGTTTCCCGCTGGTACGCCGCTGGTGAGTGCGCGTTGGGACTATGCCAATATCCCTATCGGGGCGCTAATGGTGCGCGAGTGGTATCGCTACGGCGTGCTGTTCCACGTGGTTGAGGAGGCGTGGAGCGCCAACTGGGGATCCAGCGGACGCCTGACGCATGTGGCGCTGTACGACTATCAGAATGGCTTGCAGTCGGGTGATTATCAACTGCGGATCTATCTCAAGGATCGCCCTGACGTACAGGCATCGGTGGCGTTCAGCATCGGGCAGCAGCAGCCCGGAGCAGGCTACTTCTACAATCTGACCTTCAGCACCAGCGCGGATGGTCAGGCGCAGGGGATCTTCTACAATCGTCCGGCGCAGATCTTCGCCCGCTGGGATTTCGCCAACGTGACCAACTTCGTCGATGGCGTGACGGTGCAGCGTCGCTGGTATCGCAATGGTGTGCTGTGGCTGACCCGTAACGAGACATGGACGTATGGCGTCAACGGGCACATCAACAACGTCTCGATCTACGACTTCTATAACGGCTTGCTACCGGGTAGTTATTACGTGGAGATCGAATTGCTCGGCGTTCAGGGATCGCTAATCACGGGGACGTTCGAAATTCGGTAACAGCGAGCCTCGATCAGCAGAAAACGAAGGGCGAGTCCAGTTGAACTCGCCCTTTTTGCTTTGATCTACGATCCCGGCGTTGCTGTCGCCTCACCCGTTGATCCTGTTGCGCCGGCAGGTGGCGGTGGCGCATCGCGGGAGACTAAGGGCACGCGAACAGCGACCCAGTACAGCTTGTCGTTCTCGCGCCAGAGGATGTTGCCGCCCGTCTCGCGGATGGTGAGCCAGAGCTGCTTGAAGGCAACGCCAGTCGCCCACGTCGCTTGCTGCGTGCTGGCGATGTCCGCCATCTTGAACGGCGCAGTATCGGGCCAATCGGCGTAGGGCGCGTTGTTCTCCTCCGTGATCTCGTACGCCGTCACCCAACCAGAATCTGGCTCGACTCTTACAGGCGAATCACTAAGTGTGCGGCAGCGATCCAGAATTGTGGAATAGACATCGTTGGGCCACAGCCGATAGTTGCGAACGGTATGTACCTGTCCTGCCAGATACAGCGTCATACCGTCCATGCCTGCATTGTGGCGGTTGCGGCAGTTCCCGTCCAGCGTGAAGTCGGTATCTCTGGTAGATCTTCAGGTCGCGGATCAGAATTCGAGGAAGCTGCGAAATTGAACATCATCGACTAATGCTTCAGCACTTTCGCCTTGTGGTTGTAAGAAGTTAGTCCACACAACGCGCCCGTCACCGTATGAAAGTACACAGCGGCAAGCGGTTGAAACGCGGTATGGCGGTACTATTTAAGACCTGCCGATCCACGCGAAAGATCGCGATATTCGTCTTTATCCCATGCCAGCGGTGTACCTCCGCCCGTACCAGCATCCTGAATGGATCGGGGTCGGATTAGTTCCTCCAGGCGCGAATGCAAGGGCGATAGCAAAGAGCACTGATCGACGAAAAACAGGTTGCGGCGCATGTATTCACCTCTCCAACACCGCCATTGTATGCGCTTGGCAGCACTAAAGCCAAGTTTCAAACATATGTGTCAAAGAAGAGGAGCGTGCCAACCAGCGGCGGCAGCATTCAGGTTTTAGATTCGCTTTTCAGGTTAGCCGGAAGCGTGCCTGCAAATCAGCGATCATTGACCGATGCTGCGGCGTGACAATTTCGGGATGTGCTGCGCACAGTGGCAGGATGTCGTCTTGTCAACAGCGCGTACCTTAGCAGTGGCGTCCTCGACCCTAACCACAGATCGCAGCATTTCGTTAACGCTAGCAAAGAATTTAGAATGTCGTGATAGCGTGAGTCCAAACTTGCGAAACAACATAGGGCAAGAAGGAGGATGCTCGGCTTCGAGACATCTGTAAGGATATGCGAACTACCTGTGGGGCGACAATACATATCACGCCCGAAATTAATGCCGCGTCGGAATACTGGGCAGCTTCGGTTAACCTAATACGGCGCTGGGAATACTGCCCTAGCGCGAGTACAGGAAGCTACCATGCGTCGCTTTCAGATGCATCAAGCGCAGCATATCTCCCGACCGTTCCGCCGTGGCGGCTGCGCACGCGCACGTAATTGCTGCCCGAGACAAATCGCCCAGCAAAAAGCGCTGCCGCCATGTAGTTCAGCGCACTAATCTGCTTAGGCGGATGTTGCCCAATCTTCCAGTGCCAGATGGCCGCCAGTTTCGCCTGCTCATATAACTGCTGAAACCAGAAGCGTTCGCCGTGCAGAATGCCAGCATGATGCACACGCATGAGCAGCATTTTGTTGCCCTGCGCCTGATTTCCATCGAGGTCAACAATTGTCCGCCGCTGGCGCTCAGTCTCCAGCGAATTTCCAGCTTTAATCAGCGCCAGAAACTTCAGTTCCGTTTCGTCGGAGTGATTGCCCGCCTGCGCATAGGTCTCGCGCAGCACCTCTTCCAGCCCCTACCGCTGCGTAAACCACCGTAATTGAGATGATGGATCCACAGCTTGAACCAGCGCAGCTTGATTCGAGGACCGGCTGATTGGCGATCGCGTTCATCAGGTTAGTCAGGCGCGCATCGGAGCAAATCCCACTGTCCGACCTGCTCCAAAATCGAGAATCAATAGTTCGAGGATTTCCAGCGTCGATTTGATGTAGCGCGGTATCTCCAGCGCACCAGCCATCTGAAGTGGAATTGAGGATGTCGGCGATACGCCCTGCAGTTCCTGAGGAGTTTGTTGGTTGTGGCGAACGGAAGCGGTTCCTTCCAATTGCGAGGCGCTCTCTTCAAATGCTTTCCGGTGAGACTGGTGATGCGGCGGAGAGTGACGAATAGGGATTTGAGTGTTGCTCGTAGCTGAGCTGGCTGGTAGTGTGGAGCGTCAGCAAACTGCTACAACTTGCTGATCAAGATTTCAATCCCGGAATTCATCATCAATAAGGCCCGCGTGATCCTCGCCGTTGGAAACGTTTGGGTTCCGCGACGATTCAAAATCAAACGTGACCAACGCATAGCGTTACGAGTTGCGTTATACGATGCGTTACCTTAATGGAATGGTGGCAACACTATACATCCAGCAAAGTGGAGAAGTCAAGAAATGCGAGGCATTATCATCTGGTGGAAGGCGTGCTGCAGCAGTGCGTAGTGGTAACAGCAATGCAGCAAGCACGCGCAAAGACCAGGCCGGTGAAAACTGGGCAAAGCCTCCAGCGCACCACATCTGCCCACTTAGCGCGATCCCTTTCGGTGAAGATCGCCGCTTGTGCTACCACTGTCGCGCCAGCTTTCTTTCGTGATCAAGCGCATACCCATGAGGGTGCTGCCTGTGCTGGGATCACGTCATCGATGACATCGCCGCCTGCCTGCCCACCAGCAGCTTACGGTCTTTTCATCGAGGTACAGCGTTTGTGGCTTGCCAGTAGTGATCGAAAGCGTTCCGCTTCCAGCGCCGCGCCCATATACGGTTTATACGACTTGCGCAAACCAGATAAGGCAAATCCATGACGGTGGAGAGAGCGTGAACCAGCGGGATGCTCTTTGCTTCCGCCGCGTCACCAGCACTTCCAAGTTGCGATCTGCAAGCTGCTTGGCGAGTTCCTTGGCAGCGTACTGCGTCAATTCCGTATCGCCCAGAATGTTGACCACTGCGATACGCACACCAGAGCCATACCTGAAACAGAGGAAATTGGCACATCCAGCCACTTCGACACGATGCGTTTCGCGTTGTTCAGTCATCGGAGTTGGACTTCCAAGTTGATTCAAAGATCGAATAAATACAATCCATCAATTGAGTTCAGTAAGCAGGTGGCGTGCTGTCAACGCCAACCTCATCCTGCGATTCAGCGATTTCCGCCGCCGAAGGATTTTCCCATATTGGCGGCGCGCATACACGACCAGCATTAACATTCGATGCGCTGCTTTTCCATAATCCACCGAGAAGCGTAACCCAGATACCCGGTGATACCTGGCTCGAAAGTACAGTTTTCGATCCACACTTAACGAGCACAGCCGACGGAGCTCTGAGCTTGCCGATACTGCTGCTGTCGTCGCATCGCCCGATGGCATGAACAGGTTGAACATCCCGCCGAAGCGATCCCGCCGCGTCGTTTGCGCGTCGGTATGTGGACTCCGCTGCCGCCTGCGCCCAGCGATCAGCGATTATGCGTGGCGCTGATTCAGGCGCCGCTCAATCTATCGACATCACGGTTTACACCATCCTCACCGCCGATACCTCCTCTCGTTTCAGGGCTTGCCCAGCACGAGGGTGCGCTCGTACACTGATTACCGCCGCGACGCCCGCGCTATCGACGCACACGTCTATCACATGGGCAACAGCGCCCACTACCACACCGAGATCCACGATCAACTGCTGCGCGAACCCGGCATCACCGTACTCGCACGATCTGGCGCTGTTCGACTTACCCTACAACCTCTTTATCTCGGTTCAATAGCAAGGGCAATTGCGATGAGAGGGTCAGCACAGCACGGTGGCGCGATGGTCAGGCAAGCGGGAAAATACATCAGTGGTGAGTTGAACACATGGCTAGACATCCTGATGAATAATCGCCGCGTGGTTGAATCCAGTTAGTCAACCATATCGTGCACACACAGTACGGTAAGGATCAACTGAAACAGCGCTTCCCGCAGGCGGATGTTCACCACATCATGCACGGGCGCGGGTACTTGGATGACTGGCTGGCGCTGATTTGCGAATGAAGCTGGGCTGGCGACACGATCAACTGGTGACGGCGCATTCGGAGAGATCAGCCCGCATAAGCGCGTTCATGTGCTGCTCGGCGTTACGCCCAAACTGCTCAAGCAGTATCCCAACGCACGGGCTTTTCGATCGTATGGACGCGACGGTCCCAACAACGCCTATCCGGCAGCGCATCCGCCAGAGCGTTGCGATCCCGCGCCATCCGCGATGTCGTCCACTACGCTGATCAAGTACCGACGCCGCTGTTGGAGCAGGTATTCTAAGCGGTGGATATTGCTGTGAACTTGCGCTGCCCACCACAGGTGAGATGTCGGGGATTCGCTGCGGGCGTTAGGTGCAGTGCAAATTGGTGATCTGCCTGATGTGCCGTGCCGCCGAACTGCCCGATCATTCGTCTGGAAAGTCCCTGTCGATGATTCAATCGTCCACACTGCTGGACATAAGTTGACCAACGCCGCGCTGCAATCAGGACATGCTGCGGCGGTTCGCGCGTCGCCCGTCAGTTCATCGCCACCAACGCGACGTGGGAATCTGGTGGCGCAGCGTTACCTCGCTGTGATCGAGGCGGTGGTACAGCGCAGCCGAAAATAGTCAGACCCAAGTAAAACCAGTGACTTCCGCCGCGACTTCAGCTATCAGCTTTGCGTATTCACAGATAAGACTGATCGCTGCCAATGGTTACTGTCTGATCAGGACACGCCGCGGATCCGGCGAAAACATCGCCAATCAAGTAGCACGTCGCAAGTGGCAATATCGTGTGCTGTTCTTCGCCACGCATCTGATCTTCTACGCGATCTCGATGCTGACCATCTGGCTGACGGCGCGGGTTATGCTTCACACGGCGGCGGTATGAAACCGGTGCATGGCGCCATCCCCTTGTGCCCACCATACTTTGACGGCGGTGCTGCTCTTCCACGTGGCTTTCCTTTATTTTTTGAAACCAGCGCAGGCGAAGCAGCGATCCGTGAACGGCTGATGATGCGGGTGTCCCAGAGGGAAATGCTGCGTAAGGGAATGCTAGCCGATGAAGCAACGGAAAGCCCAAGGATATGCTGCGAAACTCTCCGACGACGATGGCGAACTTATTCCCGCTGATGATGATGACATTCGCCGGGAGTTGAGGCAGGACCCACACCCGCCCGCCCTAATCATCTCGGCTCGTCATAACGATTCTTCGTCGCTCCTTCGTTCCCCTCCGCACAGCTATTGCGTCAGGTGAGGCTATTTTGTCACGTCCGGCAAGCCTTCCATCCGCGCATAGTCACGCAGAATCCCGGCGCACCTGATCGGCATCCTCGACAATGTCAGCCCCTAGAGATAGCTGTGTACCGCTGATTCAGTCTGTGCCACCTGCGGATAAATGAACTGGCAGCGCGGCGTCTCAGCGTTGAGCGCGAAATTCAGTTCTCCTTTATGAGGAGAGTAATGCACCGTATAGCTTGATCTCGCCAGCCTCGCGGATCGCCGAACTCGTGGTGAACCACCACAGCGTATGATCTCATTTGCTGCCGCTTCATCAGTAGTATTAGGCATGTTTACCGAACATCTGCTGCCGTATCGCAAAATCTTCTTCACCGATCTGGTGAAAAGCTTACGATGCCGGAAAAGATTCGCGAATGATCAGGCAGCGGCGTGAACTCGATCTCGTGCGGGCGGCGAATGCAATTGGTGACGGGTGGGGAACGGCGCTCCGCCAGATGCTCGAACCATTCCGTGCGTCCGGAGATAGGCATTCTGCGCGTCACTGAGCGTCCAGCCCGTCGTATGTTTCTCGATCCGCTGTGCGCTGATCTCCGCCGCTACTGGCACGCGCGGTCGATCTTAGCCAGCTTCGCCATCCCCGCTATCCACTTCGAAAGCGATGTTCTGCACGCGATCCCATTGACGGCGGCAGGTACAACTCGCACCACGTTCCGTGATTCACGCTGCTGTACGTCAGCGTTGGTCATACGATTTGACGGTCATCGCTATTTCCTTGTGATTATTTGGTGGTTAGCCCTCATTCCCAAATCCTTTCCGCGAGAAGGACTTCAAGATCAGTTTTATTCTCTCTGCAGGGGAGAGGGGTTAGGTGAGGCAAGCCACGATCTTCCGGCAGCCAACTGGTCGAGACTTGATCTTCCATCTGTCGCGCCCGCGGTCACGCAGCGACGAAAGTGCATCATCACCGCCAGTTCTTCAGTCTGGTCTGCCACCGATCCCCTCATAGGTGCCCGGATGCGGACCAGGCGGGATGCTTCGTTCGGATGCACCGTGATCGAGGCACGTTCGATGCCCTTGCGCGATTACGCAAAGTTGCCTTCCACGTAGTACAGCACTTCATATCGAATCCGCGCTGAATGGTTGTACGGCGCGGGATCGACCTGCGGGTGATAGTCGAACAGGGCGCGGCACGAACGAGCAGAGAACGAAGCCTGGACCATCAAAGGTCTGATGCACAGGTGGCGGCTGATGCACGCGCCCCGTGATCGGCTCGAAGTCCTCAATGTTGAAGGCGAAGGTGGTGATGCCCATCCTCTAACCGACCACATCCAGCGGATGGTGATCGTACTGGTAGCGGGGTGATTCGTCCGCGCGATTTGACATGTAAGTAGAACGCCACCCGTCTCGTCGTGCGTAATCAAGCTGATCCGGCACAGAATATCGCGTTCGCAGTAGGGCGAATGTTCCCCAGAAATTGCCCGTAATTGTTGAGGTAACGCTTGGGCGGTGGATATGCCCGAAGTTGATTCGACGTTGCGCGCCCGCTGCGGCACATTCTCATCAGGCACGAAGCGCCGCAGATCACGCCAGCGGGGATCACCAGATAGTCGCCAGCGCGGTAACGCAGATCACTGAACTGCGATTCCAGCACGCCCGTACTCAGATGAAGATCGCGCCGCCGCCTTGCCCGTGCTTGTAGTAATAGTTCATGGCGCATCAAAGTGCGGCGTACAGCACCATCATGATTGCCCAGCATCGGCGCACGGTTGTCGATCGATCACCGCCTTCGCGTTTGTGCTGCCAGAAAGCCGATGGCGCAGCGGTCCGGTTTCTCAAATACTCCACTTTTGCACAGTACTTCCATATTGCGAATTCATGTTTATGGATGCAAAAATGATAGAGAATCGACTGATGCCAAAGCCATTAACGCCCGATCACTCTTCGTGATGCAAAGTGATCCATCTGCTTTGCGAAAACTGCGTATGTTGCTTAAAGTGGATACGCTTGAGTTTAGGTAGTACATCGCCAAATTCTCCAGTAACAGTAATTACGCTTAGTCCAAATTGCAGCATCCACTGCCACAATCAGAGAGAGAGAGAGGTTGAAACCTCTTGGCTACAAATCCTCTGTGTGGTAACCCACTGAAGTGGGTTGCTCTCGGTGCTAACCCTCTTTTAGAGGGTTTCCAGAGTGTTGTAGCTGGGGGGTTTTGAACTTCAGTTACTTGTGACGCTCACATTTCGCTCTCGTCACTCGTTACTGCTATTTTTACAGAGATTGCCGCGCAATTCCTGCTCGCTCATTAATCGCCCTCGAACAGCGCCTGCCCGCCGAAGCCGCGCGATCCGTGTCGCTCGATCACTGCAGAACACGGTGGGCGATCCAACGGGCTCGCTGAAGATTTGCAGCAGATAGCCTTCTCCTCGTCGCGGTCAACCAGCACACCGAGCCGCGCCAAGTCCTCGATTGCTCATCGATCTCGCTGACGCGATCTTGCAGCGTTTCATGCTGGCGGCACGCGCAGCCTGATGCCGCTGTTTTGCAAAGCGCGGTCACGGTCTGACGACGTCACCCGTCGAGAGGCATGTAAGTTGGATGCCGGGGACCGTAATAGAAATCGAGGAGTTCCTGACACCCAGAACGCTTCTGCCTTCGGCTGGCTCATTGATCGGGAACTTGACCTGTCTGCGCATCCCCATCACGCACATCAGCGCGGAGTATTCGGTGGAAATATCCTGATCATCAGCGGATCAGTTGGGTGAAGCCCATCGTCTCAGCGAAGAACTTGACCCAGCGATTCATCGCGCCGAGTTCTACATTGCCGACCATGTGATCGACCGCAGCCAAGCCAACGCCGCGATAACTACGGGTTTGCTGTTCATCGACTGCGGCGCACCTTCCACTTGCCGATAACCGCGCAAATACGCCGCGATAACCACTGCGATCCACGAACTGATCAGCGTGTCGCCGTAAGCCTGAACAGTAATAGCGCAGCACGCTGCTATTCATCCGCCATTTGCCGGCTTGATTGCGCCCGCCGTGCCGCGCTTGATCGTCCTGTGGTGGCGGATCTGGCATCGGGGACTTTTAGCGCCACCACGCCAACGCCATCAGCAGATGTACTTGCCGCGCGATCCGCTGATCCGGTCCTAGCGGTGGGTCACACGAAGTAATCCGTCCCTGCTCCATGACGTAGGAGGCAGTTTCACGAGATTGCCCGTCTCTAATCCAAATGACGTTGGCGAAGCCCATGCCGTGCTTGTAGAAATAGGCTGCTTGCTTGGCGTTGCCGACGTAAAATTCAAGGTGATCAATAGCTTTGATTGGTAAAAAGTCGATTTCGTTCATGCTAGGTTCCCCACTTTACATACCATGTTGATGACTACCCTCACCCCCAGCCCCCTCTCCCGCAAGCGGTTAGAGGGGGAGTAGGAATTAGCCCTTCTCCCGCTTGCGGGAGAGGGGTTGGGGTGAGGGTTGCTATTCCAACTCCACCGCCAGCTCCGTCGTGTTTTTGACCTCGCTCAAGACGATGCTGGTAGTCATGCGGGCGACATCGGGAATGTGCGTAAGTTTTTCCAATAAGAAACGCTCTAATTCTTTACGGTTACGTGCGACTACCTTCAATAGATAGTCGAATTCGCCGGTGACTGAGTAGCACTCCAACACTTCCGGCATTTGCTGGATCGCGCTGGTGGAAGTTCCCAAATTGCTGGATCGGTGATGTTCCAGTGTCACGCCGACGATGCGCCAGCAAGCCAGCCAACTTTCTCCCGATCCAGCAGCGCCACCACCTTTGCGATGTAACCGAGTTCGTACAGCCGCTTTGATCCGTGCTAACGGCTGCGGGTGAAAGCGAGATCCGGCGGGCGAGTTCTGCGCCCGGACCTATTCGCGCTGAATTTCACGCAGGATCACTCTAGCTGATCTAAGTTTGCTAAATAATCTTCACCACGTTATGCCTCCATTCTTAGAGTAATATAGAAAAAGTGGGGGACAATCTGAACGGAAACCGACGAAAATTCGGTGCAATCTGGACCGATCTTCATTCATTTACGACATTATGCAATTCTGGTACCTTTACTTCCATGTTACGGACGGTGTTTTATACTGTAACGACTTTCTAGGCAGAATCGACGAGAACTATGCGACGCCAACCAAAGGCAACAGCCACAACCGGGCAATCACAACCTGTCCGCTACGTGCAAAAGCGCACGCAGCAGGTGGTTTATCCACAACAGCGAGCACCTTATCCGCAGGGCAATACCCGCAGTATGGATACGCAGCAGATGATCATGCCTGCGCGACGCCCTCGCGATCGGTGGCTTACCCTTCTGGTTGATGGTCAGCGCGGCGCGCTGCTCGCTGGCTTTGTGCTCACCGCTGTGTTGTTTGGCGTGATTCCGATGATTTTCCTCGCGCTCAGGCGGATCTTGCCCTTGGCGGTCAGCATGTTGGGTGTGCGCTGCGGCGGCATGACCAGCGCGGAAGCTGCGCAGGCAGCGCCGTCAGCGCAGATCACGCTGCGGGATGGTGATCGCAATTGGCAGGTGAACATGAGCGATCTCGGGCATCGCACTTGATGCCAACGCCAGTGCGAGAAAGCCGTCCGTACGCCGGGACGCGGCGAAGGATCAGTGGTCAACCGGCGTTTCTACGCACGGTCGTCCTCAGATCAATGTGGATCAGGTCGCCTTGATCGACGCGCTGGAACAAGATCACAGAGCATGTCAATTTGCCTGCACAGAACGCCACGATCCGCATGGTTAACGGAGCGCTGATCCCTGCTTCCGCCAGCGGACGTGTACTGGATGTCAACGCTCGCCGCTGCACTGCCGGGCGCCGGTGCCGCTGAATTTGCCGATGGGCTGCCTGATCTGCGATGCAAACCACGCAGCCAGAAGTGCTGGACGCCGCGCCGTTACTGTGGATCGCTCTCCGCTTACCGTTGGCGTCGCCACCGCCGATCAACGCTTACGGCGCGATCAGGGCAGCAGGCGGGAGTCATATTGAACAATGGGGCGCATGGCTGACCACCCAGAACACGGCGACGGGCGTCAGCCTGTTACGGCAATGCACTCAGCCAACATTCCGACGCAGATGAATGCACAGCTTATAGTGGGCGCAGCGTGAAAGTGGATGAAGCAGCAGCAGGTGCAAGCGCTGGCGACAGCGCGCAATAACAGCAGCACCGTCCGCATCTATCACGAGCCGCCGACGACCCACACCGTCCACTGGAGACACGCTCGGCGGCATCGCGTGGAGCATGGTATCCCCTATTGGTATATCCAAGAGGCGAATCCCGTGGATTAGCTTGAATTACGTGAATCCGGTCAAACGCTGATTCCCAGTAAGGATGATGCTGCTGCTGCCCGTCGATTTCAACAAGCGCATCGTGGCTGTACATCACGCAGCAGCGGCTCCGAGAACGATCAACTGAAGTGGGGAGGCGGGCGGTAAGCACGGGGCATCAGTGTGATATCCGACCATGCCGCCAGGGGTGTAATTAGGCAATCGAATGATGGCACGGCTTACGCAGGCAACCGAATCTGTACATGCCCTCGCCCGCGAGCATCTACGCAGGGCCGTACCGGGATTTTTCAATCAGGTATTCATGGCTTCCTTGGCGCAACGGCTACCAGATTTTGTGGAGCAACGCGCTCGGTTCTGCTGCGTCACCTACGGCTGCATTTTTGATCAAACCGCGAATGCCGAAGCCTCTACAACTGGGCGGAAGATGGCGTGGTGGTGGAGATCAAGGTAGCGATTGGAAACATCCAAAGAAGGAAAGTTTCCACGAAGCTGGTGGTTGAAACCCCAGGCATTATGAAGGCGTTAGGCGAGGGTCGGAGTTTCCTCCGAACACCGAGGCCAAAGCGCCCGGCTACAGGGGCATACCGCTAGCCGACTAAAGTCGGCTTCCGCTAACTGGCGTGGAGTTGTTATCCCTGCCGTCGGCGGGCATTAGCACACGGGAGGCGGCTTCAGCCGTCTTTTCCTGCTCTGATGGTGTAGCCGTTGTTTAGCCGAACAGCAGCATGACGCTACAAACGCCAATTGTTTGTGGCTTACCAACGGACTTCCAATAATTGCCTACCATAACCCATTTTTTGCCCATTTTTCCCATTTAAAAAATGGGTTTTAATGGGCTGCCTTCGCCTCACTTTTTTTCGCCTCAGTACCTTAGCTTGATGCCTATGAGTTTCCAAACCTACCCTCTGGTATTATTTTCCGCCTTCACTGTTCACCCCGTCGCTGTCGCCACCGGACGGAACTGCCGCCAGCCCGCTAATGTCAACGGCAGCAGCGCCATGATCGCCCCGATCAAGCACAGAGAACCGTAGCCGAACGCCGCTAGTATAAATCCACCGCTGAGACTGCTGCTGGCAGAGGTCAGATTGACCAGCAGATCGCTGACGCCCTGCACGCGCGGACGTTCATTCGGGGCGGCGCAATCCGCCAGCAGCGACGATCCGCCGATGTAACACAAATTCCAGCCCAAGCCGACCAGAAACAACGCCAGCGACATATGCTCGGTCACCAGAGAAGTGGGGGCAAGCAGCGCACCCGCCATCAGCACGATTGCGCCGAGCAGGATCGTCCGCAGCCGCCCGATCCGACCCGCCAGATAGCCGGACAGCGGCGACAGGGCATACATACCCGCCACATGCAAGCTGATCACCCAGCCAGCATCCTCCAGCGTGTGGTTGTGATCGACCATGTACAGCGAGGTGACACCCATCACCAGCACCATCACCGCTTGCCCGATGACCAGCGCCGCCACTGCTACCTGCGCTAATGGCTGCCGCAGCACATCGGCTACGCTGCGACCAGCTTCGGCGGTAGTCGTCGTTGCCGTCTCGCTGGCGGTGGCGTAGGTGCGGGCGATCACCTGCGGATCGGGGCGTAGGAACAGCCACAAGATCACAGCGGCAGCAGTGAACAAGATCAAGCCACCGATCATCGGTCCGGTTAGCGGATCGAGTCCAAGGCGGCTGACCAGATCGCCCAGCGGCGCGGCGAGTTTGGGTCCAGTGATACCGCCAATCGTACCTGCCCAGACTACGGCGCTGATCGCAGCAGCGCGGCGTGATGGCGGGTTGGCATCTGCTCCGGCGTAGCGGCTGAGATCGAGGAAGCCGCGTGCCATGCCGATCATCGCGGAACCGAGCAGGAACAGCCCAAATGAATGAGTCGCCACCGCTGTACCACCCACGATCATGCCCGTCATACCTACCGTTTGCCCGATTAGCAGTCCGCGCCGCCAACCGAGTCGGGGCACAATCCGACCTGCGAGGAATGCCGCATACGCCGCGCCGATCAGCAGCAGTGTAGCGGGCAGTCCGGCAAGCGTAGTTTGCCCACTAAGCTGCTTGCCAACGATGGGGTTGACGGTGCTGTTAACTACAAATGCTGCTGAAGTGATCGCCTGACAGGTGAACAGCGTGATCATAATCCGCTGCGTGCGTTCATGCCGCTGCGGAGAGGGTTGAGGGGCTGATGTCATGGATGATGAATTCCGAGATTAATTTTTGGTTGACTCACAAAGTCCAATGATAGCACCATCCAGCAGGCAGCATGAAAATACCGCATAACGATTTACTCAGCGTGCTGTGGCTAGATAATGTTTAATCGTCGTAAACCCCTTCCAGCGCAAAAGGAGGGGAGACTGGCAGCGTTTATAGTCAGGTTTGGAGATGAAAGATTGAAGAAACGAGTTGGCGTAAAGGGACCCTGATGGATTGACCAAGGTGAATTCAAAAGTGGGATATATCAGGGTAAATGCGTAACTTTGCTTTATGACCGCTACTCCACAGGGATTGCCAAAGAGAAGAATAATGTCGTTTACTGAGAATTCTGATAATGCTGCCGATGACGAGGTCATCCTTGAGGTCAAGTTCTGAAAGGTCAACTCATAAGTATCAATCACACCGGAAACGAAGGGATCAGCAGGAGGGTTCGCCTCTGTAGCGGTCTTTGCAGTCCGATAGCGCCGATAAAGAACTAGTCGTAGTTCGTCAACATTTGCGCCCAAATTCATGCCGATGGCATTCGTGCCGTGTAAATAAGTCTGAAAGCGCGCCGTCAGTTGACTAGATGCTGCCCAATCTGTCTCCCCGGCAACCATGCCCATAAAGCATGGATCACCGTCGCACACACCGAGTCCCAACTGCTGAAGCCGATTTTGATACGCTTGCGCCCGCCCGATCAGCAGCGTACCGCTAGTTGCAGCAACTAGGGCGACTACCATGATTAGTGACCAGCGGAGAAGTCGCATCTTGAGTTCTGTACATGTCCATTAATGGATAATGTAGAATAACATTTATGTCTAGCCGTCGCAAAAGTATCGCCCTCAGTAGAAGTACTCCGATTTACCGTATCGGCTTGCCTCACGGCTGCCAGATGATCGATTCGCCGTTTAGCCTGTAAAGTTCGATTCGCCACGGCGTGAGTTTCAGCAGTCCGAAATGGATGTGATCGACAGTGCGGAAGTGTGGCTCAGGATCGTAGCCCATCGGCGGCGGCGTGACTTTGATCACCTCCCAGACGCGCCGTTTTTCCTCACGCTCATGTTTCCATTCAGCGGTCCATTCGGCGTAAACAGGCTTGTTGATGTCGTTGATGTACGCCAGCGAAACATGAGGATTGCGGGCGATGTGCTTGCTCTTGGGCGTTGCCGGATACGAGACGATCCATGAGTTCGCGCCTTCCCAGATCGGATGTATGATGCGCGAACGGGGACGATCTTTGGTGTCAATCGTGGAGAGGCAGGCGTAAACCGCGCTGCTCACGCGCTGTAGAAATTCGGGTTGCAACTCAGCAAAAGTGGAAACGTTCATCACTACTGCTCACTTGCACAGGAACTACCGCCCCGATCTCCGCATCTGCTCCTGATAACGCTGCACGCGCTGGAGCACTTCTTCCGCCGTGCGACCCGGATCGGTAATGTCCTCAAAGACCATCGTGCCTTGCTCGGCGGCGGTCTGGATGATCACGTCGCCCTTGTTGTACAAGCGATCCACGATCCCCTTGATGCGGCTGGTGACGTTCTGCACCTGCCCCAAGCCCGCCTGAATCCGCACTTCCTGTAACCAAAGCGGACGCCGCTTCACATCGATCACCGACATACTATCCACGATGAACAGATCGTCGCGCCAATCGGCGAACTGCCAGTACCACCAGAAGGTGTTGATCGCCAGCCAGATCAGCGCGCCCATCACGATCAGCGAGCCGGGCAGCGCGTTTAGCATCGGCAGTCTACCGGAGAAATAGACACTCAGCAGGATCAGCAGCAGCAGATAGAAAAATGAGGGCGCGAGGATGTTGCGCAGCAGCACGATCCAGTGCCGCCGATAGGTGATGCGATCTCCCTCCACGACGCGAATCTTGGGGATTAGCACGCGGAAGATGCCGCCTAGCAAGCTAGTGTTGCCACCGGGGATCGGCACGGGGATCGGATCGACGCTGGCGGTCAAGCCCTGTTTCCGCAGCGAGTCGAAGATCAACTCCTGCACATTGTAGGGATTACTCAGCCGATCTAGCACCACTGGCTGCGGCACGCCCGCCGTACTGACGATCAGATCACCAAAATTCAGCGCCTCGGAGATGAATCCGCTGCGGCGCACGTTGATATTCTGCACGTTGGTCAGCAGTGCCTGTTCGCGCCGCTGCGTGAAGGTCAGCAGATTGCGCTCGTCGTGGATCACCCGCTGATCGGTGACTGTATAGGTGTCGTTGCTCCATTCCAGCACCACGTAAATGCCGTAGATCACCGGAAAGGTCAGCGCGATGCCAACTAGCAGCAGCGGCAGGGCGGGCGAGAGCAGATTAGCGCGACTCGTCAATCCTGCCAACACAAACAAGAGGAGCACCAGCAGCAGCGCCCGCGCCAACCGTCCCACGATCACCCACCAGTGTCGGCGCGTGAACAGGAGCACATGTTCATCGCTGCGTGCTCCCTGATTGCGCTGCTGCGCCAACCGCTGCGCGATGTCCGGCGCTGGATTGAGCATGGTACGAATTTGCGGGAAGGCGTCGAGGGTTTGATCGAAGGCGAGGCGCGGGATCAGCAGTACGTCGCTCGGCTTGACCACCAGTACCGTAGTTGGTGATGCCTCGTTGAAAAACAGCGCCGCTTCCGCGATGTACGTGCCAGTATGAATATCGCTGACGCTGCGCTCGATGCCATCCGGTCCGCGCATCAACTCCTGTGCGCTGCCACTGAGCAGCAGATACAAACCAGCGGGCACCTGTCCCTGCTGAAACAGGCGCGTGCCCGGCATTACCCGCGTGATCTGCGCTGCTGCACCCAGCGCGGAAAGCAGATTCGGTGGCAACTTGGCGAACAGAGGCAGGCGCGTCAGAGCCGCGTAAGCGTTGGGGACAGGATTCGCAGGCGCGTTCAAGCCTCACCTCCACAGGATCAGTCGTAAAGATGGGCATATTCTAGACGCAGATCGGAGAGTGAGCGAGGGCAGGCGGAAAATCAACGAGTCCGCCAACATGGTCGTCAGCGGACTCGCGAACTACACCGATTAGCTAGTGATCGTAATATCCAGCGCGTAGCTGACCACACCCGAACCAGCAGGTACTGTGATATACAACTGATAATCACCGGTTTCCGTGAGCACGAAACTGGTTGACGGTTCGCCGTTGGTGACGCCACGCAGCAGCGGCGTACCGGAAGGCGAAACGACCGTCAGATTAGCATCACTGAGCGCCAGCGTCATGGTCTGGCCAGCGAAGGCGTAGAGCACAAAGCTATTCTGGATCGTGCCTGATACCGCGCCGTAGACTCGTGCGCTGGTCGCCCCCGCCGCGAAGCTGATCCGTTCGGCTGATCCGACGCGGTACGGCGTGCCCACAATCGACACATACAGCGTGTAGTTGACTGTGCCTGTGCCCGGTGGTACCGAGATCTCGATGCTGTAGTCACCAGAATCGTTGAGCGTCTGGGTCAGGGATTGGGCGTTATTCTGCGCCCGCGCCATTGGATCACCAACTGGCGAGACGACGGTCATGAAGGCGTTGGTCACATTGACCGTCATCGACTGTCCGGCGAATGCGCCAAGCACATAGCTTTTGCGTACCGTGCCGCTGACCTGTCCGGTAATCGTGGCGCTAGTGCCACCCGCCGCAAAGGTGATCCGTTCAGGGGTGCTGCTGCCGCCGCTAATACTGCCCGTGACGGAAGCGGCTAAGGTGTACCCTATCGCCGGAGAGCTGGCAGGCACGGACACCTGAATGGTGTAATCGCCTGTCTCCGGTAAGACCATGTTAAAGCTGCGAATTGGCTCCGCCGTCACTGTGCCGCGCACCAACGGCGATCCCGATGGCGAGACGACAGTCAGGGTGCCGTTATCAAGAGTCAACGTCATGGTTTGACCAGCGAAGGCGTAGAGCAGATAGCTGTTCTGGTTGCCGCCCGCAACGTAGCCTGTCACTACCGCGCCAGTTCCGCCGGGCACGAAGCGGATGCGCTCGGCTGTTGGTGCGCTGCCACCACCGCCACCGCTGACGATGGACACGTTCATGGTGTAATTAAGTGCGCCAGAGCCAGCCGGAGCTGTGATGTAGATCAGATAGTCGCCCGTTTCGGGTAACACCGTGCTGAAGCTGCGAACCGGATCAGCCGTCACCGTGCCGCGTACCAGCGGCGATCCCGATGGTGAAACGACGGTTAGTGTGGCGTTGTTGATGTTGATGTCCATCTGCTGACCAGCGAAGGCGTACAGCGCGTAGCCTTTGCCTACTGTCCCTGTGACCTGCCCGCTGACCGAAGCGCTGGTCGCACCCGCCGCGAAGCTGATCCGTTCCAGTCCTGTTGATCCTTGTGCAAACGCGGGCGCAGCCGCGAGTAATAGCGTGAACACTAGTAAACTCAGCAATTTTCGCATGTAATCACATCCTCCCTGTGTTGAGTTGAATGTCCTTTGCTTTATGATAGTCCTTTTGTGGTAAATACAATCAGAAAGACTACTTAAAACACTATACACGCTTAATCAAATGCTCACATACTGAATTATCAATGATTGACACCACACAACGACAAAACCAATACAGTACCAACAAAAAACCCGCGCCATCGTGGTGCGGGTTTCTTTCAATGTAACTTTTACTGCGCGCAAAGGATCGCGCAGCGACAAGCGAACTTAGCGATTTCTCCGTAGTCGAACGTCGGTATATACCGCCAGAATCAGGACGCCAGCCTTGATCACGTACTGCCACTCATTGGGGATATTCATCAACTGAAGACCATTGGTAAGGGTAGCCATGATCAGAGCACCGATCATCGCGCCGAGGATCGTGCCTTCGCCACCGAGGGTCGAAGCTCCACCCAGAATACAAGCAGCGATGACATCAAGTTCCATACCTGTTCCGGCAGCAGGAGTGCCACCGCCTACATAGGATGCCAGCACGACTCCGGCTACACCGCACAGGAAACCCATCAGGACGAAGAGTGCAAATAGGTTGTTGCGGATATTGACGCCGGAGAGCCTTGCCGCCTCGCGGTTGCCGCCGATGGCATAGGCATAACGACCAAAACGGGTATTATTGGAAACGTAGTTGACCACTATCGCCACGATAGCGAGGATCAGCACAGGTGACTGCACGCCATTATACTGATTGACCACGTACACGTAGAGGATAAATGCCGCCGCAAAAATCCCGGTCTTGAGCACATCTAGATACATGGCAGGCAGCGCAAAGCCGTACTTCAATTTTCTGCGGCGGCTGAGTACCATACTGACGAAGAGGAAGACAGTTACCGTTGCCGCAAGTAAGGTTCCTGCCCATGTCGGTAAGTAGCCATTGGCAATGCTCAGGAACACCTCCTGCTTGGCGGAGATGGTCTGTCCTCCCGTGACGATCAGGATTGCGCCTTGCAGTGCCCACAAACCGCCGAGAGTGACGATAAACGCGGGAACTCGCAGTTGGGCAATGACGTATCCCTGATAAATACCAAATAAAGTCCCTACGACTAACCCTATCAGCACGGACAGCAGGGTCGTCCAGACTACAAAGTTCACCGGATCCTGTCCGGGGAATAGCTGTGGAATGAGCTTGGGCCATAGCTGCATCTGGCACATCGCTACAATCACAGAGACGAAACCAGCC
Organism: Anaerolineae bacterium; assembly: GCA_019637555.1. Classification (GTDB taxonomy): domain Bacteria; phylum Chloroflexota; class Anaerolineae; order Aggregatilineales; family UBA2796; genus JAHBVK01. The sequence continues at coordinate 93,015 of JAHBVK010000006.1, forward strand.
AGTCGCCCAACAGACAGGTCAATGTTACCCGTCACGATGACCAGAACCATGCCGACTGACATGATGGCTGTTACGCTCATCTGCCGGAACAGGAAGGAAATGTTACGGGCACCCAGAAAAGTCCCATTGGTCAGGACGGCAAAGAACAGCCAGATGAGGATGACGGCACCAATCAGTCCGTAGGTTTGGAGATTGGCACCCAGACGCCTGATTAAGCTGGGCGTCTCGGTGGGAGCAGATGTTGTTATCGAGGTCATAGGAACAACCTTATCGAAAATCGGTAGACTAAGCGATGCTAGGCACAGTCTTACTGGTGGCAGCGTTAGCGTTGGCGCTTGCTGCAATGCCAGTAGCCAGCGCCATGATTTTTTCTTCGGTGGCGTCAGCGATGTCGAGTATGCCTGCCGAATGACCTTCGCACATCACCATAATCCGGTCACTCATGCCCAGTATTTCTTCTAGTTCACTGGAGATCATGATGATGGAGATACCCTGCTCTGCTAAGTCATTCATCAATTTGTAGATCTCGTACTTGGCACCAACGTCGATGCCGCGCGTCGGGTCATCCATAATCAGTACTTTGGGCTTAGACATCAGCCATTTGGAGATGACCACTTTTTGCTGGTTACCGCCGGAGAGAGAGTCAACTTTAGCCTGAAGCGTTGGCGTCTTAATGGAGAGACTCTTGGCGAAATTGGTACTGGCATCGAGTTCCGCGTCGGCGTCGATCCGCATCCACGAAGAGAATTGATCGAGGTTCGCCAACGAAATATTCTTGAGAATGGTTTGGATCAGGATCAGACCGTGCCGTTTTCGATCTTCTGGCACCAGTCCGAGTCCTTGCAGCATCGCCTGACGGGAGTTACGGATCGTTAATGATCGTCCCTCTAGCTTGATCGTGCCCTGAGTGATCTTGCCGTACTCGCCAAATAGGGTCATCACCAGTTCGGTGCGCCCTGACCCCATCAGTCCGGCGATCCCCAGAATTTCACCCTTACGCAGGTTGAAAGAAACGCCCTTGAGTACTTCACGCTGCGCGTTCTCAGGTGGCAGTGCGTGGAGGTTTTCTACTTCGAAAATGACCTCACCCGGCTGCCGATTCCCTGTGGGGAAGCGCTCCTTCATTTCGCGCCCGACCATCAGGCTAACGAGTTGTTCGAGCTTCAAGTCCTTAGTTGGCTTGGTGGTTACTATCTTGCCATCACGCATGACGGTGATGGAATCGGCAATCCTGAAGAACTCACCGATTTTGTGCGTGATATAAATGCAGGTCACGCCATGTTCTTTGAGTACGGTCAGGATTTCCATCAGTTTGTCGATCTCAGCTTCGCTGAGGGCACTGGTCGGCTCGTCTAGAATCAAGACTTTGGCATTTTCGGAAAGCGCCTTGGCAATTTCCGTCATCTGCTGTTGACCAACACCCATTTGCTTGATTAATGTGTGAGGCTGAATCTCCAAACGATAGGTTGTTAGAATGTTCTGGGTCTCTGAATATAACTTATCCCAGTTGATGACGCCGTTTTCTACTGGTTCTTTGCCGAGGAAGATGTTCTCGCCCACGGTCATGTTACCGACCAGCGTCAGCTCTTGATATACAATGGCGATTCCTTCTTTGATCGCTTGCCGGATCGAACTACCTTCTAGCCGTAACTCGCGCCCATTGTATAAGATGCTGCCTTCGTAAGAACCCGAGGGGTAGACTCCGCAGAGGATCTTCATCAGAGTAGATTTGCCTGCGCCGTTTTCACCGCACAGACCATGTATCTCGCCACGGCGAATCTGGAAAGATACGTCATTGAGAGCCGTCACGCCGGAGAATCGTTTGGTGACGTTTCTTATGTCAAGAATGATATCAGTCGTGTTGTCGCTCATGAACTGTATGTCCTTGGTTGGGACAGATGGCTCCCTGCGTTAGGCAAGCTGCTGTTCTGCAGGAAGCCTCTTCGTAATGAATCCGCCATGATCATCCCGGTAGGTTTTGCCCACCGGGATGCCAGCAGGCGTCATTCACCAATCTAATGTCACGGTGCCTTGGTCGCTTCTGGACGGGCTGGTTTCTCTGCTTCAGGAATATCCTGATAAACGTCGTCATAGCTCTGGAAGCCACTCACGACGACTGCCTCATACAGGTTATCTTTGGTTACTTCTGTAACGGGCAGGTACTTCGCCATGACGTCACCAGTCAGGGATGCATTCCCCGTCAGGTCGGCTAGCTTGTAGGATTTCAGATCAGGATCGGTCTTGCCATTGAGGAATTCATCGACCAACTCGACTGCCTGCGGTGCCATCACGCGATAGTCCTTCAGGATCGTGACGGTCAGTTGACCCTTGGCAATGCTGTTGCAGCCCGGAGCAGTGGCATCCTGACCGGAGACCGGCACGGACAGCTTCTGCGCTGTGAGGGCTTGCAGGGCACCCAATCCCAAGTTGTCGTTGGCGGCGATAACCGCATCAACTTTGTTGTTCTGCGAGGTTAGGATGTTTTCCATCGCCGTCACGGCATTGGTCTCATCCCAGTTGGCGATATTCTGACGAGCAACTACCTTAACAATACCTGCATCGACATACGGCTTGAGGATTTCATCCTGACCGGCTTCGAAGAACTTGGCATTGTTGTCACCGGGGTCGCCTTCTAGCTTGACGAGGTTGACGGGATTGTCTTTGGTCCACTTGCCAGTGCTGTCGATGGCGGTGATACCGAGCGCCTTGAGCACTCCATCAGCCTGCCCGTTACCAACCTGAGTCAGACCGAAGGTAATGTAAGCCGCAATCTTAGGCGTGGCGATCAGACGGTCGTAAGCGATAACGACTACGCCTTCCTTGGCAGCATCTTCAACTGCTGTCGCGGCGGCATCGGCGTCCTGAGCGACGATGATAATCGCCTTGGCGCCCTGAGTAACCATGTTGGCGATCTGGTCGTTCTGGGTCTTGGGATCGTGACCAGCCTGCTGCGAAACGACATCATAACCCATAGCCTTGAGGGCATCGGTCATGATCACGTTTTCTTGTGGCCAGCGCGGCGTTTCAAAGTCCGAGAAAGAAAGACCGACGAGGACCTTGCCTTGCGCCTGAATAGGCGTCGTAGACAGGCTAAACGCAAATACTGCCGACATAACGGCAGCAACTAAACGGGCAAATTTGCCGAACATTTGTGACTCCTTGATTTCTGACCATGCTAATATCTTTGAATTAGCAGTAAGACACGCAGGATTTTCTCCCTTGTTCACCTCCTTCAATCTCATGGTCGGGGCATATTTTCTGAATAAGGAAATATGCGGACTACACTTACCTTAAGCTAAATATAGATACCTAAATCGCATTTCATTAGTGATAAAAGTCACAATTAAGCAGTATGCGTGTCACTTCACTACTAGAAAGAAAGTTGATATGTCCGCTTGACGATTAAGGGGATTGGTACACAGCGACTGCAACAATAATGAGACAGCTAGCGCGATTGCAGACAGCCGATGAAGCTGCGGCTGCCAGCCCTGCGCGGAATCCAGCAGCGATCTACCCGCCAGTGTGGTGAGCACCAAGTAACCAGCACACAACGACAAAACCGATACAGCACCATCACCAAACCTTCGCTATAATGGCGCGGGTTTCTTCAAGTTCATGGTAAATTTGCTGCCCGCGAGGGATCGCACTGTGAGGATTCCGCTGCGGGCGCGTGTATGACTAGACTCAGGGTGCGAACCACCGACTCAGTGATCGCAGGTAACTTAGCTTATGACTTTTGAGACGTACTCCGAAACTTCCGTTGATCTGCCAAAACTGAAACACAGCGCCGGATCGCGGAGGAGCGAAAACCTGATCGTCGCGGTGCTGCTGATAGCGGTGCTGCTGGCGGGGGCGTACTTCCGTTTCGTCGGGCAGAACTGGGACGATTTCACCCATCTGCATCCCGACGAGCGTTTTCTGACGCAGGTGGCGGAAGCGGTGGGTGCACCATACCTCAACCTCTCCGCCGATCCCAAAGACCTCGATCCCACGCTGGCAGATGCTCAGAACCCGACTGCCACGCGCGATCTACAGATGGCGTACTGCCTGAAAACTTATCCCGACACAGGCGGCGTCGGTGATTTCTTCGATTCGCGCTGCTCGCCGTGGTATCCAGTCAACATCGGGCACGGATTGTACGTTTACGGCGAACTGCCGCTGTATGTGGTCAAGTTCTCCGCCGAGATGACCCAATCGATCCATATGATGTTGGTGCCGAAGATTCCCGATCCCAACAACCCCGGTCAGATGATCACCGACACCAGCGATCCGCAGTACCAGATCGCCAATGCGTGGACGACCTACAACGGCATCCATCTAGTGGGGCGAACCGTCTCCGCCATTGCCGATCTACTGGCAGTCTTTTTCGTCTTCCTGATCGGGCGGCGGCTGTATAACAAGTGGGTCGGTCTGATCGCGGCGGCGTTGATGTCAGCGGCGGTGCTGCACATCCAACTGGCGCACTTCTGGACGGCGGACGCCTTCACCGTGCTGCCCGTCGTGATCGCCTTCTACTTTGCGGCGCGGGCGCAGGATACGGGCAGTCTGGCTGACTTCATTGGCTTCGGCATCTTCATGGGCGCAAGCGTCGCCAGCCGCGTTAATACTCTGCCGCTGGTCGGCGTGATCGGGTTGGCGGCACTGATGCACGCTCTGCCCGTCCTCGATGCTGCTGTACCCCGTCAAGAACGTGTCCGCATGATACTCAAGATGGCGCTCGGCTTGGTCTTGATGGGCATCTTCATGCTGGTCACCTTCCGCTTTGCCATGCCGCATGCCTTTCAGGGTGGTCCCGGACTCGGCGGTATCCTCAACATCCGTCCCTATGGACCGTGGTTGAGTGATGTCGGGGAAGCGCAGTACCTGACCAGCGGCGCGGCGGACATCCCGCCTAACCACCAGTGGACCAGCCGCATTCCCTATTTCTTTGCGTGGTGGAACATGGTCGCCTACGGCATGGGCTTGCCGTTGGGCTTGATGGCATGGGCGGCGTTTGCGTGGGGCGGCATTCAGATATTGCGCGCTGTCCCCGGCTGGACTCGTCATGCGCTGCCCGTCGTCTGGGTGTTCGTATACTTCGCGCTAATGGGGCGATTGTGGGTCATGGCGATGCGCTACTACATCGTCTTGTATCCATTCCTATGTATTTTAGCGGCGTGGGCGCTGGTGGAGTTGTTCATGCGGGCGCGGGCGGCGTTAACACACAGCCAGTCGTCCGGCACCATGGCGCGTCTACGATTAGGCTTGGCATCGCTGCTGTTGGTCGTGGTGATCGGCGGGGCGTTCCTCTACGCCACCATGTTCACCAGCATCTACCGCCGACAGCTTACGCGCGTGCAAGCATCGACGTGGGTGATCCGCAACATTCCCGGCGCAATGTCCGCCACCTTCACACTGGAAGATGGACACCAGCAGCTCGTCAATTTGCCCGCGTGGGCAACCACAAGTTGGAGCGCGGGCGCGAATCCGCCGATCCTATTCACTGTGCCAGTCAGCGGTACGTTCCAACAGATCGACTTCTCGCACATCCTGACGACGGCGGGCATTCCTAGTACGGGTACGCTCCAAGTCAGCGTCTTTGGTGCGGATAACGTCCTGTTGGCAGAGGGATCGCTGGAGTTGAGCACACTCAGCCAGCGCACGTCGCAGTACGGCGATCCGCAGTCAATCTCGCTGGATAAGCCAGTGACGGTGGAGAAGGACAAGCAGATCAACTTCGTAGCGACCATTAGCGGCGATGTCGGTCTCGATCTCACGGGTACGGTGATCGCCACCGAAGGACCGTGGGACGATCCGATCCCGCAGAAGGTCTGCTATCAACCGCTGGATCAGCCCTTCAGTACGGATACGCCATCGGGCTTGTTCAACGTGGCGAACTGCGGTGGACAGGAGCCGTGGAATTACCTGTACAAGCCGCTGGAACTGTACATGGCGGCGGAAGATGACGCCACCAAACAGGGCATCATGCAGACCGCGCTGGACTCGACGGATTACGTAACCATCAGCAGCAACCGTTTCTACGACTCGCTGTCGCGCATTCCGACGCGCTTCCCGATGAGCATCAACTACTACAACGCGCTGTTCAGCGGTCAGTTGGGTTTCGATCTGGTGGGTGAGTTCACCAGCTTTGCCTCTATCGGTGGCTTCCAGATCGCGGATCAGAATCTGCCTTTCTGGAACACGCCCAAGTGGTACAACGAGCTAGAAGCTGAGGAAAGCTTCACCGTTTACGACCATCCGACGGTATTGATCTTCAAGAAAACGGATCGCTACCAGTCCGGCAACATCGCCAAGGTGCTGGCGCAAGTGCCGCTGACCGATGCCACCGCCGCCTCTCCGATGTACTACGATACCAACGGGCGCTTGCTCAGTGAAAACAACCAACTGGTCAACGTGATCCGCTGGGGAGCGCAGCCCGCTTCCGCCGCGCCGACGGCGTTCGAGATGTCCGATAGCTTGCTGGATATTCAGACCAACGGCGGCACATGGTCGGAACTGTTCAACCGCGATTGGCTGGTCAATTCCTCCGAGCCGCTGACGGTGGCGATCTTCTGGCTGACCATCATCCTGTTCGGCTGGATCATCTATCCACTGCTGTGGGCGATTTTCCCCGGTCTGGCGGATCGCGGCTACGCGCTGGCGAAGATCGCCGGTTTGCTGGTGGTCTCGTGGATCGTCTGGGCGTTAGGCACGCTGCGCTTCACTTCATGGTCGAGTTGGGGCATCCTGCTGACCATGATCCTAGTCGCCGTCGTCGGTCTGATCGCTGTACTGCGCAGGGATCGGGGTGCATTTTTCGCCTACGTTCGCATGAATTGGCGGCACTTCGCCATCGTGGAGATGATCACGCTGATCATGTTCCTCGGCTTCCTGTTGGTGCGGCTCGGCAATCCCGATCTGTGGCACCCCTCGTTTGGCGGTGAGAAGCCGATGGACTTCGCCTATTTCAACGCCGTCCTGCGCAGCACCGTGTTCCCGCCCGTCGATCCGTGGTACGCGGGTGGCTACCTCAATTATTACTATTACGGCTATGTGCTGGCAGGTACACCGATCAAGCTGCTCGGCATCGTGCCTTCGGTTGCCTATAACTTGCTCGTTCCCACCATGTTCGCGCTGACCGGCATCACGGCGTTCGGTCTCGGCTTCAATCTGGTGGCGGCACGCTGGTTTTTGCCGCGTGAAGAAGGCAGCGACGAAAAATCCGCGCCATTAGGCGAACGGCTCAAATTCGCGCTTAAAGCCCCCGGTGCAAGCCCCTATATTGCTGGAGTGCTGGCGCTCCTGTTGACCACCGTGCTCGGCAACCTGCATACGCCGTCGGTGGCGCTGGAGGGCGTGATTCGGCTAGGTGGCTGCACTGCTGATTACGACATGGTGCAGTGGTTGGAAGATACATACACCAAAGAGAATGGTGCAGCACCGGACGTTGACCAGATCATCGACTTTCAGGTGCGCGCGGAAACACCGGGCATTGGCGACTCAATCGCTTACGGGCTGTACATGACGCAGCGCAACTTGAGTTGTCTCGGTTCCGGCATCAGCAACATGAGCACAGGCGCTACATGGCCCCTCGCCACTAACCGCTGGTTCTGGGCGGCACGCAGCATCGTCGGTGAACTGCCCGGCAACAGTTCCGAGATCGGGGAATTCCCGATGTTCACCTTCACCTATGGCGACTTGCATGCGCATATGATCGCTATGCCGATGACGCTATTAGTGCTCGGCTGGCTGCTGGCGGAGATTTTAATCGTCGGGCGGGAGAATCGCGCGACGTGGAAAGTCATAGCGGCAACGATCCTCGGCGGGTTGGCGGTGGGCATCTTGCGTCCGACCAACACATGGGACTGGCCCACCTATCTGGCGTTAGGAGTGCTGGGGTTAGGCTTCACACTGCTGCTGCGACATCGCCAATTCAAGCGCGTTACGCTGATCCGCGTAGTGGCACAGATCGCGCTGTTCTTCGCCGCGCAATTCGTGGCTGCCCAACCGTTCATGGCATTTTTCGCCACTTCCTACAGCGCCGCCGCTGGTTTCCTAGGCAACAAGACGCCGATCTGGGCGTATGTCGATATGCACGGTCAGTTCCTCTTTTTCATCGTCTCGTACTTGATCTGGCAGACGGCGCGGGTGCTGCGTCACGTCTACGTCCGCGATCTGCTGGCGCGGCGTTGGGCATTGCTGCTGCTGGTCGCCGCCATCGGACTCGGCATCTTCCTGATGTTGTTCTTCCTGATGCTGCGCGGACAAGTCTCGCTGGTCATGCTGCCTGTGCCCATAGCATGGATATGCATCCCGCTGCTGATCTGGTGCTTGATCCTGTTCTTCGTGCCCTACCAGACGCGCGAGACGCAGATCATGTTGGCGATGACCGGACTGGCGCTCGGTTTGACGATGGTGGTGGAGCTGGTGGTACTGGCGGGTGATAATGGGCGTCAGAACACTTTCTTCAAGTTCTACATGCAAATCTGGTTCCTCTACGGCATCGTGGCAGCGGTAGCCGCGGCGTGGCTGATCCATGCCTCCTCCAAGTGGAACGCGGCGCTGCGCGTCTCGTGGTTAGGCATCGCGGCGGTACTGCTGGCGACGGCGGCGCTGTATCCCATCGTGGCACCGCAGGCGAAGAACATCGAGCGCTTCACGGCGTCAGTTCCCGCCACGCTGGATGGCGATGCTTACATGGAATACGCCTCGCACTACGAGTTCCGCAACATCAACGGAATGCCCGTTGAGCCAATTACGCTGCCGCTGAAGGACGATCTAGCGATCATCCGCTGGTTGCAGGATAACGTCAAAGGCACACCAGCAATCCTCGAAGCGCGGCAGCCTGCCAGCGAATACAAGTGGAATTTGCGGATCGCTATCAATACGGGACTACCTTCCGTCGTCGGTTGGAACTACCATCAGAAGCAGCAGCGCACGCTCGATCCGCTGCCGACTCTGGTGGAGCAGCGCGGCAACAATGTCTCGTTCATGTACAATTCTACCGATGTCAGCACCGTGTGGGGAATGCTGCGCTTCTATCGCGTTAAGTACATCATCGTGGGCAAGCTGGAGCAGGCGATCTATACGCCGGAGGGCTTGCTCAAGTTCGATGCGATGGCGGATGATGGGTTGCTGCGCGTCGTGTTCGAGAACGAAGGCGATAAAATATATCAAGTCGTGGATGATGCCGCCCCCAGTGATGCGCTGCTCGGCATGGCACTGACGAAGTAGACCGGAGGAAGTAGACCGGAGGTTTAAACCTCCGGCTACAAACCCTTTGAAACCCACTGAAGTGGGTTAATACGATGCGATCTCACAGAAGTGAGCACCCGCCGACACGGATCACCCTCTCCCGCTTGCGGGATGAGGGCAGGGGGTGAGGGTCTTTTTCTGACCGAAATCACTTAGCACTAAGGACACTGTTTCTTAGTCCTAACCCACTGAAGTGGGTTTCCAGAGTGTTGTAGCCGGAGGTTTCAACCTCCGGTCTGCTCACACTCGACCAAACTAAAAATAAGAAAACGCAACCAACAGCGTGGTCAACACTTAACTCAACCGCGCTGACTTGCACGATGATTTGAGGTTCGTTCGATGATCCTTGACTGGCTTTCACGCGAGGGTGGCGCGATCCTGATCTGGTGGCTGTTGAGCACACTGGCAGGCGTTGCGGTCTATCCGCTGCTGTTCCGGCTGATGGGCGGGCTGCCCAGTCGCGGCTATGTGCTGGCGCGTGCGGCGGGTTTGATGCTCGTCGCCTTCGTATACTGGCTGCTGAACATCCTCGGTTTGTTCCGCAATGATGCCAACGCCATTTTACTAACATGGTTGATCGTGCTGATCATCAGCGTGGCGGTGTACCTCGGCTGGCGGGATCGGCTGTCGATCCGCGACTGGCTGCGGCAGAACTGGCGGCTGATTCTGGTCACGGAACTGCTGTTCGTGGGACTGTTCTTCAGTTGGTGTTACGTGCGGGCGCTCAACCCCGATCTGCGCAACACCGAAAAGCCGATGGAAATGGCGTTCCTCAACGCCATCCGCCGCACCGACACTTTTCCCACCACCCGATCCGTGGATGTCCGGTTACGCCATCAGCTACTATCACTTCGGCTACATCATGGCGGCGATGCTGGCGAAAGTCAGTGATGTCGGCAGTGGCGTCGCATTCAACCTGATGGTCTCGCTGCTGTTCGCACTGGCGGGCACGGGCATCTTCGGTGTGGTCTACGATCTGGTTGCCTCGCGTGCCATTGCCCAACGGTGGAAAGCGATGGCAGCGGGCTTGCTCGGCACCTTCATGCTGGTACTGATGGGCAACTTCGGCACCACAGCAGTTGAGGTTCCCTACCAGCTCGGATTGTTCCCCAAAGATTCGGCATATCTGCAATTCCTCGATCTGCAACATCGCCCCGCCGATCTGAGCAACTGCCCGCCGTCAGGATCACTCGATCCGAATACGTGGTGCGGTGGCGGTTGGTGGTGGTGGACGTACAGCCGCGTCGTCCAAGATCGTGATCTCGGCGGCGGCGCTTATGAAGTGATCGCGGAGAATCCGATCTTCAGCTTCGTGCTATCCGATATGCATCCGCATGTGCTCTCGCTGCCCTTCACCATGCTGGTGGTCGGATTGGGCTTGAATCTGGTTTTGAGTCGCGAAAAGCCTGCCAACTGGCACATGCTGCTCTACGGCATCTGGGTTGGCGGCATGATCTTCCTCAACTCGTGGGATGCTGTCTATCTGGCACTGTTCGTTGGCGCAGAGGCACTGCGGCGACTGATCAACAATGGTACGGGCTGGTTCAAAAACAGCGATTGGCGCGGCTTAATCGGTTTCGTGCTCACACTGCTTGGTCTGACCGCCGTACTCTATTCGCCTTTTTTCATCAGCTTCCGCTCTCAAGCGGGCGGTGTGCTGCCCAACGTGATCTGGCCCACGCGCTTCCCGCAGTTCTTCATCATTTTCGCGCCCTTCCTGTTCCTGCTCGTACCTTTCCTCTACGTCGAAATACGACGCGGCGGCGAGACGGTCAACTGGGCATTCGCGCGGCGGGTACTAATCTACGCCATTGGCACAATCCTCGTACTGTTCGTAGGCTTGGCGATCCTGGCGTGGCTGCGACCTGAGATCGCGGGCATCGTCTACCGGCTCGGCTTTGAGTCCGGCGGCATCCTCAACGTGGCAGTGGAAGTGATCGTGCGGCGCATCTGGTACGGCATCCTGACTCACGCGCTGCTGCTGGGCATCCTGTTTGTGGTGGTGGCGCGCTTGTTCGCCCATTCGGATCGCAGTGACGAGCAGGGACAGCCACTTCCTGCTATCAACTATCCGCCAGCGGCAGGCTACGCACTGCTGCTGATCGCGGCGGGGGCGTTCCTCGCTTTGACGCCGGAATTCGTCTATCTGCGCGACGGCTTCGGCACCCGCATCAACATGATCTTCAAGCTATACTATCAGACGTGGTCGCTGTGGAGCGTGGCGGGGGCATATGCCGCGTGGTCGCTGATCACCGAACTGAGCTGGGAACCTGTCAAGCGCATCTCACCGCGATTCCGTACCGTTTGCATCGCGCTGCTGGTCGTCGTGATCATTTCCGGCGTGGTCTACCCCGCCGCCGCGATCACCACCCGCGCTTATCGTGATGGCGGGCATCTCTACAGCGATGTCGCGCTCACATTGGACGGTGGACCGTCGATGGCGATGGGTGCGGATGACTACAGCGTGATCCAATGTCTGGCGCGGGTCGCGACCAATCAGAATGACGTGGTAGCGGAAGCGACGCGGCGCGGATTGGCGTACACCGGACAGTTCGGGCGCGTCTCTGCGCTGACGGGCATTCCCACGCTGCTCGGTTGGGATAACCACGAAGGGCAGTGGCGCGGCGACACGTTTGACGCCGCCGTGAATACCTTGCTGCCGGGTGGTGGCTACGAACATCGCGCCGATGCTATCCAGCGGCTTTACAGCACGACGGATTGGGAAGAAGCGCGTACCATCATCCGCCGTTACGGGATCACCTATATTTTCGTGGGCTTTACCGAGCGCAACGAACATAACAGCGACGGTACGCCGCTGTTCAATCCGGCGGGTCTTGCCAAGTTCGCGGATCTAACGCCCGTCTGCCAATCGGGTGATGTTGCCGCTTACTCCGTGGTCACCATTTTGCGCGGCGAGGATCAGCAGGTTGGCGGCTAGGGAAAGTGCTGGGTGCTGAGTGCTGAGAAAAGAGTGCCGTAGTGCCAAGCGTATCACAAGTAGACCGAAGGTTGAAAGCTCCGGTTACAACACTAGGTAAACCCACTGAAGTGGGTTTTGAGAGATTGGGCTTTGTAGCGGAGGGGTGACCCCGCCACGTAGGCAGCAAACGCAAATTCTGCCGGACTCGCAAGATCGGTTTCGGCGTCGAGGGAAATACAAGCTGATGGATATGACTCAAGACCACCTTTCGCCAGCACCTCAGACTTCTACGTCTGGCTTTGTGATCACGGCGGAGATGCTGATCTACGCGCTGATCTTCTTACTGGCGCTGCTCACCCGTGTTGCCGATCTGGGCAAGTTTCCGTTAGATGGTGGCGAAGCGCGGGAGGCATTAGCAGCTTACCGCGCGATCACGCCGGAAGCTGCTGGCAGCGCGATCACTTCGTCGCAGCCATTGGCATTCAGCTTCAACGCTATCGCGCTGACCATCGGTGGAGCGGATAACGGCGTGGCGCGGCTGCCGACGGCGCTGCTCGGTGCCTTGATCGTATTAATTCCGCTGCTCTACCGCCGCTGGTTGGGTGTGGGCATCGCGCTGTTACTCTCGATTGGGCTGGCACTCTCGCCTGTGTTATTTATGTCCTCGCGCGAGATGGGCGGCGCGGTCTGGTCAACAGCGCTAGCACTGCTCAGCGTCTGGTTGATCGGGCGCTACATCGAGTCGGCGCGGGCATCCTTTGCTATAGGGGGAACAACCACGTTCGCCTTACTGGTGCTGATGGCAGAACCAGCCGGATTCCTGATGGCGATCTTGCTGATCGTGGGCATCCTCTTTGCACTGACCACTGGCGACGACGAGAACAACATCCTGCGGACTACGCTTGCCGAGGCACGGGCGGCATTCCCGATCATGTCGGCGCTGCCCATCGCCGGATTAGTGATCATCGCTCTTGCCACCGTCTTCCTGATCTATCCGTCGGGCATCTCCGGTATTGCGGAAGTAGTCGGACGCGGACTGCGTGGCTTCATCACCCGTCCCGATCATAACCCGCTGGCGTATCCGCTGCTGCTCTCGCTGCTGCACGAACCGCTATTCTGGGTGTTCGGCACGGCGGGTGCATATCTGGTGATCGTTGATGATTTCGGTATCGCAGAGGGCGAAGGTACCTTGCCGCCGCTGCGAATCTTCGGGCGTATCTGCATTGGTTGGTTCGTCGGGGCGGTGCTCCTTAGCTTGCTTTACGCGGGCGCACAGAATGATAGTGCCCTGTGGCTGACCTTGCCACTAGTAGGACTGAGTGCACTGGCGGTTAACCGGCTGTTCGCACCGATCCGATCCGGCGCTCCGGCATATGTACCGCTGTTGCACGCAGTGGCATCCATCGCCATTTTGAGCATCATCGCCATTAACCTGATGATGGCGGGTCGATCTCTGGCACAGTACGCGCCGACATTCGCCAGCGCAGGTGGACAGATCAGCGATGTCTTTTTGCTCGGTTTGATCGTGGCACTGTCGATCACCGCCTACATCGTGATCGGTGGGCTGGTCAGCCTACGAGCCGCGCCGCTTGCCTTCATTGTCGGCGGGCTGATCTTCCTATTTATCCTCGTGCGCTCAGTGGTACCGCTGCTGACGACGGATTTCTTGAATGCCGTGCCGCCTCAGCTGCTGCTGCGTCTGCTGATGGTCGGCTTTGCGACAGCGCTGTTCGTGATCTCCTTCTTTCTAGCGGGCAGCATGTATGATAATGGCACGGCGTGGCGCGGCATGGCGCTGGGCGCTCTGCTATTCCTGACCGCCTATAGTCTGCGCGTAGGCTGGCAGGCAGGCGTGATAGAGCCGGATAATGCCGCCGATCTGTGGCACATCAATCCAGCGGGGCGCAACCTCACGTTGATCGAAGACACGCTGGAAGAAGCCTCGCTGCGTTCGGTGGGATCACGCTATGACATGGACATCGTGGCACAAACAGCCGACGATTCGACCATCGCATGGCTGCTGCGACGCTTCCACAAAACCGAGTTCGTCAGCGAATTGAGCAGCACCGTCAACACCCGCGCGGTGATCGCCAAGCTGCAAGAACCGGAACCATCGCTCGGCGCTGCTTACGTGGGACAGGAATTCGCCAGCTCATACATCTGGGATCGCGCTACGATTCAGACGTTCGACTTGCTGACGTGGCTCTACGATCATCAGCCCCGCGTCCAACTGACACCATTAGACAAGATGGTGCTCTACGTCCGCAGCGATGTGTACGGCGTAGATGCAGGGAAATGACGAGGATGAGTTAAGCAGTGAATGACTACCAGCCACCAGTTGATAAACTGCTGCGTTATGGAGATCCTAGTAAGCGCGTTGATTGGCCCGATTATCTGGCGCTAGGGCTAACTCAGCAACACGCTCCCGAACTTATCCGAATGGCGACGGATCGGGAATTAGCGCACGCGTTATCAGAATCACTAGAGGTCTGGGCACCTGTTCACGCGTGGCGTGCATTGGGACAGTTGAAAGCTACATCAGCCATCGAGCCACTGATCGGATTGTGGAAGCAATACTCTGACGATCTCGAAGATGATTGGCTGTTGGAGGACTTACCACACGTTTTTCCTCATTTCGGCGTGGCAGCAGTTGCTCCCCTACAGGTTTTCATCAGCAATGCCAGTTATCCCGTTTGGGGACGTGTTGCTGGCACCGCAGCCTTATATCATCTGGTAGAGCAAGAGCCAGACCAGCGCGACACCGTAGTATCTATTCTTACTGCTGAACTCGCTAAGCAACTTGATGACGACATATGGAATGCCGAATTGATCGCCTCACTGCTCGACCTCCGTGCTATCGAATCGGCAGAAGTGATCAAAGCAGCTTATGCCGCCGAAAGAGTTGATCTCATGGTTAACGGCGATTGGAATGATGCTCGCACTGAACTAGGCATTCCCGATGGCGTGATCATTCCCGGTCCAGAGCCGAAACCAATGGATAAATCCCCATTCCCTATGTTTTCCGATATTCGCGCCTTCCCTGATCTTGATTCTGATTTCGACTTTGCTTTGCCTACACCTCCGTTACGAATCGAGCGCAAAGATCAAAAGAAAGCCAAGAAGAAACAAAAACAGCAGAAGCAATCGCGTAAGCAAAATCGCAAGAAGAAATAGCGCATCAAACGCTAATGTAGACCTAGGGTTTTACCTTCTGCCTCTAACCCACTGATGGACACTGACAACTAATTCGATGATGAGTCATTCGGTGTTGAAGTGATCCTCCCGGCTTGACTTCATTTATCCATTGAAAACCTACCCCCCGACAGGCAGTACAGCCGGGGTAAGGTAAAACATACACCCCTCACTACACCCCCATCTTCAACTGCGGTAGGACGACGCTGCACCCACTGCTCTGGCATCCTATAGGCAGAGTAAGGTTAGCCAAGTAACGCTATCGTTAGGGGGATACAACAATGTTCGATCAAGACACCATCATCACCATCATCGGGCGCAGAGTCGTGCGGCGGCTGATCCACACCATGCTGCACATTGATGTTAACCAGTTAGGGGAACTGCCCGCAGGACCGAAGATTTACGCGCCGAACCATCCGACGACACTTGATCCACTGGTGGTTGGTACGCTGTTCAGTGAGCCGGTGCATGTGCTGATCACAGAGTCCGCGTTCAAGGTACCAATCGTGCGCGACTATTTACGCGCCGAGGGACATATCCCCGTGGTCACAGGGCGCGGCGCGGATGCCTATCAGGGGGCGCTCGATCTGCTGCGCAAGGGTAAGAACGTGGCGATCTTCCCCGAAGGTGCGCTCAGCCCGCTGGATAGCACCCGCAAGATGGAAGTGGGTAAGCTGCACACAGGCACGGTCAGGCTGGCGCTGGAAACGGGCGCACCGATCATCCCACTGGGGATTGCGCTTAACGCCGATGCGCTGCACTTCATCAATACGGGCGTGCTCGATCCCTACGGCAAGATGGAAGTCGCCCGCTTGATCACGCACGGACCGTATGCGATCACCATCGGGACACCGGAGTATGTCTACGGCAACGTGCAGGATCAGCCATTCGTGCGCTCCCTCTCTGCACGCCTTGAGCAGCAGTTGGCTCACTTGCAGTGGCAGAGCGAACAGCGGGTACGCAAGCTGCTGCTAGCGCCCGTCGCACCGCTGGAGGTCGTACACAGCCTCAATTGAGAGGGAGTAGAAAGTAACGAGTAATGAGTGATGAGTGATGAGGGGTTATGAACTGAGGTTGTGACTTGCTGAGTGCCTCAACGATCTTATGCGTCGAATTGAGTAAGTTTGCGTATACTGTTGTACGTGAACAGACGAGCAGGATCGTTGAGGCGCTTTTGTTATGGTCGGCTTGCTGCTGACAACCAAGTTATACGCTCCCAGACCGCGGCACAACGTTGTGCCGCGTCCGCGTTTGGTGGCACAGCTTGAGGAGAGCGTGCGGATCGGGCGGGCGCTGACGTTGATCGCGGCTCCGGCGGGCTTCGGCAAGACCACACTGCTCGGTGAGTGGCTGGCAGCAGGTGAGTACCAACCTGTCTGGTTATCGCTGGATGAAGGCGATAACGACATCGCCAGCTTCCTGCACTATCTGATCAACGGACTGCAAGCGCTCGATGACCAGATCGGCGCGACGGCACAGCAACTACTCGGATCGCCTCAACTGCAAGCCTCTGCGCTGCCGAGCATCCTCACCAGCTTGATCAACGATCTGGCGCACTACGACGATCCGGTGATCATGGTGCTCGATGATTACCACCTGATCGAAGAAGCGGGCGTGCATCAGGCGGTGGCGTTCTTGCTGGATCACCTGCCGCCACGCGTTCATGTGGTGATCAGCACGCGGGAGTTGCCGCCGCTGCCACTGCCGCGACTGCGTGCCCGCGACCAGATCACCGAGATCAACGAACGGCAACTGCGCTTGACCAGTGAGGAAACGGCGGCATTTCTCAATGGCACAATGGCACTGGAACTGCCCGCCGAGTCGATTGCCGCGCTGGAGTCGCACACCGAAGGCTGGATCGCTGGACTGCAATTGGCGGCGCTGGCGCTGCGGCAGCGGGATCACAGTGCGGCATCGTTATTGGCATCGTTACCTGCTGCCAAGCGTTACATCGCTGATTATCTGGTGTCCGAAGTGGTGGAACGCGAATCGGCGGCGGTACAGCACTTCCTGACGCAAACCTCGATCCTCGATCACTTCACGGCATCGCTGTGCGCGGCGATCACCGGAATGGCGGAAGCCGAGTGCCAGCGGATGCTCGACTATCTGGACGACAGCAACCTGTTCATCGTGCCGCTGGACGATCAGCATGGCTGGTATCGCTACCATCGCTTGTTCGCGGAGACGCTGCGGGCGCGACTTTCGGCTCAACATGCCGCGCCGCTGCATCTTCAGGCGGTAGGCTGGTACGAGACGCGGGGATTCAATCAGGAGGCGGTGCAGCAGGCGCTGCGATTCGGGGTGGTGTCGGGCGATTTCGCGGCAGCGCTGCGCTTGATCCGTAGCCGTGCAGATGCCTTATTTCACGCGGGCAATATCCACACGCTGCGCGGTTGGTTGGCGCTGCTGCCAGATGCCGATGTCCGCGCCGATGCTGATCTGGCGGTGCTAAAGGGTTGGCTGCTGGTGCTCAGCGGCGACATGAGTTCGGCGCGAGGTTACTCCGAAGCGCTGGCAGGTCAGACGGACAGCGGTAAGGTGCTGTTGTTTCAGGCATATCTGGCGTTAGGGCGGCAGGAGTACACAACCACTACCACGCTGGCGCGGCAGTCGCTGGAACTGTTCGCGGCGACGAGGGACAAGGATCACGACGGCTGGCGCGTTCTGGCATTGTGGGCAGTGGCGGAAGCGGAAGAACGCAGCGGCACGATCACGGCGGCGATTGAGGCGCTGCGCGAAGCCAGACGCTTGAGTCGGGAAGCGGGTAACTCGATGTTCGGTGCGATGCTGGAGAATTCGCTGATGTCGGCGCTGGATTTGAACGGGCGCAGTCAGGAAGCGATCAGCATCGGTGAGGAGACGATCCGGCGCTACACCACAGATCGCGGGACGGCGAACCCACTGCTGACGCTGATCTATCATCGGCTGGCGCTGCTGCACCTTCAGGCGAACCGGATCGAGGAGGCACAGCGCTGCTACGATCTCGCCGCCAAGCTGATGCAAACATTGGAGATCGACAGCGTGACCGCACTCTCGCATGGCGTGGCAGCGCAGCTTCACTTCGCCGCTGGCGATGCCGATGCTGCACTGGCGCGGATCGGGCGGGTGGCGCTGGCGGAGGGGAGTGGCGAACAAGTGGCGGATACGACGTGGCTTGCCGCACTGCAAGCGACGATCTGGCTGCGGCAGGGCAAGCTGACGCTGGTCAAGGAATGGGTGGAAGCGCAGCGGCTGACAGTGGAGGATACCCCGACTTATTTACGCTTTGACGCACAACTGGTGCTAGCGCGATTGCTGCTGGCACAACCCGATCATGAATTGGCGCGGCAGTGGCTGGCTAAATTGCACACGTTCGCCAGCGATCACCAGTGGACGCGGCATGTGCTCACGTTGGAGGTACTGCGGACGCTAGCGGCTGCACAAGCGGAGCAATGGGAGGCGGCGCGGGATCAATTGCGGAGCGCGGTGGAGTTGGCAGCGGACAATGGTAATTATCGTCCATTCCTTGATGAGGACTCGGCGCTGCTGGCGTTGCTGCCCGCTGTGCGTGCGACTGCTCCGGCATTCGTAGATCAAGTGCTGCGCTATGCCAGAGGAGAGCACGCCGTGACGCCCATCGCTGCCGCCAACGCGCTGGTTGATCCGCTGAGTGAGCGCGAGATCGAGGTGTTGCAGTTGATCGCGGCGGGTCTGAACAATGGGGAGATCGCGGATCGGCTGTTCATCTCGCTAGGTACGGTGAAGCGGCATATCAACCACATTTACGGCAAGTTAGAGGCGCAAAGCCGCACTCAAGCGATTGTGCGGGCACGATCCTTACGCTTATTGCAAGAAAACTAAGTCAATTGAGGTGACAGCGGCATGAACCCTCTCTACTTCGGCACGCCGGAAGAACTGCGCGCTTGGCTGGCGGAGAATCACGATAAGGCGACGGAACTCCAGATCGGCTTCTACAAGGTCAGCACCAAGAAGCAGAGCATCACTTACGCACAGGCATTGGATGAGGCGCTGGCATTCGGCTGGATCGACGGCGTGCGCCACAGCATTGATGAGGAACGCTGGACGCAACGGTATACGCCGCGCAAGAAAGGCAGCATCTGGAGCGCGGTGAACATCAAGCGGGTGGGCGAATTGAAGGAACTGGGCAGGATGCACCCCGCTGGCTTGAAGGTGTTCGAGGAACGCGACGAGCGCAAGACGCAGCTCTATTCGCACGAACGCGAGAATCTAGCCTTCAGCGAGGCGCAGGAGCAGCAGCTTAAGGGCAACGAGAAGGCGTGGGCGTACTTCCAGAAGCAGCCGCCTTCGTACCAGCGTGCCGCGATCTGGTGGGTGATCAGCGCCAAGCGGGAGGAGACGCAGGAGAAGCGGTTAGCCACGTTGATCGAGGATTCGGCAAACGGGCGCACCATCAAGCCGCTGACTCCGCCGAGTAAGAGGAAGTAGGATGGCAGCGTGGTGGGGAATGCGGGCGATGGTTAGCGGCGAGGGGCAAAATCGCTGCCTGAAGTTCGCAGGGAATACAGGGCGGATTCAGGCGCTTTGTTGGAAAACGGTTTGGAGATGTGCGGGAAAGCCTGAGGCTAAAGCCAGCAGGCTTAATGTGATTAGCGGCGACGATCAGGTGGTTAGGGCGCGATTGTCGGTGAAGCGATTGGCGTCCAAACAGGCAGAGTCACCGGAAATGGCGTGCTGGTTGGTGGTGGCGCGCTATGGTCGCCTGTGAGATCGGGGGGTGGCTCGACCTCACAGGCAGTCACCACTGATCGCAACAGGAGGGAAGGACGCGATCAGTGTGAACTCGCGGGTTAGTACGCCAGCACTGGCAGCGATTTGCGATGATGCTCCTCCTCGGCGATGCGCTCCTTGACCTTGATCACACTGTCGGGGTTCAGCGAGATCGAGTCGATGTCGTGTTCCACCAAGAAGGCGGCGAAATCAGGATAGTCACTCGGCGCTTGTCCGCAGATACCGACTTTGCTGCCCGCTTCATGCGCGTCGCGGAGCAGGTTGCGGATCATGATCTTGACCGCTTCGTTACGCTCATCGAACAGCTTGGCGAGCAGCGCGGAGTCGCGGTCAACGCCCAGCACCAACTGAGTCAGGTCGTTGCTACCGATGGAGAAGCCATCGAAGCGATCAGCGAACTGCTTCGCCAGCAGGATGTTCGAGGGGATTTCCGCCATCACGTAGACTTGCAGCCCTTTGCGCCCGCGCTTGAGTCCGTGCTTCGCCATCACTGCCAGCACGTTATCGGCTTCCTCCAGCGTGCGGCAGAAGGGGATCATGACGATCACGTTGGTCATGCCGATCTCCTCACGCACGCGGCGGATCGCCTTGCACTCCAGCGCGAAGCCTTCACGATACAGCTCGTGAGCGTAACGCGAAGCTCCGCGGAAGCCGAGCATCGGGTTGGATTCCTGTGGCTCAAACTGCGCGCCGCCGATTAGATTGGCGTATTCGTTGGTCTTGAAGTCGCTCATACGCACGATCACGGGTTCGGGATACTGCGTGGCGGCGATCTTGGCGATACCGCGCGCCAGATGATCCACGAAGTACTCAGTCTTGTCGTGATAGCCTCTGGTCAGCGTTTCGATCTCTCTGCGCGCCCCGCGATCCTTCAGTTGATCAAAGTGGATCAGTGCCATCGGGTGAATCTTGATGATGTTGCTGATGATGAACTCCATCCGTGCCAGCCCGATGCCCGCGCAAGGCAGCCGCCACCAACGCATCGCCGCTGCTGGATCACCGATGTTCATCATGACGCGTGTGGAGGTTTTGGGCACATCCTCTAGCTTGAGCAGGTGTTCCTCATACTCCAGAATGCCGTCATAGATATGACCCTGATCGCCTTCGGCGCAGGAGAGTGTGACGGGCTGCTTATCCTTCAACACCTGTGTAGCCGCGCCCGTACCAACTACCGCCGGAACACCCAACTCGCGGCTGACGATAGCAGCGTGGCAGGTGCGACCACCGAAATCGGTGATGATTCCCGCCGCGCGCTGCATGATCGGCACCCAGTCGGGGTCGGTCATGCCCGTCACCAAGATGGCGCCGTCCTCGAACTGGTCGATCTCGGAGATGTCTTTGATCAGGCAGACTTTGCCAGTGGCAACCGCCTCCCCGATGCTCAGTCCGGTGAGCAGCGGCGTAAGGGTCTCAGCAGCCTGTTTGAGGCTGTAGGTCTTGAGCGACGCCGCCTCGCGCTGTGACTGCACCGTTTCAGGACGCGCCTGCACGATGAACAGCTCACCCGTTTGACCGTCTTTCGCCCATTCAATATCCATTGGACGCCCGTAGTGCTTCTCGATCAGGCACGCCCAACGCGCCAGATGCATTAGTTCTTCGTCATTGAGGACGAGCGTGCGGCGCTCCTCTACCGTCGTATCGACGTTCTTGGTGACTTCGCTGCCACCGACAGCGTAGACCAGTTTCTTCTCCTTCGAGCCTAGTGTCTTCTGAATGATCGGCGTCAAATCGGGCGTATTGACCAGCGGTTTGAAGATCATGTATTCGTCGGGCGTTACCGATCCCTTGACCACGTTTTCGCCCAAGCCCCACGAGGCATTGATCACGATGACAGCGGGGAAGCCCGTTTCGGTGTCGATGGTGAACATGACGCCCGCGCCCGCTTTATCCGAGCGCACCATCTTCTGCACGCCAATGGACAAGGCGATACGCAGATGGTCGAAGCCCTGCACTTTGCGGTAGCTGATCGCGCGATCCGTGAACAGCGAGGCATAGCATTTGCGGCAGGCGTCCAGTAGTTCTCGATCTCCGGTGATGTTGAGGAAAGTCTCTTGCTGTCCGGCGAAGCTGGCTTGCGGCAGATCTTCCGCCGTAGCGCTGCTGCGAACCGCCACATCGACGTGCTCGGTGTGATAGCGCTGGCACAGTTGGTGATACGCGGTCTGGATCGGCTCCGCTAGATCGTCGGGGAACCCGGCGTGCAAGATGTGACGACGGATCGCTCTGCCCGCCTGTTCCAGCGATAACTCGCCTTCTTCCCATTGGCGTAGGTACTGACGGATCACTACCGTTAGCTTGTTGGTTTCAAGGAAGTGCCGATAGGCGTCGGCGGTGGTGGCGAAGCCATCAGGCACGCGAATGCCCTGCGCTTTGAGCGAACGGATCATTTCTCCGAGAGAGGCGTTTTTGCCGCCAACGATAGGCACATCGTTGACGGTGATCGTCTCGAACCAGCGAATGTAGTTCTCGATCTTCTTGGTATTCACAATGACCTCCTATACGGTTACGGTTACTGCTGTCGCGGGGGAGTTCACAACCATATTCAGGAGCTTCACAGCGGCAGACCATCAATTCATTTGAGCTTTTGCGTCACGATCCGGATGATCTCATGCCCACTTTCCTCAATCGGGGAATCGGTGGTGTTGACGATAGCGAATTGACCTCTCCTGAATACCTGTCGCGCAAAGTCCAGTTCATCGACTAACTCTTGCGGGGCGGTATACGCCGACTCGCTGGTCGTGCCGAGGTGACTCTGGCGGCGCTTGCGGTATGCCACCAACTGCCCCGCATCAATGAACAAGCCGACGACGCGGCGGTTGTCGATGCTGAACAGTTCGGCGGGCGGTTCAAGGTCCTTGATCAGCGGCACGTTTGCCACTTTCCAGCCCATGGTGGAGAGGTAAATGCTTAGCGGTGTCTTGCCGACGCGGGAGACGCCCACCAGCACGATCTCGGCACTCGCCAAATCCTGTATGCGTTTACCGTCATCGTGATCGACGGCGTACTCAATCGCTTCGATGCGGCGCAGATCGTGTTCGCGGAGTTTGCGGTATAAGCCGGGTTCGCCAAGTGGTTCGGTGAGTAGGTTCGCCTGCAAATAGCGCATCACCGGACCAATCAGATCGACTTCGCTGACTTTATCGCTGTTGGCGACATCGATCAGCCGATTGCGCAGTTCGCGGTCTACCAGCGTGTGAACCAGCAGACTGTTGGAGACGCAGGCTTCGCCCACTGCCTGATCAATTTCGGCGGCGGTGCGGATGCCGGGCTTGATGGTAAGGGAGACATGGGCATCGGGGAACTGGGCAAGCGCCGTCCGCACCAGCCGTTCGGCGCTGTGTCCTACCCCGCCCGTAACGACGAGGATCGAGAGCGCTTCCATAGTGCACCTTCAGCTTCCGTTAGGATGCCGCGCCATCAGGTCGGGCTGTCGAGGGATCGAGGCGTTCGCCCAATGGCTGCCAACTAACGGTAACAGCGGCATACAGCGGCGCTACCTATCAATGTGGATAGAGATGCATCTTCTCTTCAACGACCTGTTTCAGAGTCGTGAGCAAGCCCTCTATGTGGACGATGTTGTACTGAATGACCTCTTGCTGCCCGTGTTTATGCAGCAGCGGCGCTGGTACCTCATAAGCATATTCGACCTCCACTTCCGTCCCCTGATCGGAGGGATGGAGGCGCAGCCAGATATTGCCCTCGATGCCGCCCCAGAACTGAAGATGCACTTCCCGCTGAGGCGTGACTTCCGTCAGATCAGCAACGCCGACGAAATGTACTCCCAACAGCTGCACTTCCCAGTTAAAGCGCGTCGTTTTGAGGGTACGCAGCTCGTCCGAGACTCTGATCAGCGGCTGATAAATATTGTGCAGCTTGCTCGGTTCGTTGAGGTAGCGAAAGATGATCTCGGCAGGAGCCTGTATGACCGACGATCTTTTGACCGTAACCATGTGTAGACACCTTCCTGATAAAGCCGAAAGGACGCTACCCGCCCGTTTGTGGAGTAACGTCCTTCCGGTATATCGTGCTGTTGTAGGTGGGCGGGCACAAAATCTATTTTCTGCTGATCTCAGCATAATCCCTGACGAGGATGCGCTCAACTGTGGGTTGTCATGGAATCGGGGTTACAAACGTTATAGATCGAATCGGAGTCGGGCGTGGTGATCAGCGCTTTTGCAACTTGCGTCGTCATTCCTGCGTACAATTGATTGCACTATTTTTCACTTGTAAAACCTAGATCGAGGATTCGAGTATGGGAATGCGTGGGGGTAGATCGCGCGGGCGTCGCGGTGGTCGGGATAAGGCAGAGGAGCTAGATCCGCTGCCGGGGACGCCGGTGCAGTGGGGACGATTGTTCGGCTATCTGCGCCCCTATACCGGACGCATGATCATCGCGGTGATCGCGCTGGCGATTTACACGGGCGTCAATTTGCTGTTCCCGTTGTTAATCAGCGACATCATCGGCATCGTGATCCAGCAGCAGGATTATGATCGGCTGAACACACTGACGCTGCAACTGGCGCTGTTGTTCCTTGTGCAGGCGGGCTTCTCTTTCGTCCAGAACTTTCAACTCACCTATGTGGGCGAGAAAGTCGTGTTCGATCTGCGGACGCGGCTGTTCAATCACCTGCAAACTTTGTCTTTTGATTTCTTCGCCGCACGTCCGGTGGGTGAACTGCTGTCGCGCATTTCCAACGATGTGAACAGTGTGCGGACGCTGCTGACCAACAGCATCGTGGATGCACTCTCACAGGTGGTCACGCTGGTCGGCGCGTTGATCCTGATGTTCGTGTTCAACCCCTCGCTGATGGTCTTCATCCTGATCTTGATCCCGCTGCTGTTCGGCGCGGCGTTCCTGTTCAGCCGTCCGCTGTCATCGTTGAGCACCAAAGTGCAGGACGATCTGGCGGAGGCGACCAACATCGCTACGGAATCGCTCGGCGGTATCCGCATCGTCAAGAGCTTCACCCGCGAACCGTATGAGATTTCGCGCTATTTCGGCAAGATGACGCAGATGTTCGGCAGCACAATCCGCTTGTCGCTGTGGCGCGCTGGTTTCGGATCGCTGATGTCGTTCCTCGGCTTCGGCACCATCGCGGCGATCCTGTGGTTCAGCGGGCGCGAGGTGATCGCGGGGCGGCTGACCTTCAACTCGGTGATCCTGATCCTGATCTACGGCATCAACGTGGCAGGATCGCTCGGCGGGCTGGCGAATCTGTACCGCAATTACCGCGAAACCGTCGGCGCGACCAAGCGCGTGTTCCAGATTCTGGACAGCGAACCCACGATCAAGGATGCGCCTGATGCCAAGGCATTGGGCACGGTGGAGGGTCGGATCGCGTTCGAGGATGTGTCATTTAGCTACGACGGGCGGATGACGGTGCTGGAAGATGTCAGCCTGGAGATCGAGGCGGGCGAGATTGTGGCGCTGGTGGGACCGAGCGGCGCGGGCAAGAGCACCATGTTCAATCTGATCCCGCGATTCTACGACCCGACGAAGGGCGCGATGAAGATCGACGGGCAGGATTTACGCTCGGTGACGCAGCAGAGTTTGCGTTCGCAGATCGGCATCGTGCCGCAGGAGACGGCGCTGTTCAGCGGCAGCATCCGCGAGAACATCATGTATGGACGCCTTGACGCCAGTGAGAGCGATCTGATCGCGGCGGCGACGGCAGCGAACGCGCACGAGTTCATCATGGAACTGCCCGAAAAGTACGAGACACTGGTCGGTGAGCGTGGGATCAAACTCAGCGGCGGTCAGCGGCAGCGCGTCGCCATCGCACGGGCGATCCTGAAGAATCCGCGCGTGCTGCTGTTGGATGAGGCGACCAGTTCGCTGGATAATGAGAGCGAAGAACTGGTGCAGGACGCGCTCAACAATCTGATGCAGAACCGCACCACCGTGATCATCGCGCACCGCCTGAGCACGATCAAGATCGCGCATCGGATCTGCGTGCTGGAACACGGCAAGATCACCGAGCTAGGCACGCACGCGGAGTTGATGGCGCTGAATGGCTTGTACGCCAAGCTGTACAACATGCAGTTCAGGGAAGATGAGGAAGCGCAGTTGTTGGCGGGCAATGGCAACGGTGTAGGTATAAGTGGTGGTATCGGCGTTGGTGCGGGGAAGTAGCATTGCGTAGAGCGAAGTAGACCGGAGGTTGAAACCTCCGGCTACAACACTTGGTAAACCCACTGAAGTGGGTTAGGCACAGAAAGAACTCGTGTGAACGCTCATGTCTCAACAAATGATTGTGCGTGAACTGACGGGTCTAGATGCGGCGGCGTATCATGCGATCCGGCTTTGTTTCGATCCATAATAGCAACAACTAGATATGTCTTTTCTCCTCATCTAAGTCATCAATAATCTGTTGTAAATCATCAGTCATTTTACCTTGTCGTAATGCATATTCAAATTGCGCTAAACGAAGCTATTGAATAATTTTGATTTATCAACATCCTCCGTTGCGATCGCATCGATAATTCACGATGTTTAGCTACTAGGATCTTTGTCGGGAAATTTTAGTAGAAGCTCGAACATCATCATTTGAGTCTTCAAGAGCGATTTTCAGCGCTCGAACGATCTCATCAGACACTCTATGCTACATGCAGAACCGATCATTCCCTAAAAGCCAGACAGCGATGGGCGCAAGAGTCATCTTTATCTTTAAGTGCAATCGCAAAAATCGGACTTAGCGTACAGCGTACGACCAACAGGACCCTGGCCAAAGGCAGCGTCAAGACGCAAATCTTCTTCATCTAGGAGACTAATAAGTGTGGGCACAGCAGGTGCACCGATATCAGCAAGTGCGCATAATACAACTGCCTGCTATTGTTTCAGATCGTCGGCTTTGCTGCGGCTATAACGAGGGTATTGCTGGCGCACCTTCTCCCTGCATCGCGGATGGCATCAATTATTTGATACTGACGTCTGGGATTATTCCGCTTTACTTTAGAGCTTTTAGTAATACAGAGATGAAAAAGATAATATGTAGAGTTTGATGAGTAGACCGAATAATTCGTGTACCCGCCTGTGAATCCTCTTGCAGCAAGTTAAGATTAATCCCATCATTAACGGACACTCTACCAACTTTCCGCGTTGCCCATCTTCGTTCTGCAACCGTACCCTTTCTCACCTCGCACCCGATCATTTCATAAGCTGGGGTTCGCATTTTGACGCAATTGTTCTGCTGGTAGCCGAATAACCCGCTTGCCAAAATAATCCTTGTATGTGACATCAAAGAAACGGTCGTAAAGTATGTTCAGCCGGTCGGTATCTTTGGCAATTATCAGTTCTGTAAGAAAGTTCGAAGTTCTTGATAGGTTGTGACAAGCAACATAAGCATATAGGGATTAGTAGCAAGATCGCGTAGTGTAGAAAATCTCTCTAATACATAGAAAATCATACGACTTGCTGTGAAGGCAGAATTCAACAAAAGCTTTTGATTCGTGCGGTATCTAATGGTGTAACTCGAAGTACGGTAAATCACCAAGTAAAAACTTACTGTCAAGCGAGAATTTCCATCTATGTTTTGTCGTTGTATTCGGTTTTCGGAAGGTTTTTGGTAATCAGCCTCACGACAAGTTACCGTCACTGATACATTGGGGTACTTTGCCAACAACACCCGAATTGACTCAACGTCGTTGAGGTGCGGTGACTTTCTGCTCTGGCAATTCGTTTAATCCATCAAGGAACAACCGCACCTGTTATCTCTCAAAGCTTGCTCGGCATTTCCGGGCAAATTCTGTAAGCGCCAATGCTGTTCCAACAGCATAAGAGCACATCGAGCTCATTCTCGCTGTATCCAAGATCCGGTCTCCACAGCGGATAGTAAGAAATTCATCGCCACAATACACTTCAAGTGTATTTATTGCCTTAGCGCCTCTGACATATTTGTGGATCGCTTCAATTCCATAGGTTCGGAAACAGGTACTCAGTGCTGCGGAACACTAGACTGGTCGCAACCATATCTCACTGCCGTTGTAGATTTGAGTGACATATATCTCGCCAGACCATTCATTACCGAATGGGACTAGCCGCAAGTTCAGACTTTCGATATTTTCTTCATAGAAGTCAGCAGGTTCGGTACCAATTTGCTCGTTACTTGGCTCGTTGACTAATTTAGCGTAAGCATCAAATATGTGACGATAGGTTTCGTATTGGGAAGTTGGCTCGAAGTCGCAGATATACCAAGGCTGATCTTGGCTACGAAAATACGCCGTTCCAATCAAAACATCACCAGCGTATAGAAGCCAACCATCTTTACGGTTATCAACCATATACATTATGCTCTTGCACATTAATTTAGCAGCATTATAGCATAAACAATAAACCGTTATGTGACGCATCACCATTCATCGCTGGAGATTGCGTCATGTGGTCTTTGTCCATATTATGAAGTGCTACTTTGACTAAGCAAGCGATATGATGGAAATCATGTCTCAACAACTGATTGTGCGCGACCTTAGCGGAGCGGATGCGGCAGCGTACCAAGCGATCCGGTTGCGGGCGCTGAAAGATCATCCAGAGGCGTTCGCGTCGGCGTATGAGGATGAGAAAGAGAAACCGCTAGCGCAGATCGTCGAGTCGCTCGATCAGCCGACGACAGAACGGTTCATGCTCGGTGCGTTCGATGGCGAGGTGCTGGTGGGCATCGTCGGCGGTTATCGGGATGGGCATCGTAAATCCAAGCATCGGGCACATATCGTTGCTATGTATGTAGCGGAGGAAGCACGCGGACGAGGTATCGGGCGATCTTTGCTGGTCGAAGCGATCAAGCGGCTGCGGGCGATGGATGGTGTCGAGGAGATCGTGCTGGCGGTGACGGTGGGCAACGATACAGCGCGATCACTGTATGCCAGCTTGGGATTTGAGGCGGCGTACATCGAGCCGAGATTCTTCAAGATTGAGGGCAGCTACTACGATCTGGAGTGGATGATCCTGCGGTTTGTAGATTAGTGCTGCGGATCGTGCGGAGCAAATCGAACGGTCAGCCGACATTGGGCTGACCGTTCGTGATTCTGGTGGTAGCACGATGGACGTCAGCGTGGTCTCCGCCGCTTCCTGCCAGCCGTGATCGAAAGAGGACTGAGCACCTCCAAGATCGGGAAGTGTCAGTCCTCATCGCTAACCTAGCGGATTCGCAATTACTGCGACGGGGTCGGCTCCGGCGTGGGCGCTTCCAGACCAGCACCAGCACCACCACGAGCAGCTAACTGCGCCGCCTGATCGATGGTGTAGTAGTCGTAGTGTGCACCGCCGAAGGTGGCATCGGTAGCGAACGGTCCGGTGTACCACGGCTTATACAGCGTCAGCGAAACCGAAACGTAGATCGGCAGGATGGGGAATAAGCCCTCTTTACCGAAGAACGCTTCCTCGATATCGCCGTACATCTTTTCGCGCGTGGCGAGGTCTTGTTCCTTGGCAGCTTCATCGATCTTGGTGTCCACGTCAGAGCAGACGGTCTTGAAGTCGTTGCCAACGTTGCAGCTTAATACGTCGTGTACCCAGTTCTGGGCATCGGCGTAGTCAGCGAACCACGAGATGAACCACATGTGCGGACGCTCTTCAGTTGGCGTATCCGCGCTGGTGGATTGCAGCAGTACCGAGAATTCTTGCTGTTCCAGATTGATCTTGCTGACATCGCAGCCCAGATTCTGAACCAGCGCATTTTGCAGGAATTCCGCACTGGCGACGGAAGTGCCAGACTGCGAGGTCAGGATGGTGATCGAGGGGAAGCCTTCGCAGTTGGGATAACCAGCGGCAGCAAGCTGCTCTTTGGCGAAGTCCAGATCGTAGCCGGGGTTATCCTCGCCGCCGATCCATGCCGTGTTGAGGGGCACCGAGCCGAAGATGCCGGGAGGCATGAAGTGCGAGATCGGCAGCCCTAAACCAGCGCGCACATCCTGAATGTAGAGCACGCGGTTGAAGGCAGCACTGAAGGCACGGCGCACTTCGGGCTTATCGAACGGCGCTTTGTCGTTGGCGAAGCCGAAATAATACGTACCCAAGCCGATGGTCTGCACCATTTCAGTGGAGAGTTTAGGATCAGCCTTCACGTTGGCGACTTCGCCGCTGGGGACAGATCCCGCATCGATCTTATCAGCGAGGTAGAGCGAATAGACGGTGCTGCTCTCCTCCACGAAGATCGTCTCGCGCACTTCGATGTTGCCTGTGGCATCGGCGTGAACCACCGGATACAGCGGATTCTTGGCGAATGTCCAAGCAATATCCTTATCCCACTTGGTCACGACGTATGGTCCGTTGGTGATAATGCTGCCGGGATCAGTCCAGCTCTCGCCAAATTCCTCAATGGCTTCCAGCGGTACGGCACGGATCATCCACATGGGGGAGGCTTGCAGGAAATAGGCGAGGCTGCCCTGCGTCTCGATCACCACAGTAGTGTCATCCGGGGCGCTGACGGCTACCTGATCGAAATCCTCAGGCTTGATGGCTGAAGGATCAAGCGCCATCGTGGCATCGCAGCCTTTGACCAAGCCAGCCGTAATCGCTGAATAATAAGCGCCGAGGCGTGGATCGCAGGAGCGTTTGATGCCGTTCACTACGTCGCTGGCGACCACTTTGCGAACTTCAGTGGTCTCGCCCGTCGAAGGGTTGTAGCGTACCCACGGTACATCACTGCGCAGTTTGAACGTCCACACGTCGCCAGCTTCGTTGGTAGACCACTCCGTTGCCAGTTCGGGGCGGACGTCCAAGGTGACCGGATCAACATCAGTCAAGCCGAGAAAAAGATTTTCAATGGCGTCAATCGAAATAGAGTCTTCTGCTAGCGCGGGATCGAGGTAAGAAATTTTACTATTTGAAGCTCCGTAACGGGTGACTGGTTCAGTGCCCTGACGCATCTCACTGGTGATGGTGAGTGCGCCGTCGGCGCTGCTTGCTCTGGCGATGCCCGGCGCGGCGATGCTCACCGCGACGGCAGTACAGAGCAGGAGGTTGCGAAACAGATTACCAGCTCGCATACGACAATCTCCTTGCAAAAACTATGGGATTTTCACCCGCGCAGGCTTGGCGGGTTAAGTGGGGAAGTATAGACAGGCTTAAAACGAGCGTCAACTTAAGAATCCTTAAGGTGCGCAATCAGGCTGCCCGTGCTGACCACCACCAGAGTAGGAAGTAGACGATTATGATGAGGAGGACGAAGATTACAACCGCCAGCGACCACAGCAGTGCTTTTGCAGTGACATCCCGCGATGACCTGATCAGTGTTTGAAAGCGCTCGGCGAGAGCTGGCGCTTCAGCTTCGTAGTGCTTTGGAATAGGCAGCGAAAGCTTCGTAATGCTGGAACCTTCCAACAGCCTGCCGATGAACTGAACTTGACGCAGCAGCGTGATGATCTCAGATACTACGGGAATCCCCGCAATCGCAGGGTTAGGCTGCCCCTGTTCCCGCCACTCAATTAGCAGGTGGGCAGGCTGCCCCGGAACAAACTCTACGCGCGTAAGCTGACCAAACTTAATCAACAAGGGTGGTTGGCTAGTCCATTTGATCCCATCTGGACCAATAAAACAATGCCCGACCTCCCGCTGCCGTCCGTCGGTTAATTGCTCACGCTCTGCGGTCTCATACATCCATTCAGCCCACCAGATTTCCCTCATACAAGGCAAACCTTTCCTACTTTGACAGCAACAAGCGGCTGTTAGGAAAACACCCGTCTATGAAACTATAACGTGGTCGCTGCTTATTGCAGCCAATGCTTTAGCACCGCGATTCCTTGCTGCCCTCACACTCACTACTAATACTCATTACTCCTTGCCTTAGCTCACGATTCGCCTACGCCCTCAATCCGAGTGCATCCAGATGACTGCGCGGCTGGTATGATTGCCACGTTTTCGCCAGAACATGTTAAGTTGTCCGGGAATCATACGCCCCATGAAACGTACTGTAACGCTGCTGATCATTTGCCTGCTGCTGCTGGGCTTCGGTGCCTTTAGCGCGCCTGCCAGCTCCACCATTAGCGCACAGGGATTACCAACCAACACCAAAAGCGCCGCCACGGGTGGCAGTGGGTTACCCACCAACACGCCGCGCTCATTGAATACCAGCACTCCAACCGCTTCACCGACGCTCGTGCCCACGTTCACGCCATCTTACACCGAGACTCCAAGCGCCACGCCAACTACCATCGGACCGTTGGATTATCCCGATGGCATCAATTCGCTGACCGGACTGCCCTTCCCTGATGAAGCGGCGATGAATCGGCGCAACCTGATCGTCAAGGTGTCCAACTATCCGTGGGTGGTGCGTCCGCAAAGTGGTCTGAGCTATGCGGATATCGTGTTCGAGTACGAGGTTGAGGGCGGCGTGACGCGCTTCGCGGCGATCTTCCGCAGCCACGGCGCGGATTACGTCGGCTCCATCCGCAGCGCCCGTTTACCCGATCTGGAACTGGTAACCATGTATAACGCGCTGTTGGCGTACAGCGGCGCGAACGACAACATCAAGAAGCTGATCGGTGAATCCGAGTGGAAGTATCAGGCGATGACGCCACAGTGGGGCGATAACTGCCCGCCGTTCTGCCGCTTCCCGCGTCCGGGTGTACCCTTCGAGCATACGCTGTTCGGCAACACCTACAAAATGTGGGAATTGGCGGAGCGCCGCAACGTCAATCAGGGCTATCCGGGGCGCGGCTTCGCCTTCAGCGCGGTGCCTGACGCGGGTGGGATTCCGGCGAACGATGTGTTCATCGAGTGGTACGGCGATCAGGATGCGCGCTGGCAGTACGATCCGACGACGGGCAAGTATCTGCGCTGGAATACCGGACTGCCGCACATTGACGCGGCTACTGGTGTGCAACTGAGCGCCGATAACGTGGTCATCCTGCAAGCGGAACATGTCGAGCGCCCCGATATTTACGAGAGCGAGTCCGGTTCGCCCGCTATTGAAGTGCAGTTGTGGGGACAGGGCGATGCGTGGCTGTTCCGCGATGGGCAGTGGTACAAGGGATTCTGGAAGCGGCGCAACAGTAAAGTAGGTTCCGCCATCCAGATCATCAACTACGACGGCACGCCCATCGATCTGAAGCCGGGGCAGACGTGGGTAGAAGTAGTACGCTGCTGCGGCATGTACGGCGTCACCGTGAGCGATGCCTATGAAAACGTGGAGGCGACAGCGGTCTACGCGGCGGCGACGGCAACTTTGAAGGGACCGAAACAGATCACTGATCCAACGCAGGCGACGGCGGAAACACAGATGGACATCGCTACGCGCAACGCCAGCGCTGCCACTATCGCGGTGACCACCACGCCGATCTACGTGCAGATTACGCCCGCTGCTTCGCCCGGTTTCGTGCCGATGGCATCGCCAACGCCGACGGCGCTGGAAGTCGGTGATCAAGGAACGCCTGCTGCTGTCACGCCAACAGTGACAGCGACTCCTCAGTTGGTGGGGATGCTGCCAGCGCAGTGATGTAGGATTAGCCTCACCCCTGACCCCCTCTCCAATGGGAGTACCCATTAGGAGAGGGGAACCGTGCAACAGCGGTACTTCGTTGTGCCTTCGGATTGAATAGTCAGATACGCCCTAAATAGCAACGTAACCCCAGTCAATCAGCAGTCGAATACTGACCAGCAGATGTCATTGCGCAGCCGCTGATCATCTAGCACTAGTTCGCGGATCGCCTCCGGTAGCTGATCGCGCTGCCACTGGCACTCGATCCTTGCGGCGTTCTCAGCCTCAGCTTTAGGCACAGCGGCATACACCGCCTTGATCGCGTATGCCGCTGCGCCCAGTTCGTGTGCAGCGACATGCGCTACCGCGGCAGCTTGGGCAGCGGCATAGGCAGCAAAACGCGGCGCACCAATCAGGTCACGTGCTGCCCCGTTCGCCATGCCAGCCCCCTCCCGCGATTGCAGCATCCCGATCTCACCGCGCACCCATGCCCGCGCCAGTTCGATTGCCCGGCGGGGTCGCGGGTCTGAAGGCTGCACCGCCTCGAACAGCGGTAAGACATGTTCCGCGCACGTCGCCGCCCACAGCGCCAACAGATGATGATCGGAGTCGCTGAGTGTGCCACCCCGTCGGATAGTGATGAATCGAGGATCGCGCACTTTTGGCAAGATCACGTCTGCACCTCTTATGGTTTTGCCATCAATGGACACTTATTCCTATTCCGAGACCACTGCTCTGTTCGTCGTGTTCTACCTCATCCCTGACTTTTTGGATAGACTCTAAGTTCGGTGTTTCTCACCGCAGCTTGACGGTACACCGCACTAATCGTCATTCAGGGATCGGATGCTGAAACGTGCCCTCTGAGTTAACTACAGGTTTCCACATCGTCGCTGATCAGCCGGATGAACGGCAACTGCAACACTTGGCGCAAGATCGCGGTTGGGGCTTCAGCGCCATTGATCTCAGTGATGTACGCAACAAGCGCGAAGTACTGCATCTGCTGGCGACGCGGTTGCAGTTCCCCGCCTATTTCGGCGCGAATTGGGATGCGCTGGCGGATATGCTCGGTGATCTTTCGTGGTTGCCAGCACAGGGACAGGTGATCCTGATCAGCGGTGCTGAAGGGCTGCGGGATCGCGCGCCCGCTGTGCTGGCGACGCTGCTGGATATTTTGCGCGAACGGGATCAGCAGCGGCAGCGCGACAGCCGGATCAAGCCCTTATTGATCGTCATGCAACAGAAGGATTTGGAAGCAGAATGAGTATAGTTGTTTTCGGCAGCATCAACATGGATCTGGTGGTGCGTTCGCCGCGCTTGCCGAAAGCGGGTGAGACCATCGTCGGGCACACCTTTTTCACCGCGCCGGGTGGCAAGGGCGCGAATCAGTCGGTGGCGGCGGGCAAATTAGGCGCGGATGTGCGCTTATTCGGCAGCGTCGGTGATGACGTATTCGCGGAAACGCTGCGCCAGAGTTTGCTTGGCTACGGTGTCAATATCGACGGGGTATTCAAGGTGACGGGCGTGCCTTCCGGCGTGGCGCTGATCACGGTGGATGACAACGCTGAGAACAACATCGTGATCGTACCGGGCGCGAACAACGCTTTTCCGCAAACAGGCTTCCTGCAGCTCGAAGCGGCACTGTCGAAAGCGAAAATCCTGCTGCTGCAACTAGAAATCCCTATCGAGCAGGTGATCAGCGCGGCGCAGATGGCGAAGGCTTACGGCGTTACCGTGATCCTCGATCCAGCTCCGGCGCGGCAAATCCCCGACGAGTTGTATCGGCTGGCGGACGTGATCACGCCCAACGAGACGGAAACGCAGGTGCTGACCGGAATCACGGTGAACAGCGCTGAGGATGCCGCCAAAGCTGCCACAGAATTGCAGCGGCGCGGGGTGCGTTATGCCGTGATCAAGCAGGGCGGCAAGGGTGTCTACTGGTGTGAAGCGAGCGGGTCAAGTGAGTCCGTTCCGGCGTTCAAGGTCAAAGCGATTGATACCGTCGCGGCGGGCGATGCCTTTAATGGTGGTTTGGCGCTGGCATTGAGCGAGGGCAAACCATTCGCGGAGGCGATCCGCTGGGGCAGCGCGACGGGCGCGATCTCGACCACGCGGCAGGGCGCACAACCATCGATGCCGAGTCGGGCGGAGGTGGAGCAGTGTCTGCGCGAAGGGACGTTCGGCGGCTGAAGGAGATCCACCTCTCCACCACGCCACAAACGGCAATTGTTTGTGCTTTCACAACCGATTTCCAATTGTTGCCTACCATAACCCATTTTTCGCCCATTTTCCCCATTAAAAAAATGGCAAAAAATACCCCTTTTCGCTCCCAAAATTCCAGAGGGTAGGTTTGGAAACCTACCCCTACAACATGGCAATTCGATAACAACGACCTTGTAGGGGTGGGTTTCTAACCCACCCTCTTTGTTGAATGAACGACGGCTACTGCACCAACTGATCCACTGCTGCGTTGAGGGCGGCGAGGTCTTGCGTCGGATCGAACTGTGTGTAGCTGGCGGGAACGGGCGTCGCGGTGGCAGCAGTGACCAGCGCACTCTCTTTGATCAGCAGCACCGTAGGCACTTCCGAAATCCCGATCTGGTCGGCAAGCACGCGCGTTGCTTCCATCGCTGGCAGGTACTTACCACCCGTGATGCAGCTCCGCAGTGCGGTCACATCCAAGCCGCCGATCTGGGCAGCCTGCGTCATCAGATTATCCAGCGTGAAAGCGGCGCTTGCCCCTTGCGTTTGCGCCAGATAAATTTGCAGTTCGTACATCTCCACCTGCTTGCTCTGATCGCCCGCACACAGCGCCGTCAGCCCCGTGAGCAAGGAAATCTCCCCCTGTGCGCTGAGATAGCGAAATTCCAGTGTCGCCTTGCCTTCCTTGACATACCCAAGCATAAACTGGTGAATGGTAGGAAAGAAGGCATCGCAGTAGGGGCAGGCGAAGTCCATGAAGTTGATCACACGGACGGGTGCATCGGGGCTGCCGATCAGCAGTGCGCCGTCACTGGTAGCGCTGACGGGTATGCCAGCGAACGCAGCGAAATCGGGCGGTGCGAACACCGAGGCTGCGGGCATCAACTTGATCGACTCGAGAATCCCTTCCAAGGTGGGGCGCAGTACCTCGATCAACATGCCCGGCGATGACCAGCGGAAGACATTGAGTGTCTTGCCATCCTGAGAGGCGAAGGCGACAAAGGTCAGCGCGTGCGCAGAAATATCCTTGACGGTGGTCAGTTCCGCCGCTGGCAGCGCTTGCGATCCGCCGACGGTTAGCGTCCGCAGCTTGGTGCCGGAATCCAGACCTAGAAAGCGCAGCAAGGCAGAGGTGGGCGTATCGTTAGCTTGCATCGGCACCGCCAGTGTGACCAACTCCGGTCCATTGACGTAGCCGCTGGTATCGGTGTAGCGCAATGCGTTCTGCTCGTAAAAGGTGCGGGCATTGATGCCGCTCTCGGCGTTCTCTACCCAGCCTTCGGGGGTATTGAAGGTGACAGCGCCCGGCGCGAAGCTCATCAGCGCCGGTCCGACGATGGGCGCGGGCGTGCCTGTGGAGCGCAAAAAGCTGATCGATCTCATGATCGCTGCTGCTACGTTGACGTAGGAACTCCAATCGTCGCGCGGGGAGGTGGCAATGTAGGTGATATAGCGTCCATCCGGCAGCAGCGTGGCTACCGATTGCCCGATGATCTCGACGGGCGTTGCATCCGTCTCGCTGGTGGGGACTTTCGCCGCCAATCTGACCACCCACGCCTCGACGGTAGCGACGGAAGCAGTTGCCGATTCAGTGATCTCGACACTGCTGAAGCCGCTGGACAGCGCGACGGTCTGCGCCAGTGCTTCCAGCGGTGCATCTTTCGCCAGATTGAACTCGCGCTGTGGATCGACGAGGCGCACAGCGAAGAACGGTTTGTTCACCGGACTTTCGCCCGCCGCCAGCACAGGCGCGAGAAATGCCTGCCCGACGACGATCTGCGGCGCTGCCCAATCCGCTGGATATTCCAACCGGATTCCAGCATCCCAGTAGTTGAATACTTGCGTCGGGGCGGGCGTGGGCGTCTGCGCCAGCGCGGGAACACCAACCGCAGCGAATGAACACAGCAGTAGCACGATTACGATACGTCGCAGCATTACGATAAACTCCTCAACATCCAGATCAGCAACCATGCGGATCAAGCATAACGGTTCGCCACCGCGTCGCCTACCACTGCTTGCCAGCGGGTGATCGACTCGCTATGCTGGTATGATTGTCACCAGTATACGCTGAGAACTTGAACTGCTGGCATAAGTGAGAGATATGGGGATGAGTGATCAACCTGTTTTGCTACAGTTGCCTGAAGAATTGTACGCACGCATCCGCCAGATCGCGGAGGAAAGTCAGCGACCTGTCGAGAGTGTGTTAGTGGATAGCCTGTCGCTGCTTTTCGGAGAGCTACCAGATAACGATTCACTAACTCCAGAGATGCTATCTTCGCTAACTGATGAACAACTCTGGGCGATTGTGCATCGACATTTAGCTTGGGCACTTGATTCTCGGCTACGGGAATTGTCTGAACTCGGCAAGACCGGTCAACTGTCTGCTGAGGAGTATGCTGAGATGGAAAGCCTAGTCGAGCAGACAGATCGGCACATCTTGCTTCGATCTCAGGCATTACTGCTGCTCAAACAACGCGGTTATGATGTGGAGCACCGCCTAAAAATGGGTGCTTAATGGCACGCATTCCTGATACGCTACGCCAACAGATCATTGAACGCGCTCGCGGATTATGCGAATATTGCCAATCTGCCAAGATCATCATCGAAACGATGGAAGTCGATCATATTCGTCCACGCTCGGAGCGAGGGGAAACCACGTTCGATAATCTAGCGCTTGTGTGTAGAGGCTGCAATAGCTTCAAATTGAGTTTTCAGACAGGCATTGATCCCACTACAGGGGCTGAAGTGCCGTTGTTCAATCCACGCAGTCAGGAATGGCAAGAGCATTTCCAGTGGGCTGGTGATGGTGCCCACGTTGTCGGATTGACCGCGATAGGACGAGCCACCGTCGAACGGCTGAAAATGAACCGTGAGAGCATCATCGAATCTCGGCTTGTTTGGGTGCAAGCGGGTTGGCATCCGCCCAAATCAGGCAAATTCCCAATGGATTAAAAGAATAGTCGGACTGCAAATGATCAAACAACAGGTGTCATCAAAGCTCATTCATGTGCGCGTGATCGTTACGTTGGTCAGCGTGATCGTCTTTGCGCTAGGTTTCGCCGTAGTCGCCGTCAATGCACAGGGCAGCGAACAGCAGGCACTCGGCGGTGCGGTCAAGCTGTTGAGCGAGAAGCTCAGTATCACCATTCAGATCATCGATTCGTACACGGCAGAGCCAACCACCTTTGAGGACAGCGGCTTCGGCTGCCCTGCTGAAGGCGAAACGGTGGTGCAGGGCGCGATTGAGGGCTACAAGTTCACGGTTGTCTATCAAGGCGTCAGTTACGACATCCGCACCAACGGCGATGGATCGGAGGGGCGCATCTGTGAACTGCCCGTCCAGCCGATTGTAGTGGGCTTGGCGACTTATCGCACGACGGAATACAGCCTCGCTTATCCTGAGACGTGGAATGTGGTAGATCGCACGACGGATGTGTATTTTGGTCCGGGGGCGCTGCCTGCCTGCGCTAATCCGGGCATGTTGATGGCGGCACTCGGCAGAGTCAGCGATAAGACGGCGGATGTGCTATTGGATGAGTACGAAAAGACGCTGACAGGCACGGCGCTCGATCCCAAGCGGATCAGCGTGCGGAGCATCGGACGCAGCAGCACCTATCAGACGAAGTGTACTGACGGCAGTGTGCGCCTCGCGCGGGTGACCGCATTCGTGGCGTTCGGGCGCGGCTTCCGTTTGGTGCAGTTCGCACCACTAGCGCAATTCCCCGCATGGGCTGATCTGTACATGCAGATACTGGATCGCTTCAGCCCTTCGACGCAGAGCGTGACCTCCGGCGGCGAATCGTTCACGCTGCCCGCGCAGAGTCCGCTGGCGTCGATTGCTCACGTTTTCGCGGGCAATATCTACGTCGGATCGCTGACCGATATGCCCGGCACGCCGATCACTAGCGGTGGGACGACGGAGCAAGCATTCAGTGATCCTGTTATGTCACCAGATGGAGGGCGCGTAGCTTTCGTCTCTGAACAGGAGCAGGCAATCTATGTTGCCGATACGAAAGGCAATGGGTCACCTTTCAAGGTTGCCGACAAATTAAACGAAACCTACTACACCAACTATGCTCCCGTCTGGAGTCCTGATGGTAGTGAGGTTGCCTACGTTAGCAACTTTGGCTTATTTGCGGCAAAAGCGGACGGTTCAGGTACAAGGCATATTGCTTCTCTCGATTCTGGTACTTGCGAAGGGATTGAGCATGATCCGGCGCAGCTTTTAGTCTACGAGCTTGTTCGTGGCGAGTGGCTATTCTGGGGAACAGACGCTATTTATGCCGAGTCGAACTGTGGTGGAGATCGCATTTTACGCATTGATCCAACTAGCGGCGACGTAGTTGAACTTTATCGATTTTTTCCAGACGAGACCTACCTACTTACCCAAGCCTCAGCAGATGGGAAAAGCGTCTTGGGGATTCGGAATGGCAATATCGCGGTTCTTTCCCTAACTGAGGGTAAAGTCCTAACTGACCTTGCAGTGTCGGACGCGCTCGACGTGAAGTGGAGTGCTGACGGCACGACGCTGTACTATTCCACACGAACTCAAAAGACTGCGCTAACCCTTGATGACGATGCGGATGCCGAACGAGGCGGTGCTGTTTTCCATAGCTGGCCCTTTGAAAGCTGGATTTACAACACTACGGTGCATCAGATCAACTTGAACACAGGCATCGACTCGGTGATCTTCGAGAAAGATGGTATGGGCATCGTGGATATTCAGCCTGCGCCGGATGGATCGGGCGTGCTGTTCAGCTTCGTGCAGGATGACTCCGCGCTGGTGGAAGCGTTCAAGGCAAATGTCTCCGATAGCGATCTGAAACGCGCGTTTCCGCAGGTGTTGTTGTACTGGCTGCCACTGCCAGCAGGCGAGGCGCAGTTAGTGGCGATCACGCAGCAGGTGAGCTGGGGACCAGCGGGATCGGCGCTCGGTCCGACGCCGACGGGCGGTTACACTATTCCGCCGAATCGACGTACCTTCACGCCTACGCCTAACGTGATTCAGGTGACGGCAACGCCATCCGCCGCGCCGATCACAGCGACACCGACTCTGAGCGCGGTCACGCCAGTACCGATCCGGCAGGCACTGCCGACCAATACGCCGCGACCGTAGGAGATAGTACTACAAGTGCTGCTAGACAATGACAGGGTAGACAGGAGGTTGAAACATTCTGTCTACCCTGATCATACACCTCTGATTTTCGACTATTCCTCGTCCCCATCGCCCGCAGTCGTATCTGCATCGGTGATCACCTTACGCTCTTTCATCATCTTGATCAAGCGTTCGGCGCGGGTGTAACCGACTCGCAAGCGGCGCTGCAACAGCGATACCGAGACTTTGCCCATCTTCTTGAACAGATCGACGGCTTCGTCGTACATATCGTCATCGTCACCGTTGGCGGCTTCGCGGGCATTGACGCTGGTATACACCGCGCGATTCGGATCGCGCGATGGTTCCCACGTACTACGCGGCGCGGTACCACTACTAGACTGTGCATCGGAACCGGATCGCGGTCCGCCGAACATGGCATGTCGCGACTGTACGGGTTCGGCTGGCTTCTCCGCTGTGCTGAAGGTTGTTGCCGTTAGCGCGGGAGTCGATTTGCCGTCGCCCGGCTCGAACTTGGCGAGCTTCCAATGCTGCGTGATCTTGTTGATCTCGGCATCGGAGACGTAGACGCCCTGAACACGGGTGGGCGCTGGCGCGTCCGGTGCTTGATAGAGCATGTCGCCGCGACCAAGCAGCTTCTCCGCACCCGGCTGATCCAGAATGACGCGCGAGTCCACGCTAGACGCGACCGCGAAGGAGATACGTGAGGGGAAGTTCGCCTTGATCAAGCCCGTGACCACATCGACGCTCGGACGCTGCGTGGAGAGGATCAGATGGATACCTGTCGCGCGTGCCATTTGCGCCAAGCGGGTGAGCACCTTTTCCGTTTCTTCCGGTGCCAGCATCATCAGGTCAGCCAACTCATCGATCAGCACTACCAGATAGGGCAGTTTGGGGTCCATCGGACCGATGCGCCCGTTGTAGTCAAGGATGTTACGCGCACCAGCGGCGGAGAACTTCTTATAGCGCTCCTCCATTTCGCGCGTCACCCACTTGAGCACACCGACGATGCGTTCGAGGTCAACGACCACGTTCGCTACCAGATGCGGGATGCCGTTGTAGCCCGTCAGTTCGACGCGCTTGGGGTCAACCATCACCAGCTTCAGATCGTCCGGCGAGTTTTGCAGCAGCAAACAGGAGATGATCGCGTTGACGCAGACCGACTTACCGGAGCCAGTCGTACCAGCGACCAGCAAGTGCGGCATAGTGGTCAGGTCGGCGACAATCGGCGCACCATCGACACTCTTGCCCAGTGCGATGCGCAGCTTGGAGTTGATCTTCTGGAATTCCGGTGCCAGCATCAGATCGCGCAAGCCGACGACGGCAGTTTCGGCGTTAGGCACTTCGATGCCGACGTAACCTTTACCCGGTACTGGTGCTTCGATGCGGATCGACTTGGCGGCGAGTGCAAGCGCGAGATCGGCGTCCAGCTTGGCGATGGCGCTGACCTTGACACGTGTTTGCTTGCCGCCGCGCTGCGAGAGGTAACCCGGTTCAACGCCGAACTGCGTGATCACCGGACCAGCGTTGATCTCCACCACCTTGCCCGGTGTGCCGAAGGCTTCCAGTGTCTCCTCGATCATATTCTTGCGATCTTCGATCACCTTCTCGTTGACGCGGGCGCTAGAACTGGTTTCTAACGTCGCCACCAGATCGGGCATGGGCCAGCCACTGGTGCCGCGACTGAAAGCGGGTATGTCACTCTTGAGTGCAGGTGCACTGACATCGCTTTCGTGATGCTGAATGCGCACAGGCGCAGATGAGGCTGTCGTCGTTACTGGCGTGCTCATCTCTTCGGCGCTGGTTTCTTCCTGATCCTCATCATCGATATCAGGTTGAACAGGCGGTTTGGCGCTAGCGGCGGTAGAAGCAGCGCTAGACGTGGCAGGAGTAGCGGGAGGAGTCGCTGGAGTTAGCGGCTTGCTGCCGAACGGTGATGGCGTGGATGTACTGGCTGCCGGACGCTGCCCGAATGGAGAAGCTGGAGCAGACGGCGGAGTCTGTGTTGGACGCGCTGTTGTACTTGCCGCGCCTGACGTTCCCGATGTTGCAGCAGGTGCGGCAGTAGCAGTAGCAGTTGGTGCTGGCGATCCGGGCGGTCTGCTGCCAAATGGCGAACCAGTCGCGGCGGGATTGGCAGGAGTTGCGGTTTTCTGATCTTCCGGTTTCTTCTCTACTGCCGGAGCGCCAGATGTACCAGTTGTTGACGCAGAAGCGGCTGGTGTAGCTGGCGTGCCGTTCGGTTTGGCGAGCGGCGTCAGCGTACCGACGGGTGGCTTGGGCAGCACCACGGGCTTGCTGGCTTCTTCATCGACAACCTCATCGTCATCAAGATCGTCGGCATCGTCAAGTTTTTCGTACTTTACGTCCTCGTCTTCATCCTCGTCGTCCACATCCTCAGCGGGCGCAGTTGACGCCAAACCACCCGGTTTCGGCGCGGGACGTGCGCTTAAGCTCGTGCCAGTAGCGGTTTTATCTGCTGGCGTGACGATGCCCTTGGGCGTGGCAGGCTTTAGCTCGGTGGCAGGGATCACGTCGTCTTCGTCTTCAAGATCAGCATCCACATCCGCCGCCTTCGCCTTAGGATCAGGAGATGGCGTGGTCGGTGTAGTGGAAGTAGCAGACTTGGAGCCGAAGATTCCGCCACTGCTGCCGGTAACTGGTCTGGCAGCGCCGAAGGGATTG
Organism: Anaerolineae bacterium; assembly: GCA_019637555.1. Taxonomy (GTDB): domain Bacteria; phylum Chloroflexota; class Anaerolineae; order Aggregatilineales; family UBA2796; genus JAHBVK01. The sequence continues at coordinate 136,519 of JAHBVK010000006.1, forward strand.
GGCTTGGCACTGCTCGTCCCGCTACCGCTGCTCCCGAAAGGGCTTGGAGGTGTGGCGATACCTTTCGGTGTGGCGGGCTTCAATTCTTCCGCCGGAATGTCCTCATCCTCGTCATCGACGTACTCATCGGGGATCGGCATCTTCGCCGCATCCTGTTTCTGATCGCTAGGCTTGACAGGCGATGCGGAACCGTTGCCACCTAAGGTCGCGGCGGCGCTAGTGCCGGAGGCACTGGCGGGCTTGACATCAGCGGGCGCGGCGGTTTTCTCCTGACTCTGTGGGTGTGGCTGCGCCGCCTTGAACGGATTAAACGAACCGGTGGCTTTGCCATTCTCCGGCTTGGCTTCGACCTTTTCTTCAACCTTATCCGCGACGGTACTGGCAGCGGAAGCCGCCGGAGTCAGCGGAGCGGCGGATTTCTTCTCGTCCGGGCTGCCTAACGGTTTGCCGAAAATGTTCGGTTTACTGCCACTGCTAGCGGTGCTAGCGGTGCTAGCAGTGCTACTCGTCGCGGAGGCTCCACCGAGCGCTGGTGCGGTAATCGGTCTGGTGCTCTCCAGCGGGCGCGTATCTTCCTTCGCTGGCGTTGGTTCTGCCAGCTTAGAAGCAGAGGCAGCAGGCGCTGTGATCGGCGCTGACGGCGGCACGGAACTCGGCGGTGGGTTAGTTGGCGCTTTGCCTAAGGGCGCGGGCGGCGTCGAGAGTTTGGGGATGGCGGGCGCGGCGCTCACTTCGGGCGCATCATCATCCTCGTAGTCGTCCTCTTCGTCATCAAGGTCCGCAGCTATCGCGGCGGCAGCGGCAGCCGATGCTACAGGTCGCAGTGCTGGAGCGGAAGAAGCAGCGGCGGGTGGTTCAGCCTTACCGAGTGGTTTCGGTGTTGTCAGTTTAGGGATAGCGGGCGCGGCTTGTTCAGCAGCGGCAGTTGTTGTTGCTGCTGCTGTCGTACCCGTTGCCGCCTTATTGTTGCCGCGACCAAGACGTGGGATTTCCGGCTTTGCCTCGGCGGGCGCGGCTAGGGCAGCAGCCGCCGGAGCAGCCACTTGCGCCATCGCTGGCGTTTCGACGGTCAGCGCAGGCGCGGCAGGTCGAGCTGCCAATCTCGCGGCTTCACGGGCGGCTTTCTCAGCGGCACGCTCGGCTCGGCGCTTATCACTGGCTTCCTTGGCAATGGCGCGGCGATCACCGTAAGAACGTCCGACGCGCCCGAACCAGCGGAAAATCGACTGGATGTACTGAGCGATCTCACCGAGTGTGATCTCAAAAGTGAGCATGTTACCAATCGCCAGTAAGCCGACCAGCACGAAAGGTACGCCCCACTCACCGACCACGTAGATCAGCGCCTGATAAATCTTGTCGCCAACCCAACCGCCGCCGATCTGCTGACGCGCTAACTGCTCGGATACCGCGAACAGAGTCGCCCGATCCGGCACGACCTTCTGCACCAACTCGTAGAAATGCAGCACCGTCACCGCCGTCAAATACAACAGCGAGAAACCGATGATGCGCATCATGTCGAGTTCAAGCAGCGGATTTTCTTTGAAGCGGCGGATCAACAGCCAACCGCCGACGAACATGCTGATCGCGGGCCAGATGAAGCGCCCATAGCCGAATAGCTGACCGAGTAGATTCGCCACATCGCGGGTGACACTGCCTTCGGAAGGCTGCACCAAACCGCCGAACATCACCAGCGCGGCGATCATCAGCGCGTAGCCAACCAAATCCAGCTTCTGATCCAGCGACAAGCCGCGATTTTTGACTTCCAGAGAAGTGCTGGCACGCTCTAAGGGTCGCGCAGGTTTGTCGCCACGAGCCGGAGGCAGCGCGGCTTTACCTGTTGTGGCTGTCCCCTTCTTGGCATCAGCAGGGACTTGCGGCGCTTTCAAGGCTTTCTGAGCATCGCCACCACCGCGATTGAAGATCGAGCCTAAGCGTGCGCCCACTGCCCCTAAGGGATTGGCGCGCCCAGCAGCGGCGTTCTTATCAGCGGGTTTAGCGGGCGCAGCCGGACTGCCTAATTTCGGTGTCGCGGGCTTATCGCCACCTTTGTCGCCACCGCGCGCGAACATGCCGCCGATGCGTCCGAAGGGACTGCCACCGCCGCCTTTGTCATCTTTCTTATCGGCGGGTTTCGCGCCACCGCCAGCGGGTGCAGGTGTACCGCCGAGTTTTGGTGCTGCGGCTTTGTTATCAGCGGGTTTGTTGCTGCCGCCACCAAATAAACCACCTAAGCGGGGAGCGCCACCGCCCGCACCGCCTTTATCATCTTTCTTGTCGTCTGGCTTATTGCCGCCACCGCCGAACAGACCACCGGGGCGACCAGAACCAGCACCTGCGCCACCTTTATCATCTTTCTTATCGTCGGTTTTGTTACCACCGCCGAAGACGCCACCCAAGCGTGGTGCGCCACCGCCACCGGCAGGTTTATCGTCCTTCTTGTCGGCAGGCTTGCTGCCACCACCGCCGAATAAACCGCCGGGACGACCAGAACCGGAGCCAGCAGCGGATTTATCATCCTTCTTGTCGTCTGGCTTGTTGCCACCGCCGAATAGACCGCCCAAACGTCCGCCACCACCGCCTTTGTCGTCAGTCTTGGCTGGCGTGGCAGCAGGTGCGCCTAAGCGTGGTGAGGCGGGGCTGGCGCTGCCCGTTTTATTTTTGTCGTCATCGGGTCTGTTGCCACCACTGCCACCTCCGGGCGCAAAAGGACTACCACCGCCGCCAGCGGGTTTCGCGCCGCCGAATGGTGAGCCTGAGCCGGAACCCGATCCTGAACCCGATCCGCCGAGAGGACCTGTCTTGGGAGGATCAGCGGGTTTGTTGCCGCCGCCGAAAATCGAAGAACCACCGCCCGGTTTGGGTGGATCGTTGGGCTTGCTGCCGCTGCCAAATGGTGATGGCGATCCTGCCGGTTTGTTGCCGAAGGGCGATCCCGTGCCGGAGGAAGTACCCCCACTGCCCGAACGCGCAGGTTCAGATGATTTACTGGCGAAGGGGTTGGGCGTGGCTGGCTTGCTGGCGAAAGGAGAAGCGGGCTTATTGCCCTGATCCTTATCGTCGTTATCGTCTGAGTTGCCAGAACCGGGTACTCTAGGTGAGTTAGACATAGAGAACTACCTTTTGCCTTCGATCAGGGACGAGTTGTTGAAAGCGAACAACAGTCAATTGCTATGCACTTGCTCTGTGTAGTTACTAACAATAATACGATTGACTATACCGCGCATGATGATGTTGATGATGCCTCAATTTTACCACAAGGCTCGGGACTGAACCAGTTATAACGCATCCGTTGGGCGAGACACACATCGCAAACCAATCTCGATTTTTGTTACAATGACAGCAATGAACTGGATTGTTCGGAAATATTAACGTGGCATCAGAACGAATCAGCATCCTCGATGGCAAACGAATCCTCCTCGGTGTGACGGGCAGCATCGCCTGTTATAAGAGCGCCGATCTCGCCAGCAAACTGGTGCAGGCGGGCGCATCGGTGAATGTAATCCTGACCGATGCCGCACAGCAGTTCATCACACCACTGACTTTTCAGGCGGTCACCGGACACGTCACTTACACCAGTATGTGGCACACGGATAGCAGCGGTGGTTTGCCGACACACATTGCCCATGTCGGGTTGTCCGAGAACGCCGATATGCTGGTGATCGCGCCTGCGACGGCACAGCACATCGCCAAGCTGGCGAACGGCTTTGCCGACGATCTGATCTGCCTGACTGCGCTCAACTGCCGCTGCCCGATCCTTGTTGCGCCTGCGATGGACGGCAACATGTATGATCATCCTGCTACGGTGGAGAACATCCGCAAGTTGCAAGAACGCGGAATTATCGTGATCGAACCGGATGAAGGACGCTTCGCCTCCGGCTTGGTAGGACGCGGCAGATTGCCGGAAGTGCCTACGCTGATCGGTCATATTCGCCATCATATGGGACGCGAGTGGGGCGGGCTGCGAGATCGGCATGTTCTGGTCACGGCTGGCGGCACGCGTGAGGCGATTGATCCGGTGCGCTACGTCACCAACCGATCCTCTGGCAAGCAAGGCTACGCGGTGGCGCAGGCGGCGCTTGATGCGGGAGCGACGGTTACACTGATCAGCACACCGACGGGATTACCTGTGCCGATCAATGCTACAGCGATCATCGTGGAAAGCGCACAGGAGATGCTCGACGCGGTACTGGAACACAGCAACGCCGCCGATGCGCTGATCATGGCGGCGGCTGTCGCTGATTACCGTCCCCTCAATGTCGCCGATCAGAAGATCAAGAAAACTGATGATGTACTCACCCTCGATCTGACGCGCACGCCGGACATCCTGCAAACGGTGGGACAGCAGCGCAAGCAAACCGGACAGCCTTATGTACTGGTTGGATTTGCCGCCGAGACTCAGGATTTGCTCAAAAACGCCAAATCTAAACTACGCCGTAAGAATGTCGACTACATCATCGCCAACGATGTGACACGCGACGGCGCTGGCTTCCAAGCGGATACCAACATCGTCACCATTGTGGGGGCGGATGGCAATACCCTCTCGCTGCCGCAGCAAACCAAGTCCGCCGTTGCCGAAGTGATCATCCAGCGCATCGCGGCACGCCTTCAAACAATCCCGCATCGCCAACGCAAGTAACTTCAATTTACTATCTTCATCACTGCTTTATTAAGTCTCCTGTTTGTGATTAGTTCGGAACTCGTTGTGATGCGTGAACTCGCTAGGATTAGGCTAATGACCATAATCGTACTGCGAGGTAACAGATAGCGCATGACCTTGCGTGGAACTAAACCACTTACACCGCTTCCAGAAGGACACGGACAGCAGAGCGCGCTGGCTCAGTTAGCGACGTTCATTCCGGAGCCGAATCACCAATCGCACAATGCGCTGACGGCGCAGCTTGTGTTGATCCGTGCTTCCGGGCAACCTGATCTGCGGCTTCAGGACTTACGCAAGGATTGGCAGTCGTCGCGCTATCTGCATATCCGTGTGGATGGCTTATATCTGAATGGCACGCTCAGCCTCTCGGCGGCACTGAATCAACAAGGCATCCTGACCGAGAACTGTCCCGTCCGCGCCATGAACTACATTGATATTGATCATCGTCATCCCAGCGCCGCGCTGTTATGGCTGACCAAAAAAGTCAGTGAAGGCTGCGGAGTGTTGGTCAATCTAGAGGTTAACGATGTGCCCGCACTCAAGCACATCTACACCACGCTGGCGCAGCAGCCGGACAGCGGTCATACCGTGATCGTGGTGGGCATCCACCGCGACAATTTAGGGCGCGTACTCTCTCTCGATGTACTTGATCCTGCGCTTAACCCGCCCACGCAGCGACTCCCCGTCGATGACTTCATGATCGCGTGGCTGTATCGCGGCTTCGCTGCCGCTGCCACTGTTGCGCCGCTGCCGCAAGCGCCGCGCCGGAGTATGCAAAACTTCGGATGAGCAACCCTAGCCATCATTACCGCCGCGACGAGGTGCAAAGCTGGCTGGTCGCCTTGCTGGCACACCCCGATCTGCGCGAACGGATTCCAGTGGAAGCGGGCGTCTCTTTTCCCGCACTGTATGTGCACGAAGGACAATTGGCGCTGACTGCGTTTCACTATCTGGTGCTGCGCGACAACATCGGTCAGCCTGTGAAGTACGCCACCTACAGCCGCGTCTGTTTACTCGCTGCCGATCTCAAGCTGTTGAGCTTCGCCACCTTTGATGACGAAGTGTTGTTCAAGGGCATGTCGTTAGACGCCCCTTATACCGAGTACATCCTTGATTCGGCGCAGCACAGTGCTCTGAAACTCAGCCTCGCCGGACGCTTCGCGGAGATCGCCTCGCGCTATATGCAGCAGCAGCCCGCTGGCGAGAACGGGAGAATCTTCTTGCAGCAGTATCCGCGCTTGCTGCCACCCTCGCTGATGCCCTACTACCGAGCACTCAATCCCGCTTTCTGCGACTGGTTGCAACAGGCGTAATCAATTCGCCGCTTACTCTGAACTCGCCAGCTTCAGACTTGCGCCACGCTTTCTGCCCACCAGTAATAAATAGGCATAGAGCAGTGCGCCGCTCGCCAAGCCCACCGCGATGTTGAACCACAGCGGTACCTCTGCGGGTGAGATGAAGCCCTCAATCAGCCCTGCCAGCACCAGCGCGGGGATCGCCAGTACGACCAGCGGTACAGCACGCTGCGCGGCTTGAGTAAGCGCATCGCGGCGGCTAAACACCCCCGGATTGAGCAGTGCCCAACCAAGTTGCAAGCCTGCCCCGCCCGCGATGAAGATAATCGAGAGTTCGACCACGCCATGCCCAACGATGAACTTCCCCAACGTCTCGAACATGCCGTAACGAGCAGCTAAGCCCAACACCGCACCCAGCATCAAGCCGTTGCTGATCAAAATGTAGACCGTGAATAACCCGAACGCCACACCGCCGCCAAAGGCGAGGATTGCCACGCGGATATTGTTGCCCATAATGAAAGCGGAAGCATAAGGGCGCTCCTCAATCGGAATATCCGTCCACGTTTCGGCATTGGCGAGGGATCGGCGCTGCGGCGCGAGTCCGTACATATCAGCGCTTTGTGGATTGATCACGGCAGCGCGGAAACTGATCGCGGCGGGGACGAACAGCAGCAGGAAGGCGGCGATAGTAAACGGCGCGGCGCGGCGAAATGCCTGCGGGATCGTTTGTGTGAAGTAGCGCAGCCAGCGCCCCGGATCGCGCACATCGTCCTGATAAATGTAAGCGTGCGCGCGGGTTAGCAGTTGGTTGAGGAAGCGCGTCACCTGCTGATCGGGATAATCGCGCCGCGCAATCGCCAGATCGGAGATCACCGCGCGGTAGAGTCGATTCAGTTCGTGGATTTCGTGGGTGCTGAGGATGCGCCGCCCTCGCAGCTTGTTAGTGACTGTTTCCAGTGTTTGCCAATCGGTTTCACGTCGCTGGATGAAGTCTTGCAGGGTGTTTTGCACGGCGGATCATCTCCTTAGCTCCCTCCGCGTTGCTTATAGTTTAACTTGCAGCAGGGGGCGCAAGCGTTCCAATCGCGCACAGATCGCCTTCAGGAAAGCTGCCAGCCATCAGGGACGTGAACCTCCACCTGATACTTGAGTCTGCGCCCCCAACTGTAAGCAGCTAGAACTTCCGGCTGCAAGCCCAACCCCTCGATGCTTGCTGCCGCGCTTGCCCAGACATCAACGTTCTTGACGCTGACGTTCATGGGAAAACTGTTATCGCTGGAAGGACCAAACTCCATGATCTCGAAATCGTCCTCGTCCAATTCATGGGCGATCTTCTGAATCTGCGTTTTCGCTTGCATGTGCGCGGTTCTAGCTTCGCTCATCTGGCTTCCCTCTGTACGGATGTTCAGGATATTAGGGGCAATCGGCGGTCGCGTCAACACCTGATTGATGCCCTGTACGCCCAAACGCTTCACCAACCGCAGGACTCTAATCCCAAATACACGCCACTCGCGGCTATAATCTACAGTCATACCAATCAGGTCTGCACACATTCCCGACACGAACTACCTTTTCGCATCAGCACAGCGCAGCATAGGAAGGCGACAAAGCTATGGGTACTGTGGATACTGGCGACAGCACATCTAGCAGCAGCGACGACGGCAGCAGCGTCGGCGAACTCTCCGGCAAGACTGTACGGGGCTACTATCTGCGCGAATTACTCGGCAGTGGTGGCTTCGCGGCGGTCTACAAGGCGTATCAGGAGTTCCAAAAAAGCGTCGGACGCGATGTCGCCGTCAAGATCATCCTGCCGCGCTACGCCAACGATGCGGACTTCATCCGCCGCTTCGAGTACGAGGCGCAGATCGTGGCGCGGTTGGAACATCCCTTCATTGTGCCGCTGTTCGATTACTGGCGTGAACCCGACGCTGCCTATCTGGTGATGCGCTGGCTGCAAGGCGGCAGCCTCGCCAACGAGCTGCGCAAAGGGCGGCTTGAACCACTGCGCGTCGCGCGCTATCTGGAGCAGCTTGCTCCGGCGCTCGATTACGCCCACAAGCATCACATCATTCACCGTGATCTCAAACCCGGTAACTTGCTGCTGGATAGGGATGATAACGTCTATCTGGCGGATTTCGGCATCGCTAAGGATACCGTCAACCACAGCGGTGTGACCGAGGTTGGCTTGGTAGTTGGATCGCCGTCTTACTTCGCGCCGGAACAGATCGATGGGCAGGAAGTGGGGGCGAGTGCCGACATTTACAGCATGGGCATCGTGCTTTATGAACTGCTGACGGGGTATCTGCCCTTCACCAGCGGTTCGATCACCGAACTGATTTATAAGCATGTTCACGAACCATTACCGTCGCTGCGCAAATATGCGCCCGGTTTGCCCGAACGCTTGGAACTGGTACTACAGCGAGCGGCGGCAAAGTCGCCAGAAGATCGCTACGTATCGGCGGTAGAGTTGGCGGCGGCATTCCGCCATGCACTTAGCGCTTCGACCACTGCCACACAATTGACTGCCGTTGGTGAAACGGAACCGCTGATCTTGATCGATTTAGGCAAGCACGATATTGCCTCACCGGAAGAATCGACGCAGTGGGTGGTGGCGCTGACGCCGGATAACCCTTACAAAGGCTTGCGCGCCTTCAGCGAAAATGACGCTGATGACTTCTTCGGACGGCAGACGCTGGTAGACAAACTGATCCGCCGGATGACCGAGCCGGAGTGGGGAGGTCGCTTTCTCGCTGTAGTCGGTCCCAGTGGATCGGGCAAATCGAGCGCGGTCAACGCAGGCTTGATCCCCAGACTGCGCAGCGGCGCGATCACGCGCTCGGACAAGTGGTTCATCACCGATATGATGCCGGGGGGCGATCCTTATGAACAACTGGAACGCGCTTTACTCAAAGTCGCGGTCAAGCCGCCCGCCGATATGCAAGCACGTCTGCGTGCTGATGCCAGCGGTCTAATCAATCTGGTGGGCAAGATACTGCCCGATCCCAACGCGGAACTGCTGCTGGTGATCGATCAGTTTGAGGAGCTGTTCACGCAGCTTGCCGACGAAGCAGCGCGCGCCAGCTTTTTAGACCTGCTCTACAAATCAGTGACCACGTCGCAAAGCCACTTGCGCGTGGTGATCACGTTACGTGCTGATTTCTTCGACAAGCCGCTGCACTATCCCGACTTCGGTGAATTGATCCGCCAGCGCAATGAAGTGGTGCTGCCACTGAACAAGCAAGAACTGCATGAAGCGATTGTCGGTCCGGCGGAGCGCGTCGGGCTGGTGATCGGCAGCGAGTTGGTGGAGACGATGATCCATGATGTCGGCGCACAGGCGGGCGCACTGCCGCTGCTGCAATTCGCGCTGACCGAGCTATACGAGCGCCGCGACGGAAATGTGCTGTCTCTGAGTGCCTATCTGCAAAGCGGCGGCGTACTCGGGGCGCTGGCGCGGCGTGCTGATGACATCTACAACGAACTGAACGATGAGCGCAAAGAAGCCGCACGGCAGTTGTTCCTGCGCTTGGTGACTTTAGGCGAAGGCGCGGAAGACACCCGCCGCCGCGTCAGGATGAAGGAAGTGCGCTCCTCCACGCGCAGCAATGACGCCACTGAGGAGGTGATCGACACCTTCAGCCGCTTCCGCCTGCTGACGCTGGATCGGGATGACGAATCGCGCGAACCAACGGTAGAAGTGGCGCACGAAGCGTTGATCCGTTCGTGGACGCGGCTACGCGAATGGCTGAACGTCAGCCGCGACGAGTTGATCATCCACCGTCGGCTAACGCAAGCCGCCGCCGATTGGTCGAACGCCAAGCAGGAAACCAGTTATCTAGCGAGTGGCGCACGTTTGGAGCAGTTCGAGGGCTGGCGGCAAGGCACCTCGCTGATCTTGAGCGAACAGGAAGAAGTCTATCTCAACGCCAGTCTTGCCGAACGTGCCCGCCTGATCGCGCTGGATGAAGCCAGACGCAGCGAAGAGCGCCGTGTGGCGAAGCTGGCGCAGAATTTCCAGCGTGCCAGCATCGTGCTTGCGGTGGTCGGAGTGCTAGCACTGGCGGCGATGGTTTTCTCGCTGGTTCAGGGCAACGCGGCGCTGCGGCAGGCTGAAGGCGCACGTACCGAAGTGGCACAGGCACAGGAGCAAGTCTCTAACGCCCACGCCACGCTGACGCCGATTGCGGCGACACTTGCGCCCGTCCCCGTGACGCTGGCGGCGGCGGCGGTGCAGCTTGACTCGGTGCAGTTAGCGATCCGCGCGATCCGTGAACTCAACCGCCCGCGTTCCGATCCGCAGCAGGCGTTACTGTTGGGCATCCGTTCGCTCCGGCAGCAGTACTCGGAAGACGCAGACGCGCTGGTGGTAGCTGCGATTGATCAGGGTAAGTTGCAGCGCGTGCTTGCCAGCAATGTGGATGGCTTGTTGTTCGCACATTACTCTCCTGATGGCAGACGCGTGGCGGTAGGCACGTTCTTCCAGCAGATGCAGATTCTGGACGCTCATACGGGCGCGGTATTGCTCGATCTGGCAGGGCACTATGATGCCGTTTTCAGTGCCGATTGGTCGCCCGATGGCAAACGCATCGCTACGGGTACAGGCGCAGCCGATCCGCAGGTGCGTGTGTGGAACGCCGAGTCGGGCGGACTGATCCACGAACTGTCCGGTCATTCCGGCGATGTGCGCGATGTCACGTTCGCGCCGGATGGCAACTTGCTGCTGTCTACCTCGCTGGATGGAACGGCGCGGTTGTGGGACGCCGAAGCGGGCGGGGAATTGCAGGTGCTGGCACAATGGGATACGAGCATCGCAGCGGGCGCGTTTTCACCCGATGGCAAGCGCATTTTGTTGTGCGGTGCGGGTGGCATCTGGCAGCTCTGGTCGCTGGCGGATAACCCCGCCGATCCGGCAACGCTGGTGCTCGATTCTAGCCTTCAGGAAAGTGGCATCGATTTCAACAGTCCGCAGTTCTCCAGAGATGGCACACGTTTCCTGCTCGGCGGCGCGGATGGCGCGGTACATCTGTTTGACGCCACAACGGGCGCGGAGATCGGACGGCTGGAGAGCGAATACAGAGACACGCCAAAATCGTTGATCAGCGCCGCATGGTCGCCGGATGAACGGCAGGTGGCTGCTGGCGATGTCGATGGCACGATCCATCTATGGAACGTGGCAACGGGTACGGAACTCCAAGCATTCTCCGGTCACGACGGCTACGCCGGATCGGTGATGTTCTCACCGGATGGCTCGACTCTGCTCACCTCCGGCAATGATCGCATCGTGCGCACGTGGACGCTGGTCCCGCCCCTCGATCCGCGCGATCTGAAAGGCAATCTGGCGGAAATCTATACCCTCGCCACCTCGCCTGACGGGCGCTATCTGGTCTCCGGCGGCAATGACCGCAGTGTGCGCCTGTACGACCTAACCAGCGGGCAGCAACTGCGTTACTTCGTGGCAGAAAGCCCCGAAATAAGCAGCGCCATCGCCCACGAAAACAGCGTCAACAGCGTACAAATCTCGCCCGATGGTCGCTACGTTCTTTCCGGCGGATCGGATGGCTTTTTGCGCCTGTGGAGCATTGCTGATGGAACGCAGGTGCGCGAACTGGAATACCCTGATCGCCAGCCCGTTTACGCGGGTGTGTTCGCGCCCGATGGTAAATCGTTCGTCACCACCAGCGAAGATGGCACGCTGCGCCGCTGGGATGCCGAAACGTTCGCGGAGATGAAAGTCTACAGCGGGCACGAGGCAGCCACTTACGGCGTTAGCTTCACCAGCGACGGCAAGTTTATGATCAGCAGCAGCGCCGATACCACCATGCGCCTATGGAACGTGGAAACGGGCGAGTTGGTGCGCACGATCCAGAATGTTAATCCCGAAACGGGCGAAGCTGATCCGGTATTTGGCTACGCCGCTACGCCCGACGGCAAGTACGTCTTTGCGGCGGGACCGAACCCGATTATCAATGTGTTCGATGTGCAGACGGGCGAGTTGGTGCGCCAGTTGAAGGGGCACAGCAAAACGGTGCAGACGCTGTTCGTCTCGCGCGATGGTAAGCTGCTGCTCAGTGGTAGTCAGGATGGCTCGGTGCGCTTATGGGATGTGGATACGGGCGAGGAGATTCGCCGCTATCTAGGTCTGACTAATGCCGTCAGCGTGGCGATCTTCTCCGCCGATGAAAAGCATGTAATCGCGGGCAGTTGGGCACGCGAAATCCACCTCTGGGATACAACGGTGAACGATCTGCTGACCTATGCTTGCTCCGTCGCCTACCGCGATCTGACCGCCGACGAACGGGCATCGTTCGAGATCAGCGAGTCGGAGCCGACCTGTCCGCAGTTCGGAGCGCTGTCTACGCCGCTGCCGCCGACCACCACGCCGCTAGGCAACTATCAACCACCCGTATGGACTCCGGTACACACACCAACCAGCGAGGCGACGGACGAAGTAACTCCAGAAGCGACGGTAATCGTGAATTAGCGATGTGATCGATACTGGTAGCGAATCGGGAAGCATAAGGGTTGTCCGGTGTTCACTCTTGCGCTTGCTGCCGTAACCCGCTAACAAAGCACATTGATAACCACGAGTTGATGCACAATCCCCTGTAGCTACAAGCGGCTAGAGGGGATTGGTAAGGGTATAGCAGAGATATACAGCCTCTATTGCTCTACGTGTGAGGGTTCGTCAAAGGGTGCAGTGTACATAGTCACCACGAACTGCCAGATTAGGAAGCGGCGTTGTGCGCGATCATGATCACCACATTGCCACGTTTACGCCCAGTTTCGACGTAGCGGTGTGCATCGGCGGTCTGTTCCAACGGATAGCACTTATCAATGATGGAGTTAAGTTTGCCCGCCTCAGCCAACTCTTTGACCAGTAGGAGATCCTCACGACTTTCGGATGACAGGGCACAGATCACTTTCTTGCCGCCTGTTAGCGAAGTCCAGAGCATCTGGGCAAGCTGTTTCATCTTGAAACTGGCTAAAAGGTAGCGTCCGTTTGCGGTTAGCGACTGCTTGCAACGGGCAAACGAAGACTTGTTCAAGATGTCAAAGATCAGATCGTAGGTTTCACCGTTCCGGGTGAAATCCTCTTTGTTGTAATCAATGACTTTATCCGCACCAAGCGCCTTTACGAAGTCTACTCTTAGAGTGCCGCACACTCCAGTGACTTCCGCTCCATAATGCTTGGCAAGTTGGACAGCCGCCGCGCCGATCCCGCCAGACGCGCCGTTGATCAGGACTTTTTGACCGGGTTGGATATTCACTTTTCTGAGCAGGCTCAAGGCAGTTAATGCGCCGTAAGGAACGGCAGCAGCTTCCTCGTAACTCATATTCGCTGGTTTTGCCGCCACCAAGCCCTTTTCAGGCATGGTTAGGTATTCGGCATTCGCGCCCATCTTCATGCTTAGGTAGCCAAAGACCGGATCGCCTTTCTTAAACAGCGTTACATCTGTGCCTACGGCTTCAATATCACCTGCAAACTCGCTGCCTAGAATGTTTATCTTCGGTTTGTTAACGCCCATAACTATCCGGGCGGGAAGCCACAGCAGCAGCGGCATCGAGAATGTGCGAGGAGTATATGAATTGAATTTTCTGGCGATTAGATCGCCAGCATTTATCGGTGTTGCGCGTACCCGGATCAAGACCTCATTATTTTTAGGAGTAGGCTTTGCCACGTCTTTAAGCTGAAGAACATCCGGTGTTCCAAATTGGGTGTAAACGATAGCTTTCATGATTTTCCCCTCGTTTGGTCTATTGTCTGTGCTTTGATTTCCAGTAACTGGCAACATGAAGCACACTGCCCTGTAGTTGAGGACATCGCGTTATTCATGTTTGAAGGTAAACGGTAGCGTTGAATTAAGCGCTATCGACGATGAAAAAGACCTGCTCTAGTGGCACGCTGAAGCTGATGGCGATCCGAAAGGCGAGTTCCAGCGACGGTGAGTAATTGCCTTTCTCGATGGCGACGATGGTTTGGCGCGTCACACCGACCTTATCCGCTAACTGCTGCTGCGTCATTTCGTCGCGCTCAAAGCGCAATTTGCGAATATTGTTGCCGATCAGGAGTTTGCTCACGTTAAACTCCGCGCCGATAAAAATAGAACTGGTAGACATCACTGAGCAGATCTGCCGCCACGCCAGCACCGAGCAGGAGCAAAAACATGACAGCGGGCGGCATATCGAATGCCAGCGAACCAGTGGCTAGGACAACCCCAAGTCCAAACACATACATCGCATTGCGCGTCGATTTCAAGTCGATGAGCTGGTCGCGCTCGTCCATGATCGCTGGCTCGCCTTCCCGCGTAGCGATAGTGTGAAGGATGCTGAACACGATGGTGATGATGATCTTCGCCACAATTGTAACCGGGATCAAAATCACGAAGAACTTTCCCCAGAAGCGGAATACTTCCAACGAATAGGCATCGGCTTGCGGGTAACGCTGGAACATATAAGACCCATAGAACACGACGATCAACACGGTGCTGATCAAATTGACGATGGTTCTGCGTTCCTGATAGGACATTCAGTCCTCCGTGTCTGCTGTAGTTTACGTGATGTATACTTTACTTTACATATAGTAATACGAACTAATCGCCATGTCAAGTATATTTGACATCACTTATAAAATTGCCTAGTTGCTGGGCGCGAATAGCCGTGGATAGAGCATCGTGCTTACGTGCGGTGAGGAGTGTAGCGCCAGCGTCCGCCGGGGAGGATCAGCTTGCCCTGCGCATTGATCTGCAACCAGCCGCGTTCCTCCAACTTCTGGCAGTGCCGGTAGACTGTGGCGCGGTGGATACCGAGTTTTTCTGCAATCTCGTCGTAGGAGGGGCTGTTGCCGTCGTGCTGCGGATCAGCTTTGTAGTCGATGATGAAGTTCAAGATCGCTTTGTGCGTGGGCGTCAGACGCGGACGACGGGTGACGATGCGCTTGCGCCGCTTGGCTACTGGCTTTTTTGCTGCTGACTTTGCTGACCTGATCTTCGTGCTTTTGGCGCTTGGCTTGGCTATCGCTGAGGTGCGCCCCGCTCTGAACTTCACTGTCTCCCTCCTCTCCGAGAACTGCTGCTAAGCTGCACAGCGCTTTTGTGCCGAACCGCCGACTTCGCCATAGACTTGTTGTCATACTTCGGCTCCCCCCGATAGAGGCGGCAGTGTGGCTTTAACTGGTTGCCTACACTGAACATCGTCAGCGGCTCGGCACAAGGGCGCTGTATTCCATAGTGGAACAAATATATTCCATTGCAAGCAAAAAAAGAGGCGATGCGGTATAATTTGAGCTATCATGACTGCGAAAACCCTGCTTGAATTCCTGCGATCACAGATGGATCAACGCCACATGAGTGCGCGCGAATTCGCTCATTTTCTTGGCGTCTCGCACACCACCATCAATCGGCTGATCGCTGATGATGGCGATCCCACTACTGCACCGTCGGTAGAGTTTTTACGTAAGCTGGCATACGCCACCAACACGGACATCTGCTATTTGATGCTGCTGATCGATCCGCAGCTACCGAATGCCCTGCCGATCAGCGCTGACGCCCTCGATCTCAGCCGCCGGATCGCGCAGCTCCCCGCTGAGACCCGCCAAGTCATCGACCAACTGCTGATCGGACTGGCGCGGCAGAACGCTGCTGCTATCTCCGAACCGACTAAGAAGACTTAGTACACACCACAACTGCTCCGGTTTCAACGATTGCAGTATTCTGGCGCGTTCCTGCTCGGTGAGCGTTGCATCGGAGTCGCTGGCGTGTTTGGACATTTTCGATCATCTGGCACCCTTCTGATATATGCTGCTGAGACGCAGCACAACGGCTTAAGTTGTCGATCAATTCCCGCAAGTCTTCGCCGGGGATGACGAAGGATTTACAGAATAGAACTAATGTTCTCGTTTGTCAAGTTCAGAGTAGGACGAACCATCAGGCACAGAGCGCACATTGACGGCAGAGGTTATAAAGCCACCAACCCAGCATCAGGATGACGAGCGCTGCAACATCGCTTAGGAGCAGGGTAGGTTCAGGCTTAAATCAGCGATTTTCGTTTGGGCAAAGTTGGAATAGACGCGCGTAAAGTTTGAGGATTTGTTAGTAAATCTGAATGTTTAAACGTCAGTTGGCGAGCGTACGTAGGGATATGCCGCTGCGGTGAGCAAGCAGGACTGCCAGCCCATTCACCCTAACGGAGTCCACCCGATCAGCGCTATAATCTATTTTCCTGTCACAACCATTATGAAATTTTACACGGGAAAGTCCCGTGAAGCAGACCAAGATCGGGGATCGAGGATCACATGACGGCGAAGGATAGAATACTAGACGACCTCAAGACAGCGATGAAAGCAGGCGACGCTACCAAGCGCGATGCGCTGCGCTTGCTCTCCTCAGCGATCAAGCAGGCGGAGATCGACAGCCGTACCACGCTGAGCGAGGAACAATTGAACAGCCTGCTGCAGACGGAAGCCAAGAAGCGCCGCGACACGATCACCGAGATGCAGAAAGCCGGACGCGAGGACATCGCCGCTAAAGAAGCGATGGAACTGGCGCTGATCGAGAGTTATTTGCCGACGCAGTTGACGCGCGAACAGATCGAGGAAGAAGTGCGCAAAGCGATCAGCGAGACGGGTGCCCAGTCCGCCAAAGATATGGGCAACCTAATGAAAGTGCTAATGCCGCGCGTCAAGGGTCTGGCGGACGGCAAACTGGTCAACGAGGTCGTCAAGACATTACTGAGCTAACTAGCTACTGGAATAGAGAAGTGCCGCGAGAGGCTGATGCCGCTGTTGGCGTGTGGGGAGTACGGCACAAATCACCATGAACGTGCGTAAAGAAGCGGATAACCGTCGGCGAATTTCCAGATCGCGCACACTGCTGCTGATCGCGCTGGCGGTGCTGTACGTCGTGCTCATGGTGGTGATCGTCGCCTATCCGTCGTTCGTCAGTCCGGTGGGCGTGACGCTTACCGTCGGGCAGGTGGCGCGTGAGGATGTCTTGGCACCGCGCAGTTTGACCTACGAGAGCGAAGTACTGACCCGCCTCTCGCAGCAAGCCGCCGAATCCGCTGTGCCACCCGTCTACGACCCGCCTGATCCTAGTGTGCTGCGTCAGCAGATCAAACTTGCCCGCACACTGCTCGATTACGTTAGCGACATCCGCTCCGATAGTTACTCCACCCGCGAACAGCAGATCGCTGACCTGTACGCCATCAGCGCCGTCACCATCTCCAATGATGTCTATGATAAAGTTCTGAAGCTGAATGAGACGGATTGGAAGCAGGTGGATTCGCAGGTGATGGGTTTGCTGGAGCGTACCATGCGCGGCGAGATCAGAGAAGATACGCTGACGGACATCTACGCCAATTTGCCTAATCTGGTGGGCATTTCCGTCAGTGAATCACAAGCGCAGTTGATCGTTGAGATCGCCAGACCGCTGATCCGACCCAACAGCTTCTACAACGAGGAACGCACCAAAGAGGCGAAGGCACGCGCCGTCGCCGCGGTGCCCACTGAAACGCGGAGCTTCGTGCAGGGGCAGATCGTGGTGCGGGCGGGGCAGATCGTCACCGACTCCGATCTGGAGGCGCTGACTCGCCTGAATTTACTGCAACCCACCGATCACCGCGTGCAGACGATCCTCAGTGGCTTGCTGCTGGTACTGCTAACCACCATGATCAGCTTGAGCTATGTGGCGCGCTTCCACATCGAACTGCTGACGCGGCTGCGCGACGTGGCGCTGGTCGGCTTACTGCTGCTGATCTTCGTGGCTGGATCGCGCATGTTCGATGTCTCCGATCCCTTCCAATCGCACCTTTATCCGGCGGCGGCATTCGCGCTGATTGCGGTGACTATCGCCATCCCGCAGGTGGCGGTGGTGCTGACGGCGACACTCGGTGTGTTGATCGGCGTCGCCTTGAATTATTCGTTAGAAATGGTCATGCTGGTCAGCATCGGCGGTATCGCTGGTGTGCTGACGCTGCGCCGCGTCGAACGGATCAACGCCTTCTTCCTCGCGGGTTTAGTGATCGGCGTGGTCAATGTCGGTGTGGCGATGGCATTCCTGCTGTCGCGCGGTCAAGCTGAACCTACCCGCGTGCTGGCGGTAACCGTTTCGGGCTTGCTCAACGGCGTGCTCTCCGCTGGCGTCGGCTTGGTCGGCTTGTATGTGGTCAGCAGTCTACTTAATCTGCCGACCAGCATTCGCTTGCTGGAACTCTCGCAGCCCGGACAACCGTTGTTGCAGCGATTACTGCGAGAAGCGCCGGGAACGTATCAGCACAGTTTGCAAGTGGCGAATCTAGCGGAGCAGGCAGCGGAACGGATCGGTGCGAATGCCTTGATGGTGCGCGTCGGCGCGTTATATCACGACATCGGCAAGATGATCGCACCGCACTATTTCGTGGAGAATCAGGCAGAGGGCGGCAATCCGCACGACCTGATCAAAGACCCCGTGCGTAGTTCGCAGATCATCATCTCGCACGTCACCGAAGGCGAGAAGATGGGGCGCAAACATCATTTGCCCGATGTGCTGCTCGATTACATTATGGAGCATCACGGCACGACGCAGACTCTGTATTTCTACAATAAGGCGCTGGAAGCCGTCGATTGCGATGAGTCGAAGATCGATAAGCGGCTGTTCACCTATCCCGGTCCGCGCCCGCGCACCCGTGAGTCCGGCATCCTGATGCTGGCGGATACTTGTGAGAGTGTAGTCCGTGCCAAGCGTCCGCAGAGCAAGCAGGAGATCGAGCAGATCGTCAGCGAGATTTTTCAGGGACGCCTGAGCGACGGTCAGCTTGATCAGAGCCGTCTGACGCTCAACGATCTACAGGTGATCCGCGAGGTCTTTGTCTCCACTTTGCAGGGCATCTTCCACCCGCGCATCGCCTATCCTCCCAATCCCACGCAGACGCAGGAGATGCGGGCAGTCCAAGTGCCAGCGCAGTTACCGCCACCGCCACCGCCTGCGCTGCCGATCCCGCCGACTTCTACCTCCACCATGATCAATGCCGAGGATTTTGAGTAGCCTAGAGGCTGAAGTGATCGATCTCTCCAAGTACATTGAGGTCAAAGATAGTCACGCCCATGTGCGCGGACGACGGCTGCCAGTAGCATTCGTTGCTGCTGCCGAACGGAGCGATCATCCCTCGATCACAGAATTGGCGTATCAATTCACCTTGTCCGAAGAACAAGTATTAGCTGCCTTGCTCTATTATCGGGAACACCAAGTCGAGATCGACGCGCAAGATGCTGCCGACGTGCAGCAATCGTTGGAAATGAATCAGCAGTTCAGGAAGCACCCGATTCTCTAATCCAACTTATTCCGCCACGCCAATCTGCACCCACCCAAGTGGGATGATCCTATCAGGTTCACTTTTCAGCTTTGTAGAAAGATCAAATTCGATAATGTTGGAAGATACCGAATTAAAAAAGGTAAGCACAGCAATTCCATCTTCGCAGCGTTTGCTGACGTGTTCCGAATAAGCTACATAAGCC
>JAHBVK010000060.1 GCA_019637555.1 Anaerolineae bacterium
TGAGTGTGAATAGGTGGTAGAAGGTTGCGACACCGAAAACCTTGCTTGGTCGCACCTTCAACGCGTCGGATACCAAGCGAAGTGCTTGCATATCCAGATATCCAAATTCCTCTTGAACCGTGTGCAGAACTTCGATGAGGGCGTGCGGCTGATAGCCATAGAGCAACATCGTTTGTTGAACATGCCGCCAGCGTGGATCATCAGAAAGGGAGGATACCTTTTCAACAAAAGGTTGCAACGTCTCCATTGTTCCTCCAACAGATTATTTTGTTAACTTCGGGTAGCTAAACAGCTTGTCAGCAGCGTTAGATAAGCTCCTGACTCAAGATATACAGTAGAGACGGCATCAACTGAGAGGTGCGCCAGTAAGTTCTGTCGACTCCTCTACGATCTGAGCATAAGCACAGCTTGGTGGTGCGATGCATTGAATATTCTGACGTACCAGGTTAGCAGTCATTGGCAGCCAGAAATCAGCAGCGGTGAGCGGATGTTCCGCGCATAACTGCACAGAACAATCGGTCTCAAGCTCAAGAGCAGAGGATCGGGAATTTACTGACGCCAAAAGAGGTGGGCATACTCGTCCTCCTTCGCAAGTAAAGAAACGAAGATAGAACGTTCACAGATGAATCTGTGAGTGGAGCGGATACCAAACGTACTATTTGTTAATCTATTAGCCGAACTTTCCCATGCATACACTATCGCCTCATGGTAACGTCGGCATGTGATATTTGTCACAATCAAATGTGCCAAGTGTCATGCTTAACTATTCACGTAATTGACTCAAGCGTGTCCATTGATGAACGCTCAGAGTTAGATGTTAATGCAGTTTACTGCCAATTCCTGTAAAAGCCGCCGGGCAGCTTGTTTCACTACCGATGAGAGTGAACTTCGTGGCGTCGCATCGTCCGGTTGTATACCAAGCAGCGCAATTTCACCGCAAATTTGCGAGTTCACATAGTTAGCAAACACGTGTAATGGTAAGGTGTGACTTGAGGCACTGATACCCGTCGTGCTGCGCCAATCAATCCAGTGAATCGCGCCGCAAGGTGCGTCCATCTGTGCTGCGTCGATCAGCAGCACAACGTCGGGCTGAAAACGGCGCAGCGAACCGGTATAGTTTTCCGGCGCTGCTCCAGCATCGATCACTAAGATGTGTTCTGGTAGCGCCAGAAATGTGCGCAGAGTTCGCGCTATTACCGTCCCAACTGCGTCGTCACCAGCCTGTACTTGCCCGACGCCGACGATGGCGAGGCGGGTAGCACGTTCACTCTTTGTCTGGCGTTTCAACGTCTGTTGCAGCGACTTTCTCCACGTTTGACGCATCATTTTCTGCTCGCTGGTAAAGGTTGGTAAATGCTGCTTTATCTAGTGACGCCAATTCCCATTCATTAGAGGCAAGCTGGATGCACTTGAAGCGGCAGCTTTCTACACACTGTCCGCAGAAAGTACAGCGATCCACATGATAACGCAGTGCGAACTGCTTTTTTGTTTTATCGATTGTGATCAACTCGATAGCGTAGGCAGGGCAGTCCTCCACACACAAGGAGCAGCCCGTACACTGTTCTGGATCGTAGTACAGTTTGCCTCGCAGTTGTGTCGGTGGTTGCGCTCGCTCCACCGGATATTGCCGCGTGGCTGTACGACTAAACAAAGATCGCAGCACATCGCCTAGCATCGTACCGATTCTCATCTGCCCTCCCATTATCTTCAGCCGACACTCTGCGCTATGAAAATGACCAGTAGCTGTGCCAGCGCTGCCAGCGAACCAAACCGCCACCACAAGTTGATCGTTTGATCGATACGCAGACGAGTTAAGACGGACTGTAAGCCCACCAGACCGACCAGCAAAACTAAGGTCTTGACAACAAAAGCCAATAACGAGGCGATTCCGCCCAGATAGAAGCTGGCGATCAGCGTTAGTCCTATAACCAACTCAACAGCTTTGCCGAGACGGAATAAAGCCAAGCCACGCCCGCTGTACTCGGTCAGCGCCCCTGCCACGATCTCGGTTTCTGCTTCCGGCGCATCAAACGGAGGTAGTTCCAACTTACCCATCAAAGCGATCAGCGCGACAACGAACCCGATTGGCTGTGTGATGACCAGCACGTGATGTGCTGCAAAGTTGTTGATCTGGTTGATCTGCCAACTTCCTGCCACGATAGCTGGACACAGCAGCGCCAGAAAGAATGGAGCTTCGTAGGAGACAAGTTGAATCAGGAGACGGGTCGCACCCGCCAGCGAAAAGCGATCTGTAGTATTGCTGCCTGCCAGACTGATGCACAGCGGCAATAGACTCATTAGGTAAATCGTCACGATTAGGTCGCCGGAGAAACTGTAAGCCGGAGACAAGCCGAACAATGGCACGTACAGCGCCGCTGTTAGCGTACCCGTCAGGGCAATGACAGGCAGGATTACGAACAGAAGCGTGTCGATACTATCCGGCACGATCTCTTCTTTTGCCAGCAGTTTGACCACATCAGCAAGTGGCTGGAACCATCGAGGACCAATGCGGTTCTGGAAACGCGCCAACAGTTTGCGATGCACCCATTCATAGCCGAGTCCGTAAAGAAGCAAAAACAGACCACCGGGAAACAAAGCAAGTATGACGAGATCGTGGAGGATGCTCATGAACTCCTCCGATAAAATTCGATACCGTGTTGGCGCAAGTCTTCCCACGTCCAATGTTCGTGCTCTCTACCTTCAGGGTTGATGATCACCATTCGATCATTACAGGAGAAGCAGGGATCGATACCCGCCAGCAGCATCGGCATGTCTGCCAGATAGTGACCAACCGCCAACGTTAGCACGGAAGCCATGTTACAAATGGTTGGGGTGCGCACTCTGACTCGTTCCGGCTGATCGCTGCCATTACTCTTTATGAAGTAGAACAACTCGCCGCGCGGCGCTTCGATCCGGCTGATCGTTTCGCCCGCTTTGATCTTGCGCGGCATCCGCGTTTTGAGTGCTCCCGCAGGTAGATTATCTAGAATTGTCCGGATGACGCGGTAAGACTCCATCAACTCTTTCACGCGTACCACGAAACGTGACTCCAGATCGCCCGTCGTTTCCATCACCATGTTGACGGGATATTCGGCGTAGGCGACATATGGCGCTTCAACGCGAATATCGCGCTTCACACCGGAGGCACGTGCCGTTGGACCGACCACCCCTAATTGTTCCGCTTGTGCCTTCGTCATGATGCCGATGCCTCGCGTGCGCCGCACAAACGAGTCGTCGGTGGTCACGACATCAAGGTAGTGGCGCGTACGCTCCTCCAGAAAATCCAGTCCTTGCCGGATCCTGTTCGCCTGCTCCTCACTGACATCGAATTTGACGCCACCCAAAACATTTGCGGAATAGTGGACTCGGTTGCCCGACAGCGCTTCAACGAGATCCATCACTGTTTCACGATCTCGCCATGAAAACATGAACAAAGTTTCAAAGCCTGCCTCATGCGCTGCTACGCCTAACCACAGCAAATGGCTGTGAATGCGCTCCAGTTCGGCAACCAATTCACGGATCGCCTGAGCGCGGGGCGGGGCAGCTACACCTGCCAGATGTTCTACTCCCAGCGCGTATACCGTAGCATGCGCGTGTGAACATATGCCGCAGATGCGTTCCAGAAGGTACATATCTTGCACCCAATTACGCATCTCGGTAGCTTTCTCAATCCCGCGATGGGCATACCCTAGGCGCACGGTTGCTGCCGTGACGATCTCGCCATCAACAGTGAATTCAAAATGCCCCGGTTCTTTGAGCGCGGGGTGTTGTGGTCCAAAAGGAATGATGAATTTTTCAAATTTCTCCGAGTGTTCACTGGTGTGCATAGCCTGCCTCTTTACTCTGAGTTCACTTCGGAATCCGATCCTTCTGCTGAGGCGCTAGGGACGAATGCCTTGCGCAGCGGATAAACGTCTGGGATCCAGTTGTCGGGCAGATACAGGTGATCGCTGTTAGGCGTTCCCTCTACGTTCACACCGAGCATTTCCATCAGCTCGCGCTCGAAAAAGGTAGCAGACGGCACAATTCCGCAAATGCTAGGAACACTAGCTGCACCATATGGCACCCGGACTCGCAGCGTCAGCACCGCAGCATCCGCACAGAAGTGATACAACACCTCGATCTCATGTTTATCTGCGCCTAGATCCAATCCTGTAATTGCAGCAAGGTAGCCCCAGTGAGCCTCCTGTATTGCTTTAACTGCCGCCAGCAGATTCGTCGGCGAGAGGCAAACATCTAGCCGCTGCGGATCGGGAGTCGTACTCTCCAACGTCCACTGCGCCAAGAGTGTCTCTGCGGATTTGAGGGTAAGTTCATGCTCATTCATCGGATTAAACCCTTCGGTCTCAACTTGCATCCTTTACTGGCTGCACACGATCCACCTTGCCTAGCAGCTTCACGATGCCATCGATGATCGCTTCCGGGCGCGGTGGGCACCCCGGTACATAGACATCAACGGGAATAACTTGATCAATGTGCCCGACCACGTTATAGCAACCCTGAAAGACGCCGCCGGAAATCGCGCAGGAACCGACGGCGATGACAAATTTCGGTTCAGGCATCTGTTCATAGATTCGCCGTAGGCGATCCCGCGCTTGCAGCGATACTGGTCCAGTACAGATTAAAATGTCGGCGTGGCGCGGAGTGCCCTGAAGCTTCACCCCAAAGCGTTCAAGGTCATAGCGGGGTGTTACTGTCGCCAGTAGTTCGATATCACAGCCGTTGCATGATCCACTGTTAAAATGGATTGCCCATGGCGAGTTTCGGAACGCCCACGACTTGATCTGATGCAGCAGTGTCATGATCTCACCCCAATATCAGCGCGATCAGCGCAATCATTACTCCCAACAGATAGAGGATCACTAGCGGCGACGCGACGAAAGTGCTGCTGCCGAGCATTAAGACGCTAAGATGCAGCACCGCGAAAAATAAGGCGATCCCAAAGGATGAACCGCCGCCGGGTGCGGCAGGAGTGGTTGATGCTGCTTCGCCACTGGCATAGGCACTGCCCTTTAACCTCGCGGCCTTACTGCGTCCGGCAAGTACCCAACCTGCTCCAGCCAGTGTTCCGACCAGCACGAGATAAAGCAAGAAAGCAAGTGGTGGTGTGAGCAGAATACTGGACATATTCTGACCTTCCTTACTATTTCGCCGCCAGCGTGATCACTCGTCTGCGTCTCAGCAAGCGACGCATAGCTGCATACAGGGCGAACACTTCCATAACTACCGTCACACTGCGCCAATCCATCTCCAGTTTGTGACTGTCTTCAGGTATAGGCGGTACAGTAGGATCGAGATAGGTATACAGACGATCCATGTACGGTGTAGCGATGTCCGTACTCATCGCCAGTGCCTTAAACTCATCAGCAAGCTGACGCATTTCATCCCGTGCGGCGTTGGCATGTCCAGCCATCGCATATTCGGCAACCTTAGAGTCCAGCGTTTTTCGCATCGTGTTTACCAAAAGCGGTTCGGGCATTAGACCTAAAAGCTGCGCTCTGATTGGCGTAACCGGGATGCCCAGTGCGCGGAGAACGGCAAATCCTTCACGCATGGCACGAACGCCCATGATCAACCCATCACGGGTGTGCGCCAGCCGATAGTTATCCCCGCCTGCCGAGTACAGCGCATTTGCCAGTGGACTGACCAACGCCACATGTGTTTTCAGCCATGCATCAATGTTCCGGCTGATAGCGACGGGGATCTTCGCACTCCTGAAACTGCTGGCAAGCTGTTGAACGCGCGGCGACATCTCCCCATCAATTTCGCCTATCGTCATAGGTGTCGAGTCATCCTCATTCGCAATGTAGTAAACGATGTGATCTTTACGGATGCCACCTGCACGCGCGAAACCGAACAGGGCGCGTTCACGTCCCACCGCATCAATGTACTGATCGAATCCGGCTGCATTGTTACCGAGGAACAAAATCGTCGGGGTATGCTGATTTGCACCTAAAATTGGCAGGATCACTGGTATTTGCGTTTTGCGCATCAGCACGATGATCAGGTCGTAAGCATCGTTGGGTGCAAGTTGTTCAACGACATTCACTTGCACAATGGTGCGCTGCGCCGTCAGTGCATTTTCGAGGACGATGCCATGCTTACGAATATCGGTTAGGCGCTGTCCACGTGCCAGAATCGATACGCGGTGATCTGCTAACTGTAACTGCGCTGCGTAAAGACTACCTAAAACTCCTGCTCCGTAAATAAGGATGTTCATTTTGTTTCCTTTCCATCGACGCCGCGCTAATGACTGAATGCTGTCATAAGGGCTGTAGCAGCGGGACCGGTCAACCAGTTCAAGAGCGGCGGATAAATACCAATGCCTATTACAGCGGTGGACAGCACTACCAGTGGGATTCGTATCAACACAGGCATCGTCTGTCCTTGCTTTACCTGTGATGACTCTTGGCGACGGTAAAGTACATTTACCAAAGGGGCGTAATAGGTCAGCGAAATGACGCTGTTGAACGCCGCCACGATCACCAATACAGCGATCAGCGGATTTTGCGTCATAAAGCCTGCCGAGAAAATCTGCCATTTGGACATGAAGCCTGCCAGCGGCGGCAGTCCGCCTAACCCGAGCACAGCAATACTTAACGCAAACGCGGTTAGCGGGTAGCGTCTCGTCGCGCCAGACAGATCGTTGATGGTCAGCGTGCTGCTGTGATCACCGCGTGAGCTGTAGAGGGCATAAAGCAGTGCGCCCGCTGCCAGGAATGCCAACCCTTTCATTAAACCGTGCGTCAGTAGATGGAATACACCGCCCTGTACGCCGTCAATCTGTCCGGCGCTGATGCCGATGCCCAAACCTAAAAGCATGTAGCCGATTTGAGCGATGCTGGAGAACGCTAAGAGTCGTTTGACCTGCGTCTGGCGTATCGCCAACAGGTTGCCAACGCACATATTCACCACGCCGCAGCTCATTAACAGCGTGCCCCACGCCAGCGTTACACCCGAAAGCGCCGCCAAAGTACGCAGCAGCGCCACTAATCCGGTTTCGATCACCACGCCAGACAGCATGGCACTGATCCCGCTGGGAGCGTGAGCGTGAGCATCAGGCAACCACGTGTGCATGGGCACGAGTGCAACCTTGACGCCGAAACCAACAATGAACAGTGCGCCAGCAGCCAATAGTGCAATCGAGGTGCTACTCACCTCTTCGATCCGATCCAGTGTTAAAGTGCCTGTTTGTGCTAGTACCAGCGCAATACCGAATAAAATCAACGCTGAACCAGTAGCACTCTGCACCAGATACTTCACCAGCGCTTCTAGTGGCGCACGTTGTGCACGGTAGAATGCCACCAGAAAATAAGACGATACCGCCATCAGTTCGAACCATATCCACAGGTTGAACAGATCACCTGCGCATGCCAAGCCGATCATTGCACCCGTCAGGATAACCAACAGCGCGTAATACTTTTCTTCTCCGACTTCCCCTGCAATTACCGGATCGGAAAAGAGCGTCACTAATGTACTTAGGCTTAGCGCCAGAGCGCTGACTAGCAAGCTCAGTCCATCGAAACGCAGCACCACCATGCCAACGGTCACGTTGATAGCGCCCTCAGCGATAAACTCTCGCGCAGTGAAAATAAACGCGATCCACATCACCGCCAGCGTGATTACTGCTGACATATATACATAATTGATGTCGCGCTTAACCGCGTCATCGTTAATAGTTGGTGATTTCATGGGCGAGTGAATAGAAGCACTGTGACCGTTACCGCCGCGAAGTCGCAGCGATTGTTGTGGTAGTGCGCCCGCTTGCCATGCCGCGAACACATAGGACAACCGACCTACTAGATAAATGAAGGGGGCGGCAGCTAAGGGTATAACCATCAACCAGACAAACAGCGCCGGGATCAAGGTAGGAATCACGTTATGCCTCCCAGCAGAAGAATCCCCAAAACAATAACCAAACCGATGACGATACCTGCCACATTCCAATTAAGCTGACCAGTTTGGGTTTTCCGCAGCACTGACGTTAGCCGTTGAGTTAAATTCACGACTTGGCGGTTCAGCCACTCAAAGCCGAAGTCATGAGCTGCCACAAATGCTGGCACACGAAGGAGATCGATCAGAACCGTTAACCGCTTTCTAGCCCACCATGCCGCCACGCCTAAAGCCACAGTAGCTAATGCAAACACAGTGATTGGCGCGGATAGCACCTCGCGCATCATCGGTTCCAGTGATAATGCTTCGCCTAACTGGTGGTGAGGCAGAGTGCTGGCAAACAGTTGACCTATAACGCCCACCAGCAGCCAAGCCGTCAATACGCCAACGCTAAGAGGGAGCAGTGCTGCGCGCATTGCTGGTTTTGCCTCATGCGCGTGCAGTTCACTGCGTGGTCTACCATAAAAGACGAGCCACGTCATGCGCACACCATAGAGTGCCGTCAATCCCACGCCGATGAGGCAGCCTCCGAGCAGCCACCAGCTCTGATGAGCAGCGCTTGCTTCGAGGATCAATTCCTTGCTCCAGAAACCGTTGAAGATCGGCACGCCGACCAGCGCTGCTGCACCGATGACAAATACATTGCGGACAAAAGGCATTTGTTTGCCAAGTCCACCCATTTGCTGAATGTCGCGTGTGTTGACTGAGTGAATCACCGCGCCAGCGGCAAGGAACAACAGCGCCTTGAACAGCGCATGGCTCAATAAGTGGAACTGGCTGGCGAACACTGCGCCGATGCCAACCGCGTAGAACATCAAGCCGAGCTGACTAATCGTGGAATACGCCAATATACGCTTGAAATCGTTCGCTACTAGCGCCATACACCCCGCTGCCAGCATTGATGCTAGTCCGACGATGGTTACAGTCGCTGTCCAGCCGGGGACAGTAGCAAACGCTGGATAGA
The DNA here is from genome assembly GCA_019637555.1 of Anaerolineae bacterium. Lineage (GTDB taxonomy): Bacteria > Chloroflexota > Anaerolineae > Aggregatilineales > UBA2796 > JAHBVK01. The sequence goes on from JAHBVK010000060.1 coordinate 8,858, forward strand.
ATCGCGCCAGCAAATAAACACCCGCGTTTACCATCGTAGCGGCGTGGATGAGAGCACTGACCGGCGTCGGGGCTTCCATAGCACCGGGCAACCATGTATGAAATGGGATCTGTGCCGATTTTGCTGCCGCGCCGATCAAGAAGCCGAAGGCGATGATGCTCAACGTCAAGGAAGGCAGATTACCCGCCTTCGCTAACAAATAATCGATTCGTGTGCTGCCTAGACTACTTGCCGCAGTCAGTACACCGACCAGTACGCCGACGCCGCCGAGTTGTGTGATCACCAGCGCCTTAATCCCGCCTGCCACCGCGTTAGGATCATCGTTGTAGAAGGAGATCAGCGCGTAGGAGCAGAGTGCCACCATTTCCCAGAAAAAGAACAACAGCAGCAGACTATTAGTCAGCACTAAGCCGCACATACCGCCGATGAAGAACAGCACAAAAAAGTAGTAGCGATTTAACTGCGCCTCGCCACGCATGTAGTCCACGGAAAACACAATTGTCAGTGTACCGATGACCGTCGCTATTGCCGCCAGAACGACACCCAATCCATCCGGTACAAATGTCACATCACCGAACACGCCGCCTACTGTTAGGTGGATCACTGCTGAGGAAGTAGCAAAAGGGATCAGACCGAGAGCAGCTATGCTGGAAGCCGCACTGCAACTTACAGCGATCAGACTGCGCAGGCGCGCTTGATCTTCTCGCATCAATAGCATGATCAGCGCGCCCAACCACGGCAGACCTATCGTCAGAACGACCAACCATGCTGCCATAGATCACTCCCTTAACTGTGTGAGAGCACGAATATCTAAGGTGCTGAAGCGTCGATTGACTTCTACTACCAGCGCCAACGCTACGACCGCCACGACGGTATCCACGACGATCGCTGTAGCCGCCAGACTCTGTCCAAGGTTGACCTGCCCACTGATCTTGCCAGCCACGACAATTGCTAGGATCGCTGCCTTAACCAGAATTTGCAGCGCAACGATGATTTTGATCAGGTGGTGTGACGCCAGCAATCCGTATAAACCGACGCCTAATAATCCTAATGCACCAAGGAAGCCGACAAGCGGCAGTGTGAGCTGTATGTTCATGCGTATTCCGCCTCTTCCTCTGGTTCTTCCTCAAGCGGATTGGCTGTCGTAGCAGCCTCAACAACCACAGGTTCCTCCGTTGGCGTACTAATTACCGGCGCAGATGCGGCTGACCTTGCCCTGATTCCGGCGTTCGCCAGTAATCCCAGTACGCTAAGTGTTCCTGTAAAGATCAACACAGCCTGCAAGAGCGCATCAAGACCACGCTGCTGCCATAGCATTACTGCGAAAGTTGGCTCTATAGCGATGCCAAGCACAACGCCAGCGGGAAGTATCGGCGCTGTGCTTACATTGAGGCTGCTAATAAAAGGCAGTGTTATCGCCGCAAGCAGCACGAGTGGTACTAAAGCGAGTAGCAGTACCAGCGGTTGAGGAATACCGCTGCGTCTGCTCACGGATTCTGGACTGATCATGTTGAGAGCGAAAATGAACAGGACTGTTACTAGACCAGCGCCAACGCTGAGTTCGATGACGGCGATCTCAGAGGCATCTAGGGCATAGAGGATGACAGTCAGCAGTACACTAGTAACCGCTAGCCACAACGCTGCCTGTTGGAGACGCGCTGCACGCAGTGCCGCGACAGCGCAAAAGATTACTCCTACCACCACGATCAGTATTAGCATTGCTGCTCCTACTTTCGGTTGATAGCGCTACTCCTCCTACCTTGTAGCGTAGTTATTTATCCGCTTGGCGGACAGTGGTGAATGTATCTTTGCCTGCATGACAAATGTCCCATTCGTTCGTAAAGCTGCGATCTCTCGCCCGGTTTCACGGGTACAGACTTATGGGTAGTTTGTCGCTCAGTGGATGGCAGTGCCCGATCCAGTAGGATCGGAGAATGCCATCCACCACTAGATAAATGCATCTCCTAGCCAATCACGCGGCACGTACAGAATCCTGCGCAGCTTTGATCGCCCGCAGAACACGCAGTGTCACCCACTTGCTTGGCTTGCCTTTTTTCTCGATATCGATCCACATCTTTGTGTTGAGCGAATTTTCAAGTATCCAACTTCCATGGCTGTCTTGTTTGCTCATCAGCCAATCGTAGACAGTCGCCAATCGGGGATCACTGCCGTAGCCAAGTCTGGCAAGTACAGTAAACGTCTCTAATATGTCACTCCAATAACTGAGGGGGAACCCAAGCTTGAACCAAGCCGAACTAATTTTGCCAGTGTAAGGATAATCCGCTTTCGCTAAGTCGCAGCTCAGCAGAAATTTCGCACCTTGCTCAATTGCGCGTTGGACAATGGGAGTACGCTGCTCTGATGGCACGGCAATCAGCGCTTTCATAGCTTTGGTCGCACCCCATCCACAGGGTTGCTTGGCATTTGCCGCACAGGCAAAGTCTGGTCCGCTTGTCCCGGATTGGCGGTAGTCAGCCACTGATTCGCCTGTAATAGTGTGTGCCTCCCAGTCCAGCGCTCGTTGGACTCGCGCATCTGCTAAGTAACCCAGTTGAATCAGCGCGTAGATCAGGTTGCCATTCAAACAATGAATGACCCCATTCGGAGCAGGGTTTTGGTTAGCGGAGAAGCCACCGTTGCTGGCAATGCTGTGGCTTAGTAGATACGCACACCCGTGTCGCACACGCTCGTCGTCGGGATCTGCGCCCAGTTCACCCAGAAAGATGATCTGCCATGCTGTACCGCGATATTTGCCATAACCACTTCCCGGACGTAGCCAATAACCATCAGAATGTTGTGCACTGAGAATCGCAGGTACGGGTCCGTTCTGCATTACCGCCGCCTGTGCTTCGCATACAGTAGGATCGCCACTGGGACGGTCAAGCAAATCACGCAGCGCAAAGTAACGAATAGCTGGATTGCTTCGATCTAGTTCTAGTAGCCAATTGAGCGCATTTCCGTATACGTATTCTTGCCACGACATCTCTAAACTCCTTGGCACTTGCTTACTTGCTATCTCGATTATTTCTTCTTGTCTAAGGTGCTCCCTTGCCAATCACTGCCGCCTTAACCGACGCAGTGAATTAACACGGCGGCGTAGCGGAACCTATTAGGTGCTCGACCATAGTCATATTTCTTCTACGACTCTCTTACGCACTTCGCACTGCCTAGTTGTGATTTATTTCACAGCTAACGCTTGGACGAATACAATGCGAGACACCTATATGGTCGGAACACTCACAGTGCCAGCGCGCTATCGGTTTGCATCCCCTCATATTTTGTGATGGAAATCACAAATATCCTATGACAGTCTTCACTGCAATCAACTTCTAGATAGCACTACAGTACGCATATATTCGGATATACGCATATACAAAAGGGGATCGCAATGAGTATCCCATTGAACGCAGTTACTACCGACGAACTTGAGCTATTGCACGCTCGATTTTGTCAGGCTCTTGGCGATCCCAAACGCCTCCACTTGCTCTACACCTTAGCCGAAGCACCTGCTACCGTGAACGAGTTGGCACAGCGTTTAGCTACGCCGCAGCCAACGATTTCGCGCCATTTAGCGATCCTTCGCCAGTCAGGAATTCTCTCCGCAGAACGCAATGGGACGACAATACGCTACAGCATTGCCGAACCACGAATCATTGATGTGCTGGACTTAATGCGCCAAATGCTGCGCGATCTGATCAAGCGGCAAGGTGAGGCGCTTGAATGACAGTGAAAAGGACTGCTCATGAAAAATTTCAAATATCTGTGGATGATCGGACTTGGCGTGACGATATTGGTCATCGTCATTCCGATCATATTGTTTGCCACACCGGACGCGGTAAACGCCGCTCGCGATCCGTGGGCATCTGTCCCCAAGCGCAATCCGGCGGTTAGTCATGCCTCACTCATCGGTGGGGAGTTCACCACCGGGCAACAGGTTACGCAGAAATGTCTGGAGTGTCACGCCGATGCAGCGTCGCAAGTCATTCATACGACCCACTGGACTTGGGAATCTGCTCCCGTGGTTAACGCCGTATCGGGTGAAGAGGTCACCATTGGCAAGAAGAATACCCTGAATAACTTTTGTATCGGCATCCAATCAAACTGGTCTGGCTGTACGAAATGTCATGCCGGCTATGGTTGGCAGGACGCCACTTTTGATTTTACCAACACGGCAAATGTCGATTGCTTAGTTTGCCACGATCAGACGGGTACGTACCTTAAAGGCACGGCTGGCAACGTAGCGGATGGCGTCGATTTGCTAGCAGTGGCACAAAGTGTTGGCACTCCAACCCGCGCCAATTGCGGAGGCTGTCACTTCAATGGCGGTGGTGGGAATGGTGTCAAACACGGCGATCTCGACTCCAGCCTCTATTTCCCCTCCGCAACCGTGGATGTCCATATGGGCGAATTCAATATGCAGTGCGTGGACTGCCATAAGACCGAAGATCATTTGATCAAAGGTCGCGCCATGTCGGTTAGCTTCGACAATACCAATCAGGTCGCTTGCACCGATTGCCACGATAAAGCAACGACGCACACTGATACTCGAATTACCTCACATCTAGATACGGTAGCCTGTCAAACATGCCACATTCCTACTTTTGCCAAACAGGACCCCACTAAGGTTGAATGGGACTGGTCGCAAGCTGGTCAGGATTTACCCGAAGATCCCCACAGCTACCTGAAGATCAAAGGCAGCTTTGTATATGACACAGATATCGTGCCCACCTATACATGGTTCAACGGCACGTCGCGACACTATCTCATTGGCGATCCGATGGATCCCAACCAGACAACGGTCATGAGTCAGCCACTGGGCAATATCAACGACGACAAATCACTTATCTTCCCCTTCAAGCTGCACTATGCCAAACAGCCTTACGACACACTCTATAACTATCTGCTACAGCCCAAAACAGTAGGCGAGGGCGGCTATTGGACGACCTTCGATTGGAACAGTTCTCTAGAAGCTGGGTCAGAAGCAGCCGGCATTGCTTACAGTGGCAAATACGGATTCGCGCCGACGCTGATGTATTGGCCCATCACTCACATGGTTGCGCCAAAGACACAGGCACTGCAGTGTACTGACTGTCACGGTGAAACCGGACGTATCGACTGGCAGACGTTGGGCTATCCGGGTGATCCGATGGTTTGGGGCGGACGAAAGTGAAAGCGTGATAGACATGAAAACACTACTCTTCTGCCTCACCTGTTCACATCGTGCATGGCGGTTGATCGTCGCCGGTATCTGCTTAGTACTCACCGGCTTCATCATTGCCTCGCCTGTTCATGCCGATGATCGGCGGCTGAATCCCCCAGCGCGTAACGCCGATCAGGGCTTCAAGCACCCGCAGTTTGCGCTGCTAGACGATCAAGGGAACAACGTTTTAGAGTCTGAAAATCCGGTTTCGGTAGTTACAACCTGTGGTGCCTGTCATGACTCCCAGTTCATCGTTAGCCACAGCGGACATGCTGATGCCGGATTAAGTCTGATCGGTACATCATCAGCGCCGCTCTCGCATGATTGGGAACTCGGTCCCGGCTATTTCGGTAGCTGGAATCCGATCACCTATCGCTATCTCTCCACCGCAGATGATCCGCATCCAGACCTCAGTATCGCGGAGTGGGTACAGGTCTTCGGTGCACGTCACGTTGGTGGCGGTCCCGCCGTAAGCGGACGAGACGGAATACCGCTAAACGATTCTGATGTCGTTGCAAAAGTCGCCGAGTTGATGCCGTCGTCGTGGGATTGGCAGCAGTCCGGCGTAGTGGAGATGAACTGCTTCCTGTGTCATCTGAATCAACCGAATAACGAGGCACGTATTGCGGCACTACGTGCGGGCACGTTCCGCTGGGCAAGCAGTGCGACGCTGCTAGGCACAGGGATCGTCAGCGTGATTGACGATAAATACAAGTGGAATGCAGATGCCTTCGACTCCAGTGGCTTGTTGAAACCTGAATTCGTCACGGTACAAGATCCCACCAGTAAAACGTGCGGTCAGTGTCATGGTGTCGTCCATACCGACGCCGATCCCTTATCCTTCGGCGTGTTTTCGTCAGATACCGCCGCGATGTGGAACACCTTGACTACTGGACAGGTATTCTCGCCTCAGAAAATCCTGAATTCGGCGCTGAACCTAAAAGATAAAGACACTGTTGTAAGGGCATGGGATGTTCATGCCGAGCGTGTATTGAACTGCACCGATTGTCACTACGCGCAGAATAATCCCATCTATTACCGCGATACCAGCGAGGACAAACCCGCGCATCTAGATTTCGATCCGCGTCGCCTTGATCTTAGCGACTATCTCTACCGTCCCGTACACGAGTTCGCGTATGCGTCATCCACTGGCAGCACAATGCGGGAGTGCAGCGGTTGCCACAATCTTGAAGCCACGCATAACTGGCTGCCCTACAAAGATCAGCACATCAGCAAATTGGCGTGTGAAACCTGTCATATCCCGCAGCTCTACGCACCAGCCATCGAGTCGCTGGATTGGACCGTCATCACTACGCAGAGCCAACCGCAAATCACTTATCGCGGTGTTGATGGATCGGCATTGTCGGAACAAGCTCTGTTGAGTGGTTTTCAGCCTGTCCTGCTGCCATCAGTCGCTGCTGACGGATTGCCAAAGTTAGCACCGTTCAACCTCATCTCCGCATGGTATTGGGTCTACGGTGAGCCTGCTCGTCCTGTACCACTGCGCGATCTCCAAGCGGTCTACCTAAACAGCGACGAGCAGACCTACAAGGCGGAAATCGTTAACCACTTTGATGCTGACAAAAACGGATCACTCAGCACTGCGGAACTGTACATCGATACGCCGGAGAAACAGGCAGCAATCGTCAGCGCTCTAGAAGCTCGCGGTCTTACCTCACCGCGCATCGTCGCCGAAACTCAGCCTTATGGCATCCACCACGATGTCGCGGAAAGCTCACTGGCAATCAAGGACTGCAACACCTGTCACACCACGGATTCCCGCCTGGTACTGCCAACCATACTAGCAGATCGAGCGCCGGGTGGTGTCCTCCCCACAATGCTCGATACGACTACTGACGGCGGAATCACGCTGGAGAGTAATGGGCAGGTTTTCTTCTATCCACAAAACAGCAACTCCGATGCCGAACTTTACGTCTTCGGTCACGACTCGGTCACGGCAATGGATTGGATCGGGGTTCTATTGTTCTTAGGCACGCTGGCTGGGGTGTTTGTACATGGCGGCTTGCGGATGGTGGCGGCGCGTCGGCACGCTCCTGCTGTTCACGATGCACATAGTGTCTATATGTACGGTGTCTACGAACGCTTCTGGCACTGGTTACAAACGGGGCTAATTCTGGGCTTGTTGTTCACGGGCGTGATCATCCATGAACCGGACATGTTCGGGGCGCTCAGTTTCAGCTTCATCGTGCAGGTGCATAACATCTTGGCACTGATACTGGTGATTAATGCCGCGCTTTCGCTGTTCTATCACCTCACCAGTGGCGAGATTCAACAGTTCCTGCCAAAGCCACGCGGATTCTTCAACGATGCGATCTTGCAGACGAAGTACTACCTGAACGGGATCTTCAAAGGAGAGGCACATCCCTTTGAGAAGCTTCGCGAACGTAAGCTGAATCCACTTCAGCAGCTAACTTACCTCGTCATTCTCAACATCCTGTTACCAGCTCAGGTCATCACTGGTGCGCTGATGTGGGGCATCCAGCAATTCCCCGCACTGGCAAATGCGTTCGGTGGCTTACCTGTATTGGGTCCTGTTCATACTCTAATAGCTTGGGCATTCGCCTCGTTCGTCGTACTGCACGTTTACCTGACAACTACTGGACATACGCCGACCAGCAATATCAAGGCAATGATCGGCGGTTGGGATGAAGTGGAAGAAATGGAGCCAGCACAATGACTACATCGACGCTTTCGGCAAAGTCGGCGCTTAGCGCCAAAGTACAAAGTCGGCGCGAAGCAAAGCCCTTTATGCACCCCTACGCAGCGGGCATTCTTCTCGGCTTGGTGCTCTTTCTGGCGTTCTTCCTGACCGGGAACGGACTCGGTGCCTCGGGAGGCATGAATCGTTTTGTTGTTTTGGTCGAAGACTGGGTTGCGCCGAATCACGTTGATCGCACACCATACCTGATTCCGATGGCGGGTGGCGATACTAACGTGTTGGATAACTGGGTCGTCTTCATGATGGCGGGCACCTTGATCGGTGGTTTTGCCTCTGGATGGTTAAGTGGCAGGTTCAAGATCGAAACAGTCCACGGACCCAAACTGACGGTGCGTCAGCGCTGGTTATTCGCCTTTCTCGGCGGCGCGATTATGGGCTATGGCGCGAGGATGGCGCGAGGTTGCACATCGGGGCAAGCACTCTCCGGCGGTGCGGTGCTGTCAGCAGGAAGTTGGTTGTTCATGTTTGCCGTCTTTGCGGGCGGTTATATGTTAGCTTATTTCGTGCGCAAGTTGTGGAATTGAGGAGGCGACATCATGGCACCGTTCCCGCTACCTCTTGAATCACTGTTAGGTCACTGGGGTCAGTACATTATCTATTTTGGCATCGGCATCCTATTTGGCTGGGTGCTGGAAACGGCAGGATTCTCACGCTCTAGTAAGCTTGCCGCCCAGTTTTATCTCAAGGATATGACTGTACTCAAGGTTATGTTCACCGGAATTGTGGTAGCGATGCTGTTCATCTTCCTAACTTCCGGTCTAGGTCTGCTCGACTACAACGTGATCTGGGTAAATCCAACTTACCTGTGGCCCGGTATCGTCGGCGGATTGATTATGGGGTTTGGCTTCATCATCGGCGGCTTCTGCCCCGGCACATCAATTGTAGCCACAGCAACGGGCAAGATTGATGGGCTGATTTTTCTAGCGGGCTGTCTGTTCGGCATTTTCGCCTTCGGGGAAACTGTCGGACTGTACGAAAGCTGGTGGAATTCGTCCTATCTGGGGCGCTTCACACTGATGGATATGTTTAACACTAGCAACGGTGTGATTGTCGTCGGTGTTGTTGTGCTGGCGTTGGGTGCATTTGCTTTCGCGGAAGTAATGGAGCGCACTTTCGGTAAGAATTCAGGCATTCGCTTCCCGCGCTGGCGTTTTGCCACTGCGGCAGGCGGCATTACGTTGGCGTTGATCGTTGCCGCCATTGGGCAACCGACTACAGCCGATAAATGGGCGCGACTGGAAAATACCAAAGGGCAGGAACTCACGGATCGCGCCGTCCAGATTGAGCCAGCAGAACTACTCAGTCTGAAGTATGACGACAACATAAAGCTAGTGATGCTCGATGTGCGTAGCGAAGCCGACTATAACCGTTTCCATATCGCTGACGCACAACACCTAGATCCAAGGGATATTTCGGCAGCGATTAAGGATTTACATCTCAATCCATCGAACACGGCGGTCGTACTAATCAGCAATGACGAAGCCGCTGCCACCGATGTCTGGAAGATACTCGTCGCGGAAGCAGTGCCGAATGTCTATATCCTTGGTGGTGGAGTTAACCAGTGGATCACGACTTTCGCCGATGACCAATTCAAGCAAGATCACCCCTTGCTGGCGAAGGTTAACAACAATGCGGATCGACTTGACTTCTCGTTTGCCGCCGCACTTGGCTCGCGTTACACCGCAGCGGATCCGAATCCCGAGGCATTTGCGGAACTTCCATTCGAGAAAAAAGTTAAGCTTGCCGTCGGACGTGTTGCCAAAGGTGGCTGTGGATGAGTACTAGGATTGAATTCCATTTGACTGTCATCTAGAGTGCAAACTGCCACTGCTTAATCATCTCGCCAGCAACAGCGAAGTTATGGTTCCGTTATCGCCGATCTGCGCTGATTGCTGGCGTCGTCAATAATCTAGCAAACGTGCTTTTGTTCGGGTTGCCCCCATCACTCCTTTGGACAGCCTCCGTCCTACGCACCGAAGCAATGAGCCGCGCTATAATCAGCGCATTGGGTATCCTTAATCCATCATCGCTTTGGGAGCAGAGACATTTTGGCAACACGGGCACTGATCACGGGTGGCGCGGGGTTTATCGGTAGCCATCTGGCTGAGCAATTACTAGCACGCGGCTACGAAGTTCAGGTGATCGACAACCTGCTGAGTGGACGACTGGAAAATATCGCGCCTCTAGAAGCGAACCCGCGTTTTCGCTATGCCATTGAAGACATCCGCAACGCTACCGTCATGGATCGTTTGGTCAGCGAGTGCGATGTGGTCTATCACCTCGCCGCTGCCGTCGGCGTTTTCTCTATCGTTAGTTCTCCTATCGATACCATCGAGATTAACGTTGGTGGTACGGAAGTGGTGCTGCGCACGGCACGCCGCTATCGACGCAAGGTGCTGATCGCTTCCACCTCCGAGGTTTATGGCAAGAACGAGAAAATCCCCTTCAACGAGGAAGATGATCGCACGCTGGGCGCGACTACCCGCAGCCGTTGGAGTTATGCCGCCTCCAAGGAACTGGATGAATTTTTAGCACTGGCATATCACAAGGCGGTGGATCTGCCGATCGTGGTCTTTCGCCTGTTCAACACGGTAGGTGCGCGGCAGCGCGGACATTACGGTATGGTCCTGCCGCGGTTCGCCCGTTGGGCGCTGAAGGGTGAACCGATCCAGGTCTACGGCGATGGCGCGCAGCGGCGTTGTTTCGCCAATGTCAACGACGTGGTACAGGCGATCATAGGGCTAGGCGAGTCGCCGGCAGCGATTGGCGAGGTCTTCAACATTGGCTCCAGCGACGAGATCAGTATCCGCGAGGCAGCAGAGAAAATTCGTGAGCGTGCCGGAAGCCAATCGGAGATCATCACCATCCCCTACGATCAGGCGTATGAAGCGGGCTTTGAGGATATGCGCCGCCGCGTGCCCGACATCAGCAAGATTCAGCGTGTGATCGGTTGGAATCCAACGACTCCGCTTAATAACACTATCGATCAGATTCTTGAGCATCAGAAGCAGATCATCGACAAGGATATGGAGCAGTAAGATGGGGCGTAAGCTGGCGACTGGACTGGCGCTGTTGATGCTGGCAAATGCCCTGATCGCCTGTCAGGGCGAACGCGCTGTGCCCACTGTCGCCAGCATTGACGCACTATCGACGGAAGTCTTCCTCACCGAGCAAGCGCCCCAGCCTGCCTTTCAACGTGTCGCCTTCGAGCGCGTCGATAAGGGGCTTGACTCACTTCCGGCATGGCACGCTGCTGTAACACTGAACTTTGAAGGCAAGTTCACAGGCAGCGAAACTGACGCCAGCGGCACGATCACCGCAGATCTGTATTCCAACGAACTAAGTGGCGAGAAGCGCGTGATCTTGCATGTCGAAGGCAGCGCTTTCGCTGAACCGGAAGCCAGTACGGTTGAGGGAGTCCGCATCGGGAACAGTTACTATCTGGTCAATCAGAACAAGATCTGCACCTCCTCTAACAGTGCGGGTAGTGATCACCCAACTGAACTGACTGCGGGCGCCTTGATCGGCGGAGTTAAGGATGCACAGTTCAAGTACAATGTTCAGCAGCTCAACGGACGGCGCGTATGGGAATATGAGTTCACGCCGGGAAACGTGGTACCACCGCCTGTAACCTTGCGTGACGGCGGTACGATCACCATTGCCAGCGGCACGCTGTGGGTCGCGCCGGAGGTTGCCGCCGTCGCCAAGTATGAGATCACCTACAACATTACCAATGCCAGCGTGCAGGGCAGCCAACCATTGACCGGACAGCTTCGTGCCCTCTACGAGTTGAAGGAGACCGGCACTCTGTTCAATATTGCCATCCCCTTTGGTTGCTAGGTGAGGCGAACACAAAGAAATGATGATCCGACAGATGAAGTTGATGGCGGCGGTACTTATAACGTGCATCGTGATCGCCGGATCGCTGGTCGCAGCCGCCCAAACGCCGACAGGCACGATTCGCGTCGGTGTGTTGCTCAGTCTACGCGGCGAGGTCAGCACCTACTGCCTCGATATGCCCGCCAACGCTAACGGACTCGATGCCCTGGAAGCGACGGGCATAGACGTTGCTGCCCAGCGCGGTCCATTGGGCGCGGCGGTCTGCCGCATCCAGAACGTCGGCTGCACACCGCCGGGAGATACTTGTTTCTGCCAGTGTCAGGGTAATCGCTGCAACTATTGGGCATACTACTATCAGGAAGAACAGCGCTGGCTTTACAGCAATAATGGTGCGCTAAATCGCAAGCTGTTTGATGGTGCAGTAGATGGCTGGTTGTGGAGCGAAGGAACAGGATCAGAGCTAACCCCTGCCGGATCGCTGCCTACGACTACCTTTGATGAAATTTGTGCCGCGCCATCAGGCAATAGCGATGTACTCACTGCCCCGTCTGTTGATGCTGGAACTCTGCTTGCCTATGGGTTGTTCGTCGTGGCTGCTATCGGACTGGGAGGGGCACTGCTATGGCGGCGAACCAAAGCACAATCTTAAAGCCCAGATCACCTAACTGGATTGGGGCGCTGAGTCTGCTGCTGGTCAGCGGGATCGGTATCGGCGCGTTTGCGCTGCCCTTTTTGATCCGCCTTAGCAGCGAGTCGGGTGAGGCTGCCCGCACGCCGGAAAGTCCGCTGCTCACGGTGCTGATCAGCGCGATTTGTTTGCTGCTGTTATTCGCCAATCTTGGTCCGGCGCTGTCTTCCAAATCAGTAGCGCTGATCGGGGTGTTAGTTAGCATCAACGCGCTGCTGCGTTATGTCGATCTGTCGTTCCTGCTGCCGGGAGAATTCACACCGATCTTCATCCTGATCATGCTGGTGGGCTACAGCTTCGGCGCTCAGCTAGGCTTCTTGATGGGAGCACTGTCGCTGCTGGCATCAGCGTTCGTGACGGGTGGATTTGGTCCTTGGCTGCCCTTTCAGATGTTCGCCGCCGGATGGGTGGGCTTATTTGCCGCATGGATGCGTCGCATCGCTCCGCCCGATCGTCCCTATCGTGCCGTGCTGTTGCTAGCAATCTATGGATTTGTCTGGGGCTTACTCTACGGCGCGATCATGAACTTGTATAGCTGGCCCTTTTTAACTGGCAGCGGTTGGCAAGCGGGACTTTCCGTCAGCGAGACGATCAGTCGTTATGTTGCCTTTTACTTAACCACTTCGCTGGCTCCCGATCTACTGCGTGCTTTCGGCAATTTGATCCTGATGCTGGCATTAGGGTTGCCACTGCTGAACCTGTTCCGCCGCTTCCGGCAGCGCTTCAACTTTCAGATTGCACCTGTTATCGCTGCATCACCAGCGCAGGAGTGAGCGCCTCTCCGGGAATCGTCTCACCCTCAATATAGATCGCGTGCCATAAGTGGAATACCAGCAGTGTCCACAGCGACCACAATTCGTATTTGTTCTGATTGATGTGTGCGTCCACAATCTGGCTCACTGTCGCCGGATCGAAGACACCAACTGCGGCGACATGCTGCGGCGAGAGGTAGCGATCTACTAGCGGACGGAAGATCGTCCGTAACCATGTCGAGATCGGCGGGAAGAATCCCCATTTAGGGCGTTCAAGAATTTCGTTTGGCACTAGGTCGCGCACCGCATCTTTGAATACAGCTTTGAAGCCGCCGTCACGTAGTTTGTACTCTAGTGGTAGATTCAACGCCAACGCAACAAGCCGATGATCTTCCAGCGGAGCGCGGGCTTCGATGCCCATCGCCATGCTCATTTTATCCACGCGCATATTGCTATCTTCCGGAATCCACAAGCTGAGTCCGGTGAAGGCTATCCGGTCAGCGAAGTGGCGTGTCTTGGGCATATCCAGCAGCGGACGCAGTACACTTGCCAGCCGTTCAGCCACACGCAGCGATTTATATGGCGTGGCGTAAAGCATCTCCTGACGCTCCGGCGCAATCAGTCTCGCCCATGTCAGGTAACGCTCCACGGGATCGCTCAGTCGGGATTTAGCCGCGAGTTTACGCAAGCCATCGAAGCGGGCGGGCACATGTTCCAGCAGAGGGGTCAATAATGTGGAGCGCAGCAGTCGGGGAATCTGTAAGTAACGCTCCAACACGACATCAGCGCGATAAGAGTTGTAGCCAGCAAACAGTTCATCACCGGCATCACCGCTCAGCAGTACAGGTACACCATGCAGCCGCGCCAGCGCCGTCACGTGGATCGTCTGGACAATAGCTGGCTGGGCGATTGGTTCATCCAGCGCATAGATCAGATGTGGCAGTAAGGTCGCTAGATGGTCGCCCATCCGCAAACTAATGCGGCTGTGATCAGTGTTTAGCCGTTGTGCTGCCAGCGCTGCAAATTGATCATCAAGATTGAATTTGAGCGGTTGCTCATCAAAGCCAACCGTAAAAGTCCGTGCTGGTTGATTCAACAGCCGCGACATGATCGCCACTACCGCCGTCGAATCTAAGCCGCCGCTGAGAAATGCGCCTATGGGCACATCACTCATCAGGCGTGTTTCCACCGCTTCGAATACAGCTTCGCGCACACGGCGCACTGCTTCGGGATAGCTGAATTTCTCTGGATTCCGCGCGTCCATGGTTGGCGTCCAGTAGCGACTCTTGTGAGTGCTGTTGCGCTCCACGATCATCAGTTCGCCGGGGGCAAGTTTGAAAACGCCCTCGAACATCGTCATTGGTGGTGGTGTATAACCGAGCGTTAGATAGTAGGGCAGTGCTTCAGCGTTGACACAGCGGTGCAGTGCCTCGCACTCCAGCAGCGCCTTGATCTCCGAGGCGAACAGAAATTGATCATCGATTTCCGCGTAATAGAGGGGTTTCTCTCCTAAGCGATCACGCGCCAGCAGAAGGCGTTCTGCATTCGAGTCCCACAAGCCAACGGCGAACATACCACGCAAGTGGGAGAGAACTTCCACGCCCCATTGCTCGTATCCATGAACGATCACTTCAGTATCGGTGTGGGTGGCGAAATGATGACCCTCACGCTCAAGTTCTGCTCGCAACGCGCGGTGATTATAGATTTCACCGTTAAAGACAACGCTAACGCGGCGATCCTCACTGAAGATAGGACCCGCTGGCGCACTAAGATCAATGATCGCCAGTCTGCCTGCACCAAACGCCAACAAACCGTCGTGATGGATGCCATAACCATCAGGACCGCGATGGGCTAGGCGCTGTGCCATTCGTTCGATGAGAGGAAGATTGGTTGCGACAGTCAGCGGATCGCGGCGATGAAAATAGCCGTAAATTCCACACATAGATTTGTTGAGTGAGTCTTCAATGTCCTCCAATTGAAAGCATAGCGAGATTCCTTCAAACTGTATAGATGCAATCACTTAACGTATTGCAAGCAGTGTTTATATTTACGTTTGGCACGATCCATATGAAATTGTAAACTCCCCAATTCAAACGCTGCATACAATGAATTAGAGGATGTCTCTTCGTAATGGTGGATCTATGAAAGTTCTGGTTGTCGATGATGAGCAAGCGATCCGCGACGCATTAGGACGTAAGCTGCGGCGTGAGGGCTATAACGTGTTCCTGTCTGGCAGCGGGATAGAGGGGTTGCGCATGTTCCATGCTGAACGCCCCGATCTGGTAGTGTTGGACATTGTGATGCCGGAGATGGATGGGCTGACCGTTTGCCAGCGCATTCGTGAGGTAGCGGAAACACCGATCATGATGCTCTCCGCCAACGCCATCACCGAGGATGATATCGTGCAGGGCTTGCATGCAGGCGCGGACGAATATCTGATTAAACCGATTCGCCTGAACGAATTTGTAGCACGCATTCAGGCATTGTTGCGTCGCTCTCAGATGACTAACGGTGATAGCGAATCCGGCTATAACGACGGCTACCTGCGCATCGATCTCCAGCGTCGGCATGTTTACGTCGCGGGCACCAAAGTTCATCTGACGCCTACGGAGTTCAAACTGCTGATGGTACTAATGGATAACTCCGGGCGGGTAGTCACTCAGAAGGAACTATTGGAGCAGGTCTGGGGACCTGAATACATGGACGATATCTACTATCCGCGCGTCTACATCAGCCAGCTACGTCGCAAAGTCGAACCTGATGCCGCCAATCCAACTTATATCTTGACAGAACACCGCGTCGGCTATCGCTTCGAGAAGCAGCCAAGTGTGTAGAAACGGAGAGGAGCATCATGCTCCTCTTTTTTTTTACCTCTATTGCGCTGTCGCCAATGTCGCCTCGCCCGTTTTTCGCGGTGCTGTGATCGACATCGACAAGCCAGCGGCGACGAAGCCGAGCAATGCCGCCGACAAGAAGATCAGGTGATAATCGCCCAACTTATCGCGGAAGAATCCGCCTGCGTAGCTGGCGATCCCCGCGCCGATCATGTGTGCACAGAAGATCCAGCCGTATAGCGTTCCAACTGAAGATCGTCCGAACCGCTGTGCCGTCAAGCTAGCTGTTGGTGGAACGGTTGCCACCCAATCCAGACCATAGACGATTGAGAACAGCAGCATGCCTTTCATCTCAAGGATGAACGGCAGCGCCGTTAGCGAGAGCGCTCGAAAACCATAATAGACCGCTAGCAAGCGGCGGCTGTCGTAGCGATCACTTAGCCAGCCTGATAACGTCACGCCAAAGATGTTCATCAAGCCCATGATCGCCAGCGCGGAAGAAATATCCGCTTCTACGAAACCATGTTCCAATGTATGCGGCAGCAGGTGCGTGCCGATTAAGCCGTTAGTCGTGTAACCGCAGATGAAAAAACTGCCAGCCAGCAGCCAGAAATCGCGGGTACGAATCGCCTCTCGCAGTGTGGTATGGCGCTGGTCAGCGGCAGCGCTAGATGCGGGTAGTTCTCCGAGTGGCTCCACGCCCATATCTTGCGGACGATCTCGCATCAACAGCAGGACCGGGATCAGGATGATGCCAGCAGCGGCGGCTAAGATGCCGATCACACTGCGCCAACCGTAGGTGCTTTGCAGCGAGATCAGCGCGGGAATGAAGATCAATTGTCCGGCTGCCGCAGCCGCGCCGAAAATGCCGACCACCAAACCGCGATACTTGTTGAACCAGCGCAGCGCTACTATCGCGCCGAGCACATTAGCGACGGCACCTGTACCGATACCAACGCAAATTCCCCACAGAATGTGTAATTGCCATAACTGAGTTAAAGAGAGCAGCGGTACTAAACCCAGTGCGATCAGCAGTAGTCCGGCAAGCATCACGCGCTTTGGTCCGAAGCGCGTGACCAGACCACCGCCCAGTGGTGCGCCGAACCCATAAGCGAACAAGCTGACGGCTACCGCCAACGAAATGTCAGCGCGGTCCCAGCCATATTCGGCTTCCAGCGGCTTAATAATCACACTGGGAGCAGTTCGCACACCCGATGAAATCAGTAGCGCGAGGAAGGTGACAACGACAATGATCCAGCCATAGTACAGCTTGCGCGAGGCAACCATATTTATATCTCCGCACGAAAGGCGTTTGTTGATTCAACAGGCGCTTTCGCGTGCGGAGTATAACCATTAAGACCATACTAGCTGCGTGGTCTCGCCGTCGGAATGATCTTCTCGAATGCCGTCGTGTAGTTGCGGATGATGCTGCCATACGTCTGTGCGTTGCCCGCACCGTTGTAGATGCTAGCGAACGCCACGAAGTCACGTTTTTGCAGCGCTTGTACGGCGGGCGAAGTGCGCGATTGGCTGGAGGAGCCGCGTACGAAATCAAACAGCGCGATCAGTTGGGCGTGGGCGCTGCGGCTGAAGGCACTGAACATCGCTTGCACCGAACTGTAGCCGATACTTTTGAAGTTGAAGCCCATAATCTGCGGTGCGCCCATACTAATGCTCATCAGCGCGGCGGAGTCATTGAGCGTGCGGGCGAATGTCAGGACATCCCACTCCAAACTTTGGACGCCGTGAAATGCCTGATACGGCATCGTCTCACTAGATCGCCACAAATGTCCCTTGAAATAGTTGCCCGGTGCACTGCGATCAAACTGAAAATAGCGGAAGAACACATCCTGATTATTTTTGCCCCACTGATCGTAGAAGATGTGGTTCTCGAAGCGAATGGTCATGCGTCCATCGACGGCGAAGGCATTACCACCACTTTCCGCCGCTAACACCGCCACGGTGATGCTGGCAGGCAGATTCAAGACTCCGGCTAACTTGCCTACTAGACCGCCGTAACTGTTCCACACGCGGGCGACGGTTGCCTCTGAACTCCGAACAGGTTGTGCGGGGAGAATACGATCCGGCTCCAGTGGAAAAGACATCAGTTCAGGGTCTTCCATCAAGTAGCCGCGTGTTGGCGTGGTCGTTACCAGAGTCAGAAATTGGGCAGCGGCATAGCCCTCATTGGTGTTGTAGCGGATGTGATACCAATCTCCATCCTGCCCCAGCACATCTACGATCACGCCGTTGGGGATAGCGGTCAGGATTGAGTAATTCGTGCCCGGTCCGGTACGCATATTAACGCCTGCAGCGGCGCTCACTTGTGCGCGGCGGTCCGGTGCTGGTGGCTCCGGTTTCATATCGGTCAGGCGGACGAACTGCCGCGCCACAAATCCGCTGGTTGCCGCATCCACCCGCACACTCAACCACTCCGGCGTGGAGTCGCTGAGGACTTCTAGCGTAGCGCCCTGCTTCAATTGGCGAATGATTTGAAAGGTCGTTCCGGGTCCGGCACGTAGATTCAAGACGTCGGTGTTAACAATACCGAAGATAGGCATAGAGCAGCCTCCCGCTGGCGAAGAATGAACTCTTACAGCGCGAAATGTATTTATGTACGGGCAAGTGTACAACGATTCGGCACATTCGGCTGGCGGTTGAGAGTACAATATTGAGTAGTAACGTAATGAGGATTGCCAAGATGACCACGTTGCAAGATCGCCTTGATGAGATGACGGTAGCAGGGGAGTTGTACGAGGTTGTCGATCCAGCGGAGAAGAAGATCCGCTGCTTCGCCTGTGGGCATCGTTGCCTGATCCGTGATGGCGGGCGCGGTGTCTGCAAAGTACGCTACAACGAGGGCGGCGTGCTGCGCGTTCCGCATGGCTATGTTGGCGCGTTGCAAGTTGATCCGATTGAAAAGAAACCCTTTAACCATATCACGCCAAGTGCTACGGTGATCAGTTTCGGAATGCTAGGATGCGACTTGCATTGCTCGTATTGCCAAAATTGGGAGATTAGCCAGCACGGACGGGATAAACAGGCGGGGCGTGATCCTTATGTCACCAGCGCGGCGGAGTTGGTTAAGATCGGTAAATCGCGTGGTGCGACAGCAATCGCTAGCACCTACAACGAACCGTTGATCACCAGCGAGTGGGCAGTCACGATCTTCAAAGAAGCGCACCGACAGGGCATGAAGGCGTTGTACATCTCCAACGGCAATGGCACGCCGGAAGTGATCCGTTACCTGCGCCCGCATTTAGACGGCTACAAGATCGATCTCAAAGCGATGAACGATAAAACCTATAGGCAGCTTGGCGGCGTACTGCAAAATGTGCTGGATACGATCCGTTTGGTGAAAGAGTCGGGTTTGTGGCTAGAGATCGTCACCTTGATTGTGCCGGGCTTGAATGATAGCCCTGATGAATTGTGGGATGCAGCGCGCTTCATCCGCAGCGTATCACCAGACATCCCTTGGCATGTGACTGCCTTTCATCCCGACTACCGCATGACTGATCCGCCGAGTACGACCGAAAAAATGCTAGTTAACGCCGCCGAGATCGGTGCGGAAGCTGGCTTGCACTACGTCTACGCGGGTAATGCGCCCGGACGGGTTGGAGATTGGGAACATACCCGCTGCCCTAGCTGCCAGCGGATCGTGGTACGCCGCTTCGGCTTCCGCGTTATCGAAAATCAACTGTCAGCTACGGCTGGTCACTGTCCCGGCTGTCAAACGCTAATTCACGGCGTGTGGTGAGTCTGCGTGTTACAATCTGACACTGAGGAAGGATGTTATGACCCAGATTGTCCCACGCTACAAATTGTTGATGACTTATGACATTAATCCGAACGCTGAGAACAGTTACCTGCAATTTGTGTTGAACGTTTTCGTGCCACGCCTCCAGCAAATGGGGTTATATATGTGGCGCGCTTATCACACCGCCTACGGTGAGTATCCCTTACGCCAACTGGAATTTCTATCGGAGGACTTGGAAACGATTCGCAAAGCGATGGCGAGTGAAGAATGGAGTGAGCTGAACGATAAACTGCTCACTTACGTTACCAACTATGCCACCAAACTGGTCGAATTCCGCGATGGCTTTCAGTTCTAAAGCGTAAACTCATACGAAGGTGGGGGGATGAAGTTCATCCGTGATCTGATTTTGCGTCGAGGCTTGCAAACAGCGGCACAACTCGGTGCTGACGCCGCTGCCACTGCGACCAGCAAGGCATTCGTACAGCGCTTCGCAGTACGCCCTCCGGTCACCGTATTCGTGCGCGGCAGTCACATCGACGTGCGCGTACAGTATCAAACCGGTCAACCGCACAGTCAGTTTGTGGAACTGAATGCTAACATGCGCGCCTTCTTCGGCTGGGAATTCGTCGCAGATCAGGATGAAGCAGGGGTATACATTGTGGCGAAACGCAAGCCCATTGTCGGCTCCCTGTCTACTGCCAGCTTCACGCTGATCGTGCCACCAGAGGCGAATGTGGTGCTGCATCTAACGCCCGGATCGGCGCGGCTCACGAACTTCGACGGCAAGTTGACGTTGCCCGCCCCTGCTTTATCAACCTCATCTACGCCTGCAGTTGGGCTTTTGACAGCCGGCAAACTAGAGAAAGCTCATAAAGAGCCTGCAAACAGACGCTAATTTTTCCGCAAAACTTGCAGATCGGGCATATAATCACCCAATGTGCAAGCAAATGACCAGTGCAAAAAACAGTTTCAAGTATAATGGGCGCGGTTACAGATTATGATTCTGTGCGTCTGTTTGACTGTTTGAGCGATCACTTACCTTAATTCCTGATCCCTGTTGCGTGTTGCAGTGAGGCAACCATGTTCATGTACGCACCCAAGCGATTCCTGAAGATTGCGCTCCTCCTCCTGCTGACCATCTCGGCATTGCTGCCTGTTACGGCTTCCGCACAGGTCGCCAGCAGTGTGCAAATTAACTACACCGAGGTGGAAGAGAATACCAAAGAGAATGGGCTAAATCTGAAAGTTTACTTTACGCTGCTTGATGGCGCAGGCAAGGTCATCCCCGCGGCAACGCCCACCAATGCGGATATTACGCTGGTTCCCGAAGATGGTGGCGGACCAATTGCCGCTAAAGTGAGCAAAGCGGAAGGTCCGATCTCTTTGGTGTTGGTGCTGGATACCAGTGGCAGTATGGCGTCGCAGTTGTTCAATATGAAGCAAGCAGCCAAAACACTGGTCGATAAAGCACCGCAAAACACTCGCTTCACCCTGATTCGTTTCAGCAGCGATATCCAATCACTGGTCTCCTTCACCGAAGATAAAGATCGCGTCAAAGTCGCTATAGACTCGCTTCGGGCGCAAGGTGCAACCTGCCTCTTTGATGCTGCTTATGCGGGTGTCGAGTCACTGATCGGCACATCGCAAGGTCGCCGTGCGGTCATCGTATTCACCGATGGGCGTGACGAAAAAACAGCAGGCGGTGGACCATGCAGCACCAAAACACGCGAAGAGGTGGTGCAGAAGGCGAACGATCCTAATTTTAACGTCCCCATCTATACCATCGGTTTCGGCAGGGACAACATCGACGTGGAAAGCCTGACCATTCTGGCGCAGCAGACCCGCGGTGTAGCAGCTATTGGTCAGAACTTACAACTACTGTTCGGCGAGATCGTCGATGCACTTAATTCGCAGTGGCAGGCGGAAGCGTTAGTCTTTCCCAAAGCTGGTCAACGGCTGGTTACGTTAGGCGTCAAACTGACCGGAAACGTAATTGTGCAAACGCCCGGAACAGGCTATTTCATTTCGCCCAAAGATTTCACGATTAGACCAACAGCGACGATCACGCCGTCAGCGACGTTGCCTCCCCTCGCCATCAGTGTCGATACCGTTCAGAAGAATGATGCTGATAAGACGATCAGCGTTTCGATCACGGTCAACGAGCCATCACAGGTGAGCGAGTATCGCTTCGATGTGATCGATGCCAATGGTATTCTAGTTAAGTCGCTCACGGTCCCTGCGCCGATTAGTGGACCTGTCTCCATCCCAATTGGCGAGCTGCCCACCGGCAATTACGATGTCCGCGTTACGGCAGTGACCAAATCTGGTCAGCAGGTGCGCTCTGACACAGCTAAAGTGGGCTTGGTGCAGACTGCGACACCGACACCGCCCGCCTCTGATACTCCCGTTCCCACTGAAACTACCGTGCCGATCACGGTGATTATCGACAGCAAGCGCTATGAGGATGATGCGACCAAGCAAGCGCTGCTGGTCAATCTCAAATTCACCGGACAGGAACGCATTCACCACTTGCGTGTCAACTTGCTGAATGAGGCGGGCATTGTGGTGCGCGAGTACCCCAATTTCGAGGTACAGCCTGTCATCGCACTCGATCTGGATAACTTACCCGGTGGCGTCAGCTACACCATCGATCTGACGGCGCTGTCGGCAACTGATGAAGTGCTGTTCCGTACCAGTGATAAGTTCACCCATACGCTGCCAACCCCGACTCCACTGCCGACGACAACCAGCACATCAACACCTGTGGTGCCGCAGATCGCCATCTCCGGCATCGTCGATGAACGCGATGCCCGTCAGTTTGCTATCACGGTAGCAGTCACCAACCCGCAAGTGATCGCGCAGTATCAGGTGCGCTTCGTTGACGCCGCTAACGTTGAATACCGCAAGTTGCTGGTTGATGCGCCGCAAGGTAACCGGATTGTGGTTGATAATACCAACTTCACACCCGGTAAGTACACGATAGAGATCAGCGGTCTCGACAGCGCCGGACAAATCATCGCACAAGGGACTTTAACTTTCGAGTTCAACCCGCCGACGCCTACCCCGACGGTAACCGCTACTCCACGCAGCTTAATCACCGATCTAACCACAGGGTTGCAAAGTGAGCAGCAGCGTCCGGTCATTCTATTAGTGGTCGCCGCCGTCGTCTTAGGCTTGATCGCCCTGATGTTTGTGGTAGCGCGTCGCCCCAAGAAACCCGAAACTGGTACTCCTGTGCTCAACCAAATGACTGGCGCTGTTGACCTGCGGGCATTGAAGGCACAGCAAGATAAGAAGGGGCAGCCACGTAATACCGCGCAGTCCGCGCCGCCTAAACCACCGCAGCCACCGCAGCAGTCACAAGGCGGCTACGGATCGGGAGCAACCGAGCGCACGGCGATGGTGGATGTGCAAGGTGGCTACGACGCTGATAAGACCAGTCCGGTTGCCTACGCGACTTCAGCACTACCACGCGCTCACTTAACGGTGGAGAACTCGCGTGAGAAGCCGATGATCGGGCGGACGGTTGAGATCGCGCACACGCCATTCACGCTAGGCAGACGGCAGCGCGATTTGAACTTCGATAGCGATGACAATGTATCGCGCGAACACGCTGAGATCACTTTCAAGAACGGCGATTACTACATCACTGACTTTAGGAGTATGCACAATACGTTCATCGATGACCGTCAAATCGAGAAGGGTGCTGCGGTCAGACTGTATAATGGCGCTGCAATCCGCCTCGGCTCAACGACCTTGCTTCGTTTCACGCTTGAGGGGTCTTCCACTAACCTTGACATTGACGCTACCCGCCCAATGAGCAAGTGAGACGAGGACGACTATGAACAGGAATGTCCTGACCATACTCGATGTCTACGGTGAAACCAACATCGGCTTGAAACGACAGAAAAACGAAGATTCGTTCAAATTGCTGATGCCGCCTGAAGCCACCCCGCAGGAAGCGATGGGGGCGCTGTTCATGATCGCTGATGGCATGGGCGGCTTAGGCGGCGGTGATGTCGCTAGTAAACACGCTATTGACGAATTCGTGCGCCGTTATTACAGCGGGGCGAACCCTGAACGCGATATGAACACGCGCTTTCAAGGAGCGCTAGAACAGGCGAATATAAAGGTTCGCGATCAAGCCGTTACCGTTGGCTTACCGCGCATCGGTTCGACGGCGGCGGGAATGCTCTTGCAGCCGAGTGGCAAAACCCTGATCTTTAATGTGGGCGACTGCCGCGTTTACCGCATCCGGCGCGGTCAGATCGAGCGTGTCAGCCGCGATCAGAGCATCACTGAGCAGCAGATCGAAAGTGGTCTAATCAGCGAAGAAGATGCCAAGCACACCCGCAACTCGATGGTGACGGCATTCGTCGGGCAGCCTTATCCGCTGTCGGCGGAAGTCAACATGGAAGATGTACAAAATGGCGATGTATATGTCATTTGCAGTGATGGGTTGTGGGGACTAGTCGATGCGCCGGAAATTCTCAAGATCGCGCGTCGGGATTCTGCTGTCCGTGCTGTACCTAAACTGATTAATCTAGCACTCAAGCGCGGTGGTATTGACAATATCACCGCCATTATTGTGCGCGTCGGCAAACCACCAATGATGGCTGGCTGGCTTCCCGTTGGTGTAGTCGGACTATTAGCAGCGGCAGGGTTAGGTGGAGTTGGTTTGTATAGCCTGACCAATCCGCCAACTGCCACGCCCACCTCAACACCTACCACAGCTGCGATAGTTACTCTCGCGCCCAGCAGTACTTCCTCTACTGATATTTTGATCCTGCCGACGGACACGCCCACGCAGACGCAGACAGCATCACCAACCAACACCGTGACTCATACCAGCACTACACGCCCGACTCGGACTCGCTTCCCGACTAATACGCCGACCTTTACGAAGACGGCGACAGCGTCACCAACACCAACCAATACTCAGACACCATCAGTCACCCCGACGGCTACATCAACACACACGCCGTCAGCGACCATCACCCTGACGCCATCGCAAACGTTGACGCCAAGCCGAACGCGGACTCGCACTGCGACTCCAACGCGGACCTCAACGGCGACTCCGCAGCAGGCACAGGCGAACAATCCACCGCGTCCATCGCGCACGCCGACAAGACGTCCGGCGACGAACACACCGTTGCCGCAGCCAACGACTCAGAGTCAGCCAGCGGCAACGAACATTCCACCTACCAGTATTCCACCAACAAATCCGCCACCGCCAACCAATACGCCTATCCCACCACCGACGAACACACCAGCGCCGCCACCGACGAATACGCCGTTCTGCATCCCAATTCCGATCATCTTGCCCTGCTAACTAACGCTAACTGGCGCTTGTAGGCTCGTTTTGCTGCCAACGCTCCAACCAGCCCGTCACTGCCGCGACCAGTTCGCTGCGGTGACGGGCATAAGTATGATTTGCGTCGTTGATCTTCAGCAGTTCCGCTTTATTTCCGCTGGCATATTGCAGTGCTTCCGCATGATAGAGTGGCACGACCTCATCCGCTGTGCCATGCATCAGTAATGTCGGCTGTGTAAGCTTACCCATCAGCCCGTAGGGATTCTCAGCTCCGCCCATGCCCAACCATTGCTGTCTCAACTTCTGCGCAGTTGATCCACGTAAAAAGGGGACTACCGCACTGAAAAACTGATCGCTGAGGATCAGTTCGTCGAAGTCCGCGATGCCGGAAACTGAGACGACTGCGCGAATACGCGGATCTCGGGCGGCGCTGACGATTGCCGCGCGACTACCCAAACTATTACCGATTACCGCGATCTGACCAGCATCCACCTGCCACGTATCCCGCTTAGCAAGTAAGTAGTTTAGCGCCTCCGCTACTTCATCGGGCTGACGGCGCATATCGTAGTCACCGCCGCTGCCCCACGCTCCCCTGAAGCACAGGATCAAAGCGTGCCAGCCAAGATCGCGCAGCCGATAGGCAATATCAACATTCTTCTCCGAGCCGGGAATACCGTGCAATAACAATGCTGTAGGACGCGGACGATCACCGTCAGACCCGTACAGCGTGCCGATTAGTTCATCATTGATCTTTACGGCATCGCAATCAGCAGTGTAAGCGGGTTGTAGTCTGTCGTTTTCCATAATGTCCTTGTTGCGGTGCAAGGTGAGTAGAAAGTGATCAGCCCCGCATAGTAACCACTGTTCGCTTTGATCTAGCTCGTCTTTTTGCACAAGAACACTCAGTCTGACCTGAAAGCTCGACGTCAAAACCACGCACTTAACTATGCGCTTGTCACGTTGCAACAAATGGGCAACCGTCATAGTCTGACATTGCTTGAGCATTAGCTTGAGCTTTTTAGAGAGGAGGTGATTAAATCTTATGCTAGACAGATCGCGTATGGAGGAATCGCGCAAGGAAGGCTGGGGATTATTTGAATATGCACTTATCTTCGTACTTGTCGCTATCGTGATTGTTGTGCTTTTAATTTTCCTTGGTCCATCGGTTGGGACCATCTATTCTAGTATTGGTCCCAACATCTAAATTAAGTCATCGCAGCAAGCAGGAGGATGTTCATTAATGGCATCCTCCTGTATCTTCTATTGACTTACAACTGCGTACACTTTACCAACTTCTGGCAACTTGCGCGCTCTGAACCTCACGACTGCTGCCTTTGCTTCTCCGCAGCACATCGTAGACTCGCTCACATTCCGCCTGAGCTTCTTGTATACTGTGACAGCGCAAACGGCGGTTTACTAAAGGACTACCTACTGACCCATTGGCATTTTTCAACGAAAGTTGCCACGTCCAATAGCCGAGAATCTGGATCACAACAGCGCAATAATCGTTCGTCTCTGACTTAAATCGCTTCTCGATATCGGAGTAATACCAGATCATCTGAACCTCTCATCATTACTGACGCCATCTGGAATTCGCTGCAAAGTAGAGATGAATCTGCGGTGGTGTTATCAGCATAGACAAGATGAGCTAAACAGCGTCTAAACAGAACAAGATTTACATGTAAAGAATCGATGCGCTCAAATCTCAGCATTGGATCAGTGGTTCTTCATTACTTAACATTGGCTTAACACTCT
>JAHBVK010000061.1 GCA_019637555.1 Anaerolineae bacterium
ATTTCTGATACTCGTTTTTTCAACAGTTCAGCATCCATAAGTCACCTCTGATCTCGTTGCCTAGAATTATACTACGCACAATCACAGATAGAGATGCAGCGTACAGCATAACCCCTCATCTATTTCGTAGAGAGGGGCACCGTGAGGGGTAAGTTGTTCTATCGTGCCATGACGCCGCGGGCGATGGTGCGTCCCTGATCGGTGAGGGAGAGGTAATCGCCGATGCGCTGCACCCAACCGCGCCGATTCGCCCGCTGGATCACCTGATCGGCGAATGCTTGCTGCCAGTTGAGGTGTTCGGGCAGGTTGCGGATGGCGGTTTCCACTTGAACTTCGGGCGTATCCTCATGGTTGAGCAGATGGACGACCAGCAGTTGCGCGGCAAATTCCCACTTCTGGCGGCGACGGCGCAGCATTCCCGCTAACAAGCCGCGTTCCGGCGCAAAGACCAGCGTCAAGCCGAATTCGATGCCAAGACAAAGCACGATGCAGCCGGAGATCGACGCATTCCAGATGATCGCCAACTGTGTGCCGCCCATGCATGCGAGGACGCCAATTATCGCCGCGATCAGGATCAGGCGGTTGAGCCGATCCGTGAGCAGATAGGCGGCGGAGGCAGGCACGACCATAAAGGCGACCAGCAGCACCGCGCCCACCGCATCGAAGGAAGTGACGGCGGTGACCGAAACCAAGCCCATCAGCGCGTAGTGCAGCAGCGCAGGCGCAAATCCCAGCGAAGCGGCGAGTCCGGCGTCGAAGGTGGTCAGCTTCAGTTCCTTGTAAAAGACGACCACGAACAGCAGATTGATCACCGTCATCACGATCATGGTGACCAGCGAACGGGCGATCTCCAGATTGCCGAGGGCGATGGTATCGAAGGGAGCAAGCGCCACTTCACCGACCAGCGCGGTATCCGTATCGATGTGGATGTTGCCGATCAACTTGCTGATCAGGATCACGCCGATGCTAAACAGCGCCGGAAAGACTAATCCGATGCTGGCATCTTCTTTGACCAGCCCCGTGCGGAGGATCACTTCCGTCAGCCAGACGGTCAGTAGTCCAGTCAGACCAGCGGCGATGATCATCACCAGCGAATCGGTGGTGTGAAAGATGATAAAGCCAACGACGATACCGAAGACGATACTGTGACTGATCGCGTCACTCATCAGCGAGAGACGGCGCAGGATCAGGAAGGTGCCGAGCAGCGCGCCGCTGATCGCCACCAGCGAACAAATGGTGATGATGGTTAAGGTGTCATCGAGATACATGAGATTGCTCTACTTCCCGCTACTTTCCCAGCGCTGGAACACCGATGTTCGAGTCCATCGTCGCGCCGTGATGTGATTGTGCTGCCTGCACCGCCGCGTTGTAGCCTTCTGGCGTCAGCGACCATGTGCCGTTCGGATGTTCAGTGACCAAGCCGCGACTCGCCAGCTTGCGTAATGTCATGGTCATTTTGCCGTTGCCGATCAGACCTGTGGGTGCGGCGTACCCGCGATCCTTGTGCCGTTCCGCGATGTGCAGCAGATCGCCGAGCACCGACTCCACGCGGATGCTGCTCTGTGCGCGACGCATCCGCAGCCATGCCCAGACCAATCCACGCTCGGAACCGAACAGGAATGACAACATGGTGAATGCCGTTAGCGTCAGGATGATCGCGGGTCCGGTGGGGATTTCGCCGATCAAGCTGATCACCGCGCCGGTGACGCCCGACAGCGCGCCAACGATCACTGCCGCGCCCAACATCACGCCCATGCGGTTGGTCCACTGTCGCGCCGCAGCGCCGGGAGCGATCAGCATGGCGGACATCAGCACCACGCCGACGGTCTGCAAGCCGATCATCACCGCGATCACGATCAAGGAGGTCAGCAGAATATCTAGCCCGCGCACCGGAAAGCCTTGCGTCGCCAGAAAATCAGGATCGAAGGCGAGTACCTTGAACTCTTTGAAGAACAGCAGCGTGATGCCGACAGCGATCACGCCGAGCAGCGCCATCGTCTGCACGTCGTTCGCCACCAGCGAGGCGGCTCTACCGAACAGATAGCTATCCAAGCCTGCTTGCGCCGATCCCGCGCTGTGCTGCAAGACGCTGAGAATCAGGTAGCCGACGCCGAAAAATACCGAGAGGATGATGCCCATCGCGGCGTCCTCTTTGATCCGCGTGTTCCGCACGATCACGGTCAGCAGCGCCGCGCCGAGCCAGCCCGCTATCGCCGCACCGAGCAGTAACACCAGCGGCGATTTGCTCTGACCGGAGATGATGAAGGCGAGGCAGACGCCGGGTAATGCCGCGTGTGAGAGCGCATCACCGAGCAAGCTCTGACGCCGCAGCAGCGCGAAGCTGCCGAGAATGCCACTGACCGCACCGAGGATCGCCGCGCCGAGCGCGATATTCCGCAGCGTGTAGTCGAAGAACAGATCGTGCAGGATGGTCAGGAGGTCAAATCCGTTCATGATTCATCTCACTTCCCGATCACTGCCGCTAATTTGCCGTCAATGCGATCTTGGATGCGTGCGCCGTAAGCCTTGCGTAGATTCTCCGGTGAGAAGGTCGTTGCCATCGCGCCATAAGCGATCAATTCGACGTTGAGGATGGCAACGTGATCGAAATACTGCGCCACCGTCTCCAGATCGTGATGCACCACCATGACCGTTTTGCCCTGTCGCTGTAAGTCGCGCATCAGCGAAAGGATCGCTTCTTCGGTGGTGGCATCAACGCCCACGAACGGCTCATCCATGAAGTAAACCTGCGCATCCTGTGCCAGCGCCCGCGCTAAGAATACGCGCTGCTGCTGTCCGCCCGAAAGCTGGCTGATCTGACGATCCGCGTAATCGGTCATGCCCACTTTTCGTAGTGCGTCCAATGCCAGATCGAACTCAGCTTTAGCGGGGCGGCGCACCCAACCGAGATGCCCGTAGCGTCCCATCGTCACCACGTCGAGCGCGGTGGTAGGGAAATCCCAATCGACGCTGCCGCGCTGGGGCACGTAGCCGACCAGTTTGCGCTGCTGCGAGTAAGGCTTGCCGAAAATCTTGATCTCGCCCGCTGACGGTTTGACCAAGCCGAGAATGGTCTTGATCAGGGTGCTTTTACCCGCGCCGTTCGGACCGATCACCGCCGTGAGCGTGCCGGATTTCACGTCGAGATCGATATCCCAGAGCACCGGACTCTCGCGGTAGGCGACGGTTAGATCGTTGACCGCGACGGCGGGCGTAGTGGTAGAAGTTGGTGGTGTAGTCATTGTGCTGATTCCTCTATACCCGGAGCTGAAGCTCCGGGCTGAAATAGTAAAGTTACGCTAGGTAGTTGGTTCGCCAAATTCAAGACGCGGATTGAGCGTTTTGAGTGTGTGATGTTCTTGTTGTAATTCCACATATTTGATCACCTGTGGTAGGTGCGATTCGGAAACGGTGTGAGCGCCATATTCTTCTTGCCATGCAAAAGGCTCGTAGTCATTGGCAAAGTGAGAAGCGACATGTGACGATACACCCTTGATCTGCCGCATGAATTCAACAACTGAATACTTTGCTGGCATATGGGCGACCAGATGCACATGCTCATCCATGCCATTGATTGCCAGTACCATGCCACCCAATCCTTCAACTTTGCCTCGTATCGCGTCATAAATCGCTGTGCGATTGTGCTGCGTGATGAAAGGCAATCGCTTCTTGGTCGTCCAAACAAAATGATAGAACAAGCGCGTAAGTGGCATTATCTTCTCCAACTCGGCAGCACTACTGTTTCAGCCCGGAGCTTCAGCTCCGGAATACAGCGTGACATCGACATCACACGCCCGCGACCAGCGATGAGTAATCCGCTAAATTATCAGGCAGCGGCGGCATGTTTCCGCCGAGCGCGGTGGTGATGGTGTTGACGTTATGCAGGATCATGCCGATGTAAGTGCCTTCCAGCGTACCAGCATCGCCCATCGCGTCGCTGAACAGTTCACCGCCGATCTTGACATCCCAGCCCTCATCTCTGACCGCCGCCTGCACCGCTTCAATGGTGCGCTGCGGCACGCTGGATTCGATGAACATAGCGGGTATTTTCCGCTGTACCACGATGCCGGTTAGGTGGCGAACATCTTCTACGCTTGCCTCAGCTTCCGTGCTGATGCCCTGTAGCGCCAGCACTTCGATCCCGTAGCGACGCCCGAAATAACGGAAGGCATCGTGCGAGGTGATCATCACCCGCTGCGATTCAGGGATCGTCTGGATCGCCGTTTTCACATATTCATCCAGAGTTCGCAGCTTGGCTTGATAGTCGCTGGCACGCTGCTGATATTCAGCCGCGTGGTCAGGATCGAGCGTCGAGAGTCCGTCTTGGATTCTGCCCACCGCCAGCGACCAGAATGAGACATCGAACCAGATGTGCGGATCGGCAAACTGCGGATAGTTGGGATCGGTCAGGCGTTGATCGACGGGCACCCCTTCACCAACGGGATAAGTGGGGATGCGTTTGGAGACGCGCTCGAACACATCCGCCATCTTGCCTTCGAGGTGCAAGCCACCGTAAAAGATGATATCGGCGTCGCCGAGTGTCTTGACATCGCCAGCCGCTGCGCGGTAAAGGTGCGGATCGACACCGGGACCCATCAAGCCGATGACGCTGACGCGATCTCCGCCCACGACGCGCGCGATGTCGGTGATCATGCCAACGGTAGTGACAACGTTTATCTTGCCTTGTGCCTGTGCTTCATTGGCTGCACCTGTACAACCAGACAGCGCCATTAGACAGGCAAGCATTACTATGCTGATCTTGAGTTTCATGATGATACAGTTCGGAGTCCAGTCAGTGATTTAGCTTGGCTTTAATTTTAGGCTGGTCTAAATTTTTGTCAAGAGGGTGAACGTACTGAGTTTTTGGCGTCGTGATCAATAAGTAGTCGCTGCAAGCTCATGTGCTCTCGGCGCAAAACGAATCGGCAATCATTCTTCTCTCATGGCATCTGCACAAATTCTTAATAACTATTCATTACCTTCTAGCGCAATTCAGCAAATGTTGATCTAAGATTACTGAACTCATCAACTTTGTCGTTTTTAACTAAACAACTTACCGCAATGCTCATTATATGGAGATGTATGCCATAGATTTCCTAATACATCCCAACCCGGTGAATGAGAATGATGAACCTCCCGTTCCGGCTGCGCCAGAAACGCCTGCTGAACGTTGGAGGCGGCGCGCGCGGCAAGTGATTGTCTACGCTAGGAAGGCATTGCCTTTTGCTTCCGGCGTACTGGCGACCTTGGTCGCGCTGCTGCTCTACAGCGCCCTGACCCCCGAACCCGATCAAATCACACAGCAAGGGATCGACCAGTCGATTGCCAACGCCATCGCCTCGGTGACGCCAGCGCCCGCCTATTCGCGGCTGGTCTATCAGGTGATCCAACCGTCGTTGGTGCTGATTCAAGCGCACTTTCCCGTTGGCGCGGAAGGAGACGGCGAGTACGGATTGGGCAGCGGTGTGATCGTCAGTGATGCAGGTGAGATTCTGACTGCGCTGCATGTCGTCCAAAATGCTGACACGATCGAAGTGACCTTCGCTGACGGCACACAGACATCAGCTCAGATCGCAGCCGCACAGCCGGATATCGATATCGCGGTGCTTGCGCCCGCGCAGTTGCCGTCGATCCTGATCCCCGCTACGCTCGGCAGTCCGGGCGCGATTGGCGACGAGGCGTACGTCGTCGGCAACCCCTTCGGCTTGTACGGTTCGATGAGTTCAGGCGTGATCTCCGGCTTTGAACGTTCCTTCACCGATCCGGAGACGGGGCGTTCGCTGTCGGGGCTGATCCAGTTCGACACGGCGGTAAATCCGGGCAATTCGGGTGGACCGCTGCTCAACCGCGCCGGACAGGTGACAGGGATCGTCACTTCGCTGCTGAATCCGACCAAGCAAGATGTCTTCATCGGTATTGGCTTCGCGGTACCGATCAGGGCGGCGGGCGGCGCGGCAGGATTACCGCCGTACTAACGAGAAGTGCCGAGTGCTAGGTGCTGAGTGCTGAGAAAATGCAGGTCAGTAAGTCTAGGTAAGAGGGTAGGTTACAAACCTACCCCTACGATGACGCACAATACTGATCTCGAACAGGTAGGGGCAGGTTTCTAACCTGCCCAAGCTGAAACAGTTACAGTAATCGAAGCGAAGGGAATGGTACATGGTTCAAGCGATGACTCCCCCCCAACCAGGCGGAATGCCGATGGAGCGTGTGCTCTACGAAGTGAAGAAGGTGATCGTCGGGCAGGATCACCTGCTGGAGCGTCTCGTTGTCGCGCTGCTGGCACGCGGTCATATCCTTGTCGAAGGCGTGCCCGGACTAGCGAAGACGATGGCGATCAAGACTCTGGCGGAATCCATCGGCGGCGATTTCAAACGTATCCAGTTCACGCCCGATCTCGTCCCCGCCGATCTTGTGGGTACCCGCATCTACAACCAGAAAACGGGTGAGTTCAATACCTCG
This sequence comes from Anaerolineae bacterium, assembly GCA_019637555.1. Classification (GTDB taxonomy): domain Bacteria; phylum Chloroflexota; class Anaerolineae; order Aggregatilineales; family UBA2796; genus JAHBVK01. The sequence continues at coordinate 6,463 of JAHBVK010000061.1, forward strand.
CTTGGTCCGGTGTTCACCAACCTCCTGCTGGCGGACGAGATCAATCGTGCGCCCGCCAAAGTGCAAAGTGCACTTCTCGAAGTGATGCAAGAACGGCAGGTGACCATCGGGCGGGAGACGCATAAAGTACCTTCACCCTTCCTCGTGCTGGCGACGCAAAATCCGATTGAAACTGAGGGCACTTATCCGCTGCCGGAAGCACAAGTGGACCGCTTCATGCTCAAAGTGCTGGTCGGTTATCCGACTCCGAGCGAAGAGTTCGTGATCGTGGAGCGCATGACCAGCGCGATTCAGGCAGTTCAGCAAGTGCTGACCACCGATCAACTGCTCGGCTTACAGAAAGAAGCGGATAAAGTCTACGTCGATCCAGTGTTGATCGAGTATGCGGTGAAGCTGGTCAATGCCACCCGCAAGCCCAAGGATTTCGGCATTAAGGACTTGGATCACTACATTACCTTCGGCGCCAGTCCCCGTGCCTCGATCAATATGATCCTCGCGGGCAAGGCGCTGGCGTTCGTACGTGGGCGCGATTATGTGCTGCCGCAAGATGTGGTCGATATGGCGCTCGATGTGATCCGTCATCGTCTGGTGCTCTCTTACGAGGCGCTCTCCGATAACGTGACGGGCGACGACATTCTGAACAAGATTCTCAACCGCGTTCAAGTTCCGGTGGTGCCATTACGTGAACAAAACATCAGCGGCGTCCGCGCCAACACAAGCTACCGCGCCAACGCCTAAGCATCTCTCTGATCCGCGCGCTGAACGCACACCGGAGCGCATCTTGCAGCGCGTCGAGTGGTCGGTGATCCGCCGCTTGGATGGCTTGCTGCAAGGCGATTACCGCAGTCTGTTCTATGGCTACGGCGTCGATTTCGCTGACCTGCGCGAGTACCAGCCAACCGATGACATCCGCTACATCGATTGGAACGTCACTGCCCGCATGGACACGCCATATGTGCGCCAGTACATGGAAGATCGAGAGATCACGGCGTGGTTCTTGCTCGATCTCAGCCCTTCGGTTGACTTCGGTCTTGCCGACAACATGAAGCGCACGGTACTGATGGACTTCGTAACGGCATTAGCACGCCTGCTCACGCGGCACGGTAATCGCGTCGGTGCGATCTTTTTCGGTGGCGAAGTCGAAAAAGTCGTACCAGCGCGCGGCGGCAGGATGCAAGTGCTGCGTCTGCTCAACGATCTGATCAAGCAAGCGCCCTTACCACGTGCGCCATTCACCGACCTAAAGCCGCTGTTCAACAGCGCCCTAAACTCGATCAAATCACGCTCGCTCGTGTTCATCATCTCGGATTTCATTTCGGAGCCGGGTTGGGAGCGTCCGCTGATGCTGCTCAACCAGCATCATGAGGTTCTCGCCGTCCGGCTATGGGACCCGCGCGAGATAGAACTGCCCGACGTGGGCTTACTGGTCATGGAAGACGCCGAGACGGGTGAGCAGTTATACGTGGATACTCACGACAAAGGTTTCCGCCAGCGCTTCAACGAGGCGGCGCGGCAGCGTGAAGTCAGCTTGGAGCAGTCGTTCAAGCGCTCCGGCGTGGATGTGCTCTCGCTTTCGACGGAAGATGATCTGGTGCGCTCTATAGTGCGCTTCGCCACCTTAAGACAGCGGCGACGACGCTAGATACATGTACTAGATACGTGTAATAGTTGTACTGGTAGAAGACTATGACCTTCATTTGGCCCCTTATGCTGGTCGCGCTGGTGCTGGTCCCGCTGTTGATCGCGCTGTACATCTGGAAGCAGCGACAGCGGCAGCAGTTGATCGCGCGGAATAGCAGCCTCGGCTTCGTGCAGGGCGGGCGCAAGGTCGGCTTCAGCCGCCACTTGCCGCCGCTGCTGTTTATGCTCGCCCTGACGATCCTGACGCTGGCGCTGGCACGTCCCGAAACCGTCATCACCATTCCGCGCATCGAGGGCATGGTCATCCTCGCCTTCGATGTCTCCGGCAGTATGGCAGCAGAGGATTTGCAGCCGACGCGCATGGACGCCGCCAAAGCAGCCGCGGAGAGCTTCGTGCAGCGGCAACCGCCAAATGTAAAAGTCGGCGTGGTCGCCTTCAGCGATTCGGGCTTCTCGATCCAGACCCCTACCAACGTCAAGGAAGAAGTGCTAGCAACACTCAACCGTATGACTCCGCAGGCGGGCACCTCGCTGGCAAGCGGCATCATCGCTTCGTTAAATACGCTGTATATGGCGCAAAATCCGGTGCCGAGCTACTACACCAATCTGACGCCGGAACCGACGGTAGAGCCAACGCCGATGCCGCGCGGTCAGTACGTGCCGTCGGTGATCGTGCTGCTGACCGATGGCGAAAACACCTCCGATCCTGATCCCTTCGAGGCGGCGCAGTTGGCGGCGGATCGCGGTGTGCGCGTCTATACAGTCGGCATCGGCAGCCCGCAGGGCGCTGATCTGGAGATCGAGGGCTTCACCGTTCACACGCAGCTTGATGAAGGGACGCTTCAGCAGCTTTCCGCGATGACGGGCGGCACCTACTTCAACGCCCAGAGTGAGGAAGAATTGCAGGAGATTTACGATAATCTCAGTCCGCAGTTGATCTTCAAGCAAGAAAAAACAGAAGTCACCTCGCTGTTCGCGGGCTTGGGGATTTTCATCCTGCTGGTCGGCGGCTTGGTGTCACTCTTATGGTTCGGGCGCTTGCCGTAATCAAACATCGTGTACTAGAGCGCGAGTTGCGTCGGAGGCTGGAAAATGAATTTACTTTCGCCCGGTTTCTTTTTCCTATTACTGCTGATCCCGCTAATAGTGGCGTTGTATCTGGTGGTGCTGCGGCGCAGACGGCGCTTCGCCGTGCGCTATTCCAGCTTGTCGCTGGTGCGGGCGGCACTGCCTAAATACTCGCGCTGGCGGCGTCATCTCCCTTTCGCGCTGTTTCTGGTGGCGATTGCCAGCTTGATTCTGGCACTGATGCGCCCCATCACGATCATGGCAGTGCCTACCAACCAGACCACCATCATCCTGACAATGGACGTTTCCGGCAGTATGTGCGCGGTGGACATCCCGCCCAGCCGCTTGGAAGCGGCACAGGCAGCCGCTAACCGCTTCATCGAGAGTCAGAAATCTAGCACGCAGATCGGGATCGTCGCCTTCTCGCGCTTTGCCGAGCTGGTACGCCCGCCAACCAATGACGAACAGTCGCTGAAATCCGCGATCAACAGCTTACTGACGGGGCGCGGTACGGCGATTGGTACGGGCATCCTGCGGGCGATCGATACCATCGCCGAAATTGATGACAGCGTTGCGCCGAGCAATTACGGCAATTCTGCCGATCAGCAAGTGACGCCCGTACCTGATGGCGCTTATGTGCCTGCCATCATCGTCGTGCTGACTGATGGTGTAGCGACGACGGGCGTTCCGCCGATTGATGCCGCGCAACAAGCGAAGGATCGCGGGATCCGTGTCTATACCATCGGCTTTGGCACGGCGCAGGGGGCGGAGTTCGCGGGCTGCTCCGGGCGCTTCATGGGCAGAGAACCCGGTGGTCCCGGCGGCGGCGGCGGTTTTGGCGGTGGTTATGGCGGCGGCGGTGGCGGACGCTTCCGGCGCGGCATTGATGAAGACACACTGATTCAAGTAGCCGACATGACGGGCGGAAAGTATTACGCGGCGGAAAGTGCCGATCAGCTTCAGGAAGTGTTCGCCAGCTTACCAACTAACCTGATCGTCAAACATGAGGTGATGGAAGTGAGCGTTGCCTTCACGGCGATTGGGGCGTTATTCGCGGCGCTGGCAATTATCCTCTCGATGATGTGGCATCCGCTGCTGTAATGCGCGATTTCGTGGTAGGTAGCAAAAAAAGGCAGGTTTCTAAACCTACCTAACATCACTATGATCAGGTTGTAGGGGTGGGTTAGAAACCCACCCCTACTTCGTTCAAATTCGCATAAGCACCTAATGTCCCGACAGCCGATTAATACCACCGACCAGATCACTGACGGTATAGGGCTTGCGGAACACCAGATCAGCACTTTCGGCGCAAATGGCTGCCATCTTTTCATCCGCTGTCGTCACCATCACGCGCGTTTGCTTCATCCGTTCCTGACTGCGGATAAAGTGCAGAATATCCAAGCCAGAGACTCCCGGCAAATGGATGTCTAGCAAGATCACATTCGGAGTTTGGTTCCGCAGCCAATCCATTGCCATCGTACCATCACTGATCAAATCCGCTTGATAACCTTCTTCAGCAAGGATAAACGTGATCAACTCGCCCAAATCCTGATCATCTTCGATGACCAGAATCCGTAGTCTGCCTGTCTTGACGGTACCAATGTTGGGGTTAGTGTTAGTGTCGGCGTTAGAGGTAGTCATGAGCATCAGCTTTTCTAATCAATAAAACTGACCTTATGCCGGAATCGACTCCACAGCATTGATGGTAGTTGCCGTCGTGGTAGGTGCTGGCAAGACCAGCGGAAGGGCAATTGTGAACGTGGTGCCGCGCTGTGGCGCACTATTCACGCTGATCTGACCGTCCATCATAGTGACTAATTGCTTAACGATAGACAGCCCCAATCCTACGCCGCGATTGGCGTCGCGCGTGACGGAACCATCCACTTGCCAGAACGCCTCGAAGATGCGGGACTGCGCTTCCTCTGGGATACCGCGCCCGCTGTCTTTGACCTCAATGCACCAATGCGCGTCATCACGCTTGTACAGGCGGACGTTAATCTGACCTTGATCGGTGAACTTGATGGCGTTGTCGATCAGATTGGTGACGATCTGCTTGAGGCGCTCGGCATCACCTCGCAGTGCGGGCGGCAGCATAGTGTCGATCTCGGTGGTGCAGATGAGTTTCTTGCGTTCTACAATCGGTTGTACTGTCGCCATGATGTCCGCGATCAGTTGCACGGGCATAAACGGTTCATCCGCTAAATTGATCTTGCCGTTAGTGATCTGCGCCTCACCGAGCATGTTATTGAAGAAGGTCAGCAATTGGCGTGCACTCAGCAGCACATTGCCGAGCTTTTCCTTCTGCTTGGCGTCAATCTCACCGTAGCTGCCGCGTTGCAGCAGTTCAGCGTGCAAAATGATCGAAGTCAACGGCGTGCGCGCATCATGGCTGACGTTCGCCAGAATCTGGTTCTTCAAGCGCAGCGCCTCTAATGCCTGATCACGCGCCTGTGCCAGTTGTCCCTGCGCTTGCTGCCGTTCCGCGATTTCCTGACGCAGTTGATCGTTTGCCTCGCTAAGCGCTAGGGTGCGCTCGGAGACGCGCTGCTCCAATTCGTCGTTAAGCCGACTGAGCTGCGCGTTGGTTTGCTGTAGCCGCGTGTTTGACGTTTCCACTTCCCGCCGCGATGTTGCCAGCGCTTCCAGCATCGAATTCAGACCTTGCGCCAGTGTCGCCAGCTCATCAGCGCCCTGAATATTCGCCCGCATACCGAGATTGCCAGTGGTGCGCACCTCTGTTACCGCATGGCTCAGACTCTGTAAACGGCGCAGAATACCGCGATCCAGCAGGAATAAAACGACAATGGCAAGGCTCACGCCGACGACGATTAGCGCAACCACGAAGTAGGATAGGCTGTTCTGCCCCTGCCTATAGATGCCTCTTCCCATTTCGATCTGCAGCAGCAGAATAGGGTGCCCGTAGATATCGCGGATAGTCTGGTAGCCCGCCACCCGTTCATCATTTAGGGGCAAAACGAAGTTAGGCTCACCAGCAATCAGGGCGTTCTTAGCCGCCTGAAAATCAGCGCTTAGGTCTGTGCTGGTAAAGGATTGAACCGCTACTGAGAGTTTGAGGCTGCTCCCAATTTGTGTGAATAGTCTCTGGCTCAGATAACGCCCAAAGATCAGGGTGCCATTGATCGGACCCTGCTGTGAACTGGTCAGAATTGGCGCTGAAACGACGAACAGTTCACCTTCCGGCAGGTGAATAATGCCGCTGACGATATTGAACGTTGTCAGGTGCGTGATCAGTAGATCGCGCGGTTGGAGATATGTTCGCAGCGAAGCAGGTGGCGATATGGCTGTTCCCGCTTCCAGATCAAACGCCTTTTGATAGACAACCTCACCCCGTTGATTGAGCACCAACGCCAGATTGATCCCGATATTGTGGAAGGTCGAGTCCATCAAATTGTCGTTGATGAAGGCTTGATTGCCATCGCTGGCAAACTGATAGGTATCGTCCCAACGCGACCAATCGATGATCGTGGTTTTCAGCTCCTCCAAGTCCGCCATCACCGCCCAATAGGCGCGCTGCACATTATTGATGGTATTGGTTGCTTCTACCTGCTCGAAGCTGTGCATCAGGGTAGCTTGGGAAACCGCATAGACCAGTAGCAGCAACGCCACCAATGTTGCTCCGATAGCGAGTATGGTCTTTCGATACAGCGTCATGATAAGTATCCGCTTTGGGTTTGTTTGCTGTGTCTATGCTTGGAAGTACAGATCACCGTCTTGGCGTATGAATTTGCACCAAGTCTACTCAGTTAGGGGATCACGATGCTGTTACAGGAATGAAATTATTATGAAATCGAATATAGTGGCTATTCCAGTGTGGAATATTGATGCACCTGAGGCACGGCGCTACACTGTGAATCGTCTGCTTACACTATCTCACTGTGACTTGTATTGAAATGAAGGATTAGGAAAGGAGGAACGGTACTCCGTTCAGTGCCAATCCAGCAGCATTCAGCGCCATCGGGCAGCGCCGAATCAATTCGATTCGACGATTCCCATGAACCCTGCAAAATAATTCTTTCGGCAGTGCGTTGAACTGGCAGCGCTTGATTGCCCACACAAACTACTGCGCATTCTGTGTTACTTAGTCGTTTTCAAGGAGATTTTGACATGCAAGTGACGATCACCGTCAACGGTACGCGCTACACACGCGACGTTGATCCGCGTATGCTGCTCGTCCATTTCCTGCGCGACGAAATCGGGCTGACAGGCACCAACATCGGCTGCGACACCAGTCAGTGTGGTGCCTGTACGGTTCATATGGACGGCAAATCGCTGAAGTCCTGCACCTGTCTGGCGGTGCAAGCAAACGGACGCGAAATCACCACCATCGAAGGTCTGAAATCAAACGGCGAACTTCATCCCATGCAGCAAGCGTTCTGGGAAAAACACGGCTTGCAGTGTGGCTTTTGCACTCCCGGCATGATCATGGCATCGGTGGCGCTGCTCAAAGACAACCCACACCCCACCGAGGAGCAAATCCGGCACGGGCTGGAGGGCAATCTCTGTCGCTGTACTGGTTATCAAAACATCGTCGCGGCGGTGCAATCTGCTGCCGAAAATAGTGGAAAGTGAGGCGCTGAACAATGGTCGCAAAAGTAGTTGGAACCAGTATCAAGCGCCGTGAAGACCCCCGCCTGATCACGGGCGAAGCCAAATACCTCGATGATATTCAACTCCCCGGCATGTCCTACATGGCGATCCTGCGTAGCCCTTACGCGCACGCCAAGATCAAGAGCATCAATACCGACGCAGCGAAAGCGCATCCGGGAGTGATCGCGGTGTTCACGGGCAAAGATTTCATGGATGTAAATCCGCTGCCCTGTGCATGGCAGGCTGGCGGCGTCAAGAACAACGCCAATACACCGCGCGTGCTGGAGCCGGAAAAGGTCACCTTCACGGGCGCGGGCGTCGCTTGCGTAGTCGCTGAAGATCGCTACACGGCGGAAGATGCCCTCGCACTGATCGAAGTCGATTGGGAACCGCTGGATGTCGTGGTCGATGCGGAGAAGGCGACAAAGGCAGGTGCGCCACAGCTTCACGAAAACGCACCGAATAATGTCTGCATGGAGTGGGAATGCGGTAACGCTGATAGCACCGCCACGGCACTCAACGGCGCAGACGTGGTGATCAAGCAGCGGCTGATTAATCAGCGCCTGATCCCCACGCCGATGGAAGCGCGCGGCTGCATCGCCCAGTATTATCCCGCCACCGAAGAATTCACCGTATGGATGACCTCGCAAGCGCCGCACGTGATGCGCCTGCTGATGACCGCCTTCGTGTTCGGTATCCCCGAAACCAAGATGCGCGTGATCTCCCCACAGGTTGGCGGCGGTTTCGGTGCTAAGATTTTCCTCTATCCTGAATACTGCCTCGCCGCCGCTGTGACGCGCAAGATCGGGCGCCCGGTCAAATGGGCGGAGACTCGCAGCGAGAATTACGTCGCTACCACGCACGGACGCGATCACATCAGCGACATCGAGATCGGTGCCAAACGCGACGGTACGATCACCGCGCTGCGCGTTCACACCTACGCCAATCTTGGCGGTACGCTGTCCACCATCGCGCCGGGTATTCCAACCACGCTGTACGGGCGTCTGCTCTCTGGCGTGTACAAAATCCCCAACATCTACTGCAAAGTGTGGGGCGTCTACACCAATACGGGCATGGTCGATGCGTATCGTGGCGCAGGCAGACCGGAAGCGACGTATGTGGTCGAACGCGCCGTCGATCTGGTGGCGGACGAACTCGGCTTAGACGCGACGGAAGTACGGCGCAAGAACTTCATCCCTGCCGATGCCTTCCCCTACGATCCGCAGGGCATTCTCAGCGGCTTGAAGTATGACAGCGGCAACTACGAGATGAATCTCGATAAGGCGCTGGAAGTTTTCGATTACAAAAGCATGTTGGAGCAGCAAGCAAAAGCACGCGCGGCAGGTCGCTTAGTTGGTATCGGCTTCAGCACCTATATCGAAATTTGCGGCGTTGCACCCTCCGCATGGATCGGCTTGCCGGGGCAAGGCTGGGGTGCTGGTCTGTGGGAGAGTGCCAACGTGCGCGTCCATCTGACGGGCAAAGTTGTGGTCACCACCGGATCGCAAAATCACGGGCAGGGGCACGAAACCAGCAACGCGCAGGTGGTTGCCGACGAGTTGGGCATCCCCGTTGATGATGTGATCGTGCAGCATAGCGATACGCAGGGCACGCCGTTTGGCTACGGCACCTATGGCAGCCGCAGCACGGCAGTCGGCACGGTAGCGGTCTACAACAGCTTGCAGAAGATCAAGGAAAAGGCGAAGAAACTTGCCGCGCATCTGCTGGAAGCCGATGTCGAGGACATGGTTTGGGAAGATGGCAAAGCGTTCGTCAAAGGATCACCGGACAAGGCAAAGACTATTGGTGAACTCGCCGCCGCTGCTGCACTCGGCTATTCGCTGCCGCGCGGTATGGAACCATTCCTTGATGACACCAGCTACTACGATCCACCCAACTGCACTTTCCCCTTCGGCACGCATATCTGCACCGTCGAAGTAGATCGGGACACGGGCGAGGTCCATCTGGGGCGCTATGTCGCCGTTGATGACGTGGGCAACGTGATCAACCCGATGATCGTCGAAGGTCAGGCACACGGCGGCATCGTGCAGGGCATCGCGCAGGCGTTGTGGGAAGGCGCGGTCTACAGCGAGGATGGTCAACTGCTGACTGGTACGCTGATGGATTATGCGCTGCCCAAAGCCGACGTCTTGCCACACTTTGAGCTGACGCGCACCGTTACGCCATCTCCGGTCAATCCGTTGGGCGTCAAGGGCGCGGGCGAAGCGGGCACGATTGCCTCTACGCCAGCCGTCGTCAACGCGGTGATCGATGCGTTGTCGCCATTGGGCATCCGTCACGTTGATATGCCGCTGACGCCGGAGCGCGTCTGGAAGGCGATGCAGAATGCGAAAAGTCAGTGACGAGGAATGAGTGATGAGGAATGAGATAAAGAGTACGCATTGTACTTGCTCGTAACTCGTTACTTTCCACTCGTTACTTCTCTGCTATTTCTCTCAACTTACCCTGAGGTAGCGTTATGTACTCAGCACCTTTTGAATATACCAGAGCGAACTCGGTGGCGGAGGCGCTCTCCATCGTCAGCCAGAACGAGAACGCCAAGCTGTTAGCAGGCGGTCACAGCCTGATCCCGGCGCTAAAGCTGCGGCTGTCGCAGCCCGCGCTGCTGGTGGACATCGGAGGCATCAAAGAACTCAAAGGCATCAGCGTCAGTGGCAACACTCTGAGCATCGGGGCACTGACCACACACGCGGAAATCGCGGCATCGAAGGACGTGCAGACTCACTGCCCCGCGCTGGCAGCAGCTTGCGGCAACGTCGGTGATCCGCAAGTACGCAACTGGGGCACGCTCGGCGGCAACCTTGCCCACGCCGATCCCTCGTCCGATCCCCCAACGGTGATGGTCGCCTGTGGTGCGACGATCCATGTACAGGGATCAAGTGGATCGCGCAGTATCGCCGCCGAGAACTTCTTCGAGGATCTGTTTGTGACGGCGCTGCGATCCGATGAGATCATCACGCGCGTTGAGATACCGAGCATGGCGGGCATGAAAACGAGCTATGCCAAGATGGCACATCCTGCCTCGCGTTATGCGGTGGTCGGTGTGGCGGTGGCGCTGCAAATGGATGGCGGTACGGTGAAATCGGCGCGTGTTGCCATCGGTGGCGCGACGCCCAAAGCGATGCGTGCATCCGGCGCGGAGCAGGCGCTGACCGGATCGTCACTGGATGCGGCAGCACTCGATAATGCAGCAAAGGCACTCGCCGCCGACATTGGTGATGACGCGATGGGCGACATCTACGCCAGCGCCGATTATCGCAAGACGGTAGCAGGTGCGTATCTGAAAAAGGCGATCAAGGCGCTCTAGTTCCGTCAGGCTGCCAGCATAAAGTATAATAACGGGGCAGAGGTAACACTCTGCTCCGTTTGTTTGTACTGAGGTTGGTACAATGCCAGTCCACTCGATAAAAAATCAGTATCGCGGGATCAATGCCCATCTGCACAGTTACTATCAGGCGGAAGGTGGTTGGGCGGAATTTCATGTCGCACACATTGTGAGCATCAGTACAGCATTAAAAGCTGCTTTATTTCCCCTTGGTTACACCGTTGGCATCCAATCCTCACTGCAAATCCGACGCCTGTTTGAGGATGATCGACACCCCGAATCGGATGTGCTGATCTATGATCTTGATTCCGAACGAGCACGGCAATCCGCGTCGCTGTTAGCAGTACCACAAGCTGCTACTTTATCTGCCATCAAATTACTTCATCCATTAAGTGAAAAACCCTATCAGGCGGTGACGATTCATCGTCGTGATACTTCATCCTCAACACGCGGAGAACCTATCGTTTGGATCGAATTGTTATCACCTTCCAATAAGGGAAAAGGGCATGATGCACAGGTATATCGGGAGAAACGGCAGGAACTACTAGAAAGTGGCATCACCTTCATGGAGATCGATTATCTCAACGAGACGCCATCGACGTTTCACGGTATCGATCAACTTCCGGCGCATACCTATCGCATATATGTCATTCAACCACTACCGGGAATCGAGGATGGAATTGCCTACACCTACGGCTTTAATGCGGATGATCCGATCAGTCCAGTAGTAATCCCATTGAGTGGACAAGATCGCTTAGAATTCGACTTTTACATTCCCTATACGAGAGCGTATGAGGATGCGCTACTGGGACTTGAATTTGTCGACTATGCTGAATTGCCGCTGCATTTTGATCGCTATACCCTCGAAGATCAGGCTCGGATCGTCAACCGGATGATCGCCGTGTTGGAAGCGGCACAACGCAGTGATGATCTGAACGCAGGCACACCATTTTCGACTGGCGACTTGCCACTTGATGCGGCGTTGGAAAAATTGAAGATGTTGCAATAGGGACAATCGGCGATCACTTGTTTCAACCCGGTGCTTTAGCGCCGGGTTCAAGATGCAAATCCCCGATCTCTAGCCACTGCTCCTCACCTGCACTAACCAAACCCATGCCCAGATTTCCCTGCGGCGTGACAACAGCATACTGATTGTCGATCCACGCCACGAATCCGAGCGCTCCACGCGGCGCATAGGGCGCTTTCAGAACGATCTGGTCATCAACCTTGAATGTAGCTGAGTGTGGCTGCCAATCGAGCGCGTAATTGTGCCACTCGCGCATATCCACGTTGATCAGGTTCTCTGCCACGCAGATCGTCCGCTGGGCGATGCGCCATAGTTTGCGATACAGCGTCTTGTTGCGCATCAGCAAAAAGCCAATCGGAGAAAAGGGCGCGAGCAGCAGGAAAGCGGGGCGCGTCATATCCAGCGTAGCGGCTTTCCAGCCATTCCCCGGCACATCTAGCGCGAATTGCATGTTTCCGGGCGCAGAGCCGAAGAAGAACCAGACTTGTCGGGGCAAGCGCGGAAGACGCTGCCCCGGCATCACGGGCTGACTCCAAAAGCCGAAGCCAGCCGTACCCCGCAATTGATCACTGTTGTGGGAGAAGCGCGCACGCAGGCTCATCTGAAGCGGTGCACGCAGTTTGAACTTGCCATCGGCGTAGTCGTAGAGCTGGGCGTCGTGGTAGCTGCGCCCGTCAGTAGCTGCAATGCTCAGACGGTAGATCGCCTCTCGCTGCTCCACGCGCCCGCTGCCGATCTGTAAGGTGGCGAGATTAGCGATCTGCTTAGAAGGTAGTTGAATTTCGGATTGAATCGAGGCGGAGTTTGCCGACCCCATCATTTCACCTTTTCATCTTCAGCGGCTGGACAGGGCATAACTATTCAAAACTTCCGGTTCTGACCGAACCCGCACGTTCGTAATTCACGATAATGATGCCATTGGGAGAGATTTGGCTCTCCGTCACCTTGAACGCCGCCGGGATCGTGCCATCGGTAAACAAGCGTTTTCCACTACCCAATGTTAGCGGATAGATCTTAAGCCAGAGTTCATCGACCAGATCATGCTTAAGGAGCGTCTGAAGGAGATTTGCGCTCCCGTAAACGTGTAAATTCGGTCCTTGCTCTTGCTTGAGTTTGCCGACTTTTTCCGCAATGTCTCCACCTAAAAATATGGTGGGCTGCCATTCACTAGAAGTCCGGGTATTCGAGGCGACGTATTTAGTCGCAGTCATAGCACCCTGCCAAATATCCGCGTGTTGGGGCCAGTATGGCTCCCAAATGTCAAATGTTTTGCGTCCTAACAACAGATCAAACGGCATGTTCATCTGCTTTTCCATAACCGATCCGAGAACATCATCGGAATATGGAACTTGCCACCCGCCATACCTGAAGCCACCGCTGGTATCTTCATCTGGACCGCCTCCTGCTTGTATAACACCATCAAGGGTGATGAATTCAAGGGCGATAACTTTTCTCATGACAGAGTTCCTCAATATCTGGCGACCTTTAGGGTAAAAATAGCACGTATGTTCACTGTGTGACAACCTATACTACGCTTCAAAATATCTCAGTCGCCAGTGGATGTAAACGAAAAGCCGTTTCAAGATGATCTTGAAACGGCTTTTGTATTAGCTTCGCCTTTTAGTGCTGACGTCTAGAACACCATATCGCCGCCGGATAAGCTGGCGCTGGCGAGTGCTTCCTCGATAGCTTCGATCAAGTCGTCGTCGCCCTCGCTCTCAATGCGATCCGAGAGTTCGTGCAGCAATCGCTGTGCCTCCGCGCCGCCGATCTCGCCAAGCGACCAGATCGCCATCTCCATCACTTCGCGGTCATCCTCATCCAACATCTTGGTCAGGATGGGAACCGCCGCTTCGATTGCCAGTTCACCACTGGCGCGGGCAGCCTCAAAGCGCATCAGCGCATCGCGGTTGCGCATTTCCTTGAGCACGATCTCTTCCCAACGCTCATCGGCACTCTGCCCCATGGCAAAGACGGCGCTGGCGCGCATTCGGATGTCGCGGCTGTTATAAGCATCTTCGATCATGTCTGGCACTTCGCTGCGACTGCAATGCGAGATCGCTTCCAATGCGCGGCGGCGAATCTCGGTGTCGATCTTCTCATCTTTGTAGATGCGGATAGCCAGATTCTCTGCCTGCCGTGCTAACTGCTTGTCGAACTTGGCGTGCTCTCCCAGTTCGATGAAACGCCCCAGTGCGCCTACAGCGGCAGCGCGCACCGCGATGGACATATCAATGCTTGCCATCGGCATCAACTGCCGCAGCATTTCCGGCGACTCATCCGACCATGCCGATTCAATGGCGATCTCGCGCAGTTCTGCATCCAGATCGGTGAGCGCGAGGCGGGTTAGTGTGCTGAAGTCCATCTCGAAATTCGTTTCCGAGATTTCAGTGATGCGGCTCATCAGCTTGCGCCGTCGTTCTAGCGGAATCGTGCCCCATTCGCGGTACAAGCGATCCTTATCCTCGCCGCTCAAGTCGGAGAGGTTATAGATCGCCTTTGCCGTCAGTGGCGCATCGGGATCAAGTAGGATTTCCAGTGCGTGTTCGATCTTTGCAGACATATTCTGCCCCCCAATACCAATTACAAGTTACTGCTAAACGCTAAGAAACGCTAGTGCTGAAGTACCCCTTATCGTCCCTCAGCACCAGCGCACTCGCGTTTGATTACGATTTGATGATAGTTGAATTACGGCGCGATGATCGGTCCAATTGGATGCAAGATGTCGTTGACCGCAAGGACAGCAACCAGCGCCAGCAGCAGCATGATCCCGATCAGGTGCACCATGCCTTCGCGCTCTGGATTGACAGGCTTACCGCGTATCAATTCAAAGATCACGAATAGGATGCGCCCACCGTCCAAGCCGGGGAACGGTAGAAGATTAGTGACACCGAGCGCAATGCTGATCACGGCGATGAAGTTGAGAATGCGGTACGGCGTCGAGTCACCGCTGCTGCCTTGGATCACCTGCTTGCTTACCTGAGCGATACCAATCGGGCTGATCATGCGCCCTTCTTCGCCCTTGACCTCGCCACGAATGATGGCAATCGGCGCATAAGCGATCTGCCGCATCAAATTCACAGTACTGTTAGCGCCATTACTGATCGCTTCGCCTAGCGGCAAGTTCACAATAGGTCCGCCAGTGGCATCCGATATCGAATAACCATAGGTCGTGTTGTACTCTAAGGTGGCGATGACGACGCCGAGCTTACCTTCACCGTCAGGTGGATTCTCGCGCGGGGTGATCTTGATCTGCTGTTCCTCGCCGTCACGCAGGACGGTCAGAGTCACTTCCTTGCCCGCCATCGAGTCGATGTATGCCTTGAAATTGTCTGTGTTGGTCGCCGTCTGATCATCTGCTTTCAGGATCACATCCCCCAGTTGCAGCACTAGCGCGGCTGGAGATCCTTCGGCAGTCTCCTGCACCCACACTCCGACGGCGCGACCCGCCAACATCCGCGTAGTAGGTGGCACTTTAACGTCGAATGTCTGGTCTTCGCGCTGGATCGTCAGTGTGATCTCCGAGGCGACACCATCGACTGGCGCGGGGATAGCGGCATTCAACTCATCTACCGTTCGTACTGGTGTCCCATTGACCGCTGTAATGATGTCCTGAAGTTTCAAGCCAGCATCGGCGGCAGGCGAACCGGGGATCGTGGTCAGCACGACCACAGCCGGACCGGGCTGTCCGATCATGCTGCTGGCGGTCAGGATCAGAAAGGCGGCGGCGAAGTTAAAGATAGCCCCTGCCGACATGAACCAGATACGCTGCCACGGTCCTGCTTCCATCAGGCTCTTGGTCTTGCCCGCCTTCTGCCCCAGTTCATCCAGTTCTTGCTGGTATGCCTCGAACGCAGCGCGATCCTTTTCGGTTGCTTCCGGACCAACAGGCTTGACGAAATCCTCGCCTAGTGGGCGAACAAAACCGCCAATCGGCAGCCAGTTAAGCGTGAATTTCGTACCCTTGCTCTCAAATAAAGTGAGCGCACGTGGCGGAAACCCTAAGCCAAATTCCAGTACAGTGACTCCAATCATACGGGCGGCGATGAAGTGACCGAACTCGTGGATTAATACCAGCGGTCCTAGCACCACCAGAAAGGAGATAATGGTCAACAACAGATCATTCATGCGACGTTTGCCTCGATAGCGGGATACCTGCGAACAATCTTACTTGCATCTTGGGACTGATAAGGGCGTCTTGCGCTATGCATAAAGACGCCCCGCCCACTTCGTTATGCTTAATTGTTACGCGACGTTTGACCGGATTATATAGCCGAAACAGGGGCTTAAGCAATACGATAGCGCCGATAATTCAGCGATTGCTTATCTGCGATTTGGCTCTGAATAACTGCTGCGTTTTTTACAAGGACTAGACGCTCAGAGTATGCCAATACTTACCCCAACCGATGTACAATAGAGGCTAATTTAGCGTCGAGGGACAGTAATGGTACTGCAAGAAAAACTGTACACCGTTGATGAGTTTCTAGAATACATCAACCGCCCTGAGCTTGCAGAGCGTCAGTTCGAGCTGCATGAAGCTGTAATCGTTGAGATGCCCTCATCGAGCAAGAAAAATACTGTTTTAGAGGCGTGGCTCATTACCCTTCTTAATATCTTCATCGTTCCTAAGGATCTAGGAGTTGTCACCAGTCCCGATGGCGGTTTCAAAATTAACGAGCGTAACTATCTGCAACCAGATGTGGGCTTCATTCGACACGAGCGAACAGGCGGATTAGAAGGGGTCGAATTTCCCGTTTGCCCTGATCTGGCGATTGAAGTGATCTCTCCTAGCGAAAGCGCCTACAACGTGATGAGCAAAGCGCGCATCTATTTGCACAACGGCACGGCGGCGATGTGGGCGTTTTATCCCGAAGAACGCGCTGTCGATGAATTCCGTCTGGCTTCAGATGGCAATCTGCTGGTGAAATCTTACGGCAGTGAGGATACGCTTTCCGCTGATGATGTGCTGCCCGGATTCAAGTTGGACTTGCGCGAGGCGTTCAAAGTCTTGAAGTAAAACTATTGCCTACCACGCTGATCCCCACTCCAAAGTTGCTAGAAATCTCACCATTTTACTGGTAGTTTGTAGGCGTTCCGTTGTGAGATGTAAGGAGAACAGCGATGAAAATTAGGATTTGGCTGCTTGTTGTCAGCGCACTAGTGTTCCTCACTGGCAGTTTTGCCCCCGTCACCGCACAATCCGATCTGACCACAGGTACATGGCGCGAAGGGGCGCAGATGAAAGTCCCGCGTTCGGAGATGTCGGCAGTCGCTATCGGCGCCTTGATCTACGTGACAGGCGGATTCTCCGGCGAGAATGTGCTCGAAGTCTATGACACTGCCAGCGATTCATGGAGCCGCAAGAAAGCGATGCCCGGTACGCGCCATCATGTGATGTCCACAGGCTATGAGGGTAAAGTCTACGTGTTCGGCGGAGCACGCTCCAGCCGCGATTGGCGTCCTACCAACTCCGCTTGGGTCTACGATCCCGCTGCTGACACATGGGTGACGCTGGCGGATATGCCCGAAGCGCGCTCGGCTGGCGCAGCGGTAACGTTGGACAATTACATTTACATCGTGGGTGGCGTCGGCGGCACACGATCACTCTTGCGCTACGATCCTGCTACCGATCAGTGGACTCGGCTGGCGGAAACCATCGAACCGCGCGAACATCTGCCTGCGGTAGTGCTGGATGGCAAGATTTATGCGCTGGCAGGTCGCTGGCAAGGACGCGGCGAATACACCTCCGTCGAGGTCTACGATCCAGCGACTGACACATGGACACTAAAGGTGTCGATGAACGAGATCAGGGCGGGACATGGCGCAGCAGTGATCGATGGCAAGATCGTTGCTGTTGGTGGCGAAGTGTGGATGTCAGGATCGCCCGTCGCGCTAGACACTGTCGAAGTCTTCGATCCCGCTACGCAGACGTGGTCGTATGCTAGCAAGATGCCCGTCGGTTTACATGGGATGCCCGCGATCAGTGTTGCGGATCGGCTTTACGTCCTCGGTGGTTCCGATCTCGCAGCGGGCATCGACAATCGCGGGCGTGTACTGATTTACGAGGCGGCGTAATTGAAACCGATCATCGTACTGACCGGACCAGCCGCTTCCGGCAAGAATACCATCGGTCACCTGTACGCTACCCGCTTTTGTCAGCGCGGCGTGGTGATCGATGGCGATGTCGTGCGCCAGATGCTGCGCCAACCACATCACGCCCCTTGGGACGGTACGGAAGGGTTAGCACAGCATCGCTTAGGTGTACATCACAACTGTCTCTTGGCACACTCCTTCTATCTGCAAGACTGCGACGTGATCGTCCTCGATGTCCTCTGGATGAATCTCGCCGCGCAGTATCGTGCTGAACTTGCACCTCATCCACTGTGCATCGTGCGCTTGCTGCCCACATGGGAGGAAGTCCTCCGCCGCTTGCACAGTCGTCCGCCATCCATCACCGACGACGAGGCGCGCTGGACCTATGATCAGCAGCTACAGCTCGATTCCGCCGATCATACACTGGAGAACAGCACACTTTCGCCCGAAGACTGCGCGCAGTGGATTGCTAACTTGCCCTGAATGCTGCTATACTGCTTCAACTATGAGTTATCGACGAACCCTGACGGTAGATCCGCACGTTCAGCATTCCTCGCAGCTTCGCTGTGGGAGGATCGTGCTGGCGCCGTCTCTGAGTGCTACCGGACGCCGCCTCTGCAAATCTACGGCGACCACTGCCACCCCCACCGTACTCTGGCACGCGTGGTAGGTAGGGCATTCTCGATCTAACATTCAACTTGTTGATTGACCTCCCTGCAACGGGAGGTTTTTGATTCCACCTCCCCGACGAATTCTTCTGATTCATCTCGATAAACGTTATCTTTCGCGGGGAATTTCGATCATGGCTAACGATCACCAGTTCAAGCTGAAAACACGCTATATTGCTACACGCGGAGTCGATGAATACCGCGCTACCATCGCAGAAATTGTCACTCCTGATGATGTTGTACTGGAACTTGGTTGCGAATGGGGTACCACCACGCGCTTGTTGGCGCAACGCACCGATCAAGTGATCGGCACGGATGTTAGTGCGGAGTGCATTCGTCGCGCCCGCGAGATGCATCCACAGCTACGCTTTGAAGTGCTGGATGCCTTCGATGTCCTTGCGGCGCTGAGTTTTGGGCAGAAGTTTAGCAAAGTGTACATCGACCTATCGGGCATCTCTGGCTACCGATCCTTGCTGGATACTATAGCCTTGTTGACGATGTATGCTACGGTGCTGCGCCCTGAAATCATCGTGGTGAAAAGCGGATCACTGAAACAGTTCGCTGCCCATTGTGAGGCGTGGAAGTCGTAGCTTATCGCGTTCGATCTGGACTCCGATCAGCACTGCGCCGATCCGAGTCCAGTCAGCCAGCCAACGAAGCGGGTGTTAGCTTACGTCGAATGTAAATCTGTTAGCGTTAAAGTCCATGATAAAATGAAGGCAAGACAGCAGCGAGGATTTGACATGGTTGCCCAAACCAAACTGTATACAGTCGATGAGTTTCTGGCGTTTGTTCAATTGCCAGAAAACGATGATAGGCGGTTTGAACTGCATGATGGAGAGATCGTAGAATTGGCTCCTTCTAGCAACGACAACACGAAACTTGGAATCGAAATCGCTGTTTTTCACAGGCTATATTTGCGAACTAACGATATCGGGGCAATTTCTGGCGCGGATGGCGGCTATCGTGTCGGGTTGCGTAAAGTATTGATGCCCGATGTCGGTTACATTTCTTACGAGCGTGGTGGTAAAGAAAAGGGAACGATGTTCCCCAATGCCCCTGATCTGGCGGTTGAGATCATCTCGCCAAGCGAAACACCGAGTATGCTGCGGCGCAAAGTGCGTGCTTATTTGCTGGCAGGCACAAAAGCGGTTTGGGCATTTGATCCCGAAGATAGGACTGCAAGCGAGTACCGATTCGACGATAACGATCAGCTTGTCGTGCGCGTGTTTACGGAAGATGATGTGTTAACCGCTGAGGATGTGCTGCCTGATTTCAAGCTGACAGTGCGTGAAGTATTTAAGGTATTGGATTAATTAGCGCTGCAGTTGGTCAAGACTCTGCCAGAAGCCTTGACCAACCACATTACGAATCGCGCTTACTCGCTGCGAATCGCCTGAACGTCCAGATACTCCGCTTCGATCCGCACCGTGCCATCCGTCGCCTGATTGTAGCGTTCCCAGAGCTGCTCCAAGTCATGGCGCAGCGCTGCCTGCCCATCAGCATCAAGTGCATTGAAGGCGCGATTGGTCGGACCGTAGTATTTGCGGAAGAACTCGACCACCTCCGCCACACCGAAGGGATAGCGGAAGGGATAGAAGCGCCGCGTGATCGTCAGGTCGCTAACGTGATAGCGCAGACGTTCGCGCACGGTGTTTTCATCACCCCACAGCACGGGCGCGGGCATTCCTTGCGCGGGAGGGACATGCGCTCCCATCGTCTTGAACATCTGCCCCACGAACCCGCTGGGCGTCCAGTTGCCCATAATGATCCGACCACCGGGGCGAACTACCCGCGCTAATTCAGCGGCGACTAGGTGCGGCTGTGGCGCGAACATCGCCCCGATCAGGCTGAACACCACATCGAACGAGCCATCATTGTAAGGCAAGTCTTCCGCATCGCCCACTTCAAAGCGAACGTTGTTTAAGCCGTCTGCTTGCGCCTTCTCGGTCGCCGCCTCGATCAGGTTGTCAGCGATGTCGATGCCAACAACTTCGTTGCCAGCCCGCGCCAGCGGGATCGCCGTCTGACCAGCGCCGCACGCCACATCCAGAACCTTCGCGGGGGAGGTGATCTCGCTCGTGGCGAGAAAGTCCAGCGCCCCATCCAGCAGATAAGTGGCGAAGACAGCGTAATCGCCAGACATCCATGTGCTTTTCAGACGCGCCTTCAGGGCGTCCATATCGGCTACTAACGTAGTCATGAAGATATCCTCTCTTTGCTTTCCTTGCTTTGCTTTGTTTCGCCTTGTACTGCGCTTGCTCCTGTTCCGTGAGCGCAGACCAACGAAGAATAGGACAAGCAAAGAATGGAAGTCACCTATCAAAAGAATGGACATGCGATCCGCGATCCTGTGCGATACTAGGATCGACATCTACGCTGGGATGGTAAATGGGGCGTATGGCATCACTCAAACGGCAAGCGCAATATCAAGGCTTAAACGAACGCTCTCTCGAAATACTGCGCCTGTTGGCGGAGGGGCTATCGGATCGGGAGATCGCTGAACGCTTGGTGATGACCGTCAATACCATCAAGTGGTATAACCGCCAGATTTATAGCATTCTGGGTGTTGGCAGCCGCACGCAGGCAATCGCCCGTGCCCGCGAACTGCAACTGCTCGATCAGGACAATAGCTCTGAAGCTGCGGTCAGGGTCGTCTCCGCTGCCTCCAAGCGCAAGCTGCCGCTTGAGACCACGCGCTTCATCGGACGCCAGCGCGAAACCGATGATATTACGCGCCTGTTGCAGTCGGCACATCTGCTCACCCTCACCGGATCGCCGGGGACGGGCAAAACCCGTTTGGCACTGCGCGTCGCCGCCGATCTGCGTCAGCAGTTTCTTGATGGTGTCTATTTCATCGCACTCGCACCTGTCTCCGATCCGGCGCTTGTCCCCAATGCAATCGCCGCTGCTCTTGGCGTGATCGAGGTCGTTAATCAGCCCCTGATCGTTACCTTGAAACATCACCTGAGTCGCCAGCAAGCGCTGCTCATTTTAGATAATTTCGAGCATTTGCTGTCAGCCTCCATGCTGGTGTCCGATCTGATCGCCGCTGCCCCCGACGTGAAAGTGCTCGTCACCAGCCGCGAAGTGCTGCATCTTTACGGCGAGCAAGAATATTTCGTGATGCCGCTGGCACTGCCGCATCTTGAAGCAGGCGAATCGCTGTCAGCGTTGGCAGAATACGAATCGGTGGCGATGTTTGTGCAGCAGGCACGCGCCGTGATACCGGATTTCGCGCTCACCGACGAGAATGCCCATGATGTCGCCCGGATCTGCGTGCGCTTGGATGGCTTACCGTTGGCGATTGAATTGGCGGCGGCGCGGATCAAGCTGCTGACTCCGCGCACGCTGCTTTTACGCCTGAACAGCCGACTCGACACCCTCACGGGCGGCGCACACGATCTGCCGACTCGCCAGCAAACGCTGCGCAACACCATCGAGTGGAGCTACAACCTGCTTGATGACGGCGAGAAACGCCTGTTCGCTCGGCTAGCGGTCTTTCGCGGCGGTGGATCGCTAGAGGCAATCGAATTGGTGTGCGGCATCGATCTGCCGATTGATGTCTTTGACGGGCTGGCATCGCTGGTCGATAAGAGCTTGGTGCAGCAGAAAGCATCAGCGCTAGGCGAACCATGTTTCGTCATGCTGCAAACACTCCACGAATACGCCGAGACATGCTTACAGGGAAGCGGTGAGGCTGCTTTAATAAGCAGACGGCATGCCGAGTATTTTGTCGGTTTGGCGGAACGCGCTCAACCCGAACTACGATTGGCACAGCAGAAATATTGGTCGGAAACGCTCGACGGCGAACTCGATAACTTGCGTGCCGCGCTGGAATGGTCGCTACGTGATGGCGATGTCACGCTTGGCATTCGTATCGCTGCCGCTGTGTACCTGTTCTGGGCAACCTACGGCTATCACGTTGAAGGCTATCGCTGGAACGAACAATTTCTGCGGCGGCTTGATGAAGTATCTATAACTTACCAGATCGCCTTTCTCATCGGCGCGGGGCATATGGCATTCTTCTACGATCTGGAGATCGCTAGAGACCTGTTCCTTCAGGCGCGTGAATTGGCTCAACAATCTGGGGAAAAACGCCAGTTGGCATGGGCAACCATCTTTCTTGGCTATACCATGCTGCGCGAGATGGCAGTCGCCAGTGATACTGTCGAAGAGGGCTTGGCACTGTTTCGCGAATTGCACGATCAACCGGGCATTGCGCAGGCACTGAATATCTTAGGCGAGGTTGCCCGTTTCGGTGGCGATGATCAAAGCGCTAAACGTGCCTATGAAGAATGTCTGATCATCTCACAGCAGACAGGCGAAACCCGTCGTATTCGCTTCATCTATAGTAATCTCGCCTTCGTTGCCCAACATCAAGGCGATCACGACCGCGCTATCGAGTTAGGGTACAAAGGACTCGCCCTAGCCATCGAGATGAACAATCGGCTCGAACTGGCGGATAGTCTGGCAGTCTTAGCAGGTGCGTTGAGTACCAGCGGACAACCCCGACAAGCAGCGCGGCTGTACGGCGCTTGGCAAGGCACAATGGAGAAATTGGAGGCGCTCACCCAACCCGCCGACAAGCCTGAGCATGATCGCAACATTGCCTCTATCCGTGCACAACTCGACGAGGCGACCTTCTCAGCAGCTTGGGAGGAGGGTCGGGCACTGACACTGGAGCAGGCAGCATCGGCTGCCCTTGAACTCAGGAGTGGCGATCCGAACCGTTAGCACTGCCGAAGGGTCGTCCTACCGCTAAGCTATTGCGTAATCCCGCCTCAAAATCCATGTACTTGGGATCGGGTTCGGCATCCAGTGCATCCAGCGTCTTGCTGAAGAAACTGCGTGCAGTCGCCGCCAGCGTTATATCTAGAATCTCGCCGTCGCTGATGCCGAATCCCTTCAACCGATCCACATCCGCTTGCGTGATGCTGCCGGATTTAGCGATCACTTTCTCCGCGAACTCCATCACAGCGATATCTTCGGCGGTCAACTGCGCCTGATGATAATCTGTGGCAATTGCCGCCAGTTGTCCTTCGTCAACCTCATTCTTCCTCAGCAGCGTATCGCTGTGCGCCAACATGCAGTAAGTACTCTGAAGTTTGCGGGCAGCCGCCAGCGTGACCAGTTCATAGCGTCGCAAGCTCATATTCTTGCGGATCGCGGAGATCAACTGTTGCCACGCTTTGTATGCCTCCGGTCGCTGGCTGAACAATTTGAGATAATTCGGGATGTAGCCGACACTCTCCTCTGCCGCGTCGTAGAGTTCCTTAACCACACCAGTTGCTTCCGCCTCCGAGATAGTTTCAATGTACGACATACTAATTTGCCTCTTGTTGGTTTCTGCTGCTTATAGGACTATGGCATCTGACATCCTCAGTATAGGACGGCGATATTTCAGCGTCACCACTCTAAAGAATAGAAATCCATGAACGAAGATCGTTTTCCGCGCTTTCTGGTATGCTGTTATTAATCTACTGTGTGGGGAGCAACAAAGATGGCGATTAGGGCGATTGTGTTCGACATTGGCGGCGTGCTGGAGTACACCGCGCCGTTGAAGTGGCCCACTAAATGGGAAAAGCAGCTTCAATTGAAATCCGGCGAACTAGGGGAACGCATCAGAGATGCTGTGCTGCGCGGATCAATTGGCGAGATCAGCGAGCAGTACTTCTATCAGACGTTGGCGGATAGACTTGGCTTGGATGACGCGCAGTTGGAGGCGATCACCGAGGACATTTGGACGGAATATCTAGGCACCTTCAACGTTGAACTTGCCGATTATTTCCACAGTCTGCGTTCACGCTTCAAGACCGCCATCATCAGTAACAGCTTTGTCGGTGCGCGTGAACGCGAATCCGCGCACTATCACCTCGACGAGATCACCGATCTTATCATCTACTCGCATGAGGTTGGCATCTCCAAACCAGAACCGCGAATCTTCCAGATGACGTGGGAACATCTTGGTGTGCAGCCCTCGGAAATGATCTTCCTCGATGACGTGGACAAGATGGTCACTGCCGCCAGCTTATTAGGCATCCACGCGATCCAATTCAAAAACAACGCGCAGGCAATTGCTGCCATCGAAGCGTGCATTCACGCACAGGAATAGATCACTTCCAAGCAATGGTACAATAGCAATTGTCGATGAGATAAGGTGCGAAGCGATGGTACTGCGCGAAAAGTTATACACCGTAGCTGAATTTCTGGCGTACATCGACCAACCCGAATTTGAAGGGCGTCGTCTTGAGCTGCACGAGGGAGTAATTGTCGAGATGCCGCCGTCAAGTAAAAAGAACGTCCGACTAGAAGGTTGGATTATTACGCTGTTGAATAACTTCGTTGTCCCAAAGGACTTGGGAGTTGTTACAACGCCAGATGGTGGTTTTAAGATCGACGAGCGCAACTACTTGCAACCTGATGTTGGTTTCATATCTCATGAGCGCTCAGGCGGAATGGAGGGAGTTGAATTTCCGGTTGTGCCAGATCTCGCTATTGAGGTCATTTCACCGAGCGAGAGTGCCTATAGTGTCGTCAGCAAAGCACGTACCTATCTGGTAAACGGCTCAAAAGTGGTGTGGGCATTTTATCCAGAAGAGCGCGCCGTAGATGAATTTCGATTGGCAGACGATGGTGGATTGCGAGTCAATTCTTTCAGCGTAGATGACATGCTGACTGCCGAGGATGTCCTGCCGGGTTTTTCGCTGTCACTGCGCGAGGTATTCAAAGTTCTCGGTTGATCCGCACCATAGGAAAAGGATTAGATTGCGGCAATGAGTTATGATTTTCTGCTGTTTGAATTGGAACCCGGTTTAAGCCTTCACGCAGCACTTGAAAAACTAGAGATACGATCTGTTGATAACGAACACAGCTCCTTTGACCCTCAAAATACTACTGTCCAGCAGATCATTTCGGCGTTACTACAGAAGAATCCGCACCTTGTTGTACAAACTATCAAACAGTCTGCCATTCCTCACATCGAATTGAATGATCCAACCAATGATAGAGGTATTCAAATTTCTATATTTGCGGAGGAAATCAGTATCACAGTTCCTTACTGGCATGAAATGTCAACCTCAAAATCCGTTTTCGCCGAAATAGAGGGCTATTTGCAGACCATTCAAGCACTTAGCCATTACGCGATTTATGATCGTCAGATGGATCAAATTATCGATCTGAAAAACGATCTTGGCTTTTCGCTTGACTATTACGATATGATCATGGCTCAGGCTAAGAAATGAAGGTGATAACACTTCTAGGAAGAACTTACCGAATAGAGGTTAAGCTTAATCAGGTAAGTATCCGCGAGCTGTGACCGCTGACGCAACGCCAATTCTCCCCTTGCTTGGCATACACAAACGTCGAGCGCACCCACGAGTCGAACAACGTCCCGCCATATTCCGCCTGATCGTGCGCCCGCAGCGTGATCACCGCCATCTCGCCATATTCCCGAATCACGATCTCGTCTAGCTCCTGCGCGATCCATCTGACATCAGTCGCCATCACATAATTCTCTAAATAACCCCGCTTATCCATCAAATTGCCGCCCGCATCAATATACACAAAGTCATCACTCAAGATCGCGCTTAACTTCGCCACGTCGCCACTTATTAACGCCACTGATCGCTGCTTAACGATTAGTTCCAACTGGTTCATTGAGTTGTACCCTTGTGGCTATGTGTTTATAGTTTCGCAGATTTACTCTATACTCGATTTTGATGATCAACTCCTGGTTGACCACATCCCAGTAAAGTAATTGTTCTCTCTTTATCAAAGAACGATGGCAGTCAAAGCGAATCCTAGACATTTTGCTAGAAATTTGTTTCGAGCGTGCATCGTGGTTTGCTCGATATTAGGGTTAGCAATATGCTCAATGGTCTTTTGTCTACTAGCGATGGCGGCGGATGATGGACGCCGAGCAATTAGCTACAAGCAAATAGAATGGACTGCTACTGCAATTTGTAAAACTCATGTTGCTTTACCTCTGTCGCAGTCTGTTATCAGTGACCTGTGCCGCCGAGACCTAGTTCCTTCCATCATCGCGCGCTGTGATTCAACCAATGTTCAATTGCGAAGGCAGGATTTTGAAAGCATTATTCGAGCCGCTACGATAGTTGGTAAGAGCACCTATGCAAGTGTCAAACAAGATTTTGGGATGTACGAAACTGCCTGCTCTGCAATAAATTCCTTCGGCAACTACTACACCTGTCAATATGATTTGAGTGGAAATGATCCCTATATTACAATCTCCTACGATGCAACCACTCAACTTGTCAAATCAATATCGTCTCATTGGAGCGAATGCAACCTAATACTTCAATAATTATTCAATTTCAACGAAAAAACTCGCCCGATGAAGATCATTCCTCAGCGGGCGAGTCCAGTTACATTTCAATTTACGACGCTTACGCAGCGGATCGCGGAGTGTTTACTCCATCCCGATCTCGCCGGGTTCGCCCATCTCCGGAATGTCGGAGAGCGCGTCCACATCGATCTCGGCGTCCATATCCAGCGCGCCCTGATCTTGCAGCGTCTTGTTCGGCGCGATCAGTTCGCGGTCTTGATAGGTGTGGAAGCCCGTCCCCGCAGGGATCAGCTTGCCGATGATCACGTTCTCCTTCAGACCGTACAGGCGATCTTCCTTGCCCTCGATTGCCGCGCCCGCCAACACCTTGATCGTGTGCTGGAAGCTCGACGCCGAGAGGAAGCTGTCCGTGTTCAGCGCCGCCTTGGTGATACCGAGCAGCACTGGCACGCCCGCCGCAGGCTCTTTGCCCTGAGCGATCAGCTTCTCGTTCATATCGAGCAGCATCAGGCGGTCAATCAACTCACCCGGCAGCAGTTCGCTATCGCCGCTGCGCGTGACCTGTACGCGAGCGAGCATCTTGCGGATGATCACTTCAAAGTGCTTGTCCGCGATGTTCACGCCCTGATTACGGTACACGTCCTGCACTTCCGACAGCAGGTAGTTAGCGCACGCCAACTCGCCGTTGATGCGTAGGATGCGGTGCGGATTCTTCGCGCCT
>JAHBVK010000062.1 GCA_019637555.1 Anaerolineae bacterium
TCGATGAAGACGTGATGCCCAGCAACGAGGAAATGAGCGGCGTCTCTGACTCCGAGCTGTTCCTCAGTGGCAAGCTAGGCATGATCGTGACCGGCAACTGGATGTTCGGCGCGTTCAAGGATGCTTCGTTCGCGTGGGATATCCAGATCGAGCCAGCGATGAATAAGCACGCCAGCCACTTCTTCGCCAATGGTATCGCTGTCTCTGCCAGCACCGACGTGGCTGATGCCGCGATCAAGTGGGCAGAATTCCTGACTTCGAGCAAGGAAGCCGCCGAAGTGCGCGTCGCCGCTGGTTGGGAACTGCCCGCGCTGGATAAGCCGGAATACTTCGCTGCTTATCTGGAGCAGACGCCACCCGCCAACCGTGCTGCCGTGTTCAAGTCACTTGAGAATCCGGTGACTCCGCCCGTGATCGTGCGCCAGAACGAAATGCAGGATGCAGTCAACGCGCTGCTGACGCAGTTCGTTGATGGCGAGATCAGCGCGCAGGAAGCGCTGGATCAGGCGAAGGCAGCGTTGGATGAGTTGGTGAAGTAAACCCTGCATTAGGTTTGGTTTTGCTGCGTAACGTTTGGAAGAAGGGCGAGGCAGCGCCCCGCCCCTACAACATCACAAATACCATCGTTTTCTGTAGGGGCGAGGCGTGCCTCGCCCTTCGACATCACATTAAATCAGCCGTAATGGATAAGTAGGACGCCCGATGACGATTGATCTCCACCAAGCCAGCGTTGCGATCATTCGCGCTGGTCAACACCGCAGCGGCGCGTACATCGCCTCGCCCAATTTCTCGCAGTACGGCTATTCGTGGCTGCGCGACGGGACGTGGATTGCCTATGGGATGGCACGCGCGGGGCAGATCGACAGCGCCGAGGCATTTTTTCGGTGGGGGGTGAAGGTACTGACGGCGCAGCAATCTCGCGTTGAGGCGCTGCTCGATAAGTTGGCAGGTGGGGAGACGCCGCTAGAGTCGGATTACTTGCCGACACGATTCACGCTGGATGGGGAGATCGGTACGGAGGCGTGGACGGATTTTCAGTTGGATGGTTACGGCACTTGGCTATGGGGCATCGCCACTCACTGCGGCAGCGTCGATCACCCGTTATGGCGGGAAGCACAGCCCGCGATCAAGTTAGTGATCGCTTACTTGCAGGCGCTGTGGCAGAGTCCGAATTACGACTGCTGGGAAGAACATCGCAATCAGATTCATACCGCGACACTGGCGGCGATCTACGGTGGATTACGGGCGATTCAGCAACTGGATGCCACGTTGATCGCTGATGGATTGCCGGAGCAGATACAGGCGTTCGCGCTGGCGAACTGCGTTGCCGCTGAGGGGCATTTCTGCAAGTATGTGGGCAACGCGGAAGTGGATTCCAGTTTATTGTGGGTCGCCGTGCCATATGGATTGGTCGAGATCGATGATCCGCGATTCGTGGCGACACTGATGAAGATCGAGCGCGATCTGCGCGTGCCCGATGGCGGCGTTTACCGTTACTGCGCGGATAACTATTACGGCGGCGGCGAGTGGAATCTGCTGACCGCGTGGCTCGGGTGGACGTATCTGCTGCTGGCACGCCTTGACGAAGCGCGTGATATTCTACGCTGGATCGAAACACAGGCGACGCCGACGGGCGAACTGCCCGAACAGACAGCGGGACATTTGCTGCTGCCATCTTATTACCCCGATTGGGTCGCCAAGTGGGGCAATCCTGCCGTGCCGCTGTTGTGGTCGCATGGCATGTATTTGACTCTGGAATCACTGCTCAAGGACGCAGAGAAATCATTATGACTCAAGTGCTGCACTCGCCGTTCGGTCAGGAACACCCCTACGAACAGCTTCCCGAAGAACGTTTCCCCCGCCAACCCCTCGCCGGACAGCCGTTTACCATAGGCATCGTCAGCCGTCCGCCTGACGCTGTACATAGGATCATTGTGCATCGAGCCGTTGGTGATCGCTATCTGCCGCCAGTCGAGGCTACACAGATTGTCAACTGGCGTCCCACGCTGGAGGAGGGAGTCGGCGCGGAATTTCTGGAGCGCATGATCAAGATCGATCAGGATGTCTGGCGTGCCGAGTTGACCGCGCCTGCCGTTGGCGAGACGTTGACATATTGGCTGGAAGCGGATGGCGCGACACAAACCGCGCGATTCACGATTCGCGGTGAGGATTGGCGCGATGGCGGCTTGACGGTGACGGCGGCTGATAACGCGCTAGATACGCGGATCATGCCGGGGACGGATGTACCGACGCTGGCGCAAGGCTTACCGCCGCTGCTCGGTGTGCAGTGGTTAAGCGATGGCGGTTCGGTGCGGCGGGTGCGCTTGCGCTTCCGTGCGACAGCGGAGGAGACGTTTTTGGGCTTGGGCGAACGCTTCAACACGCTGGATCAGCGCGGCAACGTGATCGATATTCGCTGCTACGAGCAGTACAAGAATCAGGGTAAGCACACCTATTTCCCGATCCCGTTCCTGCTGTCGTCGCAGGGCTATGGTCTGCTGGTGGAGAGCAACCGCTGGATGCAGTTCGATCTCGCCGCCAGCAATGCCGAGGTGTGGACGCTGGAAGCCGATGTTGATGCGGATGGCTGCCTGCCGCTGATCTGGTTCAAGGGCGATGATCCGCTGGCGATTATCGGGCAGTTTGCCAAGCGCACGGGTCCGGTGAATCTGCCGCCGCAATGGGCGTTCGGCTTGTGGATGAGTGGTAACGAGTGGAACTCACAGGCGCGGGTGGAGAAGGAAGTGCGGGCATCACTGGAACACGGGATTCAGCCGTCGGTTGTGGTGATCGAGGCGTGGAGCGACGAAACGACCTTCTACATCTGGAACGACGCACAGTACACACCGCGATCCGCTGATCAGACGCCGCACCTGAGCGATTTCACTTTCCCCGCCGAGGGCAAGTGGACTGATCCAAAGGGGATGATCGACTGGCTGCACGCACAAGGGATCAAGCTGCTGCTGTGGCAGATTCCGGTGATGAAGGCATTGGAAGCGCCACATCCGCAGCACGAAGCGGATCGCACCTACTTCGAGCAGCAGGGCTACGGCGTCAAAGACCCCAATGGCGAGTTACACCGCGTGCGTCCGTTCTGGTTCAGGGGCGGCTACCTGTGGGACGTGACTAATCCGCAGGCGCGGGAGTGGTGGCTGGATAAGCGCCGCTATTTGCTGGAGGAGATGGGCATCGACGGCTTCAAGACCGACGGCGGTGAACATCTGTGGGGCAGCAGCACGCGCTTTGCGGATGGTCGCGGCGGCGATGAATTGTGGAATCAGTATCCGCAGCTTTACACCGAAGCCTACTACGAGTTCGCCAATCGTTACCGCGAGTCGATCACTTTCAGCCGCGCCGGATTCACTGGATCGCAGAAATCTCCGGCGCATTGGGCGGGCGACGAAAATTCTAACTGGGGCGCGTTCCGCCATTCGATCATCGCGGGACTCTCGGCGGGCATCTCGGGGATTCCATTCTGGGGCTGGGACATCGCCGGATTCAGCGGTGAAATCCCAACGGCGGAGTTGTATCTGCGGGGCACGGCAATGGCGACGTTCTGCCCGATCATGCAGTATCACTCGGAGTTCAATCAACATCGGCTGCCGCTGCGAGATCGCACGCCATGGAATATTCAGGAACGCACAGGCGATGATCGGGTGATCGCCATATTCCGATCTTTCGTGGAACTGCGTCAGAAATTGATGCCCTATATCTGGCAGGAAGCGCAGCACAGCGCCGCGACGGGCGAACCGATGATGCGGGCATTGAAGTTGTGGTATCCGCAAGCGTCGGAGTATCAGTATTTCTTCGGGCGCGATCTGCTGGTGAGTCCGGTGGTCGAGCCGGAGGTCAGCACATGGGAGTTGTTCCTGCCTGAAGGCAAGTGGCGCGATCTGTGGACGGGACAGGAGATCGATGGCGGGAAGGTGATCACGGTGGCTGCGCCGCTGGATCGGATTCCGGTGTTCGTGCGCGGGGAGTCGGGGTTTGTGATTACGGCGTAGGGCGCATGCCTGAGGCTAAAGCCAGCAGGCTTAATGTGATAATCGGCTATGGTCAGGCTATATGATTGTCTCTGTTAGGATTCCACGCTATTGTTGGGCGGCATTGATTAGCAGAGATAGGCGCGATTATGCAGCCAACGGCGTATGAACAAGTGAATGAATTGATCGACAGTTTGTTGGTCAGACTGCGGCAGATGCTTGGCGATAAGTTGGTCGGATTGTACCTGTACGGATCGTTGGTGACGGGCGATTTTGATCTGGAAACCAGCGATGTCGATCTGTTCGCAGCGATCAGGGCTGATCTGAGCGAGGCGGAGTTTGCGGTGTTGGAGCAGATGCATCACGCGCTGATCGCGGAGTTTCCGCAGTGGGTGAATCGCTTTGAGTTGGTGTATCTGTCGTTGCACGCCTTGCAGACGTTCAGGACGGAGCGCAGCCCGATTGCGGTGATCAGTCCGGGCGAACCGTTCAATCTGAAGGATGCGGGCGCGGATTGGCTGGTCAACTGGTACATGGTGCGCGAGAAGGGGATCAGGCTGTTTGGTGCGCCGCCGAGCGAGATTATTCCGCCGATCAGCCACGAGGAATTTACTGGCTGCATCAAGGATCATCTGCAGAGCTGGCAGCAGTGGGTTGAGGAGTGGGTGGATACGCGCCCCTCGCAAGCGTATGCGATCCTGACGATGTGCAGAGGACTGTACACGATCAGGAATGGCGAACAGGTGTCGAAGCTGAAGGCGGCGCGATGGGCGCAGGAGCAATTGCCGGAATGGTCAGATTTGATCGAGCAGGCGCTGCTGTGGCGTAAGTCGTGGCGGGATCAGGCGGTGGATCACGCGGCGACGCTGGCGGAAACGAGGCGGTTCGTGCATTTTGTTGTTGATTTGGCAGTAGGATAGACTTGTTTCAACTGATCCAAGCTACAGAGTGAAGTATGACTGACTTTGAGCAAGCCGTTTCGCTTGTCGATCAACTATCGATGCAAGAGCGATTAAAGATCATTGAGCATATTGCTGCCACTTTGCAGGAACCAACGCAAGCATCTGTGTCAACAGAGGGAACAGCGATGGGATGGGGCGCAAAGCTAGCGACTGCGTTACGCTCCGGCGAAATTGATACAAGCGAATGGGTAAAGATGGATATTGAAAACGATGATCCAGTAGCTTGGGTAAAGGGCATTCGGGAGCAGGAGCGTAGAGATAGAGAGAAGCGGTTGTGATTATCGCAGTTGCCGACTCAACCGTGATCATCCATATATTGCGACAATATTCACCAGCACTAGTGTGGATTAATACTCTAGATCAGCCTGTCGGCGTCACGCCTATCACTTGGCTGGAGGTTATGGATGGTGCAGGCAATAAAAAGGCGCAGGAGCAGGCTGAAAATTTACTAAGACAATTCGAAATGACCTATCTTACGTCTGCTGACTTCGATTGGGCGATGCGCGCGATGAAGCAGCATCGACTACGGCATGGTAGTCACACGATGGATTGTTTGATAGCGTCAGTTTCGCAGCGCTTACAATTGCCTCTCTACACTCACAATCTCAAAGACATGCGTCGTCCACTTAGAAACCAATTGCCGATCTACCCGTACTAGTTGAATTATTATCTCATTGCGCTTGCCGCCGACCCGTTTCCGCGCTACCTTTAGGGGTGATGCGAAGGGCAAGAAGGCGAAGGTTATCCCCGCATGGCGAACCTGAATCCCAGTCTACTATCAAAAGATATGAACGCCGTCCTGAATGATGCGGCGGACATTGTTAAGAGCTACTACAAAAAGACGATCTATCCCGAAGCGGTGCTACTAGCACTGGTACGGCGCAAGGAAACGGCGGCGCGGCGAATTCTGGATCAGTTCAAGGAACAGCGCGGACTCGATCTAGATCGCTTGGAGCGTTCGGTCAAGATCGCGGTGGAGACGCGCCGCGATGTGGACGGCGATCTGATCTTCAGCACGACCAGCGGCGACAAGATGCCGTTGAGCCGTCAGATGATCGTGGCGCTGGATGAGGGACTGAGCGTAGCGCAAGCGACCAACGAAATGTACATCGAGACGGATCACCTACTGGCGGTGATGGCAGAGAGCAAGATCAGCACAGGTGGGTTGCTGCGCCAGTTCGGGATCACGCCGCAAGCGATGACCGATCTGATGGCGGATAAGGCGACTCGTCCACCGACCAGCAGCAGCACCGCTAACGATGTGGTTGCCAGCGCCAAAGCTGGAGCAGTTCGGGCGGTTTATTTCCGCGAAGGCTTGCTCAAAGACCTGACCAACATGCTCTCGCAAAAGGTCAATCGCCATGTGATCCTGCTCGGTCCCGATGGTGTGGGTAAGCGCACACTGGTCTACAGTCTAGGCTTACAGATGGCAGAGGGCAAAGGACCGCTGGATCTGTCGCGCCTGGTGACGGTAGAAGAAACGGCGTTACTGGATAATCCGGTTACGGCGATCAACAGCGCGGCGGGGAAAGCGCAGGGCGGTATCTTGTTCATCCCGCGCATCGAACGTTTCTTCGGTGGTCCGGCGAGAGCGGAGTTTCCCAAAGCCACGCCCGTGATCCAGAAACTGCTGCTGGCAAGCGATCCAGTGATCATCGGCACGACCACGCAAGCGGCATACGATGAACGAATCAGCAACATGAGCAGCGTCACCGATCATGTTCAAACGCTACGTGTGCCAGAGCCGAACGAAGCGGAAGCTACCGAAATCCTCAATGTGATCGTGCCGCACATCGCCAGCGATTATCGCGTCAAGATCAGCGCCGATGCGATCAAAACGAGCGTACAGCTTGCTAAACGCTACATGAGTCCGGGCGTGCCATTACCGCGCAGCGCCGAACATCTGCTGCACCGCGCCTCTGCGATGGTCAACGTCAGTAACGTCGGTCAGACCGACGCACAGAAACCGCCGCAGTTGACGGTGGATGCCGAGGACGTGACGCTGGCAGCCGCGCAGATCACCGGAATCCCTGTCGCCAAGTTGGGACAGGACGAGCGCACTCGCTATGCCAGCATGGTCGAGCATTTGCATGAGCGTATCATCGGACAGGATGAGGCGGTGCTGGCGGTCAGCCGTGCCGTGAAAACCGCGCGAGTCGGCTTGAAAGACCCCAAGCGCCCTATCGGATCGTTCTTGTTCTTAGGTCCGACGGGTGTTGGTAAGACGGAATTGGCGAAGGCGCTGGCGGAGTTCATGTTCGGCAGCGAAGAAGCCCTGCTTGAGATCGACATGAGCGAGTACATGGATGAGGGCAGCGTAAACAAGCTGATCGGTGCACCGCCGGGATACGTTGGATACGAGGGCGGTGGTCAGTTGACGGATCGGGTGCGCCAGCAGCCCTACATCGTGGTGCTGTTCGATGAAGTGGAGAAGGCGAATCAGCGGATCATGGACATCCTGCTGCAAGTGATGGAAGCGGGACGCCTGACCGATGGACAGGGACGCACGGCAACCTTCACCGAAGCGGTGATCATCCTGACCAGCAATCTCGGTCACGAATATTTGCAAGACCCCAACATTACCGAAGAAGACCGCGAAGGTGTGATGGGTGAAGTGCGCGATTACTTCCGCCCCGAATTCCTCAACCGCCTCGATGAGATCGTGATCTTCTCGGCGCTGGGCGAGACAGAACTGCGGAGCATCCTCGACCTGATGCTCAAATCCGAGACGAAACTGGCTGCTGCACGCGGGCTGACGCTGGAATTCACGCAGGCGGCGAAGGATTGGATGATGGCGCAGAACGATCATCCAGAATGGGGCGCACGTCCACTGCGCCGCATCATCACGCGATCCGTGCGCGAACCGCTGGCGGATTATCTGCTGACGGCTGATCCGAAGTCAGGCACGACGATCAAGATCGATGGGCAGCCGAAAGCAGAGAAGCTGACGTTTGCTACTTCGGCAGCAGAGCCGCAGGTGAACTAGCACTACACAGAGATAACGCTATGGCAGGGGCGGAAAAAGCGAGTCCTAGTCCTACATCAAGCAGTCTAGCAGCAATTGGCGTCAAGCGGCGTCAGATCACGCGCGGACTGCTTGTTTCGTTGATCACCGTGCTGTTGATGCTGTCACTCGGGGAGTTCTACTTCCGCTATATCCACTTGCAATCCGACGTATTTGCCTTCACGCTGATGCATCAGCGCTGGCGATCCGTGTGCTGGAAGCCCCTGAACCCCGTACAGTATTCCGATGGCGTGATCGAGTATCGGGATCGCTCATGGACGGAAGCGGATGTCGCAGGCAAGATCAAGGTGATGGTGGTCGGTGATTCCTTCGCGGCGGGGCATGGCATCTGCAACGCGCAAGATCGCTTCGGGGATGTGCTGCAAACCATGCTCGGCGATCAATATGTGGTGTTCAACGTCGCCAACGGTGGATGGAATACGCTGGAGGAATGGCGGCACGCAGTCGAGTATCCCTTCAAGCCGGATATCGTCATTTTGTCCTACGTGATCAACGATATTGATGTGGGCATTGCCGATGTTTACGGCGACCTGCCCGTAGCAATCCAGCGCCCGCAAGCGAATTGGCTGATTGATAATTCGTATCTGTTCGACTATATCTACTGGCAAGTGCTGTATCGCCGCCTGTTCCAGCAAAATAACACGGATATTTTGAACTACGAGCTTAATGCTTACTTCGATCCGAAGGTGTGGACAGCGCAGGAAGTCCAGCTAAAGCGATTCGTTGATTGGTCGCAAGAGATCAATGCCAAGCTGGTGATTATGGCGTGGCCCCATCTGAGCTTGATCCCGGAGACAGAGAAACAGACGCGCATGGTCGAGGATTACTTCCGCGATCAGGGCGCAACAGTGGTCAGCGGCGTGGATCTGTTCCACGATGACGCGCCGAGCACGATCACGGTCAGCAGCGCCGATGCCCATCCGAACGAGGCGGCGCATCATCGGGCGGCGGTGGCGTTGTATGAGGCGCTGAACAAGTGAATCAGCAAACTAAGCGAAATCACAGCAGCTTTCTAAAAGGTTCATATCGGTAGTTGTACATTAGGTTCAGGCACGCTATAACTTTCGAGTTTGCGCGGCTGAAAGCATAGTGCACACACCGATGTCCCATTCTCGTTGGTTCATTTTCCTCATTCTTATGGTTTGCGCTGCCATCCTTAGCGCCTGCGATCCGCTGGCACCGGAGCCGACGGCGATTGTGGTGGTGATCACGCCGACCACGCCTTCACCGACGCTGATCGTGCAGCCGACGGAGACGTTCACGCCATCACCGACGCTAACGCCAACGCGCACACCAACGCTGCCGCCGACGTCCACCTTTACGCCTTCTCCAACGCTTGAGCCAACGGCAACTTACACCGCGATTGCTTGTGCCGAGACGGAAGGGCAGATCGTTGACCTCAGCTTCGACAGCAAGATCAGCAATGAAAACTTGCCATATCGGGTCTATCTGCCGCCGTGCTACTCGCAATCGGGTAAGCGCTATCCGGTGCTGCTGTTGTTTCACGGCTCAGACCGCGATCAAACCGAGTGGACGGACGCGCTGGAAGTGAATAAGCGGTTGGAACGCGGCATGGCATTGGGCGCACTGCCGCCGATGATTATCGTGATGCCGTATGGTGGTTGGATCGCCAACTCGAACACCGAGTTCGGGATCAGCCCGACGTGGGAAGACGTGGTCATCACCGAGTTGATGCCAGAAATCCAAAACACATTCTGCACATGGAACGCGCGCGAAGGGAGGGCGATTGGCGGCATCTCACGAGGCGGATTCTGGTCGTTTGAGATCGGCTTCCGGCATCCTGAGATGTTCAGCGCCATCGGTGGACACAGCGCCTTCTTCGATGAGGATCACATCGTCCGGCAGTACGCGCCGGAATACAATCCGCTTTGGCTGGCGGATACGATCAGCTTCCCCAAAGGGATGCAGCCGCGCATGTATCTGGATGTGGGCAAAGATGATTACGCCCGCTCTGAAATCGAGAACTTCAAGGATAAGCTGATCGCGCGGGGAATCGATCCGGGATTCGTGCTTAATCCCGAAGGTCAGCATGAGATCGACTACTGGAAAGAACACACAGCGGAGTATCTGAGCTTCTATGGA
Source organism: Anaerolineae bacterium (assembly GCA_019637555.1). Classification (GTDB taxonomy): domain Bacteria; phylum Chloroflexota; class Anaerolineae; order Aggregatilineales; family UBA2796; genus JAHBVK01. The sequence continues at coordinate 10,074 of JAHBVK010000062.1, forward strand.
CGGATGTGGCCGCGGAATGCAGCGGAGTTGCCTAGTTGTTTAGGTTAAGGCGCGAGGCGAAACGTCGAGTAGATCACGATAACCCGGAGCTAAAGCTCCGGGCTAAAGCAGTAGTTCTACACGATTTAGTAAGACTTACTATTTCAGCCCGGAGCTTTAGCTCCGGGTTTTGGCGCATAATCACAATTGCACTCGTTATTTCTACGTTAATCAGCCCTTTGCTCGTTTCCCCGATCTACGCGCAGGGTGATCCCGAAGCGACGCCGATCCCATTTACGGATGGCTTGCGCCTAGAGTTCGGACGCACGGTGCTCGGCAACATCAACCAGATCGCGCAGCGAGATCGCTATATTTTGTTCGGGCGTGCTGGTACGGTGGTTTCGGTAGGCATGTTCCCGCTAGCACAGAGTCAGCTCGTGCCGCGATTCGAGGTGTACGCGCCAAACGGTGAGGTCGCCGTATCCTCGATCAGTGCGGCAGGGGCAGTGATCAGCGGTTACGAACTGCCAGTGACGGGCGCCTATATCATCTTTGCACGGGCAGGCGGTGGTGGTCGCGGCGGCGCATACACGATGACCGCCGCACAGGGAATCGCCGTGCGTGAGGTGAGACAAGCGGAGATCACAGCTAATGCGTCGGTGAGCGGTGAACTGCTTCGCCTAGGAGATCGGGATGTGTACACGATTGAGGTCACGGCGGGCGCTGATTTCGCTGCGGAGGTCGTGCCGATCCAGAGCGGCTTGATCCCCGTACTGGAAATCGTAGATCCGAACGGGAATTTGCTGGCGCGGGCGGCTGGTCAGTTGGGCAATCGGCGGGTGCTGCTCACGCCGCAGATCACGCAGTCGGGGACGTATCAGGTGCGCGTCAGTGGCTTTCAGGGGCAGACGGTGGGGGCATATTTGCTGCGGATCACCGCGCCGGAGTCCATGGGCTGAGAGTTGGTTCATTCAGTTGAAGCGTCAGATCGGTTGGTGGACTCTAGTTCTTCGCGCGCTAAGTCCAGCGCTCGATTCGCCAGCGTGGTGATAAACAGCGCCAGCACGCCAAATCCGGTAATGATGTAGCCGATAGTGAACAGCTTGCCCGCCGCGGTCTTAGGGGAGAAGTCACCATAACCCACCGTCGTCAGCGTGACTACTGAGAAATACAAGCTATCCAGCCAATCCCAACGCTCGATAAAATGATAGAACATTGTGCCAATGACTAGAATGCTGGCGACCAGCGGTAAGATCAGGCGCATTTCCGCTCCCGACAGGGCACGCATAGTCAGCCGCAAGTAGTGGGGGAACGCGAGTTGCGATCTGCGTTGGCGACGAGCCTGTCCTTTGGTCATCGGCTCTTCTTCGCCTCATTCTCGAATAACAGTCGCACGCCGACGATCTTGACGGGCTGCTGCTTGACGAACACGCGGGCAATTTTACGGTTGGGGACGTTGGTCGGCTTATCCAGCACCAATGCCGTGTACAGCTCCTCGTGGATCTGTTCGGGACTCTGGTAGCACGCCAAGCGAAACCGACTCGGCGCGTTCTCACGCGCTTTCGCGCTCATTTCCACCCACATGATCACAATTGGCGCGGCAAGGAGTTCCGTCAGCGAGGGACGGTGCGGATAGGGTTCGTTGCCCCAATCGCGCTCGTGCTGCTGAACGACCTCCATGAACAGGCTGTTGTTGGGCGTGCTCATCGCTGCTCCGATGCTGCGTGATACTGTGCATAATTGCACTTCATTGTACACGCGGATTTAGCATTGACAACGCAGATCGTTTTGCTACAATCAGCAGGGTAATGGCGACGTAGCTCAGCGGTAGAGCAGGGGACTCATAAGCCCTTGGTCACTAGTTCAAATCTAGTCGTCGCCACAAATAATTCAAATGAAACCGTGCCGTCAAGCGCGGTTTTTTGTTTTCTGCTATAATTTAGATAGTTGAAGTATCAACTAACTTAGACCGTAGACTTCTGACCTTCTTTAAGGAGTCGATCTATGAGAGCCAATTTACATTGGACTGCCGGACTACATCACGACGGTTCCTCGCTTTACGTTTCCAACTTAGCGCCACAAATCGGGGATCGCGTGACGCTAAAGCTGCGCGCGCCTGCTGATGCGCCGATTGATCGCGTGCTGCTGCGTACTGCGCCGGATGGTGAGAATCATCTGGAACTGATGCACGAAGCACACCGCGACGATCATCTGGTGTGGTACGAAGTAGAGATGCCGATCCCGATGCCCTCCAATCCGTACCGCTTCAAAGTGATCACGCGGGAAGGGGCATATTTCCTGACGCAAGCAGGCGTCAGCCGCGCTGACAGCCCCGAATGGACAGATTTCAAACTGCTGGCGAACTATGCCTCTCCAAGGTGGGCGAACAGCAGTGTGTTCTATCAGATTTTTCCTGATCGTTTCTACAACGGTGATCCCGCCACCACCATTCCGGCTGGCGCGTGGACCAAGCGTAACCACTCGACTCAGGTGCGTCAGTGGGGCGAGCTGCCGCTGACATGGAAAGAGTCGGGCAGCCTCGACTATTACGGTGGCGATTTGCAGGGCATCGCACAGAAAGTGCCGTATCTGCTCGATCTCGGTGTAAACGCGATCTACTTGAATCCGATCTTTGTGGCATACAGCAATCATCGCTACGACATCGCGGACTTCTTCAAGGTTGACCCATATGTTGGCGGCGACGAGGGCTTGATCCAACTGCGCGAAACGCTGGATCAGCATGATATGAAAATGATGCTGGATGTGACTCTGAATCACGCTGGCTGGCAGCATCCGTGGTTTGTGGAGGCGCAGCAAAACGCTGAGTCGCCGACCAATGAGTACTTCACCTTCTACGAGCATCCTAACCGCTACGAGATGTGGCTGGGCGTGCCTTCGCTGGTCAAGCTGAATTACCGCAGCGAAAAACTGCGCGATGTGATGTATCGCGGTCAGGATTCGGTACTGCGGAAATGGATGCGAGCACCGTTCCGAATCGACGGCTGGCGCCTAGATGTGGCGAACATGCAGGCGCGGCAGGGATCGATCCAACTGGCGCATAAGATCGGGCGCGGGATCCGTAAGGCAGTGAAGGAGGAATCGCCGGAGGCTTACCTGATCGGTGAGCACTTCTACGACGCTACCACCTATCTGCAGGGCGATGAACTGGACGCGACGATGAACTACTCCGGTTTCGCTATCCCGCTGTGGCGCTGGTTGTCCGGTCATGATCTGGGCATGGACTGGCGTCCTGAGATGGCTGATCCGACGCTGATGCGCGGCGAGGATTTGGCGGCGCAGTGGACGCGCTTCCGTTCGCCGCTGCCGTGGCAGGTCGCCCGCCATCAGTACAATCTGTTGGACAGCCACGACACGTCGCGTTTGCTGCATAAGGTTCATGGCGATAAGTCACTGCTCTATCTCGCCGCCGCGATCCTGATGACCTATCCGGGTACACCGAGCGTTTACTATGGCACGGAGATCGGCATGACGGGCGCGCAAGACCCCGATAACCGCCGCACGATGCCGTGGGATGAGCATGAATGGGATCATGACTTGCTGAAGTATTTCAAGCAGATCATCCACCTGCGGCGCAGCGCTCCTGCTCTGATCGACGGTGGATTCCAGCACTTGTTCGCGGAGGATGGCTTGATGGTTTACCAGCGGCAGTCCAGCGGACAACGCTTGATCGTCGTCGGGTATCGGGGACCGGATACGCTGCTAGAACACGCGATTCCGGTGTGGCATTCAGGTATTCATGACGGCGCAACGCTGGTCGATCTGCTGGGCGGTGAGAGCTACCGCGTGGACGGCGGTTTGATCGCGGTACGGGGCTTGGATAAAGGCGCAGTACTGATTTTGGAGGAGCGCTAATCTAGCCTGAGTTTTGGCTTGGTTTACCTCACCCCGGCGCTTCGCGCCACCCCTCTCCGTTTACGGAGAGGGGACTACAGAGGCGATCTACAGGTATTAATCAACGTGCAGATAGAGACCCACCCTACTTTTGGTTAACTCTGTAGTTGAGCTTCTCGAATGCTAGTGTCGCTCACTAAGTTCCGTCAATGGAGAGGGGATCACGGGGGCGACCTACGGGCTGTTGTGAGCGTACAGGCGGTGTGGTTGGGTCTGAAACGCTGCTATTGTCCTTCTCAGCCAATGGCAGCACAAGCATCAGGTGGTAAGAGAAGTTTCAAGGAGTCCTAACGATTGTAAATTCCGCTGACAGCACATCGATCTAACGGGAATCGGACATTAAAGGACTACAATAAGAATCGGGAAGTTGTCGATCAGGCTATTCGCACGCAGAATCACCGTTTCCCAGAATAGCGCGGACAGCCTGCTTCAGAAGCTGTAAGCCGATTATCATGTCAGAATTGCACATCATCAGTGTAGAGAAAAATACGCCGTTTGGTGATTATCTATATTCGTGGTTACACCTCTCAGTCAACCGCAATCTAGCGACGGTCAGCCAACTCAGTGGACAGTTTGAACGTCCGTACCTCGCGTGGGAAATCGTAAGGAAGGGTCGAAACCCCTACTTTGAGAACGGGACAGGCTTCGAAGGCTATTTCATCGGGCAGTGCTCGTCGGCGGATGAGGCGCTGCACAAGCTGATCGCGGTGGGCGAGGAGATGCGACAAAACCTGTTCCGGCTGTATCACTTCGATCTGAGTTTCCACTCCAAGCTGATGCGCACAATCATGGGTGAGTCGGCTGATCCGAGGGCAATCTTCGAGTGGGCAACCGAGTTCGGCGCGGAGCTAGCGCGGCTGCGCTGCAATTATCTGCGCAATCAGGAAGCTGATAAATTCCGTACGGAGACGTACCGGCTGAGCTATGCGCTGCCGCCGATCAATTACCACGAGGATAAAGATACGATCCGGCAGCAGTACGCGATTTACCGCGACAGCAAGCCGAGCACTAAGGAGATCATCAACCCGAAGCTGCTAAAGCCTGCGGAGCAGGACGCATGGGTAGTGGTGCAGTCGATTGGCAAGTTTGGGCATCCGCTGCTACGCGAGTTCCTGCATTTCAACAGCAATGGCGTGCATTAGCCTCAGCCCCCTGACCTCCTCTCCAATCCGAGTACAGATAAGGAGAAGGGAACCAAGAGGCGACGGGTAGTTAGAGAAGGAAAGCGGATCATATGATCCGCTTTTTTGTTGATGGGAGAGGGGTAAAAAAGACACCCATTAAAACCCATTTATTTAACGGGAAAAATGGGCGAAAAATGGGTTATGGTAGGCAAGTTTTGGAATTGCGTTGGAAAGGCACAAACAATCGGTGTTTAGGGCATGGTGGTGGGGCGGGAGGGAGTAGAGTCAGGTAGACCGGAGGTTGAAAACCTCCGGCTGTCACTGTGTAAACCCACTGAAGTGGGTTAGGAGAAGAAGGTTGCGCTATGGGGGACTTTGCCCGTTTGGTGAGAGCGCAGCGCGGGGAGTTGGGATCGCCTATAATAGTGTGCAGCATAAACCGTATGTTATGACGCACAGGCGGCGCACATGGCACAGCATATAGACGTATTCATCAGTTCTACATTCCGCGATCTGGAACTATACCGCGAGAAGATTTACGAGACGATCCTGAGCATGGGCTTGTTCCCGACGGGGATGGAGAATTTCAACCCCTCGGATCGCAACGCGCTACAAAAGTGCTACGACGAAGTGCAGATAGCAGAGATATTTCTCGGTATTTACGCGCATCGTTACGGTTATTGCCCTGACGCAAGTGTGACTTACAACGCGGCTGGTGTGCAGCGGGCGGGCGATGGCGAGACGGGGATCACCTGTACTCTCGGATCGCTCTCCAGTCCTGCCGATAGTGACGTTCAAAACAGCCCGTTGCACCTACCTGTATAACACTGATCGATACACAGCAAAATTGGTTATGCATTCAGTGATTCTTAGGCAGTTCCTAGATAATTGCAATCTGGGATACGGATACTCGCCAGGATTTTTATTACTCTGATACAAGTACTCAGTTACACAGCAAATATTGTATAGTGAATTCTATCGTAATAGCTCCGTTGAGAACCGATAATAAACTTTGCCTGACTCTATCAAATATCTCTTTGAACACTTCTGGTCAATCCTAGAAGCAATCGGTACTGTGGGCGCAATGTTCTTCGCTGCCCTCGCATTGCGGCAAGCAAGCAAGCTGTTTCGAAATAAACAAGAAACCAACAGCAAATTATTCCCAAAATCAGAAGGAACTGAGTGAACGCATCCATAATGAGCAGATGCGCCTCGCACAGCGCCAGCTATTTGTTCCTATTTTCGATCAGGTGAATAAGCCACTAACCAGCGTCGATCCCAAGAATCCGAATTGGTATCATGTGGCAGAAACCGTCAATTTCCTAGAGCTACTCGGCATCTGTTGGGAGGTTAGTGTGGAGCAAAATATTGCTGCGGTCGTTTCGGGATTTTGTTGTAGATAACTTCGACATTATTAAGAAGTTAAAGAACCCACCAGAGTTTTCCAAAGATGGCGAGCAGTTATTACGAGAAGCTCGATGCGCGACTTCACTCTACAATCATCTACTCCAGCAGCATTATGACCGTGATCTACCGGATCCAATAGGAGGAAATCAAATGGCGGAAAACAAACTTGATCAACTAGCTAGTGATCTCGTTGATGAGATGATCAAACTGGGGCGAACTAATTGCGTAAATGGGTATACCCTGACCGATTGCGGGCGGAAAGCCGATAGACGAAGACTTCATAATAGTTGTCTATCGTGGCAAGAAGGGTCAGGTCGATAGGTTGAGTGAATCAACAAAATCGTTTAATGATCCTATTGCAATGGCTCCTGTAGGAGTATGCCCGCGCTGCGGGGGTAGCGGTAGAGCTTAAATAACAAAAGCCCGATGTTTTGTCGGGCTTTTTGCTTGTATCGATTACTTGAAAAGATTTAAGGTTGTATTGCTACCATCAACCCGAATTTGTATTACACATTTTACTTTCAATCGCTCGTGACCTTTTAGATACCGCTTGGGACAAGCATGACTTCAACGCACTTGGTGAGACCTATCACGGTACGCAGAATGGGTAGTCGAGGAACATCTCGCCGACGGGCGAGCACGCCGTCGTTCCGGTAATGATCACGGATCGCATCGCTGACGGCAAAATCGCGGAGACATGGGCGGAATGGGACCCGCAAGACATGATGCGGCAGTTGGGTGTTGGGTAGTAGCCCTCATCCCCTTACCCCTTCTCCCCCAAGAGAGAGGAATAAGAAATTTCAAAGGGCTGGTATATCTTCAAGTCCCTCTCCTTGCGGGAGAGGGATTTAGGGCGAGGGCTATCCCGACGCTAATACAGAATCCCGAATTTTACTGACAACAGCAGCTAGATCGTCAACTATTTGGCGGTTAGCAAACCGCAAAACGCGATAACCTAACTCTTCTATCTGATGCTGGCTTGAGCCTGATCTGCTTCTTGTTGGCTATTGTGAATTTCGCCGTAGGATTCGATGACAAGATTGCCTGCGTACGTGAAATCTGGCAATATAGAAGTCTCTTTGATCGGATGCTGTCGTCGAAACTTCAATCCGCCAAGTTGTCGATCCCGTAAGCTTTCCCACAGAAGTTCTTCCGCCGTAGTCTGATCGTGTCGCAACCGACGCGCGGCGTCAATCAGTGGCTTTGGCGCGTATTCAATCGTCCGTGGATCATTCGGTACGCTTTGCTTTCATTTCCCTCTGCTTGGGGAGAGGGCTGAAAGTGAGGAGCTTTCCCATCTTCCTACCTTCACCGCCCCTAGCGTGAAGCCCGCAATAAAGCGATCCAAGAAGAAGGTGTAGATCAGCGCCACCGGAATCGCCACGAGGATCGCCGCGCCCATCAGCGACTGCCAGAAGTAGACATCGCCGCGAATCAATTCGGTAGGCACGCCGACGCCCAAAGGCATCCAGTCAACCAGTCAACGGATCGGGATGTATTTCACCTGATTCTCGAAATCCTCCGGCGTACCTGCGCCGATAACTACTTCGAGATCATCTATCGCCGTACCAATCGAGGTATCCTCCTTATGCACCTCAATCACACCGGGGACAGGTAGCCCGTCGCGCACACGCTCGAAGACAAAGCGAGGTATGGTTCGGACATCATGGGTGAGCAAAATCCGATTTTCCTTTGCCAGCCATGCAAGAAGCTTATCATCAGGTGATTGATACATTTCGGTATCCTGAACACGCACAATGTCTAAGTCTGGCATCCGAGCGCGAAGACCATCAAGAATACGCCCATCAAAGTTTTCGTCGGCGGCAAAGCGCATTTATCCATTCCACTCATGGCGTTTTTGTTCAGCCAGTTTGCGAATACGTGCGTTGAACGCCTTCTGTTCCAGTGTGTAATTGACGTCCCATTCCTGACGCAACCGTTCAGCTTCCTCCTTGCCGTGTTTTAAGTAAGCATCGAGTTCATCACGATGCGCCAGATAGTAGGCAATGACGGTATAAATATCATTTAGAGGCAGCACATCAAAGCCTTCGTGAATCGCCTCTGGGCTGTCCCCCTGCTGATAACAGGCAATCACGGTGTCCAGCGTTACCCGTGTGCCGCTGACACGAATCGCGCCGTATTCATCCATCTTTAGCGGTAAGGCAACGGTTTCGGGTAATTCAATCACACCCAATTTACCTCGGCTGTTCAATTCTTTGATAACTGAAATCTATTATCCATTATACAGCGGTTGAGTTTGCCTTTGGCTGCCAACTTACCCTTTCACCGCCCCCAACGTGAATCCGGCAATAAATCGATCCAAGAAGAAGGTGTAGATCAGCGCGACCGGAATCGCCACGAGGATCGCCGCGCCCATCAGCGACTGCCAGAAGTAGACATCGCCGCGAATCAGTTCGGTGGTCACGCCGACGCCAATCGGTTTCTGCGCTGATGGTGCGACGAACGCCAGCGCGTAGATGTACTCGTGCATGGTCAGCGTGAAGGAAAAGACGGTGATGGTCAGGATGCCGGGAACGGTCAGCGGCAGCACCACACGCACCGCTGCACCGAGTCGGCTACAACCATCAACCATTGCCTGTTCTTCGATCTCGCGCGGCAGTGACTTGATAAAGCCCATCATCAGCCACGTACAGAAGGGGATCGTGAACGTCGGATAGGTGACGATCAGCGCCCAGACAGTATCTTGCAAGCGCAGCAGCACGATCATCCGCGAGAGGGGAATAAACAGCAGCGTTGGCGGGATCAGATAGACCAGAAAGATCAGGATGCCGAGCCGTTCGCCCCACGCTCCGGTCAGACGCGCCAGACTGTAAGCGGCAGGTACAGCACCGATCAGCGTGATCAGTACGACGGCGATACCGATACCGATGCTGTTGACCACGAAGCGCCCATAATTGGTCTGGTTGAACAGCAAGGTGTAATTGTCGATGGTCGGCGAGTCGTTGAAGCCAAGTGTGTTGGATTTGAGACTGCGGATATAGAGATCGTTGTTGGTGCGAAACGAGGTCATCAACATCCAGTAGAAGGGAAAGGCGGCGAAGATGGTGAAGATGGTGATCACCAGAAAGACCGCGCCGCCGCTCAGGAATTTGCGTCTGTTGATCATAGATCAATGCACCTCGACTCGCCGTGCTAACCGTAACATGAAGACCGCCACCGCGATCAGCAGCGGTAGTAAAAAGACCGCAATCGCCGCGCCTTCCGCCAAGTTGCCGCCCTCAATACCCTTGAAATATGCCCAACTCGCCAGCACATGTGTATCGTTGTTGCCGAGCGTCAGCACGCGTACTACCGCCATATCGGTGAAGGTGAAAACGATGCTGAACAACATCGCGACCGCCGTGATCGAGCGCAGCAACGGCAGCGTGATATGCCAATATTCCTGAAAGAAGTTCGCGCCATCGACTTTGGCAGCATCACGGATTTCGTGATCGATAGAGGTTAGTCCCGCCATGATGATCACGGTAGACATGGGCAGCATGCGCCAGACGTGCACAAGGATCACAAATAAGCCGGTCAGGTTCAAGCCGAGAAAATAACTGCCGGATGGTCCCGGCACCTGCACACCGAACAAGCGATTCGGCGCGAGATAGACGATGTAGGCGTTGGGCAGGAATAAGCCCAGCCCTTTGCCGATGGTGGTCAGCGGGCTGTACTGCGGCTGCACCATCCACCACCAGCCGAGAGCGCCCAATGCCACCGGAGTCGCCCACGGGAGCAAGATCAGGAAGCGGATGATGCGCTTGCCGGGGAATTTCTGCGAGAGCGCCAATGCCAGTATGTTGGCACAAAGAACGATCAGTATTTGTGAGATGACGGTGAAGATGACGGTATTGATCAGTGCCTTGAGGAACTGGCTGTCACTCAGGATCGCCTTAAAGGTATCCAGCCCAACAAATTTGAGATCGGGATTGCCGGTGGTCACGCTGGTGAAGCTGAAGGCAATCGCCAAGATGAAAGGGACACCGACCAGCAAGATGATGTAGAGGACGGCGGGGAGGAGCATCGCCGCACCGAGAAATCGCGCGTTATCAGTCAGCGGACGGGATGGCGGTTTGGTGCTGCTGTTCTGATCAGCGGTGGCTGCCTGCATAGTGGTGAACCTCAGCCGATGCGATGCAATGACGATTAACGATGGGGATGCAGTCAGGATCAGCCCTCACCCCTAGCCCCTCTCCCGCAAGGAGAGGGGAACAAAACCAGTTGCGTGTTTTGCAAGTCCTTCTCCTTGCGGGAGAAGGATTTAGGATGAGGGAATGGCGCTACAGCTTGGCTACTTAGTGCCGCCGACCAGACCTTCAGCACGCCATTTGTCGAACAACTTGACGTACTCGTTGTGCGCTTCGGTGACAGCTTCCTCGGCGGTGGCTTCGCCCTTTGCCGCTTTCGCGTACATGGTCGGGATCACGAACGTACCGAAGGCTTCACCGATGCCTGCGTGCGCCGGACCGGGGTGACCAATCACGGTGCTCCACGACTCGGCGTCCTTGAGCAGCTTCAGTTTGTCACCCGCACCATAGGGATCGTTATCCAGCCAACCCCCGTCTTCCATCAGTTGCGGCGCAGTGCTGAAGAAGGCGGGGAAGTTGTACAACTTTGATTCGTAGACAACCTGATTGTAATTGCCGACCAGCGCCAGCATGAATTCCTTCGCCGCATCGGGGTTTTTGGCGTGCGAGGGCAAGATGTAGATGGGTACAAGGTGTTCGCTGACCAGCGCCAAGCCGTTGGGTCCCTTTAGCGGTCCCGTGAAGTAAATGTCCTTCGCCACTTCCGCTGTATCGGTGTTGTCCTGCGCGGTGCGGAACGCCGAGATCGAGTTGAGAATCCACGAGGCTTGTCCGGCGACCAGCAGTTGATTGTTGGAGGCGGCGTTCCAACTGAACACTTCGGGCGTCATCGCACCTTCGTAGAGTTTCTTCATGTACTCGACGGCGGCAATGGTTTCCGGCGAATTGAGTGTAACGTTAGAGTCAGCATCCTGCTCCGCGCCACCGAAGGACCAGATGATGCCGCGACCTGCCATGTTCGAGTCGATCTCGTTGGACATGCCGATGCCCATCTGGACGCCAAGCTTGTCCTTGATCTCTTTGCCACCTGTGTACAGTTCATCCCAAGTGGAAGGACCATTGGGCAAGCCAACCTGTTCCCACAGACTCTTGCGGTAGTTGCCCGGATCGGGAACCCAACCGTGCGAGAAGCCGAAATATTTATTGGTGACGGGGTTATAGGTAGCGCGCTTGCATAGATCGACCTGCGTGCCGTGCCGCTTTGCCGCCTCCTCATTGACATCGGTCAAATCGAGCACGCTCGGCTCTAGCGCAGAGGGTGGGAAGATGTACTCGATCAGATCATGTCCTTCTTTGGCGTTGATCTCTGCCGTTGCACGGGCGGGAATATCGGCGTTGTTGATGTGATCGACGGTGACGGTCACACCGTTCTGGTTGCCCCACTCCATCGCCCACTTGTCGAACCACGTATCGTGATTGGGCACGAAGTGGCTCCACTGTAAGATTTTTAGTTCACCGCTGATTTTTTGTGTGGGCTTGGCGAAAACTTCAAATGAAGGGAGTGATCCGACGGCAGCAGCCGCTGCCGCAGCGGCAGTAGCTTTGAGGAATTCTCGACGGGACAATCCTCCGCGAAAACTCTTGAAGGTGGACATAACTCTTTTCCTCCAAAATAGTAAGTGAGTGGGTTGAAGCTACGGTGACAGCTTACTAAAGAACCAACGGGGCACTGCTGAGTGTAGCAATGTTGGGGGCATGTCGCAACTGACTTCAATTCACGACAAGTCACCATATCTGTAACTATGGGATTTTGATATTTTTGCAGTTGTCAAAAAGACCCCCCTAAAGTTGTACAATCTCCTACATTATATGGTGTAGACCTCGATTAACCGCATAATGGTGGGCTGGATGCCAGTTCCGTTAGGCAGGCAAAATGCTGCGGATCGGCAAGGATTGCATCCATTTGACGCACGAAATGCCGTCCTAGATCGGCTGTCACGGCAAGTTGGACACGTTTCTCATTTGCAGCAAAGCCGCGACCTCGCTATATTAATGACAACGGCGCTGCTCCCCGAACTTAAGCACGGGGGCAGGGCTGTACTCGACTCGACCACCATGGCAGGTAGGTAAAGGAGTTTTACAGATGCTTAAGGTATCCTTTAAGCGGTTGGTGCCGTTAACCGTACTTACAGCGGTTATGGCGTTAGCCCCGATTGGCGCAGTGAGCGCGGCGACGGTAGCAGGTGATAGCAACCTGGTCCTCACCAGCCCAATGCGTCAAGACAGCGAACCGGTGACCATTTACGGTCTCGGCAGCGGTCCCGTCCCCTCGTTCGATCCGCAGGCAGCTTCGGACGAAGTCTCCATCAGCCCGATTGAAAATCTTTTCCTCGGTATTGCTGACGTTGACCCCGCCACCGCCAAACTGCGCCCAGAACTGGCTGCCGAGAGCGATTCCGTTCCCGGTCAGATCGGTGATGTGAACGAAGCTGGCGATACGTGGACGTTCAAGATTCGCAACGATGTTCCATGGGTACGTTGGGACCCCTCCACCCAGACGGCGACTGAAGTCCGTAAAGTGACGGCAGGCGACATCGTCTATGGTATGAAGCGCATTTGCGATCCTCGTCTCGGTGCCGCCTACATGGGCGTTGCCGCGTCGATCGTCAAGGGTTGCGATGTGGTCAGCAAGATCGACCCCGCGCAGATCACCGAAGCTGATTTCGACCAGATCGAAGTGAGCGCGCCGGACGACACCACCCTCGTGGTGACCACTCAGGGTTCATTGGGCTTCTTCCAGAGCACTCTGTCGTTCTGGTTCTTCCGCCCCGTGCCCAAGGAAACGGTTGACGAATTCGGTGACAAGTGGACCGATGTTGGCAATATCGTGACCAATGGTCCATATGTCATTGATCAGTACGATCCCAATGTCAACCGCGTCTACGTCAAGAATCCTCTGTACGTCGATGTGAATGATAGCTACGGCGGCAACGTCGAGCGCATCTTCCAGATCGAAGTTGCAGACGCGACCACCGGTTACTCGCTGTACCTGAACAACCAGATCGACGCTGTGGGCGTGCCCCGCGCTGAACTGCCCAATGTTCGTGGCGATGCCGAACTGAGCCAGCAGCTCCGTCAGACGATCTCTCTGTCTACGTTCTACTTCGCGTTCGCGCAAGACAAAGCCCCCTTCGATAAGGTGGAAGCTCGTCGTGCCTTCAGCGCGGCTGTTGACCGTAACCTGTTCGTCTCCGAAATCGTTGACGTGTCGCGTGGTATCCCCATCGCGCACTTCATGCCCCCCGGCATTCTGGGTGCTGTGCCCTTGAACGAAGTTGGTCTGGGAACCGCGGATAACCTCGGTTTCGATCCTGAATTCGGCAAGGCTCAGTTGGAAGCCGCTGGCTATCCCAACTGCGAAGGCTTCCCCGATATCACCATCGCCGTCTATCAGGGCGCAGAGCCTTGGGCGGAATTCCTGCAGAACGCTGTTTCCACCAACTACGGTTGCGACGCCAGCAAGATGAGCATCGAAGCGCTTGACTTCGGTGTATTGTTGGAAGCCGTCCGTAAGGACAAGCCCACGGCGGAACGTCCCAACATGTGGACGCTCGGTTGGGGCGCTGACTATCCTGATGGTCAGAACTGGATGCACGACGTTCTGAGCTGCAACGTTGACAACCCATTCGCCCGTGAATGCGATGCGACTGACGAACTGATCGACGCTGCTGGTAAGGAAACTGATGGTTCCAAGCGCGTTGAGATGTACCGCCAGATCGAAGAGCAGTTCTTCGGACCCGAAGGCTCGTTCCCGATCATCCCGCTGTACATCCGCACGACCCCGAGCCTGGTCAAGCCGTGGTACACAGGCTTCTTCGATACTGACGCTCTGTTCGGTGGTCCACACTGGAACAGCCGTAAGATCGATCAGGAAGCGCAGCTTGCTGCCCGTGGTGGTGCAAACGTTCTACCGGTTGCCCCGACCCCCGCACAGTAATTCTGCTGAGTAGAAGGCTCCCGTTAGCGATAACGAGAGTTGACTAAACTAAAACTGAACCCGGCATTGAGTCAATCAATGCCGGGTTTTGTTTTTGTTGCCAAACGCGCAGATCCGACAGTACAGATCAGCCTGTGGTATCATGTTGGAGAGTCGGGAGCGTATCCATGGTAGACCATACTGAGAGTAAAACAAGATTAGGGATAACCGAGGTTTTCGGGGATAAGCGCGAGGAAGTATTGCGGTTGGCAGCTAAACATGGCGCATCTAATGTACGTGTGTTTGGGTCTGTGGCACGGGGCGAGGCACGTTCGGACAGCGATGTAGATCTGCTGGTGGACTGGGATTACGAGCGACTCTCACCATGGGGTAGCGCGGGCTTCGAAATGGAGGTGGAGGAGTTGCTAGGTCGCCACGTTGATGTTGTCTCTACAGACTACATTCACCCACTAATGCGAGAGCAAATTCTAAAAGATGCCATTCCGCTATGAATCGTGATTACCTATATGCCACCCATATTCACGATAATTTCGCCAAGATTTAGCGGTTGACTTCAGTTGGCAAGGAGGCATTCCTAGCAGATGAGGATAAGCAAGCCGCAGTGCTGTACTACCTTCACACGCTAGCGGAATCAACAATCCATCTTTCTGAAGTGCTGAAAAACGCCAACACCGATGTCCCATGGCAAAAGATCAGAGGCTTCCGCAATATCGTCGTTCACTCCTATCTTACCATCAACATTGACCGCGTATGGGATACCATACAGGATCAATTGCCCATGCTCAACACGGCGATTGAAGCCATGCTAGCGAATCTAGCGCCAGATGATGGAGGAGAAGATACTAGTTCCGAGACGGATGCCAACGACTCTTGATTAGCATCGCCAGAAGTAATGGTTAGTACACTTTACGTGCTTCACAGCCAATTAATGGATTGGGCTAAAGTTGGGAGAATCATCGTTGCTAGGCGGTTTACTTTATGAATTCTGCATCAAGACATGAAAACTACATCAAGAGAACTTGCATTGAAACGCCACACAACTTACACTGAAGCCGACTAATAGATAAACGTGAGATTGATAGTCGCATTTTGGCAAATCTCAACAAATCATTCGGCGCAATTTACCGGAATGCGATCACAGAAACGGAACTGAGCGGCATGTCCGACCCGCGTACATCAGAGGAAGCCAAGCGAAAAGAAGCAGAGGCAGAATTGGCGAGAACCAATCCTTCAGCATCGGCGTCGCCCTCCCCCGCTGATCCTGTAGCACGCAATACGAACACTGATACTGATCCGCAGCCACCGCCTGAGAGCCGCTACAACAGCTCTCAGGATACGATTCTGCACATGGATTTGCCACCTGAACTTCTGCAATTGAAGCGTCAGATGGAGGCTCGGCTGGCACAATCGCAGGCGGAAGAACAGAGCCTTAACGGTGACACCAATACTGGCGCACAGGGCGATGGTGAGGTCGAAAAGCCAAATCGCCCGGATGAGCCGTTCCAGATCACCGAGGAGATGCAGACTTGCCCACGCTGTGAGACGCCATACGAGCGCGGTACGCTGGTGTGCAAGCGCTGCGGTATGTTGTTGGGTGATAACGGCAAGACGCGCTTGTTTAACCCCGATGAGGCGGGCGCTCTTACGCGGACGCGCAGCATGGGCGGCGGGTTGTTTTACGAGCAGCAGCCGCTGGTTTTTGAAGTGGACGGCGAACGGATTGAACTGCCAACCGCTGAGTTTGTGGTGGTGGGACGCGGCAGCGGCACTGTCGAAGAAGGCGAACCCGATGTTTCGCTGGCACGGTTTAACGCCACCAAACGCGGAGTCTCGCGGCGGCATATGGGCATCCGGCGCAAAGGTCCACTGATCTACATCACTGATCTGGAGAGCACCAACGGCACCTTCCTGAACGGACGGCGGCTGATGAAAAGCGAAGAGCGGATCATCCGCGATGGCGACGAGATTCACCTGAGCCATTTGCTGATCCGCGTGAGTTTCCCCGATCAAGAGGAAGAATAAGCATGACGGCAGCCGTTGTACTAGAGCCGATGACCGAGTCCGATTTTCAGAGCCGACTCGACTTTATGATCACTGATTACGCGCAGGAAAATGTGAAGGCTGGTTATTGGACTGAGGAAGAAGCACAGCAAAAATCCAGCGAAACATTCCAGCGGCTGCTCCCCGATGGCACAGCCACCGCGAATCACTATCTATACACGATCCGCGACGGTGAGACGAAAGAATCCGTCGGGTTGCTGTGGTTATTCGCGCAGGGATCCAAAGGCTTCATTTACGACATTATGATCGATGAGGATCAACGTCGGCGTGGCTACGGCGAAGCGGCGATGCTGGCGCTAGAAGCTGAAGGTCAAAAGATCGGCGTGACGCAGATCGGGCTGCACGTATTCGCGCACAATCCGGCGGCGTTGAAGCTGTATCAGAAGATCGGCTATCAGTTCAAATCCTATAACATGGTAAAGGATTTGGAGTGAACACTCAAGAACCAATTGAGTTAACTTCCCCATGGCTAGAACCGATAAACATTCTTACTTTCAACTGCTTTCCTTTGTTTTGGGTTTGACACTATTATTAGTCTTTGCTCCAGCAAATAATAGTCTTGCTTGGTCTCAACGTACCATGACTTCCACATCTAATAAGAAGACTTGCTCCTTTATTGCGTTCGTATCTAACCGTGACGGCGAAAACGCCATATTCATCATGGAAGTTAACAACAAGGAAGCCTATCGGGTGACTGATCCTACTGTTGACAGTGGAAGTCCATCTTGGTCACCAGATGGTAGATACATCGCATTTCAATCTGAAAGTAATGCCTATATTTTCGATTTGCAGAACAATAGTCGTCGTAAATTAGCTGATACTGTTATTGGTGGCTTTAATGTTTTGGCTTGGTCACCGAATGGAAAGCTCATCGCATTTGCGTCTTGGCGTGGTGGTGATGTGGATATATATACGATAAATCCTGATGGCTCAAATTTACGTCGCGTTACATATGGTCATAGAGCTATATTTGGCCTAAGTTGGTCGTCAGACAGCCAAGAAATAGTATATTCGGGTAGCTTGTCAGGAGAACCTGATAACCAGATTAATATTGTCGCCGCTGATGGATCGAAGGAGCGTACCTTAATTGAAGGAAACGTTGGTTATCCGACTTGGTCGCCAGACAGCAAATGGATTGTATTTGTTTCAGAAGACTACGGAGTGAACGAAGTATTCACGATAATTTATCGGTCTGATCTGAGCGGCAATGTAGTAAAGTACTTTGGAAATTCCAATTCACACTTGCCTAGTTGGTCGTTTGATGGCAGTTACCTGTCGTTCACAGAATTTGATCCTCACACAGGCAATTATGACATTTATATGATCGGCAGTAATGGTCTAAATCCACGAAATTTGACTGATCATCCATCCGCAGATTGGGATTCAAGCTGGAGTCCTAAATCTGTACCAGAAACCAACTTTACTAGGTGCAGCGCATCGTAATCTCAACCCATGAGAAATAGAGTTCTTAGCTCAAAACGACGAACTAAGAACTGAAAAGCGTTAAGTCGTCAATACTACGGTTCCACTACCGTGATCCCCGCGCCGGGGAAGTTATCCATCGCCATCAGTGCCTCAGGAGCGTCGTCAAGCCCAACGCGCTGACCGACGAGCTTGCTGATCGGCAGCTTGCCGCTGGTGATCATGCGCAGCATCCTCTCATACTCGAACGCCTGCATCCCGTGACTACCGTAGAGTTCCAACTCCCTACCAATCACCGCGCCCATCGGCAGCGGCGGATCGCGGTGTTCGCCCGCCAGCAAACCGATCTGTATGTGCCGCCCGCGCTTGCGCAAGCAGAGGATCGAATTGCGGGCGGTGCTGACGCTGCCGAGCGCATCGACTGAAACGTGAGCACCACCAGCCGTCAGTTCTTTGATCGCTAACGGGACATCGGCAACTTCACGGGCATTGATGGTGATCGCTGCGCCTAGTTCGCGTGCCAATTCTAACCGCGCCGGGTCGAGATCGACGCCGATCACCTGAGCGCCCAAGCCCGCCGCGATCATCACCGCCGAAAGTCCGACTCCGCCGCAGCCATGCACTGCCACCCACTCGCCGCCACGTACGTTGCCTTGCGCTACGATGCCGCGCCAGCTCGTCCCGAAACGGCAGCCGAGAATGGCGGCGTGCGCGTAATCGAGCGTTTCTGGCAAGCGCACTAGATTGACATCAGCAAAGGGCAGCGCCACATATTCAGCGAACGATCCCCAGCCATGAAAACCGGGCTGCCACTGGCGATCACAAATCTGGTGGTTGCCGGAAAGACACTGAGCGCAAGTACCGCAACCGAGCACAAAGGGCGTAGTCACGCGATCCCCGATGCGCCAGTTGCGTACCTCCGATCCCACCGCCGCAATCACACCCGCCAGTTCGTGTCCGGGGACGTGCGGCAGCACCTTAATATCGTCATCGTGTCCTTGCCAGCCATGCCAATCGCTGCGGCAAACGCCCGTCGCCAGTACACGGATCACCACGCCGTCGCGGGTGGGAACGGGATCAGGGACGGATTCGACGTGCAGCGGGGCGCGGAAGGAGTCGTAGAGGGCAGCTTTCATCGTGAACTTAATCCTGTGGAAATATCAGTTAACTTACGCAACGCACTCTGATACGGCTGGAGCTTTGTAGCAGGGGAGCGAAATCCCCTGCCGCTGAACCACAGGCGATTAAGATCTCTGGCTACAGAGCTACGGTTGCATTCAGCGAAGGTGAAATATTAACTGCGATGTGTATAAACGAACCTAAACGAGTCCCAAAGGTCTCGCCCCAATTGTGCCGTGATTCCAGCGATTTGCGCCGTAACCCCTTTATTTACAAACATGCTCTTAGGTCTCTGCAATCAGTGCGATAGAAATTTTAATACCCTTTGGACGGATAGGAAGTTTCGCTCCCTGTCGAGCAGGTGGATCGATAGGAAACCATTTCGCCCACTCTTCATTCATCCCCGCGAAATCGGTTTCCTCCACTAGGATGAAAGTAGCGCTCACGGCTTTATCAAGCGAACTATCCGCTGCTTGAAGGATATATTCAATATTCCTCAAGCATTGAGCGGTTTGTTCCTGAATAGTTGTTCCAACGACCTCACCTGTCGCGGCATCAACGGGTACCTGACCCGACACAAAGATTAGCCCTCCAGCTTTTACAGCCTGACTGTATCCAGCCAAAGGCTTGGGCGCTCGATCCGTTTTTATGATTATCTTCGCCATTTGCGTGATCTCCAATGAAAAAACACCTTTGCCCCACAATTATAGTTTTCTAACGTTATGCATCCAAACGGATTGGCTGCAAGCCAGCTAAGGCGTCAAAAGCAGCACGTATTGCGCACACATAAAGTTTAGACTTGAGAGCAAAATGGTTGGGGTTTGTGCTAACTTTGAGCATTTCCAGCTTGATGTAAGCACACAACGAGGCAACCAAATGGTTGCTTTGGGGGTGACGGTCTTGGTAGGCGAGAGCGACAGGGCTGTGTGATTTGAGCGGCTTGATTGAGTTGAGAGCGGCTGGGCAAGCTCAGGCTGCGTCTGATGAAGCTAACACGGTAGTTGATAAGTTATTGGATTGGGCGGCGGGCTGTCATCTGCCGTTATGCCGCGTTGAATATGATGAAACTTTTGGCTTCCCGATGTCCATGTACAGTGGATTTATGGAAACCTGCGAAATTCGCGTAACGGATTTCAGAATCTGTTCGTCAACTAAGTAGATACCATCTTCACGTTCCCATGCACTCGTTGAGCAGCACCGTCAACTGATCGCGCAGCACCTTGAAGGAATAGAACTGCGTGGCGATGCGATAATTTTCCTCCACTATCTCAGTGATCCGTGCTGGATCGTTGAGCAGCGATTGCGTCTCTTTAACCGTCGCTTCGGCAATGAACTCCTGAAACGTCAGCACCTTAAATCCCTTCGGCTTGATGTCGATCTCGAATATCTCGTAGCCACGCATGAGGATCGGGCGGCGGAAATAGATCGTTTCCAGAAAAGCGTTGCCGAAGCCCTCGATCACTGAAGGATAAGTGATCAGATCGGCAGCGTAGTAGGCATCAGCGAGTGAGTAGATTTTGCGGTTATCAGCGGTCTTGCCGCGATCATAGTCGAAGCGATCTGCCGCGAAGATGACGTGCGTATTCAGCAGATCAGCGAAACGGCGCAGATAATCAGCATAGTCGCGCCCCTCGTCGCCAGATTCGTGAGTGATCACCAGCGTGGCAGGTTTGTCCAGGCGTCGCGTCAACTCGATGGCGCGTTCGATCTGTTTACGCGGCACAATGCGAGTCGGCTGCAAGAGCAGCAGCGCATCTGCTGCGACGCCCAGTTCGACGCGCAGATCAGCAGCGTAACCATCGGGCGGTGGCGGTGGATCATCGAAGTTCATCACGTTGGGGATCAGCACTGCGCGTTCGCCCGTCCGCATCGCCAGTTGATGCGCGGCGAAAGAGTTGATCACAACATGGCGCAGTGTTGGCAGCACAGGCGGGAATGCCGCCCGCAGATAGTCGTTAGCGGCGCTGATCAGGAAGCGTTCGCGTTCCCATGCAAAATCGTGATGGTGCGCAATCGCGGGGATCTGTGTTTCGGCGATGAACTCGGTGATCGCCAAGCCAAGCGGGATGTGGACGGGGATCGCCAGCGCGTTCTCAATGATCAGGATGTCCAGCTTAAAGCGATCTACGAAACGCTGCAAATGCCCCTTGAGATATTCCTTAAGTTTTTGTACATGCTGTGAAGTCTGCGGCAAGCGGATGTAATCCCCGAACAGTTCTTGCGTCAGCGCGAATACGTCAGGGTGCGTGAAATGCGCTTCCGGTACGACGTAAGATTGTTCCGCTGACCATTCGCTCTCGCCTGCGAAGTAGTAGCAGTGATGTCCGAGTTCGGTGAGGACGTGCGCCCATTTCGCCGTTTCCAGTGAGACGCCATCCGTACCTGCCAGCCGCGTAGAGATGAAACCGATATGCAGGGATTTAGCTGCCATCTGTTGCTCCTGTTACTTTTGTCAGATGGTAGCAGATGGGAGGGGAAGGGCAAACTATCGGTGTGGCAGAGAACGTTGTCCGGCAGGTAGGTGGCATCGTTTGCAGGCGAACGTAGACCGGAGGTTGAAACCTCCGGCTACAACATGCGGCAAACCCACTGAAGTGGGTTAGAAGTAAGAATTTAATATCAGTAGTGTGTACAGCACTCATCCAGCCTGAAAGTTAGCTTATACTTCGTATTCTAGAGAGAACTTCTGCCGTTCCTCAACATTTTCGATTGCGGAGAGATCATGCCCACAGCCA
Organism: Anaerolineae bacterium; assembly: GCA_019637555.1. Lineage (GTDB taxonomy): Bacteria > Chloroflexota > Anaerolineae > Aggregatilineales > UBA2796 > JAHBVK01. Next base: position 31,861 of record JAHBVK010000062.1, read on the forward strand.
AGTTGCAGATGGCGCTGCTGATTGACGGCGATAACGCCCAACCATCACTTACGCAGTCGTTACTGGAAGCACTGGAGAACTATGGTCGGTGCGTGATCCGTCGCGTGTATGGCGACTGGACAGCCGACAATATGAATCTGTCCGGCTGGCCCAAAATTGGGGAAACGCACGCCATTCAACTGGTGCAGCAATCGCGCTACACTGCGGGCAAAAACGCCAATGACATCGCCATCACCATCGCCGCGATGGAGATTATGCAGTCGGGGAAAGTGAATGCCTTTTGCATCGTCTCCAGTGATAGTGACTTCACGCCGTTGGTGATGCGTCTCAAGGATGAAGGGGTAACGGTCATCGTAGTGGGAAAAGCTACGACTCCAGCGTCACTGGTGAACGCCAGCTCGGTGTTCATTTCAACGGACAAGTTGAATGGCAACGGCGCGGAAAAGCCCGCGGAAACGGTTGTTCCGCCTAACCCTACCAAGAGCGCCACGAATGCCAGTTCGGTCAAGCCTGCGAATCCTGCCAATGCCGCGAAAGTTGCCAGCAGTGCGAGCATCCCAAGTGCCTCAAGCACAGCCAAAGTTAGTTCGACTGCTCCCGCTGCCGTCAAACCCGCCAAGACACCGAATGCGCGTCCGCTGCTGAAACGAGCCTACGAGATGGCCAACAAACCTGATGAATGGATGGGTTTGGGGATGTTGGGTCATAACTTGCATCAGCTTGATCCCCAGTTCAAGCCGCAAACTTATGGACACAAGGGCTTATCTCAGTTGGTGGCACAATATGAGGATGTATTTGAGGTGCGAACGGAACAAGGCAAAGGGAATACCGCACAAACTAGTGTCAGGCTGAAGAAAAAGAAGGGATGATCGAGTTCAGGCGATGCGAAGCTATTCCCGGCGCTGAAGCACCGGGCTGAAACCAGAGGCTGCCGCTTCGTCTTTAGAAGGAGATGGGGTTCGCAATGAGGTTGCGTCGTGCTGATCGTTATTTCGCTTCTGCTAACCGATCTGCGTACTGGCGCTGTGGAACTTATTATTAAATTCGTTTTGGTGATGGTACACTGATCCTGTGCAGGACAGCAATGATCCCTCAAGATGAGGCTTGATGTCGGAACAGGTTTTTATTGATGCGTTAGGTGATGAAATCGTCTTGGCTGATTCAGTACGAGAGATGATTTTGCTAAAA
>JAHBVK010000063.1 GCA_019637555.1 Anaerolineae bacterium
TTCGGCGGACTCGGTGGCATGTTCCTGCTGGAAGAACTAGAGCGCGGTGCCGATGGTACCATGACCGGATTTGCCTTCAGCGAAATCCTGATCGCAGTGTACAAAGCCCATAAAGCAGGCAATGTGGATCGGGCAGCGCAGATTTTTGATCGCTACCTACCGTTGATCCGCTTCGAGAATCAGCCTGTGATCAATCTGGCGATCCGCAAGGAACTACTGCGTAAACGCGGTGCGATTGAAAGTGCCATGCTGCGCCAACCGTTCGCGCCCATCGACGAAGGAACAGTGCGTGAACTAGATCGGGTGCTACGGCGCGTTGGCATCAGCGATCCGACGGTAAAATTGCAGTTCGAGTAGAAAATTTAGGAGCGAAACTGATGGATTTGGGTTTGAAAGGTAAAATAGCGATGGTCGCCGCCTCCAGCAAGGGGCTAGGCTTTGGCGTTGCCCGCGCAATGGCGGCGGATGGCGCGACCATCTCCATGTGCAGCCGCGATCAGGAGTCGATCAATGCGGCGGCGGACAAACTGCGCGGTGAATTCGGATCGGAAGTGCTGCCTGCCGTCTGCGATGTGCGTAAACTGGCGGACATCGAAGCGTGGGTGAACGCCACCGTCGAACGTTATGGCAAAGTCGATTCGCTGCTGGTCAATGCGGGCGGTCCGCCTTCGGGCATGTTCAAGGATTTCACGGATCAGCAGTGGCAGGACGCCTTCGAGCTAACACTGCTCAGTACCGTCCGGCTGATCCGCATCGTGATCCCGCACATGAAGGATGGCGGTGCGATCCTGACTGTGACTTCCGGATCGGTGCGCGAACCAATTGAACGCCTCGTCCTTTCAACGGTGATGCGCTCCGGTGTGGCGGGCTTGGTCAAGACGCTAGCGGACGAACTAGCGGGAGATGGCATCCGCGTCAACAACCTGATCCCGGGACGGATTGACACTGAGAGGGTGGCGCAGTTGGATGCGGCGACGGCGAAGCGTACCGGAAAATCGCTGGAACAGATTCACAACGAAGCAGTTGCTAAGATTCCACTGAGGCGACTAGGTACAGCGGATGAATTTGGTGCAGCAGGCGCGTTCCTGCTCTCTCCGGCAGCAGCGTACATCACCGGCGCGACACTACGCGTGGACGGCGGTCAGATGCGCTCCGTTGCTGGCTAGATTTGCTAAGTGGACAAATCGGGTGGGTTAGAAAACCACCTCTACAACCTCGTTAACATGTTTCCATTATCGTAGGGGCAGGTTTCCAAACCTGCCCTATTGTTATCTCTTTACAAATCTCTCAATCAACCCCTCACAAGTGATCTCTGTCACTTAGATTCATTACGCCGGACACTGCCTCCTCTTGCCCTAACGCCGTAAGATGATGCACCAGAGCCATAATAACGATGAGCAAAGCTATCATGATCATTGATTCTGCAACCATCACGCCGGGCAGTGTCATCGAAACCGACATTTGTATTGTAGGTTCAGGTCCAGCTGGTCTAAGCCTCGCCCGCGAACTGAAGAACAGCTCCTACAAGGTCGCTATCCTCGAAAGCGGCGGCTTCAAACCACGCCGTGCGTTGAAAAAGCTGAATGAAGGTACAACGGTAGGTGATCCCTATCCCAATCCCCGATGGGGGCGGCATCGTCAGTTCGGTGGGACGGCAAATCGCTGGTTAGTGGAAATCGGCGGGCACAAGTTAGGGGCACGATATGCGCCACTGGATGCCATTGACTTCGAGAAGCGCGATTGGATTCCCTTCAGCGGCTGGCCCCTGAGCAGAGCCGATCTCGATCCTTTCTATGAGCGCGCGCAGCGCCACTGCGGACTAGGGCGTTATGCTTACGATGCCGCCGATTGGGAAACCGAGACTCAGAAGGCGTTACCCTTCAAAGATGGTCGCCTGATCACCACCGTGTTTCAGTTTGGCGCTAAAGATGTGTGGACTAATCATTTTGAAGATGTGACGCAGCAGGCGGCGAACGTAACTGCCATTGTTAATGGCACGGCATTAGAAATCGAGACGGATGACGGCGGCACCAATATCACCGGAATCCGCGCCGCCAATCCCGATCATCAGCAGTTCTTTGTGCGCGCCAAGCGGGTGATCCTGGCGATGGGCTGCATCGAGAATGCCCGTCTGCTGCTGCTGTCCCGTCGCAAACACGCTAACGGCATCGGCAACCAGCACGATGTGGTCGGACGCTACTTCATGGATCATCCGCAGTCGTATCTCAATGTGTTCACGCCCGGTGATCGGAGCATCTTCAACCGCACCGATCTCTACGATCTGCGTCCGATGGATGGCGGCTACGCGGTGATGGGCGAGTTGGTCTTTAGCGAGGAGACTCTGCGTAAGGAACAATTGCAGAGCATGTGCTTCGTCATGTTCCCGCGCCGCGATGGATTCATGAGCAAAGCATTTCAATCCTTCTTCGATATTTCCCTCGCCGTCGTGCATCGTCAGCGCCCCAGCGGGCTGGTGCACCACGCCGTACAGATGATCAAAGGCACGCCTGACCTGATGAAGATCGCCGGATATGCACTGCAAGGCAAAGCAGTTTATCCGTACATCTCACGCGGCGGCTGGTCGAAGATGCAGGATAAGGCGCAGTTATTCAACCAGTTCGAGTTGTTCAGCCTATTAGAGCAAGCACCTGATCCCAGTAACCGGATTACGCTGGGCGATCATCTCGACTCCTACGGGCAGCCACAGGTAAAAATCTACTGGCGCTTCACCGAGCGCGATCAAGAGAGTGTGCGCCGCGCCCGCGAGGTGATGACACAGGAATTCGCCAATTCAGGGTTGGGCAGCGTCGAGTTTAGCGAAGCCTCGTACACCAGTCCCAGTTCCGTACATCCGATTGGCAGTACGCGCATGAACAACGATCCACACTACGGCGTGGTCGATGAGAACTGCAAAGTTCACGGCATCAGCAATCTGTACATCGCGGGCAGTTCGGTGTTCCCGACTGGCGGTTACGTCAATCCGACTCTGACCGTTGTGGCGCTCGCCTGTCGGCTGGCAGATCACCTGAAGCAGCAAGCGCACAGCATCCCGACGGTGGCGGACGCCGCGCCCGCGATCACTCTGTCTTAAACGCCTGTAACGCACGCAGATGCGAGGTCTTCTTCAACTGATGATCTTGCATCCGCGTGAGGATCGTATCGAGCATGGTCACGGCATCCGCAATGTACGGACCTTTGTTCAGCATCACACATTCGGCACGCTCCGACATGGCGGCATCAGTCATCTCGGCGCGTGTCGGCAGGCGATCCTTGACATAGGATTCCAGCACCTGCGTTGCCCAGACCACAGGCACATGCGCCGCTTCACACAGCCACAGCAGTTCCTCCTGCATTTCCGCCGTCCGCTCAAAACCGATCTCTACCGCCAGATCGCCGCGCGCGATCATCAAGCCGAAGGGCTGCTGACCTGCCGCTTGCACGATGATCTCCGGTAGATGACGAATCGCGTTCAGCGTCTCGACCTTGGCGATGATGGGCATACGGCGATAGAAATGGTGCGGACTCTGGCGCTGTCGTTGAGCGATCTCGCGCTGGAGCAAGGACACATCCGAGGCGTGCTGTACGAATGAATAGCTGACTACATCAGCGTGGGCGACGGCAAAATCCAGATCGCGCAGGTCTTTATCAGTCAGTGGCGAAATCCGCAGATCAGTGTCGGGGAAGTTCAATCCCTTGCCAGACTTTAGCTTCTCCCCTTTTTCCCGCGCGTTCGTGATACGCAGCATGGCACCCGCTGGAACAAACGACTCCACAACAGCGCCGATCTTGCCGTCATCGATCCACACGCGCTGCCCGACCTGCACTTGCTCCAACGCCTCAGGGATCAGGCACTGCGTCTGATAAGGGATTCCGTTGCTGGCATCCGGCAGATCGCGGGTGAGCAGCAGCATCGCTCCAATGTGCAGGCGTTCGTCCGGTCCGAGGATCAAAACCTCGCCGGTCCGTGCTTTAGGTCCTCCCAGATCCATCAAAACGTGGCAGCGACGGTTCACGGTCTGCTCAGCGGTGCGGATCGCGGCGATCATCTGTTCCCAGATATAAGCATCATCATGTGCGCAGTTGATCCGCGCGCAGTCCATGCCGCGCTGCATCAGTTCAGTGATGAACTGCGGATTGCCCGCCGCGTCTGTTGGCAGCGTCACCATAATCCGCACACGGCGATGTTCGGGGTTGGAACCGAGGACGTGCTGTGCATTGCGTTCCAGCAACCGCTGACCGCGATAGAACTGACTAGGGACGCTCTGGCGCGGCAGCGGATCGCGTTCGACGCCGAGATATGCTTGCAATGCTGCGATCACGGCGTTCAGGTTTTCCATCACGCGGGCTTCGCTGCGTCCCAGTGATGACAATCCTAGCGGCGGCAGTGAGGCTTGAATGCGGCGCAGATCGCGGCGGCGCAGTGCCAGATAGGATGCCAGGTTGCAGGCACTAATGCGGAAGCTGCGCTCTCGTATCGCAGGAGACCAGCGCTCCATCATTTGCGTAGCTTCTTCAATGACGTCGCGCCGCAGTTGCAGCAGTTCATCTAGCAATACGTAGGGCGGCAGCGTTGTTTCAAGGGAGCTGGAAAGAGGTGCTTTCGTAGTCGCTTTCATTGCTGATCAACACCGTATGACTGAGTGATCGTATTCTCCTCATCATAGGGCAGATTGGTCAGTCAATGGTGACATCGGCTTCATGACATTCATCATATCTTGAAGGGGAGCGGGTCAATCCGACATCACCATCATAGCGTTAGTGATTGCGCGTGGTAAGTCTGGGGAGTCTACACGCCGCTAAACGATCCAAAGCCGCCATCGACCACGATCACACTGCCAGTGACGAAGCTGGCGGACGGGCTGCACAACCAGATCACCGCGCCGACCAACTCGTCAGGATCACCGAAGCGCTTCATCGGTGTGTGATCGACCACCGCTTGACCGCGCGTCGTGTACTCGCCGCTTTCCTGCACCATGAAGGGGCGATTCATCTCCGCAAGGAAGAAGCCCGGCGCAATCGCGTTCACGCGCACTTTTTCGCCGTATTTTTGCACCATCTCGACTGCCAGCCAGCGCGTGAAGTTGTCGATGCCCGCTTTCGCCGCGCCGTAAGCCACGATGCGCGTGATGGCACGGGGCACCGACAACGACGAAATGTTGAGGATGCAGCCCTCGCGCTGTTTCGCCATCACTTCGCCAAAGACGTGCGATGGCAGAATCGTGCCCATCAAGTTGAGATCGATCAGCGATTGCATTCCCTCTTGAGTCAGATCGAAGAAGGAACCAGTTGGCGACACCATGCCTTGCGCCGCATTGCCGCCAGCGCCGTTGATCAGGATGTCGATCCTGCCCCAACGCTGCATCACCTGATCGCGGGCGCGTTCCAGTTGATCGCGCTGCAAAACATCCGCCACCAGCGGGATCGCCTCGCCGCCTTCCGCCTTGATTTCGTCAGCGACCTGCTGCGCCAGATTTTCGCGCCGTCCCAACACGCCGACCTTGGCGCCAACGCGGGCGAGGCCACGCGCCATCGCACCAGCGAGCACGCCAGTCCCCCCCGTGACGACAGCCGTTTTGCCCTCTAAGCTGTACAGCTTAGACAGATAATCGTGCGTTCCAGACATAGTAATCAACCTTTAGATGCTGCTTAAATAAGCGATGATAAAGCGGATAGCTGTGCCGCTGCTTCTTCCACGTTCGCTGTGCGCTTGGTGAATGCCAACCCTAACGCCAGCAACCCGAACAGTGTATCTTCTTCATGTGGCGCAAGGCGAAATGGCGCGTTGAATTTCTGGGTGATCAGCGTTCGCAGCGGTTTAATCTTTTGCGCCAAGCCACCGGAGAACACCAGTCGCTTCCAGATCGGCGTGGGCGAGAGGCGGGCGGCGCAATGGTAGTAGTTCTCCGCCATATTGTGGAAAGCGGCGCGGAAAAGATGCCCGATGGTCAGTTCTTCCTCACGGATGTTAGTGATTGACCCCACACTGCCGACAGCGCTCTTGAAGAAAGACAGATCGACTTGCATTTCCACGTCGGCAATTGCCTCTGCTTGCTGCGAAATGTATCCCCAGACATCAGCAAGCTGAACCTGCTGCGCTTCTGCCAGTTCGGTCAGCAGCTTGACCAGCGCACTCAGCGAACGTCCCGCTGGAATCGTGGTCACGGTGATAGCGTAACGCTTATCGAAAAACGGGCGCGTCTGGAAATTGCCAAATTCCAACTTGCGCCGCAGCAAGCTGACCTGCGATCCGGTAGAGATGTTCAGCGAGAGTTCGCCATCTTGCACCAACGCACCGAGCAGCGCACACTGAAAGTCACCGACGGGGGTGTAGCAGGGGATGCGCTGTCCGTCGATCTCCATTACGCCGACGACTTCGCCGTGCGGCACGATCTTGGGTAAGCGCAAGCCAGCGAGTCCCAACTTCCGCAGCACGCCGTGATGCCAATCCATCGTTTCCAGATCGAGCAGACCATGCGACTGCGCGTTGATCACTTCCGTTGTCGGCAGCGTGCCGCACAAGTTGGCGAGGATGAAATCAGGCAGCGCGGCAGGGATCAGATCAGCGGGCAGTTCGCCGCGCTCGGAGAGCCAGAACAGATTACCAATCGGCAGCCCGACGCGCAGTTCATTACCACCGAGCCGCCGTTTGTCCTCATCGTTGAGCCGCGACATCAGCACATCGAAGTACGTTCCCGCGCCGGACGGATGCGGCATCAGCACCCGCTGGTCCTGCCACGTTGTCAGCGTTGAGCGCGGTTCACCTATTGCCGTCGTGAAGACCAGCCCGTGCATTTGATTGCACATGACCAAGCCTTCGCACGGCTTTGCCAGCCCCGCTAACTCGCGGATCAGCCCGTGAACGTCGCTCAGGATTTGCTGCGGATCGTATTCCCTGAACAGCGGCGATCCACTGCGGATCGGTGCGGGAAAAGCGACTCGACGCGCATGATCGATACGCTGCGCGTCGAGATCGAGAACTGCGCCTTTAAGTGATGTAGAACCGACATCAACCGCAATCAGCGCCATGTTTTACTCGCCTAGTAGATCGACCAGTTCTTTGCTCGCCTGCTCGATGCCGAGGCGTATCGAGCGCATGTCGCCACCCCAAACGTGAAACATCGAGCCTAATTCCTTGTGTCGCTGCAAATCCTCAAGCGTTTGCGGCATTGATCCCCACGCCAAACCCTTCGCTTTTGCCACCGCCGCGATCTTCTGCATCGCCTCATCCACGCTGATGCGTTCGGCTTCCGGCACGTACTGGATACGCAGCCCATAGTCGGAAGGACCGAGGAACAGGCAGTCCAAACCCTTGACGTTCGCCATGTCTTCGATGCACGCCAGCGCTTGCGGCGTTTCGATCTGCACGATCAGGAAGGTCTCTTGCAGCGCATGATCAACAAGTGTCTGGCGACTCGGCACGGCATCCAATCCGAAGTTGGTTTCCAGACTATTTGCTTCTAAACCGCGATCACCAATCGGCGGGAACTTCACCTTCTGCACCAATTCACGCACCGTCTCCACGTCATTGACGTGCGGGATGATCAAACCAGCCGCGCCATCTTCCAGATAGCGATAGAGTACGGCTTTTTCGCGCGTCGCTGCGCGTAACACGCAGTCGATGTCGTAGAGGTGAAAATATGCCATTAGCGCCTGCACTTCGCGGGGATCGAAGGCGCGATGTTCGAGGTCAAACCAGATGCCGTCGTAGCCCGCCTTCGCCGCGTAAGCGATCAGTGGTGGGTAGAAGTATCCCAAGTGGGCGATCTTAGCGGGCTTGCCAGCACGCCATTTTGCGAGAACTTTACTTTTTCTCATAGTCTGTAATTATCCGTTTGCTAGAGGATCAACGTGCTTTGCTGTTATTTTACTTCGTTGGACCAACCGTGCCGCCAGCATTCACCGCCAGATTGCCGCCATCCATCGGGATCAGCGCACCTGTGATGAATGACGAGGCATCGGAAGCGAGGAAGATCGATAAGCCCTTGATATCATCCGGCTGACCGAAGCGCCCGACGGGGATGCCGCGCAGGAAGGTCGCCGCCAGATTGGGATCGGTTCTCATGCGCTCTTCCAAGCCGGGGTTCATCACCTGTGCGGGCAGGATAGCGTTGACGCGCACGCCGCGACCACTCCACTCGGTGCTGAGTTCGCGGGTCATCTGTGCCACGCCGCCCATGCCTACGCTGTAAGCGAAGTTACCCCGCCCTAGCGCCGTGATGCTTGCCAGCGATCCGATGTTGACGATGCTGCCCTTGCCCTGCTGCAACATTCGCCGACCAGCTTCCTGACAGCAGCAGAAACGCGCCACCAGCAAGCCGTAGACGATCTTCTCGAAGGTTTCGATGGCGATTTCTTCCGGCTTATTCAGCGTGGCAGGTCCGGCAACATTGCCCAGAAAATCGATCCGCCCGAATTCTTGATCGAGCTGCGCGAACATTGCCCTGATCTGTTCGACGTTGGTGATATCACAGCCGACGGCAACAGCGCGGCGACCTAGCGATTGGATGTGCTTGGCAGTCGCCTCAACTCCCTCTTTATTGATGTCTGCCACCATGACGTCAGCGCCTGCTTCAGCCACAGCGATAGCCATCGCGCGTCCCATGCCCTGTGCAGCGCCAGAGACGAGGGCGACGCGCCCACTGAGATCAAATATTGGATGTGTCACGAGAGTCCTTCCTGATTAAGTTAGCCCTTGACCGCGCCCGCGCTCAGACCAGCAACCACATAACGCTGCACGATCAAATAGAAAATAATGGGGAAAATAGAAAAGAACATGCCTGCCGCGAACACCTTATCAATCGGTGTATCGATCATCGAACGCAGCGACGCCATACCTACCGAGGCGGGCCAAAGCTTGGCGTTGGTGATCAGGTTCGAGGCAAACAGGTATTCGTTCCACGCATAGAAGAAGGCGACCACGCCCACTGCTACCAAGCCCGGTACAGACAGCGGCAGCGCGACGCGGCGCAGTACGCCGAGCTGCGTGCAGCCATCGACGCGCGCGGCATCGTAGATTTCCGGTGGAATCGCGTCATAGACGTTCTTCAGTATCCAGATGCCCAGCGGGATGACGAATGCGGCATCAACCAGCGACAGTGCCGGAATATTCTCGCGCAGTCCGAATTTCTGGTACATGGCGAACAGCGGGATCACGATCAGCGCTTCGGGCAGCAGTTGCGTCACCAACAGCAGCAGACCGAACACATTCTTGCCCCGCCATTTCAGCGCCGACAGCGTGTAAGCGCCGATCACTGACAGTGCCAGACACAAGCAGGTGGTCAACCCCGCCAGCAGGATCGTGTTCAGCAGCCACGTGGCAATCGGGAAATTCTGGAACAGATTGGTGAACGGTTCGAGGTGGATCGCCACTGGAAAGAGTGGCGGCGGGTACTTAAAGCTGTACTCCACAGGCTGCACGGTGCTGACCACCATCCAGTAAATCGGGAAGGCGGTAATCAGGCAGGCGAAGATCACTAAAAGGTATAGTGGAACGCGCCGGAGAATGCGCTGCAAAGGCGTGATCTTGTGTGAGGTGTTCATCTTAGTCTTGTTGTCCTCTATCAGTCACGAGATTGACGAATTTGCAGAACTAGATACGCAATGGTAATGGCAAGTGCGACCACAAAGCCCGCTACACCAATCGTCGCGCCGTAGGAAAAGTCAAAGAATTTGAAGGCAGTGTTGTACATCTTGATCACCAGCGTTTCGGTGAGTGCGCCCGGTCCGCCGCCCGTCGTCAGATAGATCAAGGAATATTGGCGGAAGGCGAAAATAGATGCCAGCAGGGACATCAGCAGCAGTGTCGGGCTAATCCCCGGCAGGGTGATGTAGCGGAACAACTGGAATGTGTTGGCACCGTCTACTTTGCCCGCTTCATAGAGTTCGGCGGAGACCGCTTGCAGCGCCGCTAAGATCGCCAAACTATAGAAGGGGAAGGCTTTCCATGCTGATATGGCGATCACTATCGGCATGGCGAGATTGGCATCCTGTAACCATTTAGGGTTCTCGGTGATGCCCGGTATCAGGCGCACGATCACATTCATCACACCGAACGAAGGATTGATCAACCACAGGAATACCAGCACTGTCGGTACATCAGGGAATGCCCACGGCAGCGTGATCACACCGCGTACCAGCGAACGCCCACGAAAGCGTTGATTCAACAGCAGCGCGGAGAACAATCCGGCTAATACGGAGATGATCACCACGAACGCCAGATAGGTCAGGGTGACGCGCATTGAGCGCCAGAATGAGGCGTCGCTGAACATCCGCTGGTAGTTTGCCAGCCCCACCCATTTGACCGGTCCGCCGCCGATGATATTGCTGGTGAAACTGGAGGCAATCTCCTGCACGATGGGCAAAAATACGAAAATCCCCTCATAAAGAATAATCGGTAGCGCCAGCATGTAGGGCAGCCAGTTTCGCCGCCGAGTAGTTGTTGTTGCTGTGGAATTAGTACGAGCAACTGCTCGAACAGCCATATCGGGTTATCCTCCGAGGAATAAAGTGTGTTGAACGTTGAACGGGGGCAATACAGCGCGACCCAGACCTAAAGTATTTATTGCTCTTTTGATTAGGTGATGATTGCATAGTATAGCTTCCCCCCTCCAATTGAGGAGAGGGGAAACTGAGAAAAAGTGTCAGTGATGATTAAGCGAAAACGCGCTCGCCCAGTGCTTCCAGTTCGGTCTGAGCATCGCCCATTGCCTCTTCCACCGGACGGTTCGCCGTCAACACTTCTTGCAAGTGGTTGACTACGATCTTGCCGAATTCCGAGTTGTAGAGGATGAAGTCGCCCATGACTTCCGGCGGGGTGATGTCCACACCAGCCTGATAGCCTTCCAGCCATGGTAGGCTGTCGAGGTATTCCTTGCGGATGCCCTGCGGGAACGCGGGGATCACGTCCAGCGCCTTCTCCAGCAACTGCTGATAGTTCTCTGGAGTGTACAGCCACGTCAGGAAGGTCTTGGCGGCTGCCTTGTTGTCGTCAGCGGCGTTGGCGTTGACGGCGATGGGGTGGATGCGGGTGATCACGCGCTTGCTTTCCCACGGCGGGACAGCACTACGCAGGCTCTGGTAGACGTTGCCACCGGACGATTCGCCGGAGGCTTTGAAGGCGTTCACTGCTGCCGACACGATCAAGTCCATAGCGATCTGACCGTTGCCGTACATACGGATGGCGGTTGCTTCGTCCGTTCCCTGCGGGAAGGAGCTGTCGTACATGGTCTTGAACAGCTTCATGCCGTTGATGATCGGCTCGGAATTGACCAGCGGCTTCTTGCCATCTGCCCAGCGTCCATCATAGGGCAGCGCCCACTGCTGGAGCGTGAACCATGTGGCTTCCGGCGCGGAGGAAACGTGCGGCGAGTAGATGCCGAACTGATCCGGTCTGTGCGTCAACGCAGCCGCGGCGGCAGTCCACTCATCGATGGTAGTGGGAACGGCAACGCCATCCTTCTCGAACAGTGCCTGATTGTAGAGCAGACCGAACTTCACCGTCACGCAGTCCAGACCGTAAAGGTGATCGTCCTTACGCAGGAAGTCGTGAGCCTTGCTCAGGTCTTTGTTGATGCCAGCGGCATCAGCCACGCTTTCGATTGGTTCCATCTGGCTGGCTGCCAGCATACGGATCGCCAAGTCGGGCGTGTTGGTGAACAGGTCAGCATCGATCATGCCGGACTGTACCTGGATCAGGATGTTATCGGTGTACTGGTCAAAGGGCCAACCCGCTTCTTCGATACGAACGTCGCTCTGGGCGGCGTGGAAAAGTTCCACCATCTGACGCCACGCATCCTGACGACCCGGCTCGTTCCAGAACCATGTCATCAGTTTGATTGTCTTGGCGGTCTGTCGGCTGATGTTGGGGGCAAAAAACGGGGTATTTCCTGCTAGCGCTGATTTGGCACCGAGCGCCGTCAAGCCTAACGCGGTAGCACCAGCCCCCATCTTCAGGAATTCGCGGCGAGAATAGATTCTCTTGGTCCGCTTGTCGTTATATGACTTGTTGTCCGACATAATCAAATTTCTCCATAGCTGTTTGGAATAATTTGTCTGAACCTAAAACATGCAAGTTGAATGAAAGTGTGATGCTGTTTTCTTGCCAAAACCTCCTGAATTGTTAACAATAAGAATGATATGTCCTATTTCTCAACCTGTCAATGAACTGCCTTGACAGAAAAACTGTTCCCTATAGAATTTGATCACAAAAAACTGTTGACAATTTTTTGATTGAAGGAAACCTTTGATGACAAGTATTGTGAATGAGGAATTAGCACGCGCTCGATCAGCCGCGCGGAGCAGTGGCTGTGATGCAGTGCTTCTTTCCTCCATTGCCAATATCACCTATATCAGCGGCTTCGAAGTGCCTTTCCCACTGGGTGCAGGCGCGGAAATGGGCTACGGTCCGACGCTGGCACTGTTCGGTGTTCGCGATCATTCCAGTTGGCTGATCCCTTCGCGCAGTAACGCGGGCGCAGCGGAGAAGCAGTCTCGGCTGGATCATATGGTGGTCTTTGAAACCTTCGATACGTGGGCTGCCATTGATTCGCACGCCTCGTTTCTGGACAGCGTGCGCCAAGCTTTGAAACAAGCAGGGTTGGCTAACACTTCTGCCACGTTAGGGATTGAAGTGCGCTATATGCCCTTTGCGGTGGCGTCGCTGCTGGCAAAGGAGTTTCCCAAGCTCTCGCTCGTCGATGTCGAGACAGCCATGCAGCAAGCGCGGCTGATCAAAACCGAGCGCGAGATCGGGCTGCTGCGCCGCGCCTCCGCCATCGGCGATGTTGGACATCGTACTCTGGCGGAACTATGCCAGCGCGCTGGTCTAACCGAGTTCGAGATGTGGGCTGAGATCACCAGCCGGATGTTCCGGGCTGTTGGTCACGATGTGCCTGTAGTCGGGGAACTGGTAACCGGACCACGCACCACTACCGTTAACTATCCAGACGGTCCGCGTGAATACACCACTAAAGCCGGTGACGCCGCGCTGATGGACATCAGCCAGCGCATCGACGGTTACTGGTCGGACTGTACCAATACCCACGTAATCGCGGCGAAAGCAACGGAACGTCAGCGCAAGTACGCCAAAGCCTCGCAAGCTGCTTGCGAAGCAGCAATGGATAGCTTGCGCCCCGGTAAGATGGCTTCCGATGCCTCCAAAGCAGCCGAAGCAGCCTTCCAAAAGTTCGGTCTGCCGATGGCGCATTACACAGGGCATCAACTAGGGGTCACGGTCAACGAACTGCCACGTTTGGTTCACTATGACCACACGCCCATCGAAGCCGGGATGGTTTTTGCCGTCGAACCCGGCGCTTATGAAGGGGTAGGAGGGACATTTGGCGCACGGTCTGAAAAGATCGTGCTGGTGACGCCAACGGGTCCAGAAATTTTGTCTCAGTTCGAGTGGGGAATCGAGTAACGTTTTGGGTCAAGCAGCCATCGGGAGAATGAAAATAATGGCGCAGTACAAAGTAGTGATCACGGATTTCGGCTCAGCCGAAAATGAAATTGAGCAAGCCGAACTTTCGCGGTCAGGATTAGATATAGAGCTTATTCGTTTGAACACACGCGTTCCACAAGAGTTATTACCGCATGTTTCCGACGCCGATGCGTTGATCGTGCAGTGGGCGCAAATTAACGGCGAAGTGATCGATGCGCTGAATCGCTGCAAAGTGATTTCGCGCTACGGCATCGGCGTTGATATGGTCGATCTGGCGGCGGCAGGCAAGCGCGGCATCATGGTTTGCAACTCGCCGGACTATTGCATTGAGGAAGTCGCCACCCACACGATGGCTTTTCTATTGATGCTCAACCGCAATCTGCTGCCACAAAACAAACACGTTAACGAGGGCAAGTGGGGATCAGCACCACTGGGCATTGAAGCCCCGATGCGCCTCTCCAAGCAGTCAATCGGCGTGATCGGCTTGGGTAATATTGGGCGTGCCGTCGCAGAACGTGCCAAATGCCTCGGTCTTAAGGTGATCGGCTACGATCCGTACTTGAAGGATGATCAGTTCGCCAATTTAGGCATTCAAAAAGCCAGTTTGGAGGAACTGCTCTCAGAAGCTGATTATGTGGCGGTACACTGCCCGCTGAACGAGGAAACGCGCGGCTTGATCAGCACTACGCAATTCGGGCTGATGAAACCGACGGCATTTCTGATCAACATGGCGCGTGGTCCGATTGTCGATCAGCCTGCCCTGTACACGGCGCTAACCAATCGTCAGATCGCTGGTGCGGCGCTGGACGTGCTCACCATCGAACCGCCCGATCCCAACGATCCGCTGTTGAAGCTGGATAATGTGATCTTCTCGCCGCATACCTCCAGTTGGTCAGTCGATGCAGTCCGCCAACTGCGGATGGAAACGGCGCGTAATGTAGTTGATGTCCTACAAGGACGTCCCCCCCGATCTGTGGTCAATCGCAAGGAATTAGCCTCCGCCAATGGTGGGCGCTAACTCCAATTTGTTTGGCAACCAGTAGCTAGTGCGCTTCGATCATCTTTGCTCCGTCCTACCATGCACTCGTTACTGGTTGCACTTTTCCAAGTAGCTCCATCAGATCACGTACTTTAGGCACTATAGCTAGGAAATGGCAGGCGAATCGCGTCCTAACGTGATTCCAGCAGTTTTCCAAATTTTCGCCTACCAAAATCCTGATACACCTCCCGTTATTTCTGCGAATATCAGGCGCAGCAAAACACCCCGATCTGCATCTGTAGATCGAGGTGTTCAGTGTTTTACGAACTATCTAGCTAGTTGTCTTACTGCACTTCGGGTACGGGGATATTCAGCTTGTTCGCCGTCGCCACGATTAAGTTCCACGACTCATCTTCGATGGGGATGCCATTCGCTAGGCGTCTGGCACGTTCGCGCGTCTCCGGTTCGTTGGGGTACATGACCTCAGCAACGCCGTCGGCGGGCGGGGTAGCCTTCATGTAGTTCATCAGCTCAGCGGCTTTGGTCTGGAACTCGTCCAGCGGTCCAAAGGCATCAATGTGAATGGCGATGACCGCGAAGCCATTCTCCAGCGAGAGTACGTCCTTGGTGTTGCGCGGATAGCCACCGCCGTTGAGCAAACCAGCCAGTGCTTCCGCTACTAGCGACAGTCCATAGCCTTTATGCCCACCAGTGGTCAGCAGCGCCCCATGTGGAGGACCATACAGATCAGCCGGGTTGGTCGTCGGGTTGCCTTGATTGTCGAGCAGCCAGTTTTGCGGCAGCGTCTCGCCGCGGCGCATCTTGACACGGATGCGCCCTTCCGCCGAGACGGAAGTGGACATATCGATCACCATTGGCACGCCGCCAGTAGGTACGCCCCACGCATGAGGATTGGTACCGAGACGGGCATATTTACCCCCGAATGGCGCGACGCGCTGCCCGAACCCCTGCAGATTGGCAGTAACATAACCAATGTAGCCAGCGTTAGCCATCTGCGCGGCATACTCACCGAGCCGACCGATGTGACCGGAGTGCCGCGCTGAGACCATGCCGATGCCGAACGCAGCCGCTTTCTCTATCGCCTTTTCGGTGGCAAGCCATGCCATGTACTGCCCGATGGTGAGATGCCCATCCCACAGCGCAACGGCGGCAAAGTCGCGCAGCACTTCGATCTTATCCGTGCGTGCCAGCCCACCGACGAGGATCTGTTCGATGTAGTCGGGCATCCGCATTACGCCGTGAGAATCGACGCCTGCCAGATTAGCCTCGACCAGATGATCGGCAGCACGGCGGGCGATCACCGGATCAACATCAACCGTTTCAAAAAGTTTGACCACCAGTGATTTCAGGTGTTCAGCGTGGATGATTGCCATGATGCTTCGCGTTCTCGTCCTTCAGGATAAAGTGCAATTAGTAAATTAGACCAGCCACAAATACGGCTGCTCGATGAACTGCCGCACGCGGTTGAGGAATTTCGCCGCGTCCGCGCCATCCACCACGCGATGATCGAAGGTCAGACTCAGGAACATCATATGCCGGATAGCAAGCTGCTCGGTATCAGCATCGATCACTACTTGCTTGGGCACGATCCGTCCGACGCCCAAAATCGCGCACTCAGGCAGATTGATGATCGGCGTGAAGGCATCGATCCCGAACATGCCCAGATTGGTGATCGTGAAGGTGCTGCCGCGCATCTCATCCGACTTCAACTGTCCCTGCCGCGCCCGTTCGATCAGATCGCGGCTCTCGACAGCGATCCGACGGACACTCTTGCCCTGTACATCGCGCAGCACAGGAACGAGTAAGCCGCGCTCACCATCAACGGCGATGCCGATGTGTACCTGTTTCGATAACGCGATGTGATCTTCGTGCCAGCTTGCATTCAGATAGGGATAATCCGCCAATGCTTCTGCGCACAACCGCGCCAATAGATCGTTATAAGAAGGTACAGGTCGCCCTGCCGCTTCTGAATCCGCTTTCAACTGCTTGCGCAAGCGCACCAATTCCGTCGCATCGACTTCGCTCGTGAGCGTCACCGGAGCGACAGTATGCGCACTCGCGGTCATCCGCTCAGCAGTGATCCGGCGCACCGCAGTCAGCGGAACGATTTCAACATCTGCTGCGGCTGTCGCTGGTTGGGGCGCGCTGCTCTGCGATGCTGCTTCCACATCGGCACGAGAGATTCTCTTGCCCGGTGTGCTGCTGGCAAGCTGCTGCAAATCCACATCAAGGTCCTGCGCCACACGGCGCGCCAAGGGCGTCGCCCGAACCGACGTCGCTGCAGCTACAGGCGCTGTAGTTGCAGCCGCGCGTACATCGCGCTCTACGATTCGTCCTGTGCTGCCGCTGCCAATCAAGGACTGCCAATCGACGCCTAATTCCACCGCGATCCGGCGGGCGCGTGGACTGATCGCAGGCTCGGTCTGGTGTCGCCCTACCGCCGCACCATTGCCGTTGGTAGTAGGTGCGCTGGTGGCTGCAGCGGTAGCTGCTGGCGTTGCAGTAACCTCCGGCGCAACTGCTGGCGCTGCGGGTGCAGCCTGCTCGAAGGGGACTGCCTCCCCCGGTTGGATGATGTAGCCTAATAAGGCACCGATGGGCAGAGTCGTCCCCGGCGCTGGTGAATCCGGCGGTATACGCAGGATGCCACCTTCCAATGCCTCGATCTCGTTGACCGCTTTGTCGCTCTCAACAGTAAAAACGATCTCACCGCTTTGCACGGTGTCGCCATCATGTTTGAGCCACTCGACCAGCGTGCCTTCTTCCATCGTCCAGCCGAGACGCGGCATCACTAGTTCATATGCCATGCCTATACCTTTTCCTTCTGCCGCAAGCTATTCGGCAAGTAGATCGCGGATTGCTTGCTCGATCTTCTTCTGATCAGGGACGACGGCGGCTTCGAGCGGCGGGCTGTAGGGTACGGGCGTATGCGCACCGTTCAAGCGCTTAACTGGAGCATCCAGATCATCGAAACCATCTTCCATCATCTGGGCAGCAATCTCTGCGCCAATGCCGCAGGGAGCAAACGTCTCGTCAACTACTAGCAAGCGTCCGGTCTTGCGTACCGATTCGCGGATCATGGTCATATCCAGCGGATTCACCGTGCGCGGATCGATCACTTCGACGGAAATGCCATCTTTCGCCAGTTGCTCGGCGGCATCAAGGGTGCGTTTGAGCATCAGGCACAGAGAGACGACGGTAATATCTTTGCCTTCACGCAGGATATTCGCCTGACCGAAGGGGATTTTGAACTCGCCCTCTGGCACTGGACCTTTCATGTTGAGCAGCGATTTGTGCTCAAGGAACAGCACCGGATCGTCACCTTGCAGCGCCGTCTTGAATAAGCCTTTAGCATCGGCGGGTGTATAGGGCAGCACCACACGAATACCGGGCAAATGGGCGAAGATCGGATAGTAGTTGCCGGAGTGGTGAGTAGCGGACGCGCCGCCAACACCGATACAGCCGCGCAGTACCATCGGCATCTTCAGCCGTCCGCTGCTCATGTACTGCATCTTCGCCAACTGATTGATCAGCTCGCCCATGCTGTCGAGGATGAAATCGAAGAACATGAAGTCAACCACCGGACGCGATCCGGTCATTGCCGCCCCTGTACACATGCCCACAAAGCCACGCTCGGCGATTGGTGTGTCGCACAGCCGCATCGGACCGAAACGCTCATATAGTCCCGCTGTGGTATTGAAGTTGCCGCCGCGCGGTCCGATTCCCTCACCGACTACGAAGATGGAGGGGTCTTTTTCCATCTCCTCAGTCAATGCTTCGCGGGCAGCAGCAGTATAAGTCAGTTCACGCATGTTGTTGCTCGTTGTACTGGAATACTACGGTTGATAGATTATTGAGGTGTGCTGAAAATATACTCGGTAGCAGTCGCTGGATCGGGATAGGGGCTGTTCTTAGCGAAGTCCAGCGCTTCCTCGATCAATGCCTTGACTTCAGTTTCAAGCGCATCGAAGTCCGCTTCGACTGCCTTGCCCGCCGCGATCACGCGATCACGTAAAGATACCAGCGGATCACGCTGTTTCCACGAGTCAATCTCATCCTGAGTGCGGTAGCCAGCATCGCGCATACCTTCGGCGTGAGCGCGGGTGCGATAGGTCTTGCACTCGATC
This sequence comes from Anaerolineae bacterium, assembly GCA_019637555.1. Classification (GTDB taxonomy): domain Bacteria; phylum Chloroflexota; class Anaerolineae; order Aggregatilineales; family UBA2796; genus JAHBVK01. Next base: position 18,566 of record JAHBVK010000063.1, read on the forward strand.
AGCGATGGTCCACCGCCAGTGCGTGCACGCTGCGTCGCTTCCTCAGCCGCCGCGTAGACAGCTAATACGTCATTGCCGTCCACAATATAGCCGGGCATGTTGTAGTTCGCCGCACGTGTACCGACATCCTGATTGGAGCTGGAGTAAGCGAACGCCACTTCAGTCGCGTACATGTTGTTCTCACAGATGAACAGAGTCGGCAGCTTCCAGATCGACGCCATGTTCAGCCCTTCGTGGAATGCACCGTTGTTGGTGGCACCATCACCGAAGAAGGCGACGCCAACATTGGGCTTGTTCATCAGTTTGAAGCTGTAACCTGCACCCGTCGCCTGCAAGATGCATGGACCAACGATGCCGCTGGTACCCATCATGCCGACTTCCGGCGAGAACAAGTGCATACTGCCGCCACGACCACGAGAAACGCCCGTGACGCGCCCGAACAACTCGGCGATCACTTCACGCGGGGAAACGCCCTTCGCCAGCGCGTGCCCATGTCCGCGATGGGTACTGAACACCGCATCCTGATGGTTCAGTTGCGCACAGACACCGACGGCGACGGCTTCTTGCCCGATGTAGGTATGGCAGGCACCGGGTATCATGCCTTGTTGGTAGGATTTGGCAAGCTGTTCTTCACAGCGCCGGATCACCAGCATCTCGCGGTAGAGGTGCAGCAATCTGGCACGATCAAGACGATCCAGCGTGTCAACAGAGGTGGAGACTGGACTGGTCATAGAGATTATCCTTAGATAATTCGTTTTTCGAGCTTGTTCGTTATCCCTTCAATGCGCCAGCAGTCAACCCAGCGACGTACTGCTCTACAAAGAAGGAGAATAAAATCACTACCGGTATCGAGCCAAGCAGTGCGGAAGCCATCAGCGGACCCCATGCATAGAGGTCGCCATTGATCAGCTTAGTAACCACACCAACTGGCAAAGTACGGTTGGCGTCGCTGGTGACCAACACCAAGCCGTAGATAAATTCGTTCCATGACAGCGTGAAGGCAAAGATCGTCGCCGAGACGATGCCCGGCATCGACAGCGGCAGCGTGATCTTGATCAGCGCCTGCCAGCGGGTTGCCCCGTCTACCATCGCGCAGTCTTCCAGATCGACGGGCAGCGTGCGGATGTAGCCGAGCAGCAGCCACGTACAGAAGGGGATCAAAAAGGTCGGATAGACAAACATTAAGGCTTCGCGCCGATCTATCAGATCAAGCTGCTTCACCACTTCTACCATCGGGATGAACAACAGCGTGGTGGGGATCAGATAGGCGATGAAGATCGAGGTACTCAGTACTGTGCGTCCGCGAAAATGCAGCCGCGCCAGACTATAACCCGCCGGAATGCTCAAGCCAACCGAGATCACCGTGCTAACAATCGAAACAATGGTGGTGGTGAAGAACCACGAGATAAACGGCGTATTGTTGAACAGTTCCTGATAGTGTTCGCCTGTCGGATTAAGCGGAAAGAACGGGCTAATCTGCCGATTGAACAATTCAGGATATGGCTTGAAAGAAACCACCAACATCCAATAAAACGGCAGCAGCATGAAGAACATCACGATCACTACCGGAAGGTAGATGAATAAGATGCGCAGCAGCAGTTTCCGAAGTTTGCGGGATCGTGCAGCTTGCAGACCCGGCATTGCCGTTTGTACATCAGCGTATGCGGCAGACATTAGTGCTCACTCCTACGCATGTTCCAGACTTCCAGAAATACCAGCACGATTAGGAATGGCAGCATGTGTAGCGCAATTGCTGCTCCTTGCCCGAGCTGACCATTGCTTAAGCCAACTGTCTGGCTGAGCGTTGCCAACACCTGAGTCGAATTGTTGGGACCGCCCCTCGTCAGCGAGTAGACTACCTGAATATCACCCAACGTACCGATGATCGAGACAATGGTCACGATCACCATCACGGGCATGGTCAAGGGCACCGTCACTTTGCGCAATCGCTGCAATGGTCCTGCACCATCAATAGAGGCGGCATCATAGAGTTCTTGAGGTACCGTTTGCAGCGCCGCCAGCAGCGTGATCGCAAAGAACGGGATACCGCGCCAGACATTGACGATGATAATGCTGACCATCGCCATTGTTGGATCGGTGAGCCACGGGATGTTCTTTGTGATCAAGCCCATGTTACGCAATACCCAGTTGATGCTGCTCAGGTTGGGGTCGAACATCCACTTCCAGACCATCGCGCTGAGTACGGTTGGCACAATCCACGGCAGCAAAATAGTGGCACGGACGAATCGCCGTCCGATGAATGCCTGATTCAACAGCAACGCTAACCCAAACCCTAATCCGAGTTTGACGATGGTTGCAGCGGCAGTGTAGACAAAGGTGTTGAGGAAAGCGCGACGGAAGATCATGCTGTCCCACTGCCGCGTGAAATTCGCTAGACCGATAAATTCGCCCGGTTGTCCTACAGTTTTGTTGGTAAAGGCGATCCAGATAGCGAGGATGAAGGGATATGCCAGCAAAATCAGCAGCCATAGCACGGCTGGAGCAACCATTAAGTAACCTTGCGTACTACGTTTACTCAGCCATGTGCGTAGAGCAATCTGGACAGGGCGGGGAAGAAAGCTCGTCAATATATTTCCGCTATCCCCGGCTGTAGTGGTCATCGAAAAGCTGCTCCCTTAAACAAGAATATGTTTTCTTTCATATTGATCGAATTGCTTCCTCCTCTCCCTAGAGCCGTCGAATGCGGCGGGAAAGGAGGAAGCGATTTTATACAAGCTGCAATACTGGCATCACGGATGATTGATGTGAACTACGATGTGGTGATGGCAGTCGTAACCATAGACTACGAACTCTGGAGGATGGCGTTCATTTCATCAACTGTCGCCTTGATCGCATCCTTTGGCTCTGTGCCCTGTGCCACCGCAGCAAACATGTTGATGATCAAGAACTTATCCATGCTCTGACCGACGGACGTGGTGAATGGACCGGCATAACCGGGCGCACGTGCCGCGTCTGCGAGACCGCGCGCTGCCGCCAGATTCGGATCCGTGGGCCACGCCGAGTCGTCCTTATCTAGACCATGATGAGCAGGCAGATTGTAGCCGTTACCAGCGATCAAAACATCCTTCTGGAACTGCTCGCTGTAGAAGGCATCCTTCAAGAAGGTGGTTGCCGCTTCTACGTTTGAGGAGTAGGTCGGGATGCCCCAGTACTGCATACTCATGTACTGATATCTGCCGCCGGGTCCTTCCAACGCACCACCGAGGGAGGTCTTGTCTACCAGATCAGGAGCGTTAGTCGCCAGACCGAGATAAATGGTGTTGGCGTTGTTGGTCGCGGCGATCTGACCGGAGAGGTACGCCTGATTGTTGCCCAACTCATCCCACGCGAAGGCTTCTTCGTTCAGCGCGTCGTGGTAGAAGTCACGGAAGAACTCCAAGCAAGCGAGTGTTTCGGGGGAGTCTAAGGCAATAGTCTTGCCGTCTTCCTCGAATTCCTTGCCGCCGAAGCTCCACAGAAGGGAGTAGTTGTGCGTCGCGCCGTCCGTCACTGCGGGTCCGAGTGTGTAGCCAATTGGCGTACCCTTCTCCTTCAGTGCCTTACCAACGGTGTGCAGTTCTTCCCATGTTGAGGGCCAAGCATCGGCACCGACTTCAGCAAACAAGTCTTTGCGGTAGTGCCAGTATTGTCCATATACATAGGTGGGGATGGCAACAGCCTTGTCACCAACCGTTGAAACGCTATCTGGACCATGCACCCAACCGCCGAACTTGTCGCCGATTTCCTTCTTCAAGGCGGTGACATCGCTTAGGACGGGAGTATTAACGCCGACGTGCTGGGTATACAGATGGATAAGGTCAGCACCGCCACCGATTTCAGCCAGAGTCGCCAACTTGGCAGCCCACTCGTTGAGCGCCACGTTTTCGACGGTAAGTTCGACCTGATTGGCTGCTGCCCAATCTTGCATCATCTTCAGTTCGAGGTCAGCGGCAGGAGCGACTGAACCCTTCATCCACAGGACGGTGAACTTGGAGCCAGCGATATCCGCTGCGCGGGCGATGCGTGGCGCGCTGATCTTTGCGCCTGCTGCCAACGCTAAACCGCCAGCGGCTGCCATGGCGCTGTTGCGCAAAAAGGAACGGCGCGACATGGAACGAAAGGACTTACTTTGGTTGTTGGACATAAGGTTGCTCCCAAAAAGCATATTCGGATAAAGCGGCTGACTGAGCGAACTGGTTAGGTTCAACTCGTCAGAATTTACAAGCGCAACTGTATATTGTTAACAATTGACGTAGAGCCTAAATGAAAAGTTGGCACTTGTCAAGTGTAGTGATTGCAACCTGACGTTAGTAGCCCGTTTGTTGATACTGATATTGGATCGCAGTTCGCGGTCAGTTGTTGACAAAGCCGCGTATTCACTTCTATACTGTAAACCACTAATAATTGTTAACAATTCATTTATCAGCGACCTTAGGTAGAATGGCGCTATCCAGTGGACTCATCAGACGGTTTGAGGATGCGCGTTTATGACTATGAAGCAGTCTGACTCTTCCAATAATATTCTTGTACCCCAGACCAAACGTAGTCTGGCTGATGACATACTTCAGCAGCTACGCGAAGCCATCTATCGGGGTGAGCTTGCTCCTAACGAACGCCTGCGGGAAGAACTGCTGGCGGAAAAATTAGGAGTCAGTCGTGGTCCAATACGCGAAGCCCTTACCGAGCTAGAGCGCGAGGGGTTGGTCATCAAGATGCCCAACGGTCGCGCTACTGTTGCGCGGCTTTCGTCAGAGGACCTGGACGAAGTTTACAGTTTACGGTTAGCGCTGGAGCAACTCGCCGTCAGGCAAGCAGCTCAACGTGCCGATCCGCAGATTTTGCAGCAAATGCAAAACGTCGTTGACGAGATCTCCGCTGCCGTCGCCAGAGGAATCACTGAGCAAGAAGCAGCGCGGCTGGACACCCAATTCCACGATCTGATCTATAGAGCTAGCAACCATCAACGGCTGTATAAGGCGTGGTCAACACTGCGCCCACAGGTACATGTCTTGCTGCTCAGTCGTTATGTGGCAAAAGATGACTTCAAAGAGTACATCAGCGCCGAGCACCAATCGATCCTGAACGCGATCCGCACTCATGACGAATCGCGCGCAGTGATCATGATCGTGGAGCATCTCACTGGAGCATATACCCGCGTCCTTAAAAGTTATGTACAGCGGGAGCAGGAACAACAAGATTAGGATCGTTAGAAAGGATTTTTCTATTTTGACGAGCAATTTCATTGACTTTAACGGGCGCGTGGCAGTGGTGACGGGTGCAGCATCCGGCATTGGTAAAGCCACAGCGCTCGGATTAGCCACACATGGCGCTGATATTCTGGCCGCAGACATCAATGAGGAAGGGCTGCAAGATACTGTCAATAGTATTCAGGCATTGGGTCGCAAAGTCGTCGCCGTGCGCTGTGACATTAGTGTTCCTGATGATGTCACCGCGATGTTCGAGGCGCTGGATCGTGAGTTCGGGCATCTGGATATTCTGATCAACGATCCTGCCATCGGGGCGCGCTTCAAGCCTGAAGATTTGACCCTCGAAGATTGGCATCGTGTCTTGAATGTGTGCATCACGGGTTATTTCTTGTGTGCTCAAGCAGGCGGACGCCGCATGATTAAGCGCGGGCAGGGCGGTGCGATTGTCAATATCAGCTCCATTGCTGGCAGTTCAGCACTTGGTAGAGGCAATTTCCCCTACAGCACTGCCAAAGGTGCAGTGAATCAATTTACCCGCGAACTAGCGATTGAATGGGCATGCCACAAAATCCGCGTCAACGGCATCCAGCCATGCCAGGTATTGACGCCGATAGTGCAGCGCTGGTTTGACGATCCCAAGACTGACATCAACAGTTTGCTTCCCCGTTTGCTCAGTGGCATTCCCTTGAATCGTCTGGCTGTGGCGGATGATATTGCCAATGCCGCCCTGTTCCTAGCCTCGGATGCTGCTTCAATGATCACAGGCGTTTTACTGCCAGTCGATGGTGGCAATCTAGCATTCAATGCTGGAGGCACACTGGTCTGGTAAGTCGGCTGCCGCTCCATCAATAACCTTAGTCTTTTGCCACTCAAGTACTGAGTGTTTGCTACTGCATTTGATAGTTGAGGAGATTCCGTGAGGGTATTTCGTATAGCATTGACCGGTGATTACCTGAATGAGGAGGGCAAACTTTCCTCCGGTGAAATCGGCTTGCAACATGTTGCTGATCTGCCGTTCATTCAGCACCACTTCCTCAAAGACCTCGCGCCAACGGCGGGCGATCCGACCTATTGGACGCGTTACTATTCGCTGGAAATCGAACCGAAGCACATCCGCGATATTGATGCGCTGATCGTGCTGCGCCCGTGGATTAAGCCATCTACCTTTGCCGAGGGCGCGGATACGCTCACGGTGATCGGACGGGCAGGCGCAGGCTACGACAAGATCGATGTGGCGGCGTGTACCGCGAACGATGTGGCACTGTTCAACGCCCCTGACGCGCTCACGCACTCCACCGCCTCCTCCGCCCTGATGTTCATGCTGGCGCTGGCAAAGCGGCTGCCAGAACATGAGCGCGTCGCCCGCAGCGGACAATGGAACCTGCAGTCGAAGATCGTCGGCAGCGAACTACGCGGACGCACGCTTGGCATCGTCGGCTTGGGGCGCAGTGGACGCGAGTTGGTGCGCCTGATACAGCCGTTTGAAATGCGTATCCTTGCCTACTCACCCAAAGCCGATCCTGAGGAAGCTGCTGAAATGGGAGTGGAGCTAACTACGCTAGAGCGCGTGATGCAGGAAGGCGATTTCGTCAGCGTCCACTCCAATCTGACGGCGGCGAAACACGGCATGATCACGGCTGAACATCTGGCGCTGATGAAACCAACAGCTTACTTCGTCAACATCGCACGCGGCGAACTGGTTGATCAGGCAGCGTTGGTCAAAATCCTTCAGGAACGGCGCATCGCTGGTGCGGGACTGGATGTGTTTGAGCACGAGCCACTGCCCGCCAGTGATCCGCTGGTCGCGTTGGACAACGTGATCCTGACACCACACTGGTCACCTGCTACCTCGGATGTCAGGGTGCTGACGGGTCAGGCGATCTTTAGTGGGATGCGTCGGGTTTCACAGGGGCAACTCCCCGACAATATCATCAACAAAGAGGTTTTGGATCGTTCCGGATTCCAGAGCAAATTAGCACGTTTTAAAGAAAATACCCTTTAGTTCTAACAAGACAGTGGAGGCAGCGGTAGCATAATGCCGACAGTGGTGATCGCATACGAGGCTTTTGGCGACTACAACGTTGAACTGGAGACCCTGCGCGAAAGCGGCGCGGCGGTGATCCAAGCGGGCAATCTGACGACTCCCGAAGCGCAGCAGCAGGCTATCGACGCCGATGCGATCATGGTGACGATCCAGAAAGTCCCCGGCGAGCTGATCGAGCGCATGAAGCAGTGCAAGATCATTAGCCGCGTTGGTACGGGCTTGGATGCCATCGACATCCCTACTGCGACTAAGTGCGGCATCTGGGTTACTAATGTTCCCGATTACTCGATTGATGAGGTGTCCACGCACGCCATCTCCTTGATCCTGATGCAAGCACGTCGCTTGCCGCTGCTCGTTGATATGGTGCGGCAAACCGGTTGGTACAGCGCCAACATGGACCGTCCGGCTCAGCGGCTTTCAACGCAAACACTGGGCGTCGTTGGCTTCGGGCGGATTGGTAGAGCGTCTGCTCGAAAGGGTCGCGGGTTAGGTTTGAATGTCCTCGTTTACGATCCTTATGCTTCCAAAGAGGATGTCGAGGCGGAGGGCTGCACCAGCGTCGATCTGGAAACGCTGCTACGCGAGTCTGATTATATAACTCTACACTCGCCGCTGACGCCGCAAACCGAGCGCCTCATCAATGCCACGACGCTGAAGCTGATGAAGCCCACCGCTTATCTGGTCAACACCTCGCGCGGTGGTCTGATCGATGAGCAGGCGCTTCTGGAGGCGATTCAGGCGAACCAACTGGCAGGTGCAGCACTAGATGTGCTGACAGTGGAGCCGCCAGCACCGGATCATCCGTTCCTGAAAGAACCACGCATCACCTTAACGCCGCACAATGCCTGGTACTCCGAGCAGGCAAAAATCGATGTCAGACGTAAGGGCGCAGAAGAAGTAGTGCGGGTGCTGCGCGGCGAGAAGCCGAAATTCCCCGCCAACAAGCTGTAGATTAGCTGATGACGCTCGATTCGCGCACTACAAGCTGGGTACGGATCGTAATCGAGAAATCGGAGGTCGCGCTATCGGCGATGATGGCGTTGACCACGTGATGTCCCAGTTCACGGCGCGGTACGTCGATACTGGTCAGTGCGGGGATCAGGAACGCTGAAATGTCCAGATTGTCGATGCTGGCAACCGCGACATCTTGGGGTACGCGCCAGCCGTGCTGATGTAAGCACTTAAGCACGCCAATAGCCGCTTCGTCCGTACCTGTGCAAATCGCGTCAATAGAGGCATGCTCAAGTAGCTGCTCGCAGCAGTAATAGCCTGCTGGTGCATCCACTGCAAAGGCGATCCGCTGGTCGTCGGGGGTAATGTTGTTCTCCCACAGCGCCTGTCGATAACCATTCAGGCGTTTATCTTCAGGACCGATATAAGCAATCCGCTGCTTGCCCGTTTCGATCAAGTGTTTGGTCACCTGATAGCCCGCATCCTGCCGATCAAACTGCACCGAAGGCACCCCTTCCCATTCCCACTCGACGGCGACGACGCGCTCAACCCGCTTGACGATCTGCGCCACCAATTCTCTATCTCGATCCGTGCGGATCACCTGATCTAAGCCGAGCAGGATCGCCCCGCGTATCTCATTTGGATGGATCAGTTCGTTGAACAGCGCCGGATTGGTGAAGTCCTCGAACACGCGGATAAAGCGGATGTGATAATCCTCCTCGTGAGCATGTTCGTGAATGCTGGCGAGGATGCTGCCGTAATAGGGGCGCTTGAACATGAAATCAGAAGCGAGGATAATCCCGATATATTTATTGGCGATGGAATGATCCACGGCGGAGAGCATTTGCGCGTGCTTATTAGGTCGGTAGCCCAATTCGCGGATTGCCGCCAGCACACGAGCTTCTGTTTCTTCGGAGACGCTGCGCGGACCTTTGTTGATCACGTACGAGACGATAGATCGCGTGACGCCAGCGCGACGGGCGACATCTTCTTGCGTGACGTTGCGTGGTGCGTCCCGTTTGTCGGTGCTCATGGTGGTTAACTGGACTTTCGCTCGGTAACGGTAAATGTAGATAGCTATCACTTACGGATAGCTATCTTTGATTCAATATTTCCTAATGTGGCATGTTACACAGTTTGCGTCAAGTGGGCTGGCAGATCAGCGCTCACAATCCTTTGGCAAACAGGTAATAGGCATCATTCCAGCGCAGTTCGTTCTTGAACGAAGGGATCTGCGTATTCTCGTTAATGTGCAGAAATTCGATGCCCGCCATATCAGCGAAGTCATTGAGGTGCTCTGCGGTCAGCGAGAGGCTGAACCCTGTGTGATGCGCCCCGCCAGCATAAATCCATGCGGCAGCGCCAACTTTCAAGTTTGGACGCGGAATCCACAACGCGCGTGCCACTGGCAGCTTGGGCAGCGGCGCATCCGGCTGCACGACGTCGACATCATTGACCAGCAGGCGGAAGCGGTTGCCCATATCCATCAACGCCGCGTTGATCGCCGCGCCAGTCTGAGAGTTGAACACCAGTCGTGCTGGATCAGCTTTGCCGCCGATTCCCAACGGATGTACTTCCAGACTCGCTTTGCCATCGGCGATGCTGGGACAGATTTCCAGCATGTGCGCGCCTAGCACCTTCATGCCTTTTGGATCAAAGTGGTAGGTGTAATCCTCCATGAAGGATGTACCGCCCGCTAAGCCGCTAGCCATCACTTTCATCGCGCGTACCAGCGCCGCCGTTTTCCAGTCGCCCTCGCCAGCGAAGCCATAACCATCCGCCATCAGGCGCTGCGGGGCAAGACCGGGAAGCTGTACCAGTCCGTGTAAGTCTTCAAACGTGCTGGTGAAGCCTTTGAAATTGCCTGCTTCCAGAAAACGCCGCAAGCCCAATTCGATGCGTGCCGCCTCGCGGATCGAGCTGTGGCGTACTCCACCTTTACGCAGATCAGCGGCAAGCGTGTACTCAGACTCGTACTGCTGCACCAGTTGGTCGATCTCCGCATCCGTCGCCTGATTGACGAGCTGCACCAGATCGCCCACGCCGTAGCCGTGAACCGCGTACCCCAGACGTCGCTGCGCTTCCACCTTATCGCCTTCGGTCACCGCCACCGAGCGCATGTTATCGCCAAAACGGGCGATCTTAGCGTTCTGCATATCGTGCCAACCGCACGCCGCACGCGCCCAGACGCCCAGTCGTTCCTGCACTTCGGGGTCTTGCCAGTGACCGACCACCACTTTGCGATTCAGGCGCATCCGGCTGACCATGAACCCGAATTCGCGGTCACCGTGCGCCGCCTGATTCAAATTCATGAAGTCCATGTCGATGTCCGCCCACGGAATATCGCGGTTGTACTGCGTGTGCAGATGCGCCATCGGCTTACTCAGCGCGGCTAGTCCGGCGATCCAGTTCTTAGCGGGCGAAAAAGTGTGCATCCATGTGATCACGCCTACGCAGTTCGCCGCCGCGTTCGCTTCCAGACAGATATTGTGGATTTCCTCAGAGGTGGTCAGTACGGGCTTAAAGACCACGCGCACAGGGATCGCCATGCTGCTATCCAACGCCTGTGCCATCTCCCGCGAATGCCCGGCTACCTGTTCCAGCACTTCCGGTCCATAAAGATGCTGGCTGCCTGTTAAAAACCAGACCTCCAGCGTTTTCAAATCGATCATCGTTCAAAGTCCTTTCAGTTTGAACAAAGGTAAATGGCAATTAGCTGTAGGAATTAGTAGCGCTGACCGTAAATATTCTTGTAGCGGTAGTGCAGCTTGTCGATATTCTCACGCGAGAGGGGTAGCGGTTCACCCATCTGCAATGCCGTCCAGATCGTCGCTGCGCTGTCCTCTGCCATCACCGCTGCCTTGACTGCCGCTTCAGCATCCTTGCCGACGGCGAACACGCCATGATTTTGCAGCAGCACCGCTGGACTCTTAGTCGTCCCTAGCATATCCACCACAATCTGCCCGATCTCCTCGCCACCGATCAGCGCAAATCCTCCGCAGGGGATGTCATCACCGAATTCGTCCGCCATACCAGTCAACACACAGGGGATCGAACGTCCGAGCGCGGCGAATGCTGTCGCATAGCGGGAATGGGTATGCACCACACCATACAGTTCGGGGCGCTGACGATAGATGTAACAGTGCGAAGCGGTATCCGATGACGGGGAATAATCACCTTCGACCACCTTCCCATTTATATCCACCACCACCATATTCTCTGGCGTCAGATCGGCGAATTTGACCCCGCTTGGCTTGATCACGACTAAGTTTGTTTCGGGATCGCGGGCGCTAACGTTGCCCATCGTCCAAACGACGAGATGATGTGCAGGTAATTCCTGATGCAGCGCAGCCACTTGCTTACGCAGTTCTGGAAGAAGCATAAGTTGTACTCCATACTCGATTGTTAAGTTGCTTCCACACTTATTAGTATTGTACTGCGATTCGCCCCTGCCAGACAGGATGTAGCGTTTAACGGTATTCGTATGCATAAAACTGTTTGTGCTATAAACCAGTGTCAGCGGCGGCTGATCGTTGTATCCTTTTGCCTCCTGTCATTCCATTTGACACAACATGACTGCCACCACTGATAATCAGCTTGCGCTCTTACACCTGATCCATCTGGCGGATAGTGCGCTGCCTATTGGCGCAACGCCGCACTCATTTGGCTTGGAGACGTTGACTGCAGAAGGCGATCTGACGGCGGAGCGGGTCGCGGCGTTTCTGCGCGATTACGTCCGTGAGGTCGGCTTGGTAGATGCGGCATTTTGCGGCGCGGCACAGCGCTTGATCGCGGATCAAGAGTTTGAGGCACGTTGGCTTGATCTCAATCAGCAGTTGAGTGCGCTCAAATTAGCGAGAGAGAGCCGTGCCGCTAGTCAAACACTCGGACGGCGCTTGCTGGAACTGGTACAGGCGATGCAATCCGATCCCTATATAGATCGGGCACTGCGGGCAGCAAAGAGCAGCGGCATTCATCACTGTGCAGCGTTCGGTTTGGTGGGCGGAGCGTTGGGCATTGATCGGGAAGTGACGGTTATGGCATATCTGCATCAGTCGGTGGCAGGGTTGCTTTCCGCATGTCAACGGTTACTGCCTGTCGGTCAGCGGCAGGCGAGTCAGATTTTGTGGGGCATCAAGCCCACCTTGATCGAAGTTACGCACGTAAGTTTGCAGCTCTCCCTTGACGAGATTTCGCCCGTTACCCCACTGCTGGATGTCGCCTCGATGCGTCATCCGACGTTAAGTACACGGCTATTCATCAGCTAGAGTATGAACAACTCATCGACTCCATACCGGGTACATGGTCGGCTCAATTTATCCTTCACCTGTGCCGATGCCCGCACTGTGATGCGCGTACACAAACAGCGTCCGCCGTTGCAAGTGATCCGCGCCTTTGATCTTGAGAACGGCGGATCGTTGGTGCATCTGCATACGGTATCGGGCGGAATTCTCGGCGGCGATAGATTGGATTACGAGATCGAGGTGAATGCTGGCGCTCAGGCGCAGTTGACCACTACCAGCGCCACGCGGCTCTATCGCAGCCGCGAAAACGCGCCACCAGCCACGCAATTCATGACGATCAATCTGCGCGAGAACAGTCTCCTAGAATACCTACCCGACGCGCTGATCCCCTTCGCTGGATCGCGCTACCAGCAGCATACGCGCTTCACGCTGGATCAGGGCGCGGGTTTGTTCTGGTGGGAAGTCGTTGCACCGGGGCGGGAAGCACGGAATGAAGTATTTGCCTACGAGAGTCTGCACCTAAATACTGACATTATCGCTGACAATCTGTTGATCGCGCGTGAACGCATGAAGCTAGAACCTAGATCGCGCCCGCTATCCTCCTACGCGCGTTTCGGCGCACATCGTTACATGGCGACCTTATATATATGTCGTGTCGGACTCGACTCAGAAAAATGGGTTGAACTGGAAGCACAGTTGCAGGATCAGGCGTTGCAGCTCACCCGCCCCAACGATCTGCTCTGGGGAGTCAGCACGCTGCCCGCGCACGGACTAGTGATTCGCGGTGTCAGTCGAGGCGGGCGCGATCTCTTTACCGGCTTAAGCAGCTTCTGGCGAGCAGCCAAGTGGGAACTGTATCAGCAAGCAGCGATCATGCCTCGCAAAATATACTAAGCACCTCCCCTGAAATTCTGGCATTTTGCACCTTGCCTGATCCCTCCTCTGCAAGCTAAACATACGCCTCTGGACTCCGAATCGGCGTTTGCGGTTCATCCACATATTTTAGGAGGCTACTTTGCATCTCACCCCCCGCGAACAAGAGAAATTATTGATCTTCGTGGCTTCGGAATTGGCGCGTAAGCGGCAGGCGCGTGGACTCAAGCTTAACTACCCCGAAGCAATTGCTATCCTCACCGCCGAGATCATGGAAGCAGCGCGCGATGGCAAACCCGTTGCCGAGATCATGACGTGGGGGACGACTATCCTCACTCACGATGATGTAATGGACGGCATCGCCGAGATGATCCATGAAGTGCAGGTGGAAGCGACCTTCCCCGATGGCACGAAACTGGTCACCGTTCACGATCCCATTCGTTAAAAGGAAATCCCCATGAATGCAGGTGAATATTTGATCGAAGTCTCAGCGGAGATGCTGACGCTGAACGCCGGACGCCCGACAGCGACGGTGATCGTCAGCAACACTGGAGATCGCCCGATTCAGGTAGGCAGCCACTTCCATTTCTTTGAAGTCAATCGTGCCCTCAAGTTTGATCGGGCTGCGGCTTATGGAATGCGGCTCAACATCGCGGCGGGGA
>JAHBVK010000064.1 GCA_019637555.1 Anaerolineae bacterium
GGCTTCGATTATGTAGTAGATTCCTAGCAGCGCACGGCTGGTATTCGTCAGCGTCAATCCGGCATCCGTGACCAACTGAAAGGGGTCTTGATTCCAGCGGCAGGCTTGATTATCGTACTGCTGCTGTGCCTTGCGGTGCTGATAATTCGCCATCCAGCGGTAACGCGCCAACCCGTGCTCAAAGAGCAGGATGCGACCATCTGGCTTGCACACGCGACCCATCTCGCGCAGCGCCATGATCGGATCGGGGAAGGTGCAGGTAGAGAGGGCGCTGGTCACCGTATCGAAGCTGTTAACCGCAAACTCCAAGTGCTGCGCGTCCATTTGCTGCAAATTCACCTGCAAGCCGAGTTTCCGTGCCCGCCTCCTCGCCTGTTCCAGCATCGCCGTGCTGAGTTCGATAGCGGTGACGTCGCTACCAGCGGAAAAGAAGGGGAAATTCTCACCAGTACCGCAAGCGACATCCAGAATCTTTCCGCGCGCTGTAGAGAACAATCGGCGGCGCAGTCGCTTTTCGCCTAAGAGGAACTTGAATCCCTCACCAACCTGATAGGTCGCGGCTTCGTGATCGTAATGGCGGCGAACATCTTCTACAGATTTTAAGTTTCTGAGCGACATTGCCGCCTCTCCTTGACTATGACTGGAAGTTCAAACGGATCGCGCACGGCGGGATTGGGTAGTTGCCCGTGTTATCGATCACCAGCAACTGCACCCAGTACAAACCCGGCGCAAATGCCCCCGTGTTCAGCGTTCCCAACGTGCCGCCTTGCAGCGGCGTGGGAATACTGACGAAGGTGATCCAGTTGGGGCTGCTATCGGCGCGGACTTCTAGCTTGTAGAAGGCGAAGTCGGAGATCACCGCCGATCCGGTGAAAGTGACCACACCGCGTACCGTCGCACCTGCCTGCGGTGCAGTGATCCGAGCCGCGGGGTTATCGCAACCAACTACGTTCGCGCCACCGAGTCCGGCTGGCGTGCCCGTCACATTGATGCCGATGGAGCGTCCGGGCGGTACGATGATCACCTGCCCGACGACGATGCGTGAGGGATCGGTGATGCAGTTGGCACGCTGTAAGACCGCCACTGTTACACCCGCTTGCCGTGCAATGCTGAACAAAGTATCACCTTGCTGCACGATGTAAGGCACCCAACCGGGCAAGAAGGGGCAGGGCGTGGTGTCCAGTGTAGGTACCAGCAGTGTCGGCGTGATCGGCGGCAGAGTAGCGATCAACAGCGTCGGTGTGCTGGTCGGCGTGCGCGTCGGAGTCCTGCTCGGCGTATTGGTCAGTGTCGGCGTGCGCGTGAAGGTAGGAGTAAACGTCGCTGTCGGCGTAAACGTATTGGTTGGCGTCGCCGTTGGAGTAAACGTTAGCGTGAACGTCGCCGTATTAGTATGAGTAGGCGTCACCGTTGACGTTGCCGTCAGCGTGAAAGTTGGCGTATTGGTGCTGGTAGGCAGCGGCGTCTCAGTGAAAGTGGCAGTGTTGGTTGCTGTTGCTGGTTCAGGCGTAGCTGTATTCGTCGGTACAGCGGTATCCGTCGGCACAGCAGTCAGCGTGCTCGATTCCGCCGCGAACTGCGTACTCATGATGATCTCGTCTGAGGTGGCGGTTAGCGCTACAGCCGTATCGACAGCGGCAATCATCGTCTGCGTATCATCAGGTGTCAGGCTGGCGGTAGCAGTCGGTGGTTCGGTTGATACTTCCGTTTCCGTCGCGGCGGCAGGCTGTTCCAGGGTTGGTTCAACTGTTGGCTCAACGGTAGGCGTTGTTGTGGGCGCTGCCGTCGGTGGTTCGCCGGTCAATCCGGCAGCCAGCACCGCTGTCACCGTCAGATCGCCAAATGACGGGCTGGCTTCACCGGTGCTGTCGGCAGCTTGCGTCGATTCTTCAGTAGCGTTGGGGCTAGTTGTGGGCGCTTCCGCGATCAGCGTGGCTGGCTCGGTTGTTGGTTCAGTCGCCACCGTGCCGCCGATACCCGCACCGGTAACACCGGTCACCGTTGCCTGCACGATTACAAACGGTGTGGGCGATTCGGGCAGCGTAGCCGTAGGAATAGGACCGTTAACGACGGTACGACTAAGCGTTAACACGACGCCGAAAACCAACGCCAATGCCAGCACACCGACAGCAAACAACGCTACGATGATCTCACCACTGAGGTCTCGTCGAGGGGTCATCGATCTGCTACTTTCTCCGCTTGATCATCCGCCACAAGCTGCGCGGGTTCATTTCCCATATCTACCCCTTCTACAGGGATCATCAGTCTGAAGGTGCTGGAAACGCCGCGTACACTTTCCAACCAGATTTTACCGCGATGCATCTCGGTTAGGGCACGGGCAATCGACAATCCTACGCCCGTATCGCCCAAGCCTTGAATCAGCGGATTATCAGCGCGGTAGAGACGGCTGAATACGCGGCTTTGCTCCTCCGGTGGGATGCCGCCGCCGAAATCGCGCACCCACACGCTGATCACGTCGCTTGATCCGGTGCTTCCGATCCGCTGATTGCGCTCCATCTTCGCGCCCAAGACCACTTCGCCTTCGACTGGAGAGGCGAGATAAGCATTGCTTAGGAGTTGGATCACGATTTGCTGCAAAGCATCCCGATCTCCCTTGATGTGCGGCAGATCGTCGTGAACGTCCAGCTTCAAGGTGATATTCTTCTCGCGGAACTGCGACTTGGTGGCGGTGATCGCGTCGTTGATCACCTCGTCCATATCGACACGCTCCGGCTTCAGGCTCAAGGTGCCAGTATCGATTGCCGTGACTTTGATGAAGTCCTCGATCAGAGTTGCCAGCCGATCCGTGTTCGCCTTGACGCGGGTTAGGAACTGCTTTTGCAGCGCACCGAGGATACCCACCGACTCGCCAAGCAGCAGATCGACATACGCGCCGATGGAACTCATCGGTGTGCGTAATTCCTGCGCGATGGAGAGCATCACTTCCGCCGTGCTGGAGTCGATGCTGGCGCTGGTTGGTACGGCGATGCTGTGCTTCAAACGATCTTCGGCATCGTCCAGTGCATCCTTGAGATTTTGAATTTCGGTTTGCATACGCAGTAGTTGATGTTCCAGCTCGCTGCGTTCTTCGGTCAGTTCATCGATCATCGCGGTCAGCGCACCGACGCCATCCTCGCCAAGCTGTTGCAGCGATTCTCGGTTGCCTTCTACCCGCGCCAGCAGTTGGTCGCGCTCAGCTTGCAGTGCCGTACGTTCGGCGTTGCTGCGATCCCGATCACTGAGCAAGGCGGCGCGTTCCTGTGCCAGTTTATTGCGCTCGGTGACCACGCGGTTACGCTCAAATACCGCTTCCTCCAGATCGGATTGCAGCCCCGCCATTTCCGCGACCATCTTGGTTCGCAGTGCTTCCCAGCGGGTGCGGTCCATCGCCAGCGAATCGCGTTCGTTACGCACGGCATCGCGCTGCTTGACCAACGCTTCGCGATCCGATGCCAGCCGTTTCATTTCCAGTTCCATAGCGGCGACACGATCCCGCTGCCCTTCGCCCACGAATTCGTTACCCAACCGCTGACGCTCCGCCAGCAGTGCATCGCGTTCTTGCTGAACCTTTTCCGCCTGCGCCTTGTAATAGCCGCGCTCGTCGGTGAGCTTCATGATCGTCTGCGCCAAGCCCGCTGATCCGCCTTCGATGCCCAGCGCGGTCATTTCGCCTTCAATGCTGGAAAGCTGCTGCTTGATCGAATCGCGTTCAACCGAGAGCCGCGCGCGTTCTTCGCTCATGCGGGTGAGCATATCACGCATCAGCGTCGGCGTTTCGCCCGTACCACGTGCGCGGATCTCACTAATCTCGGTCTCTAGCTTATCTTTCTGCGCTTGCAATTCATCGCGTTCTTGCTGCACCATCCGCAGCATCGCCTGATATACATCCTGATCGTCGCCTGTGACGGTAGCAAGTTGCGCCTGTGCTTCCTGCAACGCTTGCATCAGCCGTTCGCGCTCGGATTCCAGTGTTGAGCGTTCCGATGCCATCGCCTCTAACCGCTGCGTGATGGTCAGATGCTCAGGATCATCGCCGCTGAGTTCTGCCATGCGGCTGCGTTCATAATCCAGTTCGATCTGAAGATCGCGCACTTTGGAGGTTAACTCGTTGATTTGCAGCCTTGCCAGTTCGAGACTAGCTTGCATCTCCTGACGTGCGGCACTGACGGGCATTTCCAATCCAACGCCAGTCATCGCGCTGGTGTCCTCAGCGTTCTGGACGATGGCGCGGATGCTCTTCTCTTCCTGTTCTTGACGTTTGCGGTAGGCTGCGCGACTGATCAGCAGCAAGCGCGCCGCGATAGGAGCGATGCTGTCCAGCAAGCGCATGTCGCTGTCGCGCAGAGATCGCGCAGTGTAGGGAAGCGCGATCACCAACATGCCGACGGCGACACCATCGCGCGACATCGGCTGCAAGTAAGCGGGACCAACTTTCTGAATGTCCAGCCGCGTATATAGATCGACCAGTTCGTTCAATTGCTTTTCAGCAGTCAAGATGCGCTGGGCACGCCGATCCACTGCCTCGCGGAAGGTGGGCTGCTCGTCTAGTTTTAACGCCATCGCCGCAATGGGACGATGCTGTACACTGTCGTAAGCCGCCAGCACGTCGGCGTATTCGGCGTCATCGATGACCAGCATCGCCACCACATCCGCCTTCATCGCCGAAGCGATAGACATAACCACCTGCTGCGGCAAATCTTCGGGGTCTTCGCGCTCTAGCATCTGACCCAACGCCCGCAGTACACCTACCGCGTCGCGTTCGCTTTCCTTGTCACTGATGATCGCGCTCATGGTCGCTTGCTGTGCGGCATCAGCGGCTTGCGACACCTTCTCTTGCAGGATCATGCCCAACCGCAGGATCACGAAGCGGTAGATCACCACCGCGAAAATGGGCACAGCGGCGAGGAATGCCAGCTTGACCGCGCCTAGTTCATCGCCATCAGGACGATTGAACAGCGAATAGCCGTAACCGATCAGCAGCAAGATCGTGAAAATCAGTTTGAGCGGAGCATCAAGTACTTGGCGGAACTGCACGATCAGCGCGACCGCGATCACAACCAGCAGCACAATCGTGCCAACAACCCAGAAAGTGCTCAGAGGACTCAGGTTAAATTCAACAGCCAGGCTTTGCGTCGTCCAACGCGCCGTCGTGACTACGAACGAGGCAATGATCCCAACAGCAGCAACTAGCGCCAGCAGTGTGGCACCGGGCGTATTAGTTGCTACGGTGATCGGGCGCGTATCTTCAGGACGTTTGAGCACCCGCCGAGACAAGCGATCCGCCGTTAGGAAGCTGTATCCCACGAGCAGGATCACCATGGCGTTGACCGCGCGATCCAGCGGAGGCAGGATTTGCGCGTTGCGGGTGACGATGACCACCAGCGCGCCCACCATCAGCGCCGCCCACGCCCACAACACACCGAAGGCAGAAACCGCGTAGCGACCCGCGCCACGCTCATTCGGTCCGCGCATCCGCTGACCTAGCGCCATGAACAGTGCCGCGCAGCTTACCGCGATCAGCACCATGTAATAGAGCAGCCGAACAGCGGGTTCGTTGAATAAGTTGAGCAGATCGGGAGTTCCGTTCACGGCGTTCACCCACGCTCCGAATTTGTGCAATTGGTTTGGTAAAGTCTACGCCATTTTAACACAGGCGCGAATCTGGTTTGGTTGAGGAACGTTTCAATGTCGTTTGAATGAGGGAAACCTATTTTCAAGCTCGCTTCTTGATTGTGGAATAAGGGTTGGGTTGCGTTAATGTAAAATGTTATGGTATGATATTTTGTGAATTCCATTCAGGAGGCGATATGAGAAAGTTCAAAACGGCACAACTTCCATTGTTGGCAGTGCTGTGCGCTCTATCCGTAAATATGTTGTTCTTCGGGGGGACTTCAGCGAACCTTTCGACAGCGCGACAAGTGGGTAAAGCTATGGCTCAAGGCAATCCCACGCCAGCCAGTGGTCTGGTTCCGACAATTTCTGCTCCTTCCGACAATTACGCATACGCTATGTTGCAAGGAATATGGAAGTCCCCTACAGCAGGTGTTTGTTGGGAGAATCCCGATACCTCTAACCAGCTAGAGCGCAATTGGGTCCGACAGGCGGTTGCAAATACGTGGGAAGCCGTGTCTGCCTTCACCTTTACCGGCTGGGATCGCTGTCCTACAAGTGGCGGGGGTATCAGAATCAACATTGCCGATGTCGGTCCCCATACTAAAGGTTTGGGCAACCAGCTAAATGACGTTCCATCTGGCATGGTGCTCAATTTCGCATTTACTTCGTGGTCACCTGTATGTCAAAACAATCGGCAATTTTGTATTGAAGTGATAGCGGTACACGAATTTGGACACGCATTAGGGTTCGCTCACGAACAGAATAGGGGCGATGCACCACAAGCTTGTCAACTTCAAGCGCAGGGAACGAACGGGAATTGGATGATTACCGATTACGATCCCGATTCCGTGATGAATTACTGCAATCCTAACTGGAATAATGCAGGCATCTTAAGCGCCCGTGACATTCAAGCAGTGCAGTTTCTTTACAGGTCGCGCTCAGGATGGCGTCCGGTTACATTGGACTATGGAACGAACGCCGCGCAAGGCGCCGGGATTGCTGCGGTTTCCCGTATTCCTAACGCTATGGAACTGTGGTGGATAGGGAGTAACGGTTCGGTCCAAGGTGCTTTCTGGTATGAAGGCGGACAGTGGACGCGTTATGAGTTAGCGCCAGCAGGCAGCGCCTCAACGACAGCGGGGATCACGGCGATCTCTCGTGTGCCTAACTCTATGGAGCTGTGGTGGATAGGGAGCAACGGTTCGGTTCAGGGTGCCTTCTGGTATGAAGGTGGGCAGTGGACACGCTATGAGTTAGCGCCAGCAGGCAGTGCTTCAACGACGGCAGGAATCACAGCAGTTTCTCGTGTTCCTAATTCTCTAGAAGTATGGTGGATCGGGAATAACGGTTCGGTCCAAGATGCCTTCTGGTATGAAGGTGGACAATGGGCACGTTTCGAGTTAGCGCCAGCAGGCAGTGCCTCAACGACAGCAGGGATCACGGCGGTTTCGCGTATCCCTAATGCTTTGGAAGCATGGTGGATAGGGGCAAATGGTTCTGTAGAAGGTGCTTTCTGGTATGAAGGCGGACAGTGGAGCCGGTATACGATTGCGCCGCGAGGCAGTGCATCTCCACAAGGAACAATAACGGCTGTATCACGAGCACCAAATGCAATGGAATTGTGGTGGATAGGCAGTAATGGTTCAGTGCAGGGTGCTTTCTGGTATGAAGGCGGACTGTGGACACGCTACGAGTTAGCGCCAGCAGGTAGCGCCTCCAACGTCGGGAAGATCACAGCTATATCTCGAATTCCCAATAGCCTCGAAGTTTGGTGGATTGGCGCAAATGGCTCGATCCAGGATGGGTTCTGGTATGACGGAGGCGGATGGCGACTATTTGAACTAAGTCCAGCAAATAGCGCTCGAAACACAGGAGCAATTGCGGCAGTCTCGCGTATTCCAGATAGCATGGAGATCTTCTACATCGCTTCAACTGGACAGATACGTGATTGGTTCTGGTATGTACGGTAAGTTTATCTCACCTAGGAGTCAGGGTTTAGCCTAGCTCTTTGTTGTCCAGCGAGAGGGTGTAACATCGTTTGATGTCGCACCCTCTTTTACTAACATTGGTTATGTGTTATTGCTGTTCAGCGGTGTAGCGTTCGCCGTCCCACTTGAACAACACTTCCGGTGTCTGACCACAATGCAAGCCCGAAGCGGCGTCACCACCGTTGCTGGGCACCAGCACGCTGCCATCATCGAAGATTTGCCAGTCCAGTGCGCTGCCGGGATAGCACCAATCGTCGAAGGCAACACGCAGCTTGACCAGCGGGAAGCGTCCATCCCACTTGATTACCGCCAGTTCCTTCGCCTCGCCCGTACCCGTGCTCGAATGCAGCGTCAGGAAGGTCAGCGGCGCGTCCTGCCCCGCGATGTCGATCACCTGTATTTCCAGTCCGGGGATGTTGCCCAACGCTTGATGCGTTTCTGTCACACTGAGCGTATTCTGCTCGGTCATAGCGAAGGAAACATGATCGCCCGTTTCGTCAGTCACGTAGCTGGTCACCGGCGCGATCACCTGCCCCTGCCAGCCATCCTCCGTCTGGAAAAAGGCGATGTTCAGACCGCCGCGCAGCGCATAGACAGTTTTATCTGAGAAGTACGGCACTTGCGTGTTCAGGATGAACTCACCCACGCCGTCGCCATTCAGGTCGATGAAAGCGGTATTGGCGTGGAAGTCAGTGGTCAACTTCACGTCGCCGAAGTCACCGCCGATGTTCACCGACTCAACAGGTGGCTTAATCTGGCTGAGCTGCGCTAGCTGCTGCACCGCATTAAGCTGCTCGATCAGCGGCTTATCAGGATCAGTGCAGTTGTTCAGGAAGTATTCGCTCGTACCGACCACGCGGCGCACGATGTTGTCCCAGTCCGTGCTGTCCCATACGATCACACCATTCTCGATATTGGCGAGGGATTTGGCGTATACCTCAGCCGTGAAGCTGTTGACATCATCGAATGCCTTGCTACATTCGTCTTGCTGGGCGGCAGCGACGCCGCGCAGCGGACTGATGGATGCCATGAACAGCAGCACACCGATCATCAATCTCAATTTACCCATATTCAACAATCTCCTCCGTTTGATGTTGCTGATCCACAGCATGATGTGGATACCTAGATGTTGGTGCAGTACCTTCGGGTACTCTGTGCAGTCTAGCATTGCTTACAGGTGCTTGGCTTCCTCCTTTTGAGGGAGCGTAATGCTGTTGAAGGGGATCGGTAGTATGGTCGTAGAGCAGCAATAGGTCAGCTTGGAGTAATAGAACTTTTGTGCTACAATTGGTGCCATCGGGTCGTTAGTGGAGGAGATCATGTTTAAGGAAACCCCCGCATTCTCAGGTTTTTCCGTCGGCGATATCCCCGCTGCCAAGGAGTTCTATAGCAAAACATTGGGCTTGAATGTCTCTGAGCATAACGGGATGCTGACTCTGCATCTGGCAAGCGGCGCGAATGTGTTGATCTACCCTAAGCCGGATCATACGCCAGCGACCTTCACGATCCTTAATTTTCCGGTAGCTGACGTGGAAAAGACGGTGGACGATCTGATTAAGCGCGGCGTCAAGTTCCAGATTTACGACTATCCCGATCTCAAGACCGATGCGAAGGGCATCGCCAGAGGCAATGGCGGACCAACCATCGCGTGGTTCAAAGACCCCGCTGGCAACATACTATCGGTGCTGGAAGCGGATGGGATGTAGACAAAAAACCCGGAGCTTCAGCTCCGGGCTGCATTAGTAGTGCTTACGTCTACAGACTGATAGTTTTAGCACCGTTTACGGTGCTTCGTTCTTATAGCCGGATGCTTTAGCGTCCGGCGATGGTGTTAGGTTGCGCTGTCGCCATTGGTCAATAACGCCTTCAACCCGTCCTCATCGATCACTTTGACGCCAAGCTCCGTCGCCTTATCCAACTTGCTGCCCGCTGACTCGCCCGCGACCACGTAACTGGTTTTCTTACTCACCGAACCGCTGACTTTGCCGCCGTTCGCTTCGATCAGCGCAGCCGCGTCATCGCGGGTCATGGTCGGCAGTGTGCCGGTCAGCACGAAGGTGAGTCCAGCTAATAGTGTTGATTGCGGTGCGACTTCCTCGCCCTCAGTTTGCACGCCAGCAGCGATCAGCTTATCCACCAGTCGGCTGCTGCGCGGCTGCGCGAACCAATCGATCACCGTTTGCGCCGTCGATTCCCCGACGCCGGGGATAGCGTCGAGTTGTTCCAGCGTAGCAGCGCGAAGTTTCTCCAGTGAGGGGAAATATTTGATCAGCAGCCGCGCCACTGTCGAGCCGACGCCGGGGATGCCCAGCGACATGACCACGCGATCCAGCGGGCGGTGTTTAGCCGCTTCCAGATTCTTGAGCAGGTTCTGGATTTTCGTCTCGGCGTAACCCTCTAACGATTCCAGCTTGTCGGCAGTCAGGGCGAATAAATCTGCCTCGTCCTTGATCAAGCCCGCATCCAGTAGTTGACGCACACCTTTGCTGCCCAAACCGTCGATGTCCATTAAGCCGCGTGCGGCGAAATATTCGATGGATCGGGCGACGCGCTCAGGACATTCGGGATTGCTGCAAAAATAGTGGACTTCGCCTTCTTTGTGGATCACAGGGGAATGGCAAACCGGACATTCGGTGGGCGGCAGGATTTCTTGCTCGTCGCCAGTCCGCGCCGCCAGAATCGGACCGATCACGAAGGGGATCACCTCGCCAGCGCGTTTGATCATCACCCGATCCCCGATGCGGACATCCTTGCGTTTCACATCATCGAAGTTATTCAGCGTTGCCTGACGGATCGTCGCTCCGCTGACGAAAACAGGTTCCAACTCCGCGTTGGGGATCAACACACCCGTGCGCCCGACATTGACCGTCACGCCGATCAACTTGGTGCTGACTTCTTCCGGCGGGAACTTATATGCCAGCGCACCGCGCGGATTCTTGCCCACCACGCCGAGCGATTCGTACATCTGGTGGCTATCGATCTTGATCACCAGCCCATCGATCTCGAAGTCTAGATCGTGGCGGCGCGACTCGAAATCCTTGATGTACTTGATCATTGTTTCCAGATCGTCGAAGTAGCGGATGTCGCGGCTGACGCGAAAGCCAAGCGCCTCCAGATATTGCAGCGTGGCGTATTGTCCACGCGGGAGATCGCTGTCGGGATCTGCGTAGACGATGCCAAACGCATACATGGTCAGCGGGCGCGTGGAGGTGATCCTAGCGTCGAGCTGCTTAAGCGCACCGCTGGCGGTATTGCGGGCGTTGACGTAGCGCACTTCATCGCCTTCGCCGCGCATTTTTTCCTGAAACGCCTTGAAATCCTGTTTGTGGATGATCACTTCACCGCGCACCACGAATTTGGCGGGTGGCTTGGGTACAGCCGCGTTGGGATCAATGGGGATGCGCAGCGGCACGGTACGCACGGTGCGGATATTGGCGGTCACGTCGTCGCCCACGAAACCATCGCCGCGCGTTGCGCCCAGAGTCAGCACGCCGTCGGTGTAGGTGATCACCACCGTCAAGCCATCGAATTTAGGCTCTACGGTATAGCTAAGTTTGGCAGTGGTGTCAGAAACCTTGAGCACGCGATCTACCCAACTGCGGATTTCCGCTTCGCTGTACGCCTTCGCCAGACTGAGTGTCGGCGCAAGATGCGTGACTTTAGGTAGGCGTTCATCCAGATCGCTGCCGACGCGCTGCGTCGGCGAGTCCGGCGTGACCAGTTCGGGATGCGCTTTCTCAATGGCGTCTAACTCGTCGAACAGCGCGTCATACTCGGAGTCGGAGATCAGCGGCTCGCTGAGGACGGAATAACGATAGTTGTGATAGCGCAGCTGTTCCCGCAGATCGACGGCGCGTTTGGACAATGCCTCGACTTCGGCGGAACCAGTCAACTGTGCTGAAAGATCGGCAGTCTCTGTCGATGTATCCGGTACAGGATCGGTCACGGCGATAGAACCTCCAGAAAATCGCGGGATGCCCAGCCGCTGCGCGTTTCGTCGCTGGCGCTCTGAATGAACCACCACTCGATCCCGCTGGCAGTTTGTGGCTGCTCCAACAGTTTGAATTCCTCGTTTTCGGCAGCACGGAACTTGATCACGGCGTCCGTGCCGGGGCTGGCACGCACGTTTAAGCCCGCCTCGCCTACACCAACCACTTTGACCGTAGCGCCTACCTGAAATTGTCCCGGCGGCTGCGTGCCCGTTGGCGCGATGGTCGGCAGCGGTGGAGGCGCGGTTGCGCCCGGAACGGCGGGAATCGCGGTCGGTGTGGCTGGCGGTCCTACGGTGTACGTAGAGGTGATCACTACCACCATCGGCGTCGATCCGCCCGGCGTATTGTTACCACCTAAATAACCGACTACCGCCCACGCGCCGACGGCAGCCGCGCCTACGAAAATCACGAGGATCAGCAGTGACCACCACGGCAAATACAAGCCGCTTTCGCGTTTACTCTTGGGCTTGCCCGATGCGCCAGTAGTGGAACGGACTCGCGGCGGTACGTTTGCCTGCGGCAGCGGCTGGCGTGCGCTGCCCGTAGATCGGCGCGGTTCTACTGGCTCCGAGCGCGGCGTTGAACGCGGGGTACTGCGTGCTGCATTCGTGCTGGATCGACGCGGCGGGTCTTCGTCCATCGGCGCGATCAGCGGGCGGCTGTAAGTTACCGGAATATCGTCTTCGGGCAGCGGCGGCGGACTGCGTCGCGCGGGAGTCGATCCGCTGGTGTCGATGGTACGGCGGGGGATGGCGCTGCTGCTGCCGCTGCTGCCCGCTCGATCCCGTCCCATCTCCGGCGGCGACTGCGGGCGCGTGCGGTAACTTGTCGGCGTATCTTCTTCCGGGAATTCGCTGTTGTAGTCGAACTGATCGTCGTTTGTCATCGCTTTAACCACCTGACGAATTCATCCGTTGACCAAGTGTTGATCACGTCCGTCGCTTTGACCCAACCACGCCGCGCGGTGGCGATGCCGTAGCGCAATAACTCGAACTCATCCGGCGCGTGGGCGTCGCAGTCAATTGCCAACTTGATGCCCAGTTCGACGGCGCGACGAGCGTGCGCGTCATCCAGATCGAGGCGGTGCGGATTGGCGTTGATCTCCAACACGGTGTCAGTCTCTTTGGCGGCGGCGAATACGGCGTCCATATCCAGATCAGCAGGTTCCCGATCCGGTATCAACTGCCCGCGCGGATGCCCGATCATATCGACGTGCGGGTTACGGATCGCGTTGAGCAGCCGCTGTGTGATCACCGCGCGTTCCTGCCGCAGACTGACGTGCAGCGAAGCAATCACGAAATCGAGTTCCGCCAGTACCTCATCGGGATAATCGAGGTTGCCATCGGCGCGGATTTCCATTTCCACACCCTGAAAGACGCGGAAGTTGTGCGCCGCGCTCATCTCGGCGTCCACTTTGCGGATTTCCTCGCGCTGAGCCAGCAAACGCTCTACGGTCAAACCGTTGGCGATGCCCAAGCTCTGCGTGTGATCGGTGATGCAGATGTGCTGGAAGCCGCGCAGTCGCGCCCGTTCCGCCATTTCACGCACGGTCAGCTTGCCGTCGCTCCACTCCGTGTGCATATGCAGATCGCTTTTGATATCCCCGATCTCGATCAGGCGCGGCAGTTGGTGTGCTCGTGCCGCCTCGATCTCACCGCGATCCTCACGCAGTTCCGGTGGAATCCAGTCTAAGCCAAGCTGCTGATAGACTTCTTCTTCCTTCTCGCAGAGGATTTGCTTACCGCTGCCATCGGTGGCGGTGAATGCCCACTCGTTGAGCGTATAGCCTTGCTCCTGCGCCAGCGCCCGCAGAGTGATATTGTGCGCTTGACTACCCGTGAAATAGACCAGTGCCGCACCGTAATTTTCCGGTGGCAGCACGCGCAGATCGCATTGCAAGCCGTTAAGCAGTTCGACGGAGCTTTTGGTCGGACCGTGACCGTGAATCGTCGCCACGTTGGGCATGTTCACGAACAAGTCCATGATCGGCGCGGCATCGCGGGAGCAAACCAGTAGATCGAGATCGCCAATAGTGGCACGTCCACGCCGTGTGCTGCCCGCCACATTGCCCCACAGCGCCTGTGGCAGCGCCAATAATTGAGCGAGGATGCCTTCGGCGGTGCTGGTAGCGATATCAATGCGGACGCGGGAACTCTGGCGGGAGAGTGCCTCGATCCCTTCGATGATCTTCTTTTCGCTTTTCGCGCCCATACCGGGCAGCGGAGCTAATCTACCTTCGCGGGCGGCGGCTTCCAGTTCGGGGACGGTGCTGATGCCTAGCTCCTTATAGAACTGCATCGCTTTCTTAGGTCCCACCCCGTTGATACGCAGCACACTAACCAGCGTTTCGGGTAATTCTGCTTTGAGTTTGTTGAGGAAAGTGAGTTCGCCGGTGGTCAGCAGTTCGGTGATCTTCTCCGCCAGCGTGCCACCTACGTTGTCGATGCTCTCTAACTGTCCCTCAGCATAGACGGTCTTGATGTCGCGGGGTAGTTCGCGGATGGACTCAGCGGCGCGGCGGTAAGCGAGGATGCGGTGGATGATCTCGCCTTTGAGTTGCAGCATATCGGCGACAGTATCAAATACATCGGCAATGTCGCGGTTGCTCAGGCTGCTTGGCGGACGCTCAGAATCGGTCACGGCTGTGCTCCCCTCCCTTACACAACGCGGGATAGTATAGCACCTTTGTGCTGTTCGCACCGTACCCTTCCGCAGCTCTAGTTACACTATCCGCGGACGCTTCTCCGGCGCTGGTGACGCGCTGCAATAACACAGCAGTATCAGCGCCAGAGCAGGGTTTTTCGTTTCTAAGCGGTTGGAGTGACGTTAGTGGACGACTCCAATTGCGAATGCTGCTTTCGCGGATCGGCAAGCCCCAAACTGAGTACCGCGCCGATCAGGGCGATGGCGAGCGAGACGCCGAACAGCACCGGATAAGAGTGCGTGGCGTTGAGGATGAAGCCGCCGATCAGCGGTGCGGCATTGCCGATAGCGCTGATGGTGTTGGTCAAGCCGATGTAGATCGGGCGGCGATCTGGCGTGGCGTAGGTGATCACATAGTCGAAGACGCCCGACGCAAATGATCCACTGATAGCACCGAGCAGCACATAGCAGATATGCAGTCCGGTAACGCTGCCTGTGCTGACGCTGAACAGGGCGGCGATGGTCATCGAGAGGGTACAGGCGGCGACCAGCCACATCACGGCACGCGGTCCGAAGCGGCGGCTGATCTGAGTGTTCAACAGTGATATCGTCGCATTGCCAATGGTCATCAGCAAGATCGAGTCGCCCACCAGTTGGCTGCTCTCCACCTTGAGGATGTCCGTCCCGAAGATCACGTAGAACGGCACTGCCACCGAGACGAAATCTAGGGCGAGGCGGGCGATGGTGAAATAGCGAAAGCGGCTATCTTCCCGCAGCACCTTAAAGATAAAAGGGACGAACTGGCGCAGCGTCGGACCCGGTTCCATCGGTGTGATCTGTTCTTCTTCGCGCACCGAGGAGAGCGCCACTCCAGCGGCGACGAAACAGATGCCAGCGATGCCAAATAACCACACATAGTTAGTGGGGAAGGCAGGTGCTTCAGGAGCCAGCAAACGCCGTACGATCTCCCGCGCTCCAATTGCACCCAATGCCACAGCAAACTGCCCCATTCCAAAAATGGTAGCGCGTGCTTTGGGTGTCAACGCGCTGCCTGTCATATCTGCCCAGACGATAGTTATCAGCGCATCGCCCACCCAGAACAGGGCGTAACAGACTAAGAAGGTGATCAGGATCAAGGTGGGATTGGTGTTGCCGATCACCGCGATGATCATTGCCATCAACGGGATCAGCAGGCGGAAAGGAATCGAGGCAAACAGAAAAGGCTTACGGCGAGTGCGTCTAGAGATCAACTGTGAGAAAAATAGCTGTGGCGCGTTGACGCAGAACGTCGCAAGAGTACCTGCCAACCCGATGATGCGCGCATCGTCGGTAAGGCGGTTGATGAACTCCGGCACTACGGAGTTTGGACTAAGCAGATTCATGCTGATCCCAAAGACCACGAAATCGAATAGGAACAGCGGAAAATTCCAGCGCAAGTGGCGCAGTGTGGTGCTTTCAGGTTGTGCAGTCGTTGCCATTGGGTTCCAAATTTTGATGAGGGAGGCGAACAAATGTATAGGTAACTATGATGCTATCACTGCCCTTAGTTGTTCGCCAGATTCACCTACAACCACGCTGGAGGCAATTGTTTTTTCGCTAGTCTGATGGGTAAATGCGGTCTTTGTTGAGGTTTACTCTGCTCATGGTCAGCGTTTCCTGCTTGCCCTGTTCGGCAGAACGTTTCTTGCGCGGATACAGGAACACGCCGTAGATTAGCAAGCCAACCGCGCCGATGAATGCCATTGATACCACCGCGCACAGCGAAGCGAGGATCAACCGTGAGCGCATATCTAAAGGGATGCGGAACGCTTCGTTGTTTGGCTCCTCCGGCAGACGCACAACCAGCGGGAACTCCTGCGCGATCTGATCTTGCGGCTGCGGCGTAAACACAATTGGATCGGCGGTAGCGGGCGTAAAATCTGGACTGTTGATTAGCAGTGTGTATTCCACGCCGCTGGGTAAAGCCTCGAAGCAGTGCGGCGCGCTGTTCTCGGTCACGTAGTTGGTCACGATCACGCCGGGGGGGACGCTCAGACTCAGGTTGACGTCGGGCAGACCGCTTTCATCGGCATCACGCTGACCGTTACCGTTGGCATCCAGATAGACGCCGACGCACAACGTCGCCAAGCCCTGCGCTTCAGCAGTGGCAGGTACGGCGGTGATCAGGATCACTAGAATGGCAAGCAGCGCGAGGATCGATGAGCGCATGGTATTCCCTCCACGACGAAGGCAGATTATACCATGCGCTCCGCTTACACCCCGACTTTAGGCTGACCCTCGCTCTACGGCTGACCCTCGACTACCTGCACTTGCACATTCAATGCCAATGGCGTATCCATCGCGCCGTCAAAAACGATCTCGCTCAGCGGTTTACGCACCCGTCCGGCAGTTTCGCGCTGCTGCAACTCTTCGTTTAACGCGCCAGTATCGCCATAATAGCCGATGGCGATCACAGTCACCAGATCGTATTCAGCGGGGATGTTGAACAACGCCCGTGCCTTTTCCGCATCGTATCCACCCATCTGATGCACGAATAGATCGTGTACTGTCGCTTGTGCGGTCAGGTTGGCGACTGCCTGCCCCAGATCGTAATAAGCGTGGCGGTTCGGACGCCCCGACGAACTGATCGTCTTGGCAAGCGTCAAGATCAGGATCGGCGCGTTACCAGCCCACTCCGAATTGCGTCCCGATAGTGTGCCGAACAAGTTATTGAAAGCGGTCTCGCCGTTGCGCGTGACGAGGAAGCGCCATGGCTGCTCATTACCGCCCGATGGTGACCAGCGTGCCGCTTCAAATAAACTGCCGAGAACGTCTGTAGAAATTGCTTTGCGAGAGAACGCGCGGGGACTCCAGCGCCGTTGCAGCAAATCATGAAGCGGATATTCACTAGTAGCGCGCTTGTCCATAGCTGATGATTTCCTAATGTTGGTTGAGCTTGATTGAACTTATCTTCCCACTATAACGCTTCGCCGTCCTTGCTGGCGTCCTTTTCCCTGTCCTGATCTCCCGTCCCTTCGTTATAATTCTGCCGATGCGTATCCTCATGATCTCCAAGGCTTGCGTCGTTGGTATTTACCAGCGTAAGCTCGAATTAATGGCTCAACACGCCGATGTCCAGCTCACACTCGTCGTCCCACCCTCGTGGCGCGATCCGAGTGGCGAACTGCGACTCGAACGCGCTTACGTGCAGGGCTACGAAATGCGCGTCGAACCTATCCGCTTCAATGGCAACTATCACCTACACTACTTTCCCACACTGCCTAAGCTGCTGCGCGAAATTCAACCCGACATCGTGCACATCGATGAGGAGCCGTATAACTTTGCCTCGTGGCACGCGCTCTGGCACACACGGCGGATTATGCCGATGGCAAAGACACTGTTCTTCAGTTGGCAGAATATTACCCGTCGGTATCCCTTGCCTTTTTCGGCGGGCGAATCTTGGGTGCTTAAGCACATCGACGGTGCGATCATGGGCACGGAAAGTGCGGCGCAAGTCTGGCAGGAGAAGGGTTATCGCGGTCCCTGCGCGGTGATCCCGCAGTTCGGCGTCGATCCCGAAGTCTTTCATCCTATCGACCGTCCGCCCAACCCCGAACCGGTGATCGGCTTCGTTGGACGCTTGAGGCGCGAAAAGGGTGTCGATCTACTGATGCTGGCGCTGGCTAAACTGCAAAAACGCTGGCGGCTGCACATCATCGGGCAGGGACCGGAGCGCGACTCGCTGGAACGGTTGGCGCGCGATCTGGATATTCGCGAGCGCGTCTGGTTTGCCGGACATGTACCCTCCACACAAATGGCTGAGTTGTACCCGCAGCTTGACGCACTGGTGATCCCCTCGCGCACACTGCCCAACTGGAAGGAGCAATTCGGACGCGTGATCGTAGAAGCGATGGCTTGCGGCGTCCCCGTAATTGGCTCGGACAGCGCGGCGATCCCCGACGTGATCGGTGACAGCGGTTTGATCTTCCCCGAAGATGATGTCGATCTGCTGGCGACGGCGCTCGATGCGGTGCTCACCCGTCCCGAAGTCCACGCGACGCTGGCAGAGCGCGGCAGGCAGCGCGTCTTGTCATCATTTACTCATGCGCGGGTCGCAGCTTTGACCATTGACGTTTATCGCTCACTTCTGGAATAATACATAGCTAGACATAAAGACGGCTCATAATGGCTCACGCTTCTCGTGAACAGTGTGTTAGCTGTCTGGTCAGAGGTGAAAGATGGTGATAGAATAACCTGAGCAATTGAAGGTCACTGCATCCAACGGCGCGCGGCGGTGTTTGTAGTAATAGAAGTAATCGTGTTACCGCCGATAAAGTTGACGTAGGATTTGCGGAGGTCTGATGTCTTTATTCGGTTCTGGTGTTACCGAAGTACGCCCATTCTTGCCCATCGACGTGCCTCTGCTGCATCGGCTGCAACCGTCCGGCGTCACATTAGATTCAGTGGCGCGGTTGACCCGTAACCTGAACGCTATCGAAAGCGCGATGTTGCACGCGGTACCACTGGCTGATCTGGGAATGCCGACGTTCGTGTTGAAACACGGCGACACCGCTTATGTGGCGCAGTATCGTCATAAGCATGGCGACCCGCGTGCGCACATTGTCTTCGTCGCCCCCGAACTGGAATCGGAACAGGACTTCGATGCGTGGCTGCACCTAATCAGTGCAATGGTGGGCAGCGCGGCAAGACGCGGCGCGGTCACTCTCAATGCTGAAGTGGATGAAGGCTCGCTGGCGGCTAATCTGCTCTATCGGGCAGGTTTCGCCACTTATGCACGGCAAGAAATCTGGCGTAGATCGCCAGCCCCGATCACCACGGAACACGTCTCACTGTGGCGTCCTTCGCAAGAAAGCGACAGTCTGAGCATCACGGCATTGTATGCCAGCGTGGTGCCGCGGTTGGTGATGCAGGCGGAAGCGCCGCCAGAACCGCGTCAACCGGGCTTAGTCTACGAGCGCAACGGCAAGATCGCGGGCTATCTCTCGGTACAGGAAGGCAAAAACGGCATCTATGTCCAGCCCTATTTGCATCCTGATCTTTGCGCCGATCAGGCGCAGATGTTGATCGAGACGGCGATTTCTATGTTCCCGCGTGCGGATCGGCTGCCTGTTTATGTCTCGGTGCGGCGCTACCAATCATGGCTGCACAGCGCACTGGACGCCTTGCGGTTTGAAGTTTGGACAAATGAAGCGGTGATGGTCAAGCACACGACGGCGCGGATCGAACGGGCGGTATTCAAACCCGCTTATGCACTCGATGGCGCGGTGGCAGCGTACCCCGGCGCACCTACGGCAGGTACTGGTATCGGCTCGGGGCGCGGTACGCCCAATAAGACTGTCACCGTCAGTCAGAAGGTGAAGCGTATTGGAAGCTATAACTACAACCGGGAAAGTGAAAGTATCACCATTGATGGAACATCGTATCACGGACGATCTGGAGAAACTGAAAGCTGCCCTCCCAGCCTATCTGGTAGACTCGCTTGAGCAGATCGGGCGTTCGGACAATCTGGTAGAAGTTATCCTCGACCTCGGACGTGTGCCCACTGCCCGTTACAACGACGGTGGCGAGGTCGTCCTCGATCAGGGCGAAATCACTCACGACGACTTGCAGTATGTAGTTAACAAAATCGACTCCTTCGACGCGGATAACCGCGCCGGAATTGAGCGCACGCTGCATCGTATCTCCGCGATCCGCAATCGGCGCGGCGACATCGTGGGCTTGACCTGCCGCATCGGGCGCGCAGTCTATGGCACGATAGACATCATTCAGGACATCATCGAAGCGGGTCGCAACGTCTTGATCCTCGGCGCTCCGGGCGTCGGCAAAACTACGCTGCTGCGCGAAGCGGCACGTGTGCTGGCGGAAAAGAAGCGCGTGGTCATCGTTGATACCAGCAATGAGATCGGCGGTGATGGTGACGTGCCGCATCCTGCTGTCGGGCGTTCGCGCCGGATGCAGGTAGCACAGCCGATGCTGCAGCACGAAGTCATGATCGAGGCGGTGGAGAACCACAACCCCGAAGTGATCGTGATCGATGAGATCGGGCGTGAGCTAGAAGCGGCTGCCGCACGCACCATTGCGGAACGTGGCGTGCAGTTGATCGGCACCGCGCACGGTCAGACGCTGGATAACTTAATGCTCAACCCCACGCTATCTGACTTGGTCGGCGGCATCGAATCAGTGACGCTCTCCGACGAAGAAGCGCGGCGGCGTGGCACACAGAAAGTGGTGCTGGAGCGCCGTTCGCCACCAACCTTCGATGTGCTGGTGGAACTGCAAGACCGGCATCGGCTGGTGCTGCACGAGGACATTGCCGAAGCAGTAGATGCCCGCTTGCGTGGTCGCCCGCTGCCCGTCGAGGTGCGCTACCGCACGGCGGATGGTCAGGTGGTGGTAGAAAAGATGAACCCCACAACCGACCTCACCGAGCGTAATACAGGTCGCCGCACGCAGGGGTTATCTGCCCAGTCCAGCAATGGTGGTAATGGCAACGGAAACGGCAATGGCAACGGCTACCGCCGTGACGAAGGGCAGGGGCGCGAGAAGGATCAGCGGGCAGGGCGCGGAGTCCAGCGTGACTACGGGCGTGAGTATGCGGGCAGCAGCGGCGCCGCCTTAACCCGTCGGCAGAATCAACCGCTGCACGTCTATGCTTACGGCGTCTCGCGGGATCGCCTGATGTTAGCGGCACGGCGTCTGCGCGTACCTGTGATCGTGGAGGATAACTTCCCTGACGCACAGGTGATCCTGACGCTCAAGAACTACTATCGCCGCCGTCCCAAGCTGATCGTGGATGCGGAGCGCAAGGGCATGACTATCGAAGTATTGCGCGCCAATACCGCCACACAAATGGAAGATTTCCTCGCCCGCGTCTTCAACGTGGGTCAGGACGAAACTGGCGATGAATAGACCAGCAAACGCGCTGGCTCTTGGCATCTAGAGTTCTCAACCACAACTCTGATCAACCCCTGCAAGCTTTTCGAGCATTGCAGGGGTTGTTGTTTACTTCGCAGTGCCTCTCTCGCCTCGCATAAGTGTTATGAAGTTATGAAATTTGTTGCCGACTCTATCGTTTACAATGCGCCAATCTAAGCCAATCATCCTACATTTCAACGCCGTCGGCTGAGATACAGATAGACGCAAATCAATCGGGATCGCTGGCAAACAGTACTGCCATCTCCTGCTGGCTGCTTGCAGT
Source organism: Anaerolineae bacterium (assembly GCA_019637555.1). Classification (GTDB taxonomy): domain Bacteria; phylum Chloroflexota; class Anaerolineae; order Aggregatilineales; family UBA2796; genus JAHBVK01. Next base: position 21,435 of record JAHBVK010000064.1, read on the forward strand.
GAGTCCGCTACAATGAAATGAGTCCTCGTTAACGAGTAATGAGCACAGCAAGAGTCGCCCTTACTCGTTATTTGCTTTGTAAGACGGTTTTGTACTGTAGTAGCTGGATTAGGTTGGCGGCAACAATGAACAATCGCAGTGGGAAACTTGGCATCACACTGTTCATGATCACTCTCATTGCGGCATGTACGCCCGGCGCAGCTACCACCGAACCAATCGCTATCACCATCCAGCTTGGGACAACGCATCAAGCCGTCTACGCGGGTTTCTACGCAGCGGATCAAAATGGCTACTACACAGACGAAGGGCTGAAGGTCAACTTCCTCAGTGGCGGCACCGATATTGATATTGGTGCCCGCGTGCTCGATGGCACGGCGCAATTTGCGGTGATTGGTGCCAGCACCTTGATCGTTGACCGTGCCAACGCCAGACCGCTACGCGCTGTCGCCACCATCCTCCGTCGCGATCCGGTTGCGTTTTTTAGTCTCGCTGAATCAGGCATCATACGGCTGCAAGATTTTGTGGGCAAACGAATACAGGTCAATGCCCGTCTGCGTCCCCGTCTACTGGCGATGCTGGCGCACGCTGGCATCGACGAAAATGAGATCACGCTGGTTAGCACAGGCACCTACACCGACCTCTACAGCGGCGCGATTGATGTCGCCAGCGGCTTAGTCACCAGTAGTGCGCTGGCAGCCAAACGTGCAGGGCACACCCTCAATATTGTTTATCCCGATGACTACGGTGTTCACTTTTACTCCACCGTCATCTTTTCTACGGACGACTTTATCGCTAACAATCCCGATCTCGTGCTTCGCGTGCTGCGTGCTTCCTTTCAGGGCTGGGAGTTCGCTGTCGAAAATCCGCAGGCGGCGGGGGCGATGGTGACCAAATACAATCCGGCTGCTGACGCTGATTTTGAAGCCGCTAGCGTGGCTGCCATGCTGCCCTACATCAACACGGGCGAAGACCACATTGGCTGGATGAAGCCGGAAATCTGGGCGGGGATGCTGCTTACCATGCAGCAGCAACAAGAAGTCACTACCGCGCTCGATCCAACGAAGCTTTACACCATGGACTTTATCCAGCAAATCTATGGAGAAAACAATCCGTGAGGCGATTTCTCCACCTGAACCTGACGACTAAAGTTACGCTCACCTTCGTCCTCTTTGCGCTGGCACTGCTGACCATTGTTGGTGTCCTCGCTTACGACATCGGGCGTACTAACTTGGAGCAAGCCACCTACTCCGATTTGCTGTCGTCGGCAGTAGAGAAAGAAGCCGCCTTAGAAACATGGCTGGCGAGTGGTCAGACGCAGATCGCCAACCTGATTGCCTCGCCAGTGATAGCTGACTATATTGCAGACTTACACAGTGCTCCCGATGCTGCGGCTGCTCAGTCGATCCGCAATAAACTGATCGGTGAATTGGTCCCGCGCAGTCAACCGGATGACATCTTTGCGGCGTTCATCCTCCTCGATCCTGATTCCGGGATGGTCATTGCCGCGACGGATGTGTCTGAGGAGGGAACGTTCAAGGAAGATCGTCCTTACTTCATCAACGGCAAGAATGCGCCCTATCTGCAAAACATCTATTTTTCGCTGCGCTGCCAGTGCGTAGCCATGACCGCTGCCGCACCTGTTCGGACGCAGGAGGGTCAACTGCTGGCAGTCTTGGCGGGGCGCTTCAATCTGCCCAACATGGGCGAGATCATCCGGCGCAGTTCTGATCTGCGACGTACCTTCGATGCCTATCTGGTGAACACATCCAGTCTATTTGTGACTCAGCCGCGCCAGCTTTCCGACCCGGCGATCCTGCAACGCGGCATCCGCACAGAAGGCGTGCGCCGTTGTCTGGCGGGCAGCAGCGGTTCGCTGCTCGACGCTGACTATCGCGGCGTCGCGGTGATGTCCGTCTACCGTTGGCTGTCAACCCGCAACCTCTGCCTCGTTGTCGAGATCGATCAGCGAGAAGCATTAGAGCCTGTCCAGAATTTCGCCGCAACGCTGGCGTTGATCGCCGGACTCGCCTTGGCTGGAGCATCTTTAGTCGCGGTGGGACTGGCAAGCACCATCACGCGCCCGATCCTCGCGCTCAAAGATGGTGTTTCTCGCTTCGGTAGTGGCGAACTGCAAGTGCGCTTCCCCGAAACCTCCACCGACGAACTGGGCGCACTGTCGCATGAATTCAACATGATGGCGAATTCCATCACCGAAAAAGAAACGCAGTTGCAGAACTACGCCAAAACGCTCGAAGATCGCGTCAAAGAGCGCACACATCAACTTACCTTCCTCTCTGATGCCAGTCGGATGCTCTCCGAATCGTTCGATTACGCTGATCGGCTGAAGCAGGTAGCAAGTCTGGCGGTCCCGCAGATCGCTGATTGGTGCAGCGTGGACATTCTGAATAAGGACGGCAGGCTAGAACGTATCGCCGTCGTGCACAGCGATCCACGTAAGATCGAGCTGGCGTTTGAACTGGAACGCAAATACCCCAGCGATCCCGATAGTAAAGTGGGACTCTACAATGTCGTGCGCACGCGCAAACCGGAGTTCTATTCGCAGTTACCACTAGATCTGCTGCTTGCCAGTGCCAAAGATGAAAAGCACGCCGCCCTGCTGCGGGAACTACAAATGAGATCGCTGATCATCGTGCCGCTGGTGGCGCACGGGCACGCGCTGGGCACGATCTCACTGGTCATGGCAGAATCGGGTCGCCAATACGACGAGAGCACCTTGGCGCTGGCGGAAGACTTGGCAAGCCGAGCCGGACTGCTGATTGATAACGCCAAGCTGTATCAGGAAACAAAAGAACTCAATACCGATCTGGAACGGCGGGTACAGGAACGAACCGAGCAACTGCGCCTGTCCGAAGAAAAATTCTACAAGGCATTCAAAGATAGTCCTGCCGCCATCTCCATCGCCTCACTGCCTGATGGTCACTGGATCGATGTCAACGAAGCTGTCGAGAAAATGACCGGATTTAGCCGCGAGGAACTGCTTGGGCGTACCTCTACGGATGTCGGCTTGGTGGATGATCAAACGCGCTTGATCATCTTGGAAGCGATCCGTGATCAGGGCGCTGTCCGCAACGTGGAAATTCAGATGCACACCAAGTCCCACGAGGTGATCGATGTACTGCTCTCTGTCGAACAGGTGGAACTGAACGGTAAACCGAGCCTGTTGGCGATCCAGTACGACATCACCGAGCGCAAACGCGTGGAACGGGAGATCCGCCGCCTCAACGACGATCTGGAGCAGCGCGGGATCGCACTGGAAGCGGCGAACAAAGAATTGGAAGCGTTCAGCTACTCCGTGTCCCATGACCTGCGGGCGCCGCTCCGTTCGGTGGATGGTTTCAGTCAGGCGCTGCTAGAAGATTACTACGATCTGATGGACGAAACCGGACGCGATTTCCTGAATCGCATCCGCAAAGAGAGTCAGCGCATGGGGCAGTTGATCGATGACCTGATCGCGCTCTCTCGCTTTACGCGTACGGAAATGAACCTCTCGCACTTTAATCTTAGCGAAGTAGTGCGCGAAATTCTGACGGAACTTGCCGCGCAAGAACCGGAACGCGAAGTCAAACTAGAGATTCAGGATCAGGTGATGGTCTGCGCGGACAAGCGGCTGCTGCAAGTGGCGCTGCAAAATTTGCTCGGCAATGCATGGAAGTTCACCAGCAAAAAGCCAGATGCTTGCATCAGTTTTGGCGTTATTTATAAGGATGATGCGAAGGAATACTTTGTGCGTGATAATGGAGCGGGTTTTGATATGGCTTACGCGCACAAATTGTTCGGCGCATTTCAGCGTCTGCACGCCATGACTGAATTTACGGGTACAGGCATCGGGTTGGCTATCGTCGCTCGAGTCATCCATCGACATGGTGGGTCAGTACGGGCAGAAGGCGTGATCAACGCTGGAGCAGCCTTCTACTTCACGCTGGATGATCGCGCTTGTGAATGACCATGCAGGACAAGGAAGAAATCTATGTCTCAAATACTGCTTGTTGAAGACAATCCCAATGATCGCTTGCTAACGGAGCGTGCTTTCAGAAAAAGTAATTTGCGCAACGAACTGGTTTCTGTCGAGGATGGCGAAGAGGCACTAATTTATCTCTTTGGCAACGCGACTACGGAACCAAAACCGCTGCCTGTACTAGTGCTGCTCGACTTGAAATTGCCCAAAGTTGATGGCTTGGAAGTGCTGGAACGCATTCGCGGCGATGAGCGCACGCAGATGCTGCCCGTAGTCATCCTTACTTCGTCCAAAGAACAGGACGATCTGGTTCGCAGTTACAAACTGGGCGTCAACAGCTACGTCCGCAAGCCCGTCGATTTCAACGAGTTCGTCGGTGCAGTGCAGCAGTTAGGCTTATACTGGTTAATCCTCAACGAAAGTCCGCTGAAATAATCCAGACAAAATGTAGTGAGCGGGGCGTGCCTCGCTCACTACAAACTCCGCACGATCTCATCCCCAATGCGGATCACCTCCCGCACCAGCAGATCGAGGTCTTCGCGCCGTGTGCGGTGATTGACGATGCATACACGGATCGCGTACTTGCCGTGCAGCCGCGTGCCTGATGGGATAGCAATCCCCGCTTCCTGCACGCGGAATAGCATTTCCTCGTTCACTTTATCCAGTGTAGCGTCATCTATTCCCCCAGCACGGTAGCGGAAACAGGTGATCATCAGTTGCGGGGCGGCAAGCAGTTCCAGCTTGGGCGAAGCGTTGACCAGATCCGCCAGATAACGCGCCTGATCGACGTTCTGCTCCATCATGCGTCCGTATTTGCCGACACCGTGTTCCTTCAGCAGCATCCACACCTCCAGCGCACGATAAGGGCGCGAGAGTTCGGCGCTGTAATCGCTGTACCACAGATCGCCACCGGAGAGTCCACGCGTACCGTGCTTCAGATAGTCCGGCGTCAGCGTATAGGTGCGGTAGTGATCCTTGCCGTTACGTACCAGCACGCAGCCGATACCAATCGTCAGGTACATCCACTTGTGCAGGTCGAAGGCAATTGAATCCGCGCGTTCCATGCCCGCCAACAGCGGACGCAGCGCAGCAGACATCGCGCCAACTGCGCCCACCGCGCCATCAACATGAAACCACAGCTTTTCCCGTTCGCAAATATCAGCCAGCGCGTTCAGATCGTCAACCGATCCGGTGTTGGTCGTGCCAGCGGTGCCGATCACGCAGAATGGAGTTAACCCCGCCGCGCGATCCGCTGCAATCGCTGCTTCCAATGCTGCGATGTCGATGCGGTATTGATCGTCCACCGGAATGCTGTTGATCGAGTCGCTGCCGAAGCCGAGCGCATCCATCGATCTCTCGACGGAACTGTGCGTTTCGGCAGAACAGTAAATGCGGTAGCGCGGCGCGTTGATCATGCCCTGCTTGCGGACATCGACTCCGGCGTTGCGTGCCGTCACGTAGCGGGCGACTTGCAGCGCCGTCTGGTTCGCCAGCGATCCACCGCTGACCAGCACGCCGCTGGCAGTCTCAGGATAGCCGAGGATTTGCTTGAACCAGTCGATCACCTGCTTCTCTACCAATGAGGCGATCTGATCACCACCGCCGACGTTCGGATTGATCGTCGCCGCCAGCATTTCCGCCAGTGCGCCGGAGGTGCTGCCCGTGCCGATCACCCAGCCCCAGAAGCGCGGGTGAATGTTACCCATCGGATTAGACAAAATATCCCGTGCGAACTCGTCATATACATCCGCCGGATCGCTGGAGTCGACGGGCAGCGGTGCGTTCATTGTTTCTCGCTCCTGTGGGCTGAGGGGTTCCCACACAGGGCGTTCTCTGACCGTGCGGTGATACTCGATCACGTCATCGATCATCCGGTGCGCCAGTTCGCGCAGTGCTTCCCAATCCTGTGGATCGAGGGATTCTTCCAGTTTGAGGGGTGTGGAATTAGCGGACATAAGCTTGGCTATCCTCCATTCCGCCATTTTAGTGGCAAAACAGGGGATTCTGAATAGCACAATCAAATAAATTCTGTAAATGAACCTTGAATTTCATGCAAATGTCGTGTTTGCCCTTTGAAATTACAAGGTTCATATTCTATGCCTTCCCGCGCTAGAAACCGTCGGCGTTCCGCGTGGTTGGTCGTGACATGCTAAACGGCAACCCCGATCAGCGTTCCGTATGCAACCAACAGTGCTGGTAGCAGGAAAACTATCGAGACGCCGACCATGTGCAGATATTCCGAGCGCCGGAAGTGCGTGGCTATTGCGCCCGCAAAATACAAGGCAACGCAAGTGGCGGTTAGTGGGGCGATCACCCCCATAGAACTTACCAGCAGCGGCACGAAAAGACCGATTCCGCCGCACAGTTTAAGCATACCGAGTAAGCGAATTTGCGCTGGCGTGAACTCTTTTGCCCATCCAACGGCGGGCATGTTGGAGTATATGTTGTATGGCGTGAAGATCTTGGCTAATCCTCCTACCGTGAGCAGAATGCCCAGTATTACTTGCAGGACTGTGATCGTGTTATCCATGAGTTAGTCTCCATTTCCTTAGTTGATTTATCTTGTTTAGTTAGCCTTTTATCTTCCACACCTTACCCGACGTTGGGATCAGACTGAGATGCGCTAGCTTATCTGGATTGGCGACGTTACGCGCAGCACGGATCAACTCCCCTTCCACTTCCAGTGTGATCACAGCAATGATTTGCTCCTTGACCCGCACCAGCAGCGCAGGCAGTCCATTTACTTCGCTTGTTTCCATCGTTGTTCCTTCCGGTACGTGCGTCAGTAATCCGATGACGGCGCGTGCCACCTTGTCGCGCCCATGAATTGGCTGCCGTCCCGCGCCCGCAACCTTGCCGCCGCCATCCGACCAGACCGTGACATCTTCTGCTAGTAGGCTCATCAGCCCGTCCATATCTCCGGCAACACAAGCGTCCATGAAACGGTTGACCATATTCTGATGCGCTTCCGGCGAGGCGCGGAAACGCGGGCGATGTTCGCTGATGTGCTTTTTGGCGCGGCTGAACAGTTGGCGGCAGGCGGCTTCCTCGCGTCCGGTGATCTGTGCGATTTCGGCGTATTCGTAGTCGAAAACTTCTCTCAACAGGAACACCGCACGTTCCAGTGGGGATAAGCTTTCCAGCAGCACCAGAAATGCCATCGAAATCGACTCTCGATCCGTGATCTGGCGCAGCGGGGAGAACAGCGCCGCGCCGTCACCCGTAACAATCGGCTCTGGCAGCCACGGACCGATATAGGTTTCTCGTTGCGCCCGGAGCGCTTCCAGATGATCAACGCACAGGTGATGCACAATGGTCGTCAGGTAACTCTTGAGCGTGCGGATCGACTCTGGCGGCGTGGCACGATAGCGCAGATACGCCTCCTGTACGATGTCTTCCGCCTCCATCGCGCTGCCCAACATGCGGTAGGACATGGCGAATAACAGCGAACGGTATTCTTCAAATGGATCAGGTTCAGGTTGCACTGCGTCGCCTTTCCAACGCTCGGCGTCATCTTAATGTGGAGGTAAGACGGAATCGTTCAGTGTTTTGTGACATGCTCAACAAAATTTGAGGATTAATCGTAGCAGTTGGGGGAACATTCTTGCTGCAGGGATGGCAACGTGCTGCTTGCACGTTCACTCAAAAAATCGATCTTCTGAAGAATATGAATAGTCCTAAAACAATGCCTATTAATCCCAAAATCATGCCGAAGATCATGCCGACAAGATACATATATGTATAGTTGTCCCTATGCTGATCAGCTAATCTTGAGATACTAGGGTTCTCTGGTAAATAACGCACTTTAACGGTGTCTTGATTTTTCAGAATATAATAAGTTTCTCCACTAATTATTTGCTCTCGTATATGAACTTCATCGCTCTTATCAGTGCGAAATTGGTACTCTACAAAATAAGATGTTAGGCGTCGAGTAGTTGGGCGAGTGGGGAATAGTTTAAGCTTCATGATCTGGGCGTCGGTGAGGACACCTTTGTTATCCAGTCTTCTCAATACGGAATATTCACGCCAAAGCCACAGGACTAACAATATCGCTGCAATTGAACCAAGAACGATAGTAACCTTGAAGCCTTCAATGAATGCAGCGGACGTGAAAGGTAAGCCTCTCAAGGTACAAGCTACTCCATGCCTATGTGAATATTCCTACAGCAGGCATAACCAGTTAACAATCCTCTGAGTTCCTCTCTCTATCTCTGTACTTTCATTGGACAGCAGACAGAAGCGTGAGGTAAATTATGCGGCGCTCGAAATTTCCAGTATCGCCCATCAGGGTGTATTTACGCCCTCTGCGTCAATAAAAGCAATATGATAAAGCCGATTAACCCCAAGACAAAACCAATAATTAAGCCTGTTACTTGCAAAAGCGCGTAATTCTCTGGATGTACTTCAGCTAATCTTGAGACTTTAGGATTATCCGGCAGATAGCGTACTTTAACCCTGTCGTAACCCTTCAAAAGATAATAACTCTCATACGGAACCACTTGCATTCGTCTAAACGCTGTGTCGCTATACTCAGGTCGAAATTCGTATGTTATGGTGTATTGTGCTCCTCCTCTGGGGACCCATATTTCTTCATTGTCTATTACCTTAGCGTCGGTGAGGATGCCCGTCTTGCGGAGCTTTCTCACAACACCATATTCGCGTACAACGACAAAGATTATTAGTGCAAGCCAAATGGCTAGAGGAATAATTATGCATTGGTACTGTGCAATGGCAGACATACTATCTACCTACTCCACTGCTGGCACACCCGCGCCGCCGAGCACATCCACTCGCACCGACTCCTCAAAGCGATCCACCAGCTCCATCACATGCGGGATCATTGCTCTGACGGCTTCTAATTGCAGCGCCGCGTTCGCCGCTTCTTCCGTCTCCCACACCTCATGTATCCACACCGCGTCCGGATCTGAGTCCGAGGTACTGATCGTGTACACGTAGCAGCCTTCGCCCTGCGTCTCCACATCGGTTGCCGCTTGCAGCATCAGTGCCGCCAGCGCATCCCGTTTCCCCGCCTTGGCGATCATCTTGCCGAAGCGCCCATGTTTCGGTTTAGCCATCGTCCGCCGATCTCTCCATCATCATCGCTTAAACGCCGAATGTTGGCGTCATTCCAACCGTTTTCCAAAATTTGCCTACCATAACCCATTTTTCGCCCATTTTTCCCATTAATAAAATGGCTTTTAATGGGTGCTTACATACCCCGCCTGATGGCGATCACTTTCTTGGCAGTCTCCACCGCTACGGCGGCATCGCGGCAGTAGAAATCCGCTTCGATGTCCTCCGCGAATTCGCCATTCACGGGCGCACCGCCAACGAACACCGACACCTTATTGCGCAGATCGTTATCCTTGAGCGCCTGAATGACCACCTTCATGTAAGGCATCGTGGTCGTCAGCAGCGCGGACATTCCCAGAATATCGGGTTGATGCTCTTTGACCGCGTTGATGAACTTCTCGGCATCGCAGTTGACGCCCAGATTAACCACCTCGAAGCCCGCGCCTTCCATCATCATCGCCACCAAGTTCTTGCCGATGTCGTGGATGTCGCCCTTGACCGTGCCGATGACCATCTTGCCGACCTTGGGTGCACCCGTATCCGCAAGGATCGGCTGCAAGATCGCCATGCCCGCCTTCATCGCCTTCGCCGCCATCAGCACTTCCGGCACGAACAGGATGCCGTCGCGGAAATCCGCGCCGACCACATCCATGCCCGCCACCAAGCCATCGGTCATCACTTCGTAGGCAGTGATACCCCGCCGCAGCGCTTCGTGGACTTCTGTCTCTACTTCCTCCGCCAACCCATCGTACAAATCGTAGCCCATCTGCTGAAACAGATCGGGCAACGACAACGCTTGCAGATCGATCTCGTCGCTCATCCCCACTCCCTAGAAATCAAGTGCTAAAGTGCTAGGTGCTAAAAGCAGCACCAAAGTGCCTGATAGTGCCATAGTACCAAAATCATCTAACCAGCGGATGTGTAGGTAAGCACTCCAACACTTGTAGTACTCGTAGCACTTATTACCATTATCGGTTCTTCCGTTCCCAGTTCTCGCGCATCTTGATCAATTGATTCAAGTGCTCGGTGTCGTGATTTACTAGCACCTGTACTTCGGTGCGAATACTGATCTTGCCGCGTTCGTTGTGCTGGGCGTGGCGGTTCAGCGCACCGGGCGGCAGCTTCTCCAACCACTCGCACATCTCACCACGCAGCGAACGCCAGCGATCCATTGCCGAGGCGAAGGGTACATGTTGACCGCGATAGATACTGTCGGGGATTTCACCGATGATGTCGGGATCATCTTCTTCCATCATGCGCTGGAAACGGCGGAACATGATGTCGTCAACGGCGATCAGATGCCCGACCACATCGACCATTGTCCAACCACCATCCAGCAGTTTCTCCGTCGCCACACTAGGCAGGGGAGCGACCACGCGCTCGACATCCTTCATGGCGGACTTCAGCGCGTCGATTTGTAATTCTTGCTTCATGACCATGAGCTTTACCTACGCCTTAGCGCTGTAAATGAACGCTCTTAAAGAACATATCTATGAAGCACTATTCATGGTCACGGTACGTCGTTTTCGCACTTGATTTTGACGCTGTGGCAGCATCTCCGCCAGATGTGGAAATGCCGCACTGGCGTGTGGAATATGGATCGCCTCCACAAACGCCTGCTGAAAATTGGGATCGGTGGCAGTCTCTATATAACTGATCGCTCGTACCAACGTCAACGCTTCAACCCGCTGCTGACGGTTGAGCAGCGCGATCCGTGCGCCGTCGCCTG
>JAHBVK010000065.1 GCA_019637555.1 Anaerolineae bacterium
TGAGTGCGGCGCGAGCAGAGAATCTTTTCGTCTCGCTGATCGGTAAGCCGCTGAGCGCTGCCATCCACGGGTAGAGCAGTTGGTGCTTCATGAAGGCGGAAAGCGGCTGCGCCTCGATAAACTCCTCTAGTGAGGTGCTCCAATCATCGTGATCATCGAGGCTGCAGGCGGCGCTGGTCAGGCGTTGGACTGCCAGCAAACGCGACAGATGCTTGGGGATCACGACGGGCGCGAGACGCAGCGGTGACAGTGTAGGCGTGATGAACAGCGGCTCACTGCTGCTGCTGGAATGTACCGTCACCGAGGTGGGCGAGGGGTGGCGCTGCACGTTCAGCAGATCGAGCAGGCGGATGAAGTGCGGATACATGCGCGGCGCGATGTAACCAAAAGCGGGATTGGCATATGCCTTCTTGCCCTGATGCTCGAAGTGAACGGTGCGGGCGTGCCCACCGAGGAAGTCGTTGCGCTCGAACAGCGTGATCCGGTGTTCCGCATCAAGCAGCCACGCGCTGGCTAATCCGGCGATGCCCGCACCGATAATGGCAATATTCATAGCCTAAACCTATAGTCCAAACAAATGCACTAACCCATCCGCAAGGTGATCACGCCATGAGGGGTAGTTGTGACCGCTGCTGTGTTCGCGGAAGGTGACATCGTAGCCCCATACTTTCAGCCGATCATAGGTTTCGCGGTTGGGATGAATGAACCACTCCTGTAAGCCGCAGTCCATGTATAGCTTGTAGTTTGAGCGATCCGCGTGCGGCAGCAAGTCGAAGATTACGCTGTCGAAGTAGAGATGATCGGATAGGAACGCGCCGGATTCGCTGAGCACCTTGCCGAACAGATGCGGTACCCGCAGCGCAGTATAGAGTGACATCAATCCACCCATGGACGCACCCATCATGCCATGTACGCCGCTGTGCTGATGATAATCCAGCAGATTGAGGTGAGCGCTAGCGAGTGGAAATAGACGATGCACAATAAAGGCGACAGTGACATCGCTGCAGCCATATTCGTGCAGACGGATGCGCTTGCTCGGCTCGACCATCGCCATGCTGATCGGACGAATGCGCTGCTGCGCGATCAGGTTATCGACGATCACGTTGATCTTGGAACGCCGCAGGTACTGCGTGCCATCCAGCACGATCAGCAGCGGAGTAGGTTCGTCAGTGGGCGGCTTGTAGAGATGTACGGTGCGACTCGTGCCAGCGTAGTACCAGCCACCGTTGAGATCGTAACGGGTAACCTCACCGTGCGGGATTTCTTTGTTTACGATTGCCAGCGGCGAAGGTGCATAATCGGGCATCCAGAAGACGTTATTGGTCGCGCCCATGCCGTTGGGAGAGGTGCGCTTGTTCAGTGGATCAGGAAAGTGCTGATCGCCCTGTAGAAAGTGATACTCTCCGTAGGCATCACGCGGCAGTGTGATTGTCGCCTTCCACAGATTCGTGCCAGCGCGTTCCATCAGTAGTGGCTGCTCAAAAAAGGTCGCCCAGTAGTTGAAATCACCGACTACCTGCACAGGATGCTCACCCTGCCAGACGAAGGTCACCTGATCGCCATCGATTAGCGGTGTACCCTGCCGCTTGGCGCGATTGAGTAGAGAGGTAGAGGAAGTAGACGAAGTAGACATAAAGTTGCGCCTCCCTAAATGAGTTACTGCTTCAAATACCATTATGAGCCAACTTGCGCGTCAGGGGTACTCCGCTGGCTATATTATGTTATTACTCAATGACGTGTGAAATGACCTTGATCGGTTATAGTTGTGTGTGAAGTTAATAGCATCGCTGCCCCTTCATTTTTGCTTCGGTTCCTGGAAGGAGCTTTCGACATGGAATCCTCCACCGCATCCACTCCGCGCATGAGTCTGCTGGAAGTCCTTGATCGCACCTTCAGACTCTATCGGGAAAATTTACTCCTATATCTAGTCATCACTGCTGCAGTGCTGATTCCGGTAACGTTGATTCAGGCGGCACTCGGGGTGGGGGCGACCTCGAACGCCGCGCTGGTCAATTCCGGCAGGCTGACGCAGGCTCAAGCCACACAGATGACGACGCAGTTGTGCGGCAGCGCGATCATCAGCTTGCTGATTGCCTTGGTGCAGAATGTGCTGCTGATCGGTGTGATCACGTACATCAGCTCGGAAAAAATACTAGGGCGGAGTGCCACCATCGGAGAAGCGTTCAGCGCCGCGCTAAATCGTGCTGTACCTTTGATTATCGGCAATGTTCTGCTGTGGATCGTACTGGTGGCGATCCTTTTTGCTGGCACACTGGTATCGCTGGCGTGCCCACCGATCTTTGCGGCGCTCATCGGCTTGGTGGCATACATCGCCGTCGCGATTTCCGGTCTGATGACGCCGATCCTGCTGCTGGAGAACGTGGGTGCGGTCGCCGGAATCAACCGCGCATGGGGATTAGGCAAGCGCCGCTTCTGGACGGTACTGGGCTTGTTCTTCATCTTAAGTGTGATCGGTCTGATTCTGGGTGCGGCGATTGGTCTGGTAGCGGGGGTACTGGTCGGTACAACGAATCTGAGCGCCTACCAAACAGTCACCACGATTAGCTCGCTGCTAGTTAGCATCGTGATCACGCCGCTGACGCCGATTGGTCAGACAGCGCTGTACTACGATACGCGCAACCGCCTCGAAGGACTCGATCTCGCGCTGGCATCAAGTGGCGCAGCCGCTCCGCGTCCCAGCGATGTCGAGTCGCCACCTATTCCCAATTCGCTATCAACACAAGACTTGATCAACATTGGCATCATCATCGGTGTGGCGCTGCTGTTCGTATTAGTGCTGCAAGGCTCAACTGAACTGCTGCTGCGCTTAATCCCCGGCGCTGGTTCGCTGCCGCGCTAACGATGAAGCGTCGGTCTACCGTGCTGGCGGGGCTGATCCTGCTTCTTGGCGCGATCTGGGCAGGTCTAGGGGTGGCGCTGCCAACGCCGATTAGCGCACAGGATGGCTCCACGATCACGGTTGCCGAATTCTGGTCACGCCTGAGCGCCACTGCCGAGCGCTTGGCGCAGGGTGTGACCTCAGAAAACGCACGCAGCGTCGCTCAGGAACTGCTGCCGCAGTGGACGGACGTGAAGCAGATTGCGGACGATGGCACGACGCTAGATGTTGATCTAAGCTGGTTAACCACACCACTGCGCGTCAGTAGCAGGGATTCACTTCAAGCATTGTCGATGCGGATTCGTGGTCTGCTCAACTATCATGCCAACGGCGGCTCAACGCTCAGCGCGTTATCGCTGAGCGATCTGGCTGCGGTGCTCAAGGATCCGCGCTTTCAGTATCAGGATGACGTAGAGCCAACACTAACCGCGCCGAATCAGCCGAGCTTATCTGCTCCTAACGCCGATTTTCTAGGGGCAGCGTTGCAGGTGCTGCTGGTAGCGGTGGTCGTGGGCTTGATCTTGCTGGTGGGTGTCACCTTGTTTCGTTCGCTGAACACCCGCGCGATCCGTCTGCCCGGCGATGAGGCAAAGTCGGATGAGCCTGCTACCGGAGCAGCAGCCGTCGAACGTGCCGATCAGAGTGCGTCTATCGCGGATTATCGCGCTGCCATCCGTTACCTCTACCTCGCTGCACTGCTCAAGCTGGATGAGCAAGGCTCACTGCGCTACGATGCCACGCTGACCAACCGCGAACACGTCGATCAGGTACGGGGCAATCCGGCGCTGAAAGAGCGACTGCGACAGGTGGTCGGCATCTTCGATGATGTGTGGTACGGGAACGAGGCTGTGGATCAGGCATTCTACGAAGATTATCGAACGAAGGTGGCGCACTTATGGCAACCTTCCTGAACATCCCACGCGCGGATCGGCGCTATTACGTAGTAGTGGCGCTGGCAGCGCTGATTCTGATACTCAGTACCTTACTAAGTGCACCCACTAATGACATACCGTTGAGCATCTACAACGCGGATCGGGATGGCGCGATGGCACTGCGGGAATGGTTTGAACGCAGTGGTTACGAGATCGTTACCGTGAGCGATTGGGATCAGTTGGAGGAGAACGCCGTCGAGGTGCTCTTCATCCTCTATCCGCTAACCGAATTTGATCGGGATGAGATCGATCTGCTGGATCGCTGGCTGCGGCAAGGACATACGCTGATCGTGGGTGGCGATCCGTTTACGCTGAATCCGCTGCTGGAAAAGTTTCAATTGAGTCTGAGAGCTTTATCGGTATCAGCAAGTCCAGTGGTCGTCAACGCTCCTACACTGCTTAATCCGGCACCTGACCGGATCGAAGGTATCCCCTTTAGCGAGATACAGATTTTGGCAGATGCTGAAGTCGCCGTACATCGCAGCATCGGGGGTAATGCCGTCGTTGTTTCGGAAGAAGTTGGCAGAGGACGGCTGTGGGTAGTCAGCATTTTGCGCTCATTCACCAATCTGGGTTTGCGGGAGGCTGGCAGCGGCAGCTTGATCGCCAATTTGCTGGCTGGCGTTCCGGCTGGCGCGGTGATTGCCTTCGATGAGGGGTCGCACGGGATCAACGACAACACTCGCAGTCTGAATAGCTGGCTGTATAACACCGCACCGGGACTCGGTGTACTCAGTGCCTTCGGCTTGACTCTGCTGTTTCTAGCATCACGCGGACGCCGCTTCGGACAGCCGATCCCGCTGCCGGAGCACCGCCAGCGCCGCGAATCAGTGGAGTATGTGCAGGCAATCGCGGGCTTGTTCCGCCGCTCAGGGGATCGCCGCGAGGTGCAGCAGCATTACGAGCAGCAGTTGCGGCGGGCATTGGCGGCACGCTATGCCGTCGATCCGACGCTGAACGCGGGCGAACTGCTGCGGGCGGTCAATTATCGATCTGCCGCCGTCGATGTCGCGGAACTGCGCGGATTACTGATCGCGTTGGGCAAGCAGCATATCAGCGAAACAGAATTGGTCGCGCTCGTCGCCCGTTTAGATGAGTTTTTGAAAGGATTACCGTAACAACGATGACTTCAGGCACACAACCCGCAGCCGCCATGCAAGCGGCAGTCACTCGCCTGCGCGAACAAAGCAGCAAGATCATCGTCGGGCAGGAGCGCACCTTTGAATTGATGCTGGTGGCGTTGTTCACGCGCGGGCATGTTTTGTTGGAAGGTGTGCCCGGCACCGCCAAAACGCTGATGGCGAAAACGCTGGCGCGACTGATCGATGTGCAGTTCCGCCGCCTGCAATTCACACCCGACCTGATGCCCTCCGATGTGGTAGGCACAACGGTCTACGATTTGCAGTCGAGCAGTTTCAACCTGAAACGCGGTCCGATCTTCACGCAGATTTTGCTGGTGGACGAGATCAACCGCGCACCTGCCAAGACGCAAGCCGCGCTGCTGGAAGCGATGGAGGAACGGCAGGTCAGTATTGACGGGCAAACGATGCCGCTAACCGAGCCGTTCATGGTCATCGCCACGCAGAATCCGGTGGAGATGGATGGTACTTATCCGCTGCCGGAAGCACAACTTGATCGCTTCCTGTTCAAGCTGAAGGTGGACTATCTGCCCACCAGCGAGGAAGTGGAAGTGCTGCGGCGCTCCCATCATGGCTTTGACGCGCACGACATTGACGCCGCTGGCTTGACTGCGGTGCTGCGTGCCGATCACGTGGCATCGATCCGGCAGATGGTGCAAACCGTACAGGTGGAAGATGGGATTCTGGCGTACATCGCCAACATCCTTGAGGCGACGCGCCGCAGCGGTGATCTGATGCTGCCCGCCAGCACCCGCGCCGGAGTCAATCTGCTGCGGGCGGCAAAAACCTACGCAGCGGTGCAAGGTCGTGATTACGTGCTGCCGGATGATGTGAAGGAACTGGTGCCGCCAACGTTCAGCCATCGCTTGGTGCTGCGTCCCGAAGCGGAGATCGCAGGGTTGGATGCGGAGACGGTGCTGCGTCATCTGCTGGCGAAGATCGAAGTACCGAGGTAGGAAACCCACTGGCATTATGTTACGGATGGCTACAGTCAGCGCCGGGAGCTAAAGCAGCCCGGCTACACCTGAAATCAGGTAAAAGACGGCTGAAGCCGCCTCTGCCTGTGCTACCGTCCATCCGACGGCGGCGATCACGAACCCACGCTAGTTAGTGGAAGCCGACTTTAGTCGGGTTTAGGGGTATTTCCTTGTAGCCGGAGCGCTTTAGCCTCCGGTGATTGATCCGCTACCTATCGCCTTAGCTTGATGCCGATGGGTTTGTAACCCGCCCATCTGGTTGTTGGTGGATAGTGCAGACAAATAAACGGCGCTACGGGAAGGTAGCGCCGGAGGTTGCTAAATTGTGATTGTGATTGGTGGCGTTAGCGTCCGGCGAAGCGGTAGCCGACGCCGCGCGAGGTGAGAATGTACTCAGGACGGTTGGGATCTTGCTCGACCTTCTGCCGCAGATAGTGTATGTACAGCTTGAGGCTGTCGATGGCATCGCTGTATTCGGGTCCCCACGCCTCTTTGACCAGCTCGGTGCGGGTGATCACGCGACCGGCGCTGCGTACCAACACGCCGAGCAGATTGAATTCTTTGGGCGTCAGATGCACTTGCTTGTTCCGCACGCGCACTTCGCGGTTCATGAAGTTGATGCGGAAATCACCACCGTTAAAGATCAGTTCTTCGGAGGCAGGTGGCGTTGGCGCACGGCGGAGATGTGCCTTGATGCGGGCGATCAGTTCGTCGTTGTCGTAAGGCTTGACCACGTAATCATCCGCGCCAAGTTCCAAGCCTTTGACCACATCTTTTACTTCGCTGCGCGCCGTCAGGAAAATGATCGGTACGTCGGAGAGTTCGCGCAGACGGCGGCAGAGTTCCCAGCCATCCATATCGGGCATCATAATGTCCAGCAGTACAAGATCGGGATGGGTGCGGTACGCCTTACGCAAACCATCCTCTGCGCGAAATGCCTTAATCACCTCGTAGCCGCGTCTTTCCAATAGCAAGGAAATCAGTTGTACTGTGGTTTCCTCATCATCAATGACCAGTATTTTTTCTGCCATCCCGCTTAACTCCTTGCGTCTTTGGGGCTAGAGGCGCGTCATGTAACAAGAATCAAAGGGCATACAAACAAACTTAGCCGCTTTGGTTTGAAACCAAATACCAAGTTTGGTTAACGTACTCTAGCATCAAGTAGCGATTGACGCAAGGACATCCTAACCAAAATTTCGTGAAAGTTTGAATCGGGTATAGGGAAGTGAGAACGAGGTAAGAAAAGTGCCGAGGGCCAGACTTGAACTGGCGACACCCGCATTTTCAGTGCGGTGCTCTACCAACTGAGCTACCTCGGCATGACTAGAATGTGGCGCTAATTATCCAGCGATCCGGCTGGATGTCAAGGTTGAGTTCGCCGCCAGTTTAGCCCAAAATGCTCTTTGCCTTAGAACAAATGTTTGGATATACTAACAGACGTAATTTTCTTAATTCTTAGTTTCACTTTCAATCTGCACGCGGAGATAGTGGTGATGGCAAAGACGGCAGTCAAGGCAGCGAAAACGGCAAAAGCGGCAAAACCAGTGACCACAGCACCTGCGAAAGCACCTGCTAAAAAAGCTGCCCGCAAAGCGCATACGGTGTATCCACTGGCGGCAGTACGAGCGATGGCACTGAACGCACAGGGGCTGCTTGCCGCCGCCCCGCCTGCTGATGCCGCGCCGCCGACTCTTGAGGATGTTGAGCGCGTGGTGGATCAGTTGGTGTGCGTGCAGATCGATACACTACAAATGGTGCATCGCAGTCATTATCTGCTGATGTGGAGTCGCCTCGGCACTTACGATCCGGCGCTGCTTGATCGCTTGACCTTCGGCGGTGGCGCGAATGGTAAGCAGGCAGCGGGCGGTGCTAAGAGCAAGAAGGGCAAGCCTGATGCGCAAGTGAATGATCGGCGGGCGTTTGAATACTGGCTGAAGGCGGCGTGCATCATCCCGCTGCGCGATTACCGCTACAGCCTGCCGATCAAACGCTGGCGCAACGAGGAAAATCGGCACTGGTGGCAGACGTGGGTCAGCAACCAGACCAACAAGCAGATGTTGGATCATGTGCGGGAGCGCATTCAGGGCGAGGGAGGTTTGCGCACCTCCGATTTTGAACATGAGGGCAAACGCGGATCGTGGTGGGATTGGAAGCCAGCTAAGATCGCGCTGGAGCATCTCTACAACACAGGCGAGTTCATGATCGCCAATCGGATGAACTTCCAGCGCGTCTATGATCTGACGGATCGGGTGCTGCCTGCATGGGTGGATCGCAGTGAACCGACGCTGGAAGAACGCAACCGCTACTATCTGGAACGCGCGGTGCGGGCGCACGGCATCTGCGAACCGCTGCACGCCGCAGATTACACGCACACTGGTCGCGCGGGCGTCAAGGATGCACTGGCACAGATGATCGCGGCGGGCGTGTTCGTCAAGGTGGAAGCGGATAGTAGCGACGGCAAGACCCGCACTCTGATCATCCACCGCGACGATCAGGAAGTGCTAGCTCAGGCGGCGGATGGCGCGTTGCAGCCCGCGCGGACGACCTTTCTAACGCCGTTCGACAGCTTATTCTGGGGCGCACGCCGCGATATGCAGATTTTCAACTTCTTCCAAACGCTAGAATGTTACGTGCCTGAACCGAAACGGCGCTGGGGTTACTTCTCGCTGCCGATCCTGTACCGGGATCGCTTGATCGGGCGTTTCGATCCCAAGTTGGAACGCAGCGCGGGCGTACTGCGGATCAAGGTGATCCATCTTGAACCGAACGTTCAGATCGATGAGGAGATGGTCGCGGCGGTGGCGGTGGCAATGCGCGATTTCATGCGCTTCCACAAGGCAAAAACGCTGGTGATCGAAAAGAGTAATCCGGTGCTGTTCGGGGAAATGCTGATGGAGAAGATGTGAGGGTAAGCCGATAACACAGCGTTAATGATCATTAGCGAAATACTAGAGCCACTTTACGCTGCTTGCCACCATCAAGTGAGGAGTCGGTGTGAATCAGATCATCCGGTACGCTGCTCACCATCACTTCCTCATACCAGCCACAATCAAAACGTCGTGTAAAAAACGGTTGCGCGGTAACGACTCGTCTCCTATACTACAACACATGTGGAGTAAGTTAACGGGGATTATTGCTATGCGTAGCAGCAAGAAATTGATCCATTCACGACAGCAGCGGACTCTACGTCTGCGATCCGCGCGTGGACAGGGACTGGCTGAATACGCGCTGATTCTGGCGTTGGTAGCGCTGGCAGTCATCGCCATCGGGCTGCTGCTCGGCTTGGCGACCCAGCGCAATTATGGCTTGGTGGCTGGCGCGTTGGGCGCGCACAAAGAAGAAACGGGCGCACAGGAAATCCGCATCGAGCAAGCCCGCTGCATCGCCGTGCCGGATGTGAATCAAACTGGCATGTTCGTCACTGGATTCACCAACGTGCCGCTGGATCAATTGCAGGTGTACACCACCAAATCCGCTGGCAAAGCGTTCGATGCCGATAGCGATGGAATTATTGATGAACGTCCACTCCTCTTAAACGAGGATGTTCCGGGCACGTTCAAGTGGAATCCGATGATCAAGAGCGCGGAAGCAAACACAGGCTTATGTCCGGTGTCGATCATGATCACAACGGCAGATGGCAAGCTTTCCGCCATTTCGCCCGTTAAGATCGAAACGCAGTAGCGACGACACGGCAAAGCAGAGATAGCGTAAGCCAGACTGCATGAGCGATACACCGCCCGATCAGGAACGTTCCCTGCGCGACGAGCTACGCAAGCGGCGTACTCAGGCGGCGCAGCAAGCACAAGCTAGACCGCAGCAGCCTTCTAGTTCACCTACCGGACCAACCAAACCGAAGGAAGAAGCGCGTCCGCCGCAGCCACCTGCCCCTGCTTCACCTCCGCCTCCCACTACCACGCAAGCGCGTACTCAGACGCAAACGGCGCGGCGTGTCACCATGACCACACCCGCGTCGGGAAAAGCTCCTACGCCAAACGCCCGCCAGTTGATGATCGGGTTGGTAGTGGTACTACTAGTGGTAGTAGTGGTACTGGGCGGTATGCTGGTCTCCAGCGTCAACACTCCATCCAGCACGCCGACGCCAACGCGGATCGCGCTGCCACTGATCAGCGCTCACGATCTACTGGCATATTTGCAGCGGGCGGGTGTGCAGATAAGTAATATTCGCAGCTTGGAAGTGCCCAACGATACCTGGCAAGCAACGGAAGGCGTGCAGTTCGAGGCAGTAGTAGGCAATCTCAGCGGCACGTTTATCATCCTCAGCTACGCGACGACGGATGCTGCCGGATCGGATGCGTTCAAGGCAGAGATCGATGAGGAGTATGGACCGTGGAAAGCGTACACCATCGCTAACATCATGGTCTTGAGTACGCCGGAGACGCCGCAGCAGTTGAACATCGAGATCGCCAGCCATGCGACCACTTACATCGCAGGCACAGTGATCAGCTTTTTGCCAACTTCGACGGGAACCTTCATCGGCGCGGCGGTGACGGATAGCGCCCAGACTGCTATCGCCTACGCCGCTACCCAAGCCGCGATCACACCGACCTTGATCATCCCCACTGCGCCGAGTTTTCTGGTGACGCTGACGCCACGTCCGCCGACAGCGACTCGCACCGCGACTCTGACCCGTACACCGCGTCCGACGCGCACCAATACCGTGCCAGTGACCGATACGCCGCGCCCACCAACACGGACACCGCGCTTCTCCGGCACGGGCACGGAGCTACCAGCGGAGACGCTGGTCATCGGCGCGACGGAAACCTTCTCGCCGTTCATGATGACGCCGACGGAAGATCAGACCCGCGCGCAGCAATTCGCTAATGCCGCACCGCGCTTCCTCGATCCGCTGCGGCTGGATACCACAACAATCGTCACCGATCAATTTGGCGTGACGCTCGAATACGTAACGACGGCTGGCGTGCGCTACCCGATAGTGCTGTTCATCACCGGAACGGTAGCCGATGCGCGCGCGCGCTACGATCTGGATAAGACGCTGGCGACGGGCGCACAGCAGTTAGCGGGCTTGGGCGACGAGTCGATCTTGTACGCACCGGGAAACTTATACCTCGCGGAGTTGTTGTATCAGGATATGGTGCTGCTCGTCTATAACCCGTCATTCAACAGCACCGTGCCGCCGGGGATACTTTCGCAGGATGATTTACTGCGCTTGCTGCAACGGCTGTACATCATCTTGCCCGCACGCTAATCAACGATTTACGGCGAAGCATCTGATCTGATATGGAGGAAACTAAGACATGAAGATGACGCAAATGGCGAAAAGAGGCACGTTAATGGCGATGCTGTTGGTATTCGCCGCCCTGTTCGCTGCCTGCAACAATACTGGTGGCGTCAAGGATACCAGCGCCGCTAACCTGATGCCTGCTCCAGCGGGATACAGCATCACCAACACGATTGACATTCAGGACACAATCACCAAGATCGCCGGTGCAACGGCGTTAGGCGCTGGACAACCGCAGCTCACAGCGATGGTCGCTGCCGCGAACGAGATCGCCAAGTGCTATCAGAAGGCAGGCGCTATCGAAGGGCGCGTTTACCTGAAGCAAGTTGAGCCGACCAAAGCGGGCGCGGTGATCATCATCAATCGCAATCTGGTGAGCGATCCTAATCTGTTCCTCGGCTGCGTTGGTCTAGGCAACAGCGAACTTTCCGGTGCTCAAGGGTTGACCCCCTGCGCCTATGCCTACACGCTGCCGCTGAATAACAACGAGTATTACATTGGCTACGTGGGAACGGATGTGGAAGTGTGTCACGCAGTGTGCAGTGGCTTGCAGGGCTGCACGGGACACTAGTGAGTGCTGAGTGCTGAGTGCTGAGTGCTGAGTGCTGAGTGCTGAGTGCTGAGTGCTGAGTGCTGAGTGCTGAGTGCTGAGATGATAAAGCTCAAGTGAGTGATGCACTAGTCCCGGAGCTAAAGCTCCGAGCTGAAATAGTAGTGCTCACCACAATTGGTTACTGACAATTCAAACACGGCGCTGCAACGCCGTGTTTGTTGTTTATCGCTGATGCGAAGCGTCGGGGTGGGGTAAATACGAACTAGCCCAACATTTCGAGACGTTCGTGCACGCGACGGATGGCATCTTCCAGCGCCTTTTCCGAGAGGGGACGGGAGACAACCGCTTCCGCGCGGTATGAAGGCGCGGTCATGCCTAGCTCGGCACTGTCTACGATCAGGATCAACGGACGTACGCCGATGGGCATACTCTTGAGCATCGAGAGCATCAAGCCCGCTTCGTACTGCGGCACCGAATCATCGATCACGATCATGCGTAAATCCATGTTCTGGCGCAGTTTTTCCAAGCCATCTTCATGACGATAGACGTGCACCACTTGATAGCCCACGCGCCGCGCCGACGTGATCACCAATTTGCGCGCCACATCGTCCGTACTGACCATCAATAGAGTGCGGGCGAGGCGAGGCGCACGGTTGAGCACGACGAAAAATATGAGGGGCAAGCCCACCAGCAAGATCACCGCCAGCGCGATGACTAGCGCAACTTCAGGGGAAATAATGGTGCTCCTTTCCGCAAGGTAATGTGCAATTGCTGCTGCAGAGCCGGGTGTCAGCTTCCGAAATCTGCCAATTAAGGCTATTATCGCAAAATAAGCGTCATCCGACTTTCACATTCTAGTTCGGACAATCGGATCTCTCATTGCATCGATCACGCGCGACTCTCAATTTTCTGACGCTGCTAACCAGTCGTTTGGTCAGCCAGATCGTTAGCCTTGGCGTCGGGCTGCTGCTGGTGCGCTGGCTGACCGATGATCTGTTCGCTGCTTACTCGCTCGCTACCACCAGCATCGGGTTAGCTGGCATCGTCGTCGATTTCGGGTTGGACGCGATCTTGATCCGCGACAGCGCCGCCAATTCTAGTCGCGCGTCATCGCTATTTTACAATGCAATTTGGATTCGCATGGTGATCGGCGGGGGAGTGGCAGCGGCGCTGGTCCTTGTGGCGGGTGATCTGACGGGCAGGCGCGATCTACTGTTGATCGGTGGGATCGCCTTGCTGCCACGCGCGGTGCTGCGATCTACTGCCGCCATCCTGACCGGACAGGGACGAGTCCGCGCGGCGGCAATACTGGAAGCAGTCGGGACGCTGGCGGTCTCGCTGCTCACCGTTGCGCTGGCGTTAATCTTGCCCCTAAGCGGCATTGATGGTGCGGCAGCGGCGATCATCGCGCTGCTGGTGGGGAATGTGGTCGGGATGGCAGCGGCGCTGAGGGTTCGCCCTACGCAGACTCAGGATTCTGATTCCCCCTCTAACCGCTTGCGGGAGAGGGGGTTGGGGGGTGAGGGCATCCCTAACCAACTAACTGATCTTCTTCGCGCTGGACTGCCGTTTCTGCTGGTGGCGTTAGCTGGTGCGGCGTTTCAATCGCTGGATCTGTATATTGTGCAGCGATTCCATACGATCCCTAACGCCCCGATTGATCCGCTGGCGCTGTATGCTGCGCCGTTTCGCGTGCTGAACGTGCTCCTGCTCGTGCCGACGGCATGGGGAGTGGTGGCGCTGCCGCGTTACGTGCAGCGCTTGGGAGATCGAGGCTTATTACGGCGCGATCTGCTGATCAACGCGCTGATCGGGGTGACCCTTAGTCTCGGCTGCACGCTGACCGCGCCGATTCTAGCCCCACTAGCATTAGGCAGCACTTACGCCAGTGCAGCGCCGATCCTCGCGCTGATCGGTTGGATGACTCTGCCAGTCTGCCTGAGCGCGCCACTGATCGCATGGATCACCGCGCAGGGCAAGCAGAGTCGGATTACCGTTAGTGTGCTGATCGGCGGGATCGTGGCACTGCTGCTGCATCTGCTATGGGCGCAGATCGCACCGGGTGACGTGCAAACGCGCTTGATCGGCGTGGCGGCGATCAAGGTGATCGCGATGACCATATTGTTGGGTTGTTATGGTTTGTCAACGGGTCTGACCAGTTCTTTTGTGAACAGGCAACCTCAGAGTACACTCAAGTAGTGGAGCATGGGTAGGAGCCGGGGGTGGGCTTCAATGATCGGACGAAAACTTAGTGATCGTTATCAGCTAGAAGATATGATCGGTGAGGGCGCGACGGCGATAGTCTACCGCGCGACGGATTTGCGCTTGCGGCGCACGGTGGCGGTCAAAATGCTGCTGCCGCATTCGCACAGCGCGACCAAGCAGCGCTTCTCGGAGGAGGCGTTGGCGGTTGCTAAGCTGAATCATCCCGGCATCATGAATATCTATGATGTGGGGCGCGACGGTGAGGATGTGTACATCGTGGTCGAGTTGGTCAGCGGTCATCCGCTGTACGACTACATCCCCTCCGCGCCGGAAGTCGCCTCGAAATTGGGACATCAGATTTGTCTGGCGCTGGATTACGCGCACCGCATGGGGTTGATCCACCGCGACATCAAGCCCGCTAACATTTTCGTGACTGCTGACGGCGGCATCAAGCTGATGGATTTCGGCTTGGCGATCCCCTCCGATGGCACTCGTAAGCGCGTGACCGCACCGGGATCGGTGATCGGCACCCCCGTCTACCTCTCGCCAGAGCAGGCGCAGGCAAAACCGCTGTCATTTGCAACTGATCTGTACTCGCTCGGCGTCGTGCTTTACGAATTGGTCACAGGTGCGCTGCCGATTGACGCGGACGACATCCCCACGATTTTGTTGTATCAGGTGACGAAAACCCCTGTACCGCCGATGGAAATCAACAACACGATTCCCGATTGGCTGAATGCGGTGATTATGAAGTCGCTGGAGAAACTGCCGGAAAATCGCTACCCTTCGGCAGCGGCGATGGCGGCGGCACTGCAAGGACCGGATCCTTCTGCCGCGCCGACCATGCAGTTGACCGAGCGTCAGCCGCGAATCCGCGTGATTCTGGCGGACGATCATGCGATCATCCGTGCACCGCTGGCGGCGTATCTGGATATGACGGGCGATATTACCGTCGTGGGTGAAGCCTCCAACGGCGAAGAAGCGATTGAACTGGCGAAGGAAGTTTCGCCGGATGTGGTGCTGCTCGATCTGAATATGCCCAAAATCACGGGCATGATGGCGCTGCCGCAGATCAAGAAGAACAATCCCAACGCCAAAGTACTGATCCTGACCGGACGCGATGAAACACCGCTGATCATGCAGGCGCTGCGCAACGGGGCGAACGGCTACATCCTCAAGACCGCCAGTGAACAGGAACTGCTCAAAGCAGTGCGCGATGTCTACTCCGGTGGCTTGGTGTTGGGGCAGGGCATCGCGGAAAAGCTGGTCGATGGCATCCGCAATATCGGCGCGGTTGATCCGCTGACGGCGGATGAACACGACGTGCTGCGCTACATCGCTGCCGGAGTCGAAGACAATGCAGAGATCGCCAAGCGGCTGAATACTACCGACACACAGGTGACACGGTTACTGATGACTACGATGGAGAAGCTTGGCGTCGCTAATCGTGCCGATGCCGCCTTGATGGCGCTGCGGGCAGGCTGGATTCTGATCGAGGACGTGCAGGCGCTGGTGTAGTTAGCCTCACCCCCTGCCCCCCTCTCCAATCTGAATACAGATTAGGAGAGGGGGAACCGAGGGGTTTACCTTACCCCGACTGCGCCACCCTTCTCCCGCTGGCGGGACAGGGGTTGGGGTGAGGGCGAAGCGCTAAAACAATATTGAAGTTGTAGGGGAAGAATCGGGGGTGTGACAGCCCCCGTTATCGATCTTGGTGATGTGAGGAAACGGGATTGAGTCAAAGTAAGCCTAAAGTGTTGTTCCTAACGGATCGTGGTGAGAGACAGCAGAAGTGGTCGCTGCAAGCTGCACCGCCAGCGCTGGAAGTGATCATGCGGCGGCGTCCGTCAGCGGAGGAACTGCGGCAGTTACTGCCCGAAGTGCAGTTCATCATCTCCGAGCGATCCGAGCCAGTGACAGCGAGCATGATCGCAACCGCGCCACAACTTAAGATGATCCTACGTTTGGGATCACTGCTATACGACATAGATGTGCAGGCGGCGGAGCAAGCTGGTGTGCGGGTGGTATCGCAGCCTGTGATCAGCACGATCTACTGCGCTGAACACGCCATGATGATGATCCTCGCGCTGGTAAAGAAACTAGGGCGTGGATTGCAGGCAGCTATGACCGCCGATCACGGACTGCCAGCCAAGCGCACTGATGAGGATACCTTTTCCTTCAATTGGCTCGGCTTCAACGATATTGGCGGCTTGATCGGCAAGACGGTGGCGATCCTCGGCATGGGCGAGATCGGCGTAGAGTTGGCGCGGCGCTTGATCGCGTTCCGTCCGGTGGGTGTGCTCTACAACAAGCGGCAGCCGTATCCCGCGCAGGTCGAACGCGAATTGGCTGTCAGCTACGCGGATGTTGAGACGTGCGCCCGTCACGCCGATGTACTGGTCTCCCTGCTGCCCTACAGTACGGCGACAGATCGGCTCGTGAATGCGGACGTTTTCGCGCTGATGAAAGCAACGGCGCTAGTCGTGCATCTGGGCAGCGGCAGCGTGATCGATGAGCAGGCGTTGGCGTCGGCATTGCGTGAACACCGATTAGCAGGCGCGGCGCTGGATACCTACGAATACGAGCCGCTGCAACCGGATAATCCGTTGGTGCCGCTGGCGCGTGATCCGAATGCCAATGTGCTGCTGACGCCGCACAC
Organism: Anaerolineae bacterium; assembly: GCA_019637555.1. Taxonomy (GTDB): domain Bacteria; phylum Chloroflexota; class Anaerolineae; order Aggregatilineales; family UBA2796; genus JAHBVK01. The sequence continues at coordinate 16,625 of JAHBVK010000065.1, forward strand.
CGCCGCTGCCACGCTGCGCCCTGATCGATCCGGCGATTATCAGCCGATACTGGATTATTTGGCGATGCAGGGATCACTCCACTGAGATTTTTAGTATCAATTTGGAACGCAGCCAGCCAAACTACGCTATAATCGGAATCAGGCAACACGCCCGCGCAGAGCGCAAAAGGAGAATACCGATGCGAAAGCTGCTGCTTTTCGTCGTGGGGGCGCTCCTCGGTCTGGCGTTTGGCTCGATGGTGATGCTGTTCCTCGCACCCGCACCCGGCAAACAGGTGCGCAGCGGGGCGAAGTCCCGTTATCAGCGGGCGAAGGATGCGGCTCAGGCTGCCTCCGACGCCAAGCGGCGGGAACTGGAAGCGGAACTCGCCCGTATGACGGGTGTTCGGCTGAACAGCGTGGATGCAGAACTAGAAAAAAAGTTAGGCATTCGTTCGAGTTCTAATGCTACGACAAGGCGTTGACCCCAGACCAAAGACCTCCAAGCGCGTTTTCGTGTTCCGGAGGTCTTTGCTTTTGGTGAGATACGAGATATAATTTGTCGAATTGTTCCGAATGTCACAAAGTCCATTTTGCAGCCATCGCATTACATCCGAATAGGGAAATTATGTCCATACTGGATACGTATGCGCCCATATCGATTCTGTTGATCCTAACAACAGTCGTCTGTTTGATTCTCGCGGTTATCTCCCGCCTGTTAGGTCCCAGCCGCCCCACCAGCCGTAAGCTGGAACCCTACGAAAGCGGCATGGTGCCCATCGGACCTGCGATGCGCCGCTTCCCCGTCAAGTTTTACTTGGTGGCGGTGATGTTCATCCTGTTCGATATTGAAGTAGTCTTTTTCTTGCCCTTTGCGGTAGTAGCGCGACAGGTCGGTCTGTTCGCGTTAATCGAGATGGGAATCTTTATCGCTATCTTGCTCGTTGGTTACGTCTATGCATGGCGTAAAGGAGCGTTGGAATGGGAGTAGCAAGCAAGCTCGGCAATTTGGGCGTGGTGACCTTACGCTTGGAAGAAGCGGTGAACTGGGGTCGCACCTACGCTATGTGGCCGCTGCTGTTTGGTTTGGCGTGCTGCGCCATCGAGATGATGAGCACGCAAGCCTCGAATTACGATATGTCGCGGTTCGGCATGGAGTTGAATCGTCCTAGCCCCCGTCAGAGCGATCTGATGATCGTGGCGGGACGTGTGACGCGCAAAATGGCTCCGGTGCTGCGCCAGCTTTACGATCAGATGCCCAACCCCAAGTGGGTGGTGTCGATGGGTGACTGCGCTTCCTGCGGTGGCATCTTCAATAACTATGCCATTGTGCAAGGCGTGGACGAGATCGTCCCCGTTGATGTCTACGTGGCGGGCTGCCCCCCACGTCCTGAGCAGTTGATTCACGGTATTCTGACGCTGCACGAAAAGGTGCGCGGCGAACACATCCGTGATTGGGCGTAAGTGGTAAGAAAGATCACAGGGGAAACGCTATGACTGCTTTTGATCCAGTGGAACTTGCCCAACTGACGCTGAAAGATGCGGTGCAGGAAGTGATCGAGTTTCGCGGTGAATTGACGCTGATCATCGAACCGTCGAAGATCGTTGACGCCTGCCTGTTCTTCCGTGATACCGAAGGACTGGAATACAACTTCCTTGAAGACATCACAGCGGTAGATTACTACCCGCAGGAACCACGTTTCGCGGTGTGCTACCACATTTATTCGATGGTCTTCAATCGGCGCTTGCGCTTGAAGGCACTGCTGCCCGCTGAGGAGCCGCGTGTTCCCAGCGTTTGCTCGGTCTGGCCCTCCGCCAACTTTCAGGAGCGCGAGGCGCTCGACCTGATGGGCATCATCTTCGAGGGTCATCCCGATCCGCGCCGCATCTTGATGCCGAATGACTGGGAAGGTCACCCCCAGCGCAAGGATTACCCACTTGGCTACGAACAGGTGCAGTTCTCCTTCAATTACGATGACATCAATCGTCGGAAGCCCTACGCTAAAGAATAGTTTCACGTCGCCACGTTGAAAAGCGCGTGTAGAGAACATGGGGTTCGGTATGGTCGATAAGACGCATGAAGACATCACCAAATTCGAGGCGGCACTCGATGAGATCGCCCAAGTACAGCGCGATACCGCTTTCGAGGATGCGCGCAAGGTGGCGGACGCGGAACATTGGGAAGGGTCGGTCGAGGACATCAAGCACCTGATCTCCCCACGTGCGCTGACGGGCGAAACGATGCTGCTGAACCTCGGTCCGCAGCACCCTTCGACGCATGGCGTGCTGCGCGTGCTGCTGGAGCTTGACGGCGAAGACATCGTGAGCTGTCTGCCCGATGTCGGCTTCCTGCACACTGGCATCGAAAAGAACATGGAAGCCAAGACCTTCGAGCAGGCGATCACCATGACGGATCGCATGGATTACCTCAATCCAATGGGCAACAACTTCGCCTACAACCTCGCTATCGAGAAGTTGTGCGAAATTGATGTGCCCGAACGCGCACAGGTGATCCGCGTAATGCTGGCGGAACTAACGCGCATCAACAGCCATTTAGTGTGGCTGGGCACCAGCGCGATGGACCTCGGCGCGATGAGCGTGTTCCTGTACTGCTTCCGCGAGCGCGAAATGCTGCTGGACATCTTCGAGATGGTTTCCGGTCAGCGCATGATGAGCACCTATTTCCGCCCCGGCGGTTTGTGGCGCGATGTGCCTGCTGAGTTCGTGCCCGCCGTGCAGCACTTCATTGATATTTTCCCCGCGAAGATGGACGAGTACGAAGCGCTGCTCGACAACAACCCGATCTGGATTGACCGCACGCAGGGCATTGGCGTGATCACGCCGGAAGATGCGCTGGCGCTCGGTTGCACTGGTGCGGTACTGCGTGCCAGCGGCATCAACTGGGATATTCGTAAGTCGATGCCCTACAGCGGTTACGAAACATATCAGTTCGAAGTACCGCTAGGCGAGCATGGCGATGTTTATGATCGCTTCCTGTGCCGCGTGCGCGAGATGCGTCAGAGCATTGAGATCGTCAAGCAGGCGTTGGCACGTTTGAAGCCGGGTCCCTTCCGCACCAACAATCGCAAATTCGCACCGCCGCCCCGCGCCGAACTCGGTCACAGCATGGAAGCGGTTATCCATCACTTCAAGCTGTGGACGGAAGGGTTTAAAGCGCCGAAGGGTGAAGTTTACGTGGCGATTGAGAGTCCGCGTGGCGAATTGGGCTGTTATCTCTCCAGTGATGGCGGCACCCGTCCACACCGCGTCCACTTCCGCACGCCGTCGTTTGTGCATCTGGGAGCTTTGGCGCACATCTCATCGAAATCGATGCTGGCTGATCTGATCGGTATCATCGGCAGCATCGACATCGTGTTGGGCGACTGCGATAGATAAGATAAATTAGTAGCCCGACGTGTTAGCGTCGGGCTATATCATTTCCCGCCTAATTTGATTTGTTGAATGGGCGATTAGTAAGCTTGAGAATAGCTTTTGCAGCGGAGCAAGAGACGTGCTGTCAGAGAAATATCAGGAACGCATCAACAAGATTTTCGCCAAGTACCCCGATAAGCGTTCGGCGGTCATGCCGCTGCTTTACGTGGCACAGGAAGAATACGGCTACATCACGCCGGAGTCGATTGACGAAGTGGCGACCCTGTGCGAACTCGATCCCACGCAGGTGAGCAGCGTCGCGGGGTTCTATACCATGTACCGCGAGACGCCCAAAGGGAAATATTGGCTGCAGGTCTGCACCGATTTCCCCTGTGCGCTGCGCGGTGCTGAGGAATACCATCATCAACTGCTGGATCACCTCGGCATTAAAGAGGGGGAGACAACGGCGGACGGGATGTTCACCGTTGAGCATGTGATGTGCTTGGCAGCTTGCGACCGCGCGCCGATGCTGCAATGCAATTTCCATTTCCACGAAAATCTGGATATGGAAAAGACCAAGAAGCTGTTAGATCAGTGGCGGTCTGAGGCGAACGGGAAATAACCGAACCAGCAGGAATTTGACCGCCGATGCTTGACGCACCCGCGCAGCCGACACCAACCCCACCACCCGTGATCGTCCCTACCACTGAGCTAGCGGTACGCGATCCCAATACGGATATGGTGCGCGGGTTGATGATTATCGCGCTGCTGGGCATCGGGCTGGTGGTCGCGGCGTTGCTGCTGCTTCGCTGGCCCGTCTTGGGGCAGGATAGTATCCCCTACGATTACGGCACACACCCGGAGCGCTTGGCTGTGGCGGGCAATGGTCCTCGCGGCGCTGCCGGACTGCTGATCGACCTGAGCGTATACGTGATTGTGCTGGCGGCGGCGGTCATGGCGCTGCGCACGCTGCGAACGGGAAAGCGGCAGTGGGTTGGTGGGTTGGTGATCGCGGGGTTGCTTGGTCTGGCTTACGTGATCGGCATGGTGCTGTACATCGGTCCGATGGTTAGCGCCTGCGGTTTTAGTTTGATCGTGTTCGGCGCGTTGGTGGCATGGATCGCTGGTGATCAAGATCAGGAGGAGGGTGAGCAAAACACTCCCCACGATCAGGATCAAGATCAGCCAGTTCAAGCGGATCAGGCTGCGCCAACAAGTCCGTTGTTAAATGAGATGGTGCAAGACAGTAACGAGAGCGCGTTAGCTCCGGGGAACTAACACTTATGGCGAACGATTATCCGCGCATCCTACTTCGTGATCTGGACATACCCGATATTGGCAAGTACGAAGTCTACGCCAAGAATGGCGGCTACGAGGGCTTGCGTAAGGCGCTCTCGATGGCTCCCGATGAGGTGACCAATCTGGTCAAAGACTCGAACTTGCGCGGGCGCGGCGGCGCGGGCTTCCCGACGGGCTTGAAATGGAGTTTCATCGCCAAAGGGCAGATGGATAAGTACGTAGTCGTCAACGCCGACGAAAGCGAACCGGGTACCTTCAAAGATCGCCAACTGCTGGAGAAGAACATCCATCAGGTGATCGAAGGCGCGTTAATCTGCGCTTATGCGATTCAGGCGAAAGCAGTCTACATCTACATACGCGGCGAGTTCTGGGATCTGGGCTACAACATCGAAGCCGAGATCGAGGAAGCGCGCAAGGCAAATTGGGTCGGCTCGAATATTGGTGGCTCGAACTGGCATTGCGATGTCTTCGTCCACTGGGGCGCGGGTGCCTATATTTGCGGCGAAGAAAGCGCGATGCTCAACAGCATCGAGGGAAAACTCGGTCAGCCGCGCGTTAAGCCGCCGTTCCCTGCCCTCAAGGGCTTGTACGACTCCCCAACCGTGATCAACAACGTGGAAACGCTGGCGAATGTGCCGCCGATTCTGGTCAACGGTGCGGCATGGTTCAAGAGCATCGGCACGGAGAAAAGTCCCGGCACTAAGATTTTCTGCATGTCCGGTCACGTAGAGAAGCCCGGCAACTATGAGTTGCCACTAGGCATCACCTTCCGCGAACTGCTGGAAGTGGCTGGCGGCGTGCGCGGTGGCAAGCAGTTGAAGGCGATCCTACCCTCCGGCGCGTCCGGTCCACTGCTGCCCGCTACTGAACAGGTCTTGAACACCAAGCTGACGTACGAAGACGTGGCGGCGGTGGGATCGGTACTCGGCTCGGCGTCGGTGATCTTGATGGACGACAGCACCGATATGGTTTATGCCGCTTACAAGATGATCAAGTTCTTCCGGCACGAAAGCTGCGGCAAATGCACGCCCTGCCGTGAAGGGACGTACTGGTTAGAGCAGCGCCTCAGCGCTATCTATCACAAGAAGGCGACGCCCAACGACGTCAAGCTGATCGAGGACGTGGCGCGGCAGATGCTGGGCAAGAGCCTGTGCGCACTTGGCGATTTCGCCACCAGTCCGGTGATGAGCGCGTTGAAGTATTGGCGCGATGAATTTTTGGCTTATGTGGAACAGCCGAAAGCCGGAACCAAAAGCGCCGCTGCGCCCAAGCCCGCTGCCAACAAAGCGGCAGTCGGTGCACATGTGGCGGACTAGTTGGTTTTGTTGAGTTAAGGACGACACAGCGCGCCGATGTCCAACTACTTCGATTGGCCCTCCAATGAGCCGCAGCGGTTTGATCCAGATCCGATTCCGGGCGAATCGGACTCGGAGTTGCAAGCAGCGGCAGCACAGGCTGAAGCGGGAAGCGAGCAGGTTGCGGAGCCAACTGCTCCCATCGTCAGCGAAGTAGAGTCGGACGAGGACGGTGTTGAAGAATTGACGCCCATGATCGGCATCGTCTCCGCGATGATGGCTGATGATGGTGAGCTTGAAGAAGATGTCAGCGCGACGATAGTGGATCAGGAAGAAGCGCCAGCGGCAAGTGCTGCCAGCGCCGGATCGCCGACACTATCGCCGCGAATTGCTGTACTGAGTGATGCCATCGAACGGCATCCCGACGCGCCCGCCAATTACGTACTGCGCGGCGAAGCTTATCTGGAACTGGCGAAGTACCAACTTGCAGCCAGCGATTTTATGACGGCGCTGCGCTTGGCGGCAGATCGCCAGACTGATTGGGAATATTTGAATCGATCCGTGTTAGACCGTGCGCGACAGGGTCTACGGCGGGTCGAGATCGAAGGCTAAATCGAGATATAATCAGCGGGTCTTTTTCGGAGGAACTTTCGAATGACCGAGACTGTCAGATTAATCGTAGACGGCGTTGAATATCAGGTGCCGAAGGGGGCGAATCTGGTAGATGCCGCCAAGATGATCGGGAATGACATCCCGGTTTTCTGCTATCACCCCAAAATGGCACCCGTAGGCATGTGCCGGATGTGCTTGGTCGAGCAAGGCACTGCCCAGATCGAAAAGGAATTTGGTCCGCTGCTGCGCGACGATAAAGGCGATCTGCTGGTCAAGTGGGCACCCAAGCTGGTGACTGCTTGCACGCTGGTCGTCACCGATGGCATGGCGATCCGCACGCAGACGCAAATGGTCAAGGACGCCCGCGACGACATCATAGAATTTCTGCTGACCAGCCATCCGCTGGACTGCCCGATTTGCGATAAGGGTGGCGAGTGCCCGCTGCAAAACCTGACCATGCGGCACGGCGCTGGCGAGAGTCGCTTTGTATATGACGAGAAGATTCACCTTGCCAAGCACTATCCGCTGGGCGATCTGATTTACCTTGATCGGGAACGTTGCATTCAGTGCGCCCGCTGCACGCGCTTTCAGGATGAAGTGGTAGGCGATCCGGTGCTCGGTTTCCACGAACGCGGACGCCGTTTGCAGATCGTGACCACTAGCGATCCTGAGTTCGATACCTATTTCAGCGGCAATACCACCGACATTTGTCCCGTCGGTGCGCTGACCACAGCGGACTTCCGCTTCGGCGCGCGTCCGTGGGAATTGACGGAAGTGCCGAGCGTGTGCACGCACTGCCCCGTCGGTTGCAACACCAGCGCCACCACGCGTATGGATCGTGATGCGGGCGGTAAAACAATCGTCAAGCGCATCATGCCGCGCCAGAACGAAGAAGTCAACGAAATCTGGATTTGCGATAAGGGTCGTTTCGGTCATCACCACTCGCGCAGCGCGGATCGTATCACGCAGCCGATGGTGCGTCAGAACGGACGCCTTGTACCGACGACGTGGGAAAACGCCTACAACATGATCGTCGAGCATCTCAAGGGTGCAGAAGGCAGCGTCGGCGCGATTGCCGGTCCACTGCTCTCCAACGAAGATCTGTGGGAACTGCGCCGTCTGGTCGAGACGACGGGCACGAATGGCAAGCTCGGCGTGTGGCCCTACCACATGACTGGTGCTGACATCACCGCGCAGGTTGGTCTCGCGGCGGGCAGCAACTTCAAGGATATGGGCAAGGGCACGACCATCGTCGTGATCGCCTCCAATCTCGAAGACGAAGCACCCGTGTGGTATCTGCGGGTTAAGGGCGCGGCGGATCGTGGTGCGCGCGTGGTCACGGTCAATTCGCGCCGCACTGAGATGGATCGCTGGGCACGTCAGCGCGTCTACTTCGGTTATGGCGAAGCAATCGCCGCGCTGGATAAGGTCGATTTCGGTGACGCGCAGAATGTGGTCATCATGGTCGGTGGCGAAGGGCTGGATCGCGCGGGTCATTACGAACTGATGAAAGCCGCCGCCAAGAAATTGATTGATCGCGGCAACTTCGGCAAGCTGAACAATGGTCTGCTGGCGGTGTGGGCAGGTGCGAATACACAGGGCGCCTTCGATATGGGCTTCACAAGCGAAGCCACCGAAGCGATCCTTGAGCAGCGTCCGCGCGTACTGTTCCTCGCGGATGCCGATCTGGTTGGCGAGGATGCTCTTAGCGGCGCTTTGTTGAAGACTGGATTCAACGTGGCGGTAGAAATGTTCCTGACGCCGAGCGCCCTGCAAGCCGACGTGGTACTGCCGCGTCAGGCGACCTTGGAGCGCGATGGCAGCACCACCAGCGGTGAACGCCACGTTCAGCGCTTCTACACAGCGCAGCAGCCGCTGGAAGGCACCCTGCCCGATTGGCGCATTTTCTCCAGCATCACGCGGCTGATGGGCGGCGCGAAGCCAAAGCTCTCCGTCGCGGCGGTCATGCAGGAGATCACGCAGGCGGTCAGTAACTACGCGGGCATGAGCTATCCTAAACTGGCGGAAACCAAGCCGCAGTTCCCCGATGTCGGCGGCGCGGATCTGTATTACGGTGGCACCGCATACAACAACGACGGTGGTTTGGGTATACAGTGGAAGACCAGCAGCGAACTGGGTAGCGCACCCAACGTGGCAAAGGCGAAAGCGCCCGCCAAACCCAAGCTGAAGAAGGATGAACTACTGATCGTGCCGGTGACCGAACTCTATGATCGGCAACCGGAATTTTACGCCAGCCAGTTGATGCACACGCACATTGACGCGCCTTACATCACACTGAACCCCAAGGATGCCGAAGCGCTTGGTCTGAGCGCAGGCACGACGGCGGCGGTCAGCTATGGTCTGGTGACGCTCAACGCAACGGTGCGCGTGGATCATCTGTTGGGTCAGGGTGTGGCGTTGATTGGAAAGAACCTCAGCGACCAGCCGTCTCCGGCTGTCCCTGTCGCAGGAGCGGTACGGAAAGTCGAGGTGATGGCGAATGCCTGAGTGGTTGACGCAACTATTGGCATGGTGGCAGCCTGACTATATTCAGGCGCACACTGTGGCGTGTACTGCAGGCTGCGAAGTGCTGCGGAGCATCGTCCTGAGCGCGTTGATTTTCTTCACGCTGCTGACTGGATTCGCCTACACGACGGTGCTAGAGCGCCGTTTGCTGGCATTCCTGCAAGACCGCATCGGTCCCAACCGCGCTGGTCCACTGGGCTTACTGCAACCACTGGCGGATGGCATTAAGCTAGCGTTCAAAGAAGATATCACGCCCGCGGGCGCGGATCGTTTCGTCTACTTCATCGCGCCGATCATCAAGGTGATCCCGTCGCTGCTAGTGGTGGCGACGATCCCGCTAGGTCCGCCGCTGATGATCCCGTGGTTCGACGGCAATTGGTACCGCATACCGCTGGAACTCGCGCCCAACGTCAACGTCGGTGTGCTGTACATTCTGGCGTGGTTGAGCTTGGGTACCTATGGCATTGTGCTGGCGGGCTGGAGCAGCAACAATAAGTACAGTATGCTCGGCGGTCTGCGCGCTTCCGCTCAGATGTTGAGCTACGAATTGAGCCTCGGTCTAACGATGGCTGTCCCCATCCTGATCACCGGATCAATGAACGTGCAGACGATCATCGCCGCGCAGTCGGGTACACCAATTTTGAGCTGGTTCGTGTTCCAGAATCCGGTCAGCGCCTTGATTTTATGCATCGCGCTGCTGGCAGAAGTGAACCGCGCGCCTTTCGACCTGCCCGAAGCAGAGTCGGAACTCACGGCGGGCTACCACACCGAGTACAGTGCCTTCAAGTTCGCTATGTTCTACATGGCGGAATACATCAGCATGATCTCGGTGAGCATGATCGCCATTGCCCTGTTCTTCGGTGGTTATCACTTCATCCTCGTCGATCAGGTGCCGATCTTGGGTCCGCTGGTGTTCGGCGTCAAAGTGGTCATCTTCCTCTCGGTAATGATCTGGATTCGCGCTACGTTGCCGCGCATCCGCTATGACCGTCTCATGTCGTTCGGCTGGAAGTTTATGCTGCCCGTCGCGCTGCTGGCAGTTGCTTGGACGGCGGTATCACTGATCATCGGTGATGTGTTCAACAGCCAGACCGCCTACTTTGCCAGCTCGGCGGTGTTCTTAGTGGTGGTGCTAATCGCGGCGGCGATCATTTACCGCCCGAAGCCACAACTGCGCGGCGATGTGGTTACGCTGCAACCGCGCGGCGCTGGTTATGTGTTGCTCAACGTGGTTGGCGGCGTGATCAGCATTCCGATCCGCTTGTTCACCATTCTCGGCAATGTCCTACGCAATCTCGCGCCGCGCAGCTAGTGAGTACGAGGAACTAGGAAATGAATTTTCTACGAGAGATCATTCGCGGCATGGCGACAACGGGTGCTCACCTGTTTCAAGAGCCGGTGACGATCAGCTACCCTGAGCAGGAACGCCCCGTGCGTGAACGCTTTAAGGGTCGCCATGAACTGAAGCGCTACGATAACGGCTTGGAAAAGTGCATCGGCTGTTCGCTGTGCGCTGCTGCCTGTCCCGCCGATGCGATCTGGGTAGAAGCGGCTGAGAATACCGACGAAGTGCGCTTCAGCCCCGGCGAACGCTATGCCAAGACCTACGAGATCAACATGCTGCGCTGCATTTTCTGCGGCTACTGCGAAGATGCCTGCCCGACGGAAGCAATCGTCTTAGAGCATGATTATCGGTTGTCCTTCACCAACCGCCGCGACGCGATCTACACCAAAGACATGCTGATCGTGCCGCCGCCAGAAGGTCAGGAAGGCACGCCGCGCACGGTCGAGCCGGGGTCTTACATGCGCTCGATACCGGAGATGGAGAATCCCAAGTAGGATTCAGATGTACTGTTCATGAAACGGGTGGGTTAGAATCCCTCTGCGACAGCGCCAGTATCAAATGGACGCCTTGTAGGGTAGATTTCCCAACCTACGTTCTGGATTGCAAACCGGAAAGGGGATCGAGACGAGTTCTTGATCCCCTTTTTCTTTGTCTACTACACGGTGAGCAGTTCTTGGGCAAAAGGTGGATGTAAAAGTGAACAATCACTTGTCGTATGATGATGATGCCCCTATTTTTTCAGGAGGTCGCACATCATGTACGCAAGGATCGTCTTCACCGAAATCGTACCGGAAACCGTTGAAGAATTCACCGCAGCATGGAAAGAAGTGATCGGCGGAACGCCACCCGCAGGCTGGTTACAGGCGTACCTGGTCCACGATCCCTCTACCAATCAGATCGTCGGCTTTTCGCTGTGGGAGTCGGAAGCACATTCCGCTGAGTATGAAGCCAGCGGGCGCTTCCGGGAAGATGCGATGAAGTTGGCACGCTTCCGCTCCGATGACCGCAGCCAACCGCCGAAACGTCAGGCGGGCAGCGTACTTGCTCAGGTCAAGCGGTAATGACGCCAAGCAGCGAGTAAATTCGGCTCGCTACAGGGAAAGTACGGCGGAACTCATCAGCTTCCGCCGTATTGATTCTAGCGCCAGCATTATCGCCGGAAAACCCGCCGACGGCTGGTTAGAAGGCTAGCTGATATACAACAGCGAACCCCGCCAGATGGTGGCTGATAGGCTAGTGGCAAACGGGCGTTTCCGCAAAGATGACCATTTTGCCGCCTAGCCTGACAGTACGGGCGTTGCTAGCGCAGCTCGCGAACTAACTTCGTCCTCCGACTCTGCTCCCCTCTCCACTTTATTTTCAGATCGGGAGAGGGGAATCGAGCCTCGGCGCTCAGGCATTATTTGACTTACGATGTCGTCAGGCTGTGGTGATAGTCTTAACGTAGCTCGCCAACTTGGTGAAGGCTTGCTCCCATCCTTCGCTCGCTCCTCCGGCATCTGATGGTACGCCAGCGTGCGTCACAGTCATTCTGGTGCGCCCGCCAACATCTTCCAAAAGAACGGTAACTTCAGTAATTAGCGGCTGCGCCTCAGCCGTTCCATCAGCGGGAAGCGGAACCAATCTGCCATTTTCATCGGAGGGGCTATCTGTGTAGACGAGGCGCTTGTTTGGCACAATTTCAGTGTATTCACCCACTAACCACATTTTCATGGTGCCATCGGGCGTATCTGTTTCCATGCAAAAGAGATGCCTGCCGCCAACGCGCACATCCATTTCAGCGACGAATACACGGAAGCCTTGCGGACCGTACCAGTTTTTGAAATGTTCAGGCTGTGTCCACAAACGCCAGACGAGTTCTACAGGTGCATCAATGATGCGTTCAACCACGATTGCATCTTTGGAGATGGTGCTATCACTCATTGTTTTGTTCTTGCTCCTTGTTGTTTAGCTGTTTGATGTAACTTTCCATACGGTCAAAGCGCGCTTCCCAAATATGGCGGTACTGTTCCGCCCAAGCAGAAACTTCCTTCAGGGGCGCCGCGTCGATGGTACAGGGTCGGTATTGCGCTTTTTGCCCCTGCGTAATCAGTCCTGCATTTTCCAGTACCTTGATATGCTTTGAGATAGCTGGCAAGCTCATCTTGAAAGGTTCGGCAAGTTCGTTAACGGTTGCCTCTCCTTTTGACAAGCGTGCCAAGATCGCCCGCCGCGTGGAGTTTGCCAGTGCTGCGAAGGTCTGACTCAGTTTGTCGTCACTCTCCATGATCATGATCAAGCAATGCCTTATTTGCTATATCGGTTAATTAACCAGATAGTAAAATACGATCAATTGGTCTATTTGTCAAGAGGATGGTTTATCTGAATTATGATGGTGGATAACGTGGTAGTTGGTAATTAGGAGATGCCGAGCAGTGAGCGCGGACCGCGATACAGCGGGCAGACGCAGCGGGCGCATTCGGATCGTTCACCACTGCGATAAGCGCGGCGGAGGTCAACAGCTTCCGCCGCGTTGATGCCCGCCTTCAAGCCCTCAGCGCCGAGTTTGCCACTGGCAGGCAGGAAGAAGCAGGGGCGGATCGTGCCATCGACTTCGATCACGGTGGAGATGTGCGGGGCGTTGCAGCGCGGCGGAACGAAGGTGGCTTGCTCAAAGGGCGCGGCGAAATAATCATAGAGGCGGCGCAGTTTCTGCGGACTTTCTGCCATCCGTCCCGACGCGAAATCGGCAGCGTAGTCGCGCTCCAGACGCTCCAGTATGGCGGCAAATGCAGGCAGATCGTCGGCAGTCAGCGCGTAATCCGGAACCGAGATCAGCGGGATGCTACTGCCATCGTTGAATCGCGGTCCGAATGCCTCGTGATTGCTGGTATCGACTGCCAAGAAGCTGATTTTGCCGACACCCGCCGCTTTCGCGGCGTCAATGATCAGCGGTAATTCGCGGAAGTTGCGACGCTGCACCGTCGTCCGCGTGGTGATCGGAACGCCGCCCGCCGCGATCAGGCTAACGCCCTCAAGGATCACGTCAAAGGCATCTACACCACGAATCGCCTGATAGGTTTGCGCGGTGCCGCCATCCAGACTGACGGTGAGCGCATCTACGAAGTCGATCACCTGTTGCGCCTGCTTCTTCAGAAACAAGCCATTGGTCAGCAGCATGACTTTTGTGCCCACCGCGCGGAACTTTGCCGCGATCTCCTGCCAGCGCGGGTGCTGCATCGCTTCGCCGCCGCTCAGGATCACCTGCTTGACGCCAAGCGCGGGAAATTCCGCCGCCAATTGATCCACCAGTTCCATGCTCATGTTGCGGCGCGGCAGTTTCCAGATGTCACAGGTGACGCAGCGGCTGTTGCAGCCATCAGTGATGTACAGCACCACCAGAGGCAGCGCGCGGAGTTTATCGGAGACGAGGTTGAGCAGGGGAAGCATAACGATCACCCGAAGGTATCAGTTAACATGGCAATGAATTGCCGTGCTGAACGAACAAAGTCCCTGCGGGACTCAACGCTTGGATCACTTGCTGAAGCGTAATCGGGTTATTCAGTGGCGTTCCGCTTCTACTCTTAACCCACTTCAGTGGGTTTACCGGGTGTTGTAACCGGAGGTCTTAACCTCCGGTCTACGGTCTACCGCAGCCTCGACCAGACAAGCACCGGACAAAACTTTCAACCTCCGGTGATCACCGTCAACGACCGCAGTGCCTGCTCCTAATTCGCTTCCGGCACACCCGTCGGGATGTTGAAGGTGCCGCGATCCACTTCCCACGGGTAAACAATGTGGGCATCCGTGATCGCGCCGTAGAAATCGGGTTCCGCGCGGGTGAACAGCGAACGGTAAGGATTAAAATGAAAGACGCAGGTGAAAGGATAAGCTCCAGCCGCTTCGCAGCGCTGGCGTACCGCTGTGCTGGTGCGTCCACTGCCCCATACGTCATCGATCAGCAGTAGTTTGCGCCCGACGATCAGATCATTTTCGGGGAATTGCAGGAAGGTGGGCAGCGCAGCGAGTCCGGTGGTGCGTTCGGACATGGCGGGGAAGTTGACGGCAGCGGTAAGAATGTAGGCGATGTCTAGCGCCTCGCTGAGCAAGCCGCCGGGCACGAGTCCGCCGCGCGTGATCATCAGCAAGCCATCGAAACTGCCCGCCGAACGCAGTTGCGGAAGCAATATATCCACCAGTTTATCGACGTCAGCCCAAGATAACATTTCGTGCCGGATCGGTCCCCTTGCTGTCATTCATTTCCCCCTGAGACTATGAGGAACTATTCTAGCGATTCAGCCGATACGCCGCCAATATCGTCCTGCACAAGTTGATGCCGCGCCCAATGTTACAATCGAACGATGTTCATGAACACCAATGAGGAGACGATGCCACCTTTTATCAAAGGGCTGGAGTTGTGCGAAGTATTCTATCAGGAAGCGGTCAAACCGATCCTGAACGCTGAACTGCCGGAGATTCCCTATTCCGCCGGTCTGATCGGTGCTGGCTCTGATGTGCTTGGCTTCGATACCGGGCAATCTACGGATCATGATTGGGGTCCGCGCTTGCTGCTGTTCCTCTCGCCTGCTGATCACGCCCGCTACGCGACATCGATCAACGAATTGCTGCGCCGTAAACTGCCCTATACGATCCGCGATTATCCGACCAATTACGCGGTTGTACCTGAGGGTCAATCGACGTGGATGCAGGCAACTTCAAAGGGTGAAGTCAATCATCGCGTGCGCATCTTGACTGTTGAGCAGTTCCTCAAGAACTCCTATGCTATCGATCCGCATCATCCGTTCACGCTGGCGGATTGGCTGACCACACCGCAGCAGATGCTGCTCAGTTTGACTTCCGGACGCATTTATCATGATGGTTTGGGAACGCTAGCGCCATT